>CAZDSU010000094.1:0-23624 GCA_964508135.1 uncultured Saprospiraceae bacterium
ATTGGAAAAAAATTTGACGCTAAGTTACTCCATACCTTAATCGTTCAGTACCAAAATTTAAATAGTGGAAAATACAACTTGGCATTGCCAGGAATCACGCCCTGGCAATGCCAAAAGTTGGATTGGAGTCCTGTTTGACTATTTGCCTGATACTTATTTCGGCAGCAGCACTTTGTCAATCACATAGACCATGCCATTGGAAGCCTTCACGGAACCGAGCACGTTGGCGTCATTTACCATGATTTTATCACCCGTTTTCTTGATGGTGACCTTGCCGCCGTTGGCCATGCCAAGCGTCATGCCATCCGAGAGCATCATTTCGGTGAGGGCGGAGGTGGTGACGTGGTACTTGAGGATGTTGGTCAAATCCGCTTTTTTCTCCGGCTTCAGCAAACCCTCCACCGTGCCAGCGGGCAGGGCATCGAAGGCAGCATTGGTAGGTGCAAAAACGGTGAATGGGCCAACATTGGCCATTGAATTCACCAGGTCGGCAGCTTGGAGCGCAGCGACGAGCGTCGTGTGGTCCTTCGAACCAACGGCCACCTTCACCACGTTTGGCTCGGAGTTTTCCTCCACTACGCTGGCTTGGCCACCGCCAGGTGCTGGTTGGGTGGTAGCCTCGGCTACAGCGGCTTCACTGTTATCGGTTGCACCCGATTGGCAAGACTGCACCCCGAACATTAAACCAACAACGAGGGCAAAAACTAAGAAGACTTGTTTTTTCATGATTTGAATTTTTAATCAGTAGAAATAAGATTTTCGGACAATTTTATCGGTTATTCCATCCCTGGCGAATGACTTTCCGCAGCGCTGAACGTGACTTTTGTCACAGGGCAAAAATTGAAGCACTTGCCAATTGACTTCCATCAATTCCACTTCCCTTTTTCTGCCGAACTTTGTCATCAAAAAATTACCTTTCTGCATGAAAGCATCCACTTCACCCCTCGACCTCCTCACCATCGGCGCAGGCCCCACTGGTCTCGCCATCGCCATCGAAGCCGAGCGGGCTGGGCTGCAATACCTCGTGCTTGAAAAGGGCGTGCTGGTTAATTCCATCTTCCGCTTCCCCACCAACATGACCTTTTTTTCCACTTCGCTGAACCTCGAAATCGGCGGCGTTCCGTTCATCTCGCACACCGACAAGCCCACCCGCCGGGAGGCGCTCGAATACTATCGCCGCATCCTTGAAAGCTGGAAACTGAAGGTGAAAACCTACGAACCCGTGCTGGGCATGGAGCGCCGCAGCGATGGCATTTACGAAGTGAAAACCCCGAAAGGCAGCTACCCAACCCGTCATGTCGCCATCGCCACCGGCTTCTACGACGTGCCCCGGATGATGCACGTGCCGGGCGAGGATTTGCCGAAGGTCAAGCACTTTTACGATGAGGCGCACCCCTACGTGGGCCAGCAGGTGCTGGTGGTCGGTGCGGCCAACTCCGCCTGCGACGTGGCGCTGGAAACTTTCTACAAAGGCGCCGAGGTGACGATGTGCATCCGCGAAGCGGCCATTTACGACAAGGTGAAATACTGGATTCGACCGAACATCGAGAACCGCATCAAGGAGGGGAGCATCCGTGCTTTTTTCAACTCGCAGGTGAAGGAAATCCGCCCAACGGAGGTCGTGTTGGCCACGCCCGACGGCGAGGTGACCCTCGAAAACGACTTCGTGCTGGCCATGACGGGCTACCAGCCGGACTTCGATTTTTTTGAAAAACTTGGCATCCAATTCAATGCTGACGAGCAGCGGACACCAGTGATGAACGCCGAAACTTTTGAGTCAAACCTGCCCGGCGTCTATTTGGCGGGCGTAGTACAGGCGGGGCTGGATACGAGCAAGTTGTTTATTGAAAATACGAGGCATCACGGGGAGGTGATTGTTTCTCAGTTGGCAGTTCGACAGTTGGCAGTGGGCAGTCAAGACCGTGGAAGCAGTCACTGACTGCCCACTGCCAACTGTCGAACTGCCAACTTAACTGGCTGCCAACTTAATTTTCGCCTCGTCCCACAGCGCATCCATCTCCGCCAGCGTCATCTCGTCCAGCGGCTTGGGCGCATTCGCCTCAATGTACTCGAAGCGGGCCTTGAACTTTCGGTTCACCCGCTCTAGCGCCGTCTCCGGTTCAATGTGCAGGAAACGGGCGTAGTTGACCAGCGAGAACAGCACATCGCCGAACTCATCTTCCTTTTTTTCTTGCGAAAAATCACCTTCGACGGCCTCTTGCAGCTCGCCGATTTCCTCCTGTACCTTCGCCCACACCTGCGCCGTGTTTTCCCATTCAAAACCCACCTGCGCCGTTTTTTGCTGCATCCGCCAAGCCTTCACGAGGGCGGGCAGCGAGGTCGGAACGCCTTCCAGCAGGGACTTTTTGCCACCTTTCAGTTTTAGTTTTTCCCAGTTGCGCTTCACCTCCTCCTCGTCGGCGACTTGAGTATCGGCGTAAACGTGCGGGTGGCGCTGCACCAGCTTGTCGCAGATGGCGTGGAGCGAGTCGGCCATATCCCATGCCTGTTTCTCCTCCGCAATTTTTGCGTAAAAAACCAGGTGCAGCATGATGTCGCCCAGTTCCTCCTTGATGCCGTCGAGGTCATCGTCGAGGATGGCATCGGCCAGTTCGTAGGTCTCCTCGATGGTCAGGTTGCGCAGGGTCTGGAAAGTCTGCTTGCGGTCCCAGGGGCATTTTTCCCGAAGGTCGTCCATGATTTGCAGTAGGCGGGCGAAGGCTTCGAGCTTGGCAGGGAGGTTTTGGACGGTGGTGTTTTCCATAAATTTTACGAATGATAAATTAGAAATGGGCGGGCAAAGATAGCGAGTACCCACGCTTGTAGTTCAATTATTCGATGGCCAAGAGGCGCTTGATATTGGACGCCATATCGTGAGATTCGAGCAGCATGGGAGAGGAAGGGTGGATTTTTTCTCCAATTTACACGATGCTAAATCCATGCATTTGATGAAATTTGCGGCGACAAACCACCACCATCCCTTTTCATTAAAATCATATCCACTATGAACAAGACCGCCAAGCAGCTCCTCGCCCTGCTCGACAGCATCCAAGGCAGCGGCTCGTTCGCCACCTCCGGCGACAAGAAGTTCACCCCGCCCGGCCTCCACATCGAAGGGCTGGGCGAGGTGGGCTTTCCCATCAACGACGTACAGGCTAAGGCCATCATCCAACTGGCCAAGCAAGCGCCCTACGGCAAGGGCAGCAAGACCCTCACCGACACCGCCGTGCGCAAGACTTGGGAGATTGATGCCCAGCAGGTGAGCTTCCAAGGCGATGAATGGGAAGGCGTTTTGAAAAAAACCCTGAAGAAAGTGAAGAAAGGGCTGGGCATCGAAAAGCAGCCCGTGACAGCCTCCCTCTACAAACTGCTCATTTACGAAAAGGGCGGGTTCTTCAAGACGCACAAGGACTCGGAAAAGGAGCCGGGCATGTTCGGCACCCTCGTCATCGGGCTGCCCTCCCGGCACACGGGCGGCGAGCTGCGGGTCCGCTTCGAGGGCAGGGAGGAGGCCTTCGATTTTTCGGCAATGGCCAGCGAGCACCGGCTGCCCTATGCCGCTTTTTTCGCCGATTGCGACCATGAACTACTGCCCGTCACGTCGGGCCATCGGGTCTGCCTGGTCTATAACCTTTTGCAGCCGCCGGGGGCTAAGCCGCTGGGCAGTGCGACCTTTTCCGAACAGGCCGGGCAGCTTGTGCCGCTGCTGAAAAACCTGGAGTCTTCCTTTGAAACCAAGCCCTTAGCCGTCCTGTTGGGGCACCAGTACACCCCCGCCAATTTTTCTTTGGAAAGCCTCAAGCACCACGACCGACCACGAGCCGAGGCGCTGATGGAAGCCGTTGGGCAGGCGGGCTACTTCGCCGGCCTCGGCCTCGTCAGCCACTACCTCATGGGCGAACTCGAAGAACCCGACTATGGCCGCCGTAGCCGCTACCGCAGCTACGAAGACCGCTATGAAACCCCAGAAGGCGGCACGATGGGCGAGGTGTACGAAAGCCACACCACCATCGAGCACTGGAGCGGCGACGGCGCACCGACGCTGGGCACCATCCACCTCACCGACGACGACCTGCTCACCGACCTCGAAATCGGCGACGGCGACCCCACCGAGGAGCAGGCCGAGGGCTATACCGGCAATGCGGGCATGACCATCGAGTACTGGTACCACTACGGCGCCGTCATCCTCTGGCCAAAAAACAAGCACGCCGCCCTGCTGACGGCCACCCCCGTCAGCGTGAGGCTGGAATGGCTCAAATACTACCTCGAACACTGGGGCGACGCCTCGCTGCAAGCGCCGATGTATGCCCGCCAATTGGTCATGGGCTTCACGGTGGAGGAGTTGAAGGAAAAATACAGCCGCCCCGATTGCAGCCCACTCGCCTCCATTTTACTGCGTTTGGAAGACGAAAAATTGTTGCTAAAAACGGGCCTCCCACTGCTCGGTATTGTTTTCGATAAAATAGAAGTGCCCACCTGGGCCGCCCTGTTGGAGCAGTTCCAGCCCGCCCATTTTGGCCCCGTTTTCCAGCAGGCCGCCGCTTCGGGCGACAGGGCCGTGCTCGACCATTTCCTCGCCGTGCTGATTTCGCTGGCGCAACAGGGGCCGGGCCGTGGCAGCGATTTTGTGCTGGCGCAATTGGTGGGGCTGCCAGCGCATATCCGCCTTGCGAAGCTCCAAAACCTGAAACCTGACAGCTATTGGGGGAGCAAACCAGCGCCCAAGGTGGAAATGCCCAAGGCCATCCTTGAAAAAGTCCTGCTCCTCGCCCAACTGAAGCAGGCCGACACCGCCTGGGCAATGGACATGCTGGACAGCCTCACCCACCCCCTGCCAAGGGACTACGCCAACGGCGTGCTCACCGCCGTGCTGCTCGAAAAGCAGTACCCCGAAGGGCCGCTGCCTGCACTGCTGCGCCAGGCCTGCTTAGACGACCTGAAATCCCGCACGGCCACCAAGCCCACCCCGCCCACCGACTGGCGGCGCAAGGTGCCCGCCGCCAAGTCCGACCGGGAGCTGTGGGAACTGCTGCGCCCCTTCCTCGAATCGCCCACCGAGCAGATGTACGAGTACCGCAAGAGCGAAGCATACCGCCAGCAAATGGCCGCCGCCATTGGCCGGGAGATCATTGACCTAAGCATGGAGACCATCAGGAAAGGCTCGCCACATACGCTGAAACTGACGAAAACGCAGGCGGCGTACCAACTGGCGTTGAAGCATTGGGAGGAGGATATGGGGCTGCTGGGGAGGGTGGGGAAAATTTAAGTTCACCCCAAATCTGCGATTAATTCCAGCGCCGCCGCCGAAATCTTCGACCGCTCCACGTTAGCTTCCGAAAAGCTGAGGATGCCCAACATCTCCTGCCTTTTCAACTGCTCCCACCTGCCCGAAAGTTGGAGCGCACCCATTGCATGGAGGAAGTGAAGAAGCCCTGCGGGAATTTTTTGACAGTTTCATTTTTTGCGAGGAGGACGGGGAGGTAGGCGGTGGCTGATTCGATGAGTGGCATGGTGGTGGAAATATGGATGCTTAGTTGGAAAATTTAGTGGATTGTGTGCAGTCATTTTGGCGGGTGCACCCCAAATACCCTCAAAGCAGTACGCAGGTTGACCGCTTCTTCCCGGTTCATTTTCAGGCAAGATACGGTGGCCCTGCCAACGGGGGTGAGGCCGACGACAATGGTGAAATCATCGTTCCAAGTGAAATGTGCATCCCATTGGTCGTTGCGTGGATGAAACAAAAGCACGATGACACCCGTCAGCGGGTCGGTGGCTTCGGTTTTGATGTGCTTGCTGCCGTTGCAAAAATGGCAGGCATTGGCAAGGTTTCGGGGGTCATTGCTGCCGCCTTTCGATGGCGGCACGATATGGTCAATTTGGAACGGATGGAAAGAGAATTTGCCCAGTGCAAGGCAATATTCGCAAAGGTTACTTGCCCTCAGCTTTACCATGCGGCACACCTCGGCTGGCAATCGGTTAATTGGCATGGTCGGGGGCTTTGACGCCAAGCGCATCTGCGATTTCATCGAGGGAGACCCCCCTAAGTTGCGCCAGTTCTCCCAAAATCAGGATGCGCTTCAAGCGGAGCCGTTCTTCTTCCTTTACCAGCCGGAAAAATTCTTTCCATTCTTGGCTGGTCAGCTCCGTTTGTTGTTTTTTTTCGTTGAGCGTATTGAACCGCAGCCAATGCTTTTCGGGCAGGGCACATTCCTCGTTCAAGCGCCTGAGCAGCGCCGTTTCTTCCGCTTTTTTGTCAACGGCCCTGCGCCGTGCAAGCAATGCGGGGATTTCCCGCTGCAATTCTTCCAACTCCATAGTCCCAAATTGGGAGAGAAAAGACTTTACGTCAACTTCTGCCTGTACCTGTACTTTTTGCATGAGGCTTATTTTTTACAAAAATAGGGTGAATTTTTTGGATTGGAAAGGTTGAAGGTTTCTGTCATTCCATCCGTAGCGCACCCACTTGACGGACTCCGTGACGAAGTCTTGCGGGAATTTTTTGATTGCTTCGTTTTTCACGAGGAGGTCAAGGAGGTAGGTGGTGGCTGTTTCGATGAGTGGCATGGTGGTGATTTTGTAATTGTTAGTTGTTCGATTATTTCTTCATGTCTTCGGGTTGTCTTCCAAAAGCCAAGAGCGCACCTCTGGCGGCATGTTCAGCAGTGCTTTTCAAGTAAAAAGTTGCTTCTTCAACGTCTGCCGAATGCGTAAAAATCTGGATGTTATGTCCCCAGGGAATTTGTCCAACAGCCTGTTGGACAAATTCGGGAGCCTCCCGGTAGAACCTGTAAAACTGCCGCATGTAAAACAGGTTGCTGCGGGAATAGCCGCTCGTATGCGGAAAAGCCTGCCTCAAATCGGCAGACAAGCGCTCCACCACGGCGTTGCCACAGCCTTCGGTTTCCTGTTTTTCGGTGATTTGTTTGCCTAAATCCCAATACAGGGCAATCATTTCCACATTGACCTGCACCGCCGCTTTGAGTTGCGCCGAACGGATTTTCAACTTGACGGATTCGAGCCAGTCAGGATAGCCAGTGGGAAGGATGTCGTTTTTCATGCGTTGTCGTTTGTGTTTCGAACGGGGAAGTTATAGCTTTTCCCGTGACCGGGTCGCCGGTGAGGAACCACGAGCGCACCCATGATTACCCCTTTAGGGGGCAGGGGGCGGAGGCGGTGAGGAAGTCTTGCGGGAATTTTTTGACTGCTTCGTTTTTTGCGGGGAGGGCGGGGAGGTAGGCGGGGCTGGTTCCAACAATGGCATGGTGACGAATGGGTTGGCAAATGCCGGAATATCAGGCGTTTCTCAAAAACGTCTCGAATAACATCACTTTCCGAAAGCCTTTCTTCTTCAGACCAATATCCAATGGCTTGTCGTTTGTCAGCAACACCAAATCCAATTGCAACGCCAGTGCCACGTAAGGTGCGTCTTTAATGTCAATATCGTTCGTCAATTCTTCCGCTTTTTCCTTGGTTTCTTCGGCAAGAAGCAGGGCAGGCAAAATGGTCAGGTTGGAAAAAATGGCGTAGGCAAATCTGTCGAACTGCACCTCGTCCAATTTTGACTTGGTGCGAATAACGTCCTTGTACTTGTCAATTTCAACAAAAACAAATTCAGGCAGGATAAAGTGGAAATACCCGGTGAGTTCTTTGTAAGAAGCCTTTCCGCTGATGAGCATGCTCATCAAAACATTTGCGTCTATGACAAAATCCATTTGGAGGAGTTATTTTTTCCCGGGCAGGTACTTGCTTTTTTCAACTTCCCAGGCAAGGGAACGGGCAACCTGCCATTTCGGGTCGTTGGTCAAATCGTACTGGTTAAAATCGGATAAAATGTCTTCGACCGCCATTTTTAGCACCAACCTTTGGAGGAAATTTTCCAATTGCCGCTCCAATGCCTGTTGCCCGAACGATTTTACCAAGGTCTCTTCAACTTTTACAGTCAGCTCTATCATGTTTGGTGGCTTTTAAAAAACAAATTTAGTGTTTTTGAGGGAACACGCAAGCGGGCAGCTTTGACTTGTCTGTGAGGAACCACGAGCGCATCCATGCTTCCCCCTTTAGGGAGGCAGGGGGCGGAGGCGGTGATGAAGTCTTGTGGGAATTTTTTGATTGCTTCGTTTTTCACGAGCAGGTCGAGGAGGTAAGCGGTGGCTGTTTCGAGGAGGGGTATGGGTTATTTGTTTGGAAGGGTTTGGAGGATTTGGTGAAAGCGAGGTTCGCTGATTTTTCTTTTGATTACTTTCAGCCAGCCTTCCGTTTTCTGCGCATCAGGTGAACCAATTTTTTGAAAAATATCATGTGCCTGTCCTGGGGTTAGGGGGAATTCACTATTCACCATTCATAAAAGCACGATTAATTTTTCAAAGAAAAAAGCGCCCTCCACATCCACCCGCAGGAGGTACGCGCCGGGTGGCAGCGACGACCAGGAAAGCCGGCATTCTCCTGCCCGGCTCTGCGACCAGGACAATTCCCGCTGCCGCCCCGCCAAGTCGGTCAACCGCAGGCTTTTCACCTCCATGCCCTCCGGGAGCTTCAGCACCGCCGAACCCGCCGCAGGATTGGGAAACACGGAGGCGGATGCCTCCTGCCCGGCAGGATTTTCCGTTTCCAAAACCAGGTCGTGCAACTCATCGCGGGTGAGGATGCAGGGCGTGTTCATCACGGTCTGGTAGTTTTGGTTGGAAATCCAGGCAACCTTGTGGTCGGGCCAGTCGTGCCAGGCAAGGGCGTAGGTGGTTAGGGGGAAGCTGTTCATGATTTTGTTCACGTAGGTCATGTAGTCGTGCGAGCCGTCCATATTGTCATGGGTGGGGCCGAATTCGGTGATGGCGAATGGCTTGCCGAGGGCGATCATCGTCTGGTAGTCCGACAGGGGAATATCCAACCCGTTTTGATAAATGTCCAAGCCCGTGACATCCACTGCGTCGTCGCCGGGATAGAAGTGGTCAACGGACGGAATGGCGCCGAAGTCCCAGCTCGCCGCATGGACCCACAGCAGGTTGTCCAACTGCCAGGTGTAGGTAAAATAGTTGAACATGTCGCGCCACAGGTCAATGAAAGGCTGGGGGTCGTCGCCGCCGTGCCAGCCCCACCAGAACCAGTCGCCGTTCATTTCCACCAAGGGTCGCCAAAGCACCACGACGCCTGCATCGCGCAGTTGCGCCAAAATGCCCGCCAGGTAGTCCAGCTCCGCCGTCCATTGGTCATATCCCGGCTGTCCCGGGGTGGTCAGCTTCCAGATGTCCGTCGCTGAGAGGTCCCAGGCGCTGCCGCCGGTCCAAGGGTTGTCGGGCAGCATGCTCATTTCGACAAGTCCGCCCGCTTGGAACCACTCTTTGTACAATTGAATGAGTTGCGGGATGTCAATTTCCCCCGGTGCGTTTCTCATCTGCCCGCCGACGAGTCCGAGCCATTGCCCGGTCTGGGTGTGCAAGTCCTCCACGAAAGGCTCGAACTGCTCGAACGACCAGCCGAGGCTTTGCCCCAGGATGAGGCACTTGCCAGGCTCGTTTTTATAAGTGCTGAGAAAATGATAGACCTGTTTGGCGGCTTCGCTCGCATTGGGATTGGCGGGTGTTTGCGCCGAAGCGAGCTGGAGCGAGAAAGCAACTGCTGCTGCTGAAATCAAAATGGAATGAAAGGTTGTCATGGCGCGGGAAGGTTGGTGAAACGTTGGATTAGCTGTCCCAAAGCTACGTTTTTCCGGCGCAGCGGCTGGAAATTAAGCCGGCACTGGCACATGGGACAGAGGAATAAATTCGTGAAATAACTTTCAGCAAAAAAACTGGCAGTATTTCAAAATGATGCCGTTTCTTAGCGGTTGTAAAACACACACTTCAGCGCCTGTTCGAGTCCAATGGGCTTTGGGAAAACCGCCTCTTTCCGATAATTTCCTTCTGAACAACTTGGGAAAACTTCATAAAACTGAAAGTCAGTGCAGGCTTTCGGGTTTTTAAACAGTTAATTTTTTAAATACTCCTTGTATATGAAGCTGCTTAGAAAGCTGTTTTCCGGTCTCTTTTCCACCTCCGCTGCGGGGCTGTACATCATCCTTTTCGCCGTAGCCATCGGTGTAGCCACTTTTGTTGAAAACGACTTCGGCACCAGTGCAGCCCAGAAGGTGATTTTCAAATCGAAGTGGTTCGAGTTGTTGCTCATTTTGTTCAGTATCACCTTGATTGTCAACATCTTCCGTTTTCGGATGATACCACAGAAAAAGTGGCCGCTCGTGATGTTTCACGCTTCTATGGTCATCATCATCATTGGGGCGGGCGTGACGAGGTACTGGGGCAAAGAGGGGATGATGGGCATCCGGGAAGGCAGCGCCTCCAACTCGTTTTTATCGGCGGAGACCTACCTACAGTTTAAAGTAATGCACGGCGGCAAGAAGTTTTCCTTCGACGAGCCGGTGCTGTTCGCCTCGCTGGGCGACAATTCTTTTGAAAAATCCTATCTCCTCGGCAATCAAGAACTGAAAGTGGAAGTGCAGAATTTCATGCCCAACCCCACCGAAACGATGGTGGACGACGAGAGCGGCCTGCCCACGCTGAAAGTCGTGATTGCTGGCATGGGTGGCAGGGAAGAGTACATGGTGCAGCAGGGCGACAAGTCCAATATTTACGGCACGAATTTCAATTTTGGCAATGCCGCATTGCCGCAGGCTTTCAACATAAAAATGCAAAACGACAGCCTCTATTTCATGGCTGGAATGCCGTTTACCCAAATGGTGATGGCGACGCAAACGCAGGACACGCTGCCGCCGGGCGTGTGGCACCCACTCCGTTTGCGCAGCATGTACTCCGATGGGATGCACAGCTTCGTGTTCGGGGCGTTCAGCCCACATGCACGGGCGGAGGTCACGTCCGCCGACCGGAAAATGAGCAGCACCAGCACGGGCGGTGTGGACTTAAAAATCACCTTCGGCGGCGAGGAAAAAAAGGTGTTTGTCGCTGGCAGCCAAGGCGTGGAGGGTGTGCCAAGGACGGCGCAATTCGGCACATCGAGCGTGGCGGTGGCTTATGGTGCAAGGCGGGTGACGCTGCCATTTGCCATCCAACTCAACGACTTCATCATGGAGCGCTACCCCGGCACGGACAACGCCTCGTCCTACGCCAGCGAGGTGACGGTGAAAGACCCCCGCAGCAACTTGGTGCGTGACCAGCGCATCTACATGAACCATATTCTGGACTACGACGGCTACCGTTTTTTCCAGTCGTCCTTTGACCAGGACGAACTGGGAACCTACCTCAGCGTGAACTATGATGCGCCGGGCACCTGGATTTCGTACATCGGTTATGGGCTGCTGACGCTGGGCATGATTTGGACGCTTTTTGCAAAAAACACCCGTTTCGCTCAAATTTCGAAGAATCTGAAAAACATGAGAAGCAAGACTGAAAATGTAGTGGCCGCCGTGCTGGTGGGCATTTTCTTGTCGTTTTCGACGCCCGGCAACTGCGAAAACGCAAAAGTGCCGGAAGTGGAAAAGTCGCACGCCGATGCCTTCGGCCGCATTCTGATGCAGGACTACAAGGGCAGGTTTAAGCCATTGAACACTTTTGCGAGCGAGGTTTTGCGCAAATTGTCGAAGAAGGAAACACTGTACGGACAGTCGGCGGAGCAGGTCATACTCGGAATGGCCGCCAACCCGAAGGACTGGTACAATGTGCCGCTCATCAAGCTCGGCCATCACGAGGAAATCCGCAAAATCCTCGGCGTGGAGGGCGACATGGTGAAATACAGCGATTTTTTCAACGAAAACGGCGAGTACAAACTGCGTGACGCCGTGCGGGACGCCTACAACACGCCACAGCGTGACCGCAGCGTTTTTGAAAAGGAATTGATGAAACTGGACGAGAAGGTGAACATCAGCAGCATGGTTTTTTCCGGCAGGTTCATGAAGGTGTTCCCTGTGCCGGGCGACACGACGCACACCTGGCAAGCCGCCGTGCCAGACGACCCGCACGGGATGCAAAATTCGGCATTTGCAGGCACCATCATCGAGGCGTTTTATCCCGCCTATATTCCCGTATTAAGAAGTTCAATTCAAAGCAATGACTGGAATATGGCAAACCGCATGATAGTTGAATTAAACAATTATCAGCAAAAATATGGCGGCGATATATTGCCCTCAAAAGGCAAGGTTAAAGCGGAATTATTGCTCAATAAGCTCAATGTTTTCAACCGTTTGGGCAAAATGTATGGCTTATTGTCATTGGTGTTTTTAGGGTTATTATTTGCTGGTGTTTTTAAACCAAATTTGAATTTTAAAACAGCAGGAAAAATCGCTGTCGGCTTGCTCGTATTTGGCTTTTTCATGCATACGCTGGGCTTGGGCTTACGCTGGTATGTGAGCGGCCAAGCACCTTGGAGCAACGGCTATGAGTCCATGATTTATATCGGCTGGACGACCACGCTGGCGGGCTTGATTTTCGCCAGAAAAACCAATGGCGGTTTGGCGGCGACCACCGTGTTGACTGCCGTCATCCTGATGGTAGCCGGCATGAACTGGCTCGACCCGGAAATCACGCCGCTCGTGCCCGTTCTGAAATCCTACTGGCTGATGATTCACGTATCGCTGGAGGCGGGCAGCTACGGCTTCCTCGCACTCGGCGCCATCATTGGCGTTTTGAACTTGATTTTCATGATTTTCGGCAACAAAAAGAACGGGGAGAGCGTCTATCGCATCGTCAAGGAATTGACATATACCAGCGAAATGACGCTTATCGGCGGACTGTTCATGATTAGCATCGGCACCTACCTGGGTGGCGTTTGGGCGAACGAATCTTGGGGCAGGTACTGGGGCTGGGACGCCAAGGAAACCTGGGCGCTGGTGACGATTCTGGTATATTCGTTCATCCTGCACATGCGCTTCATCCCCGGCTTTCGGGGCAACTATGCGTTCAATGTGGCCTCGCTGTTCGGCTGGGCGTCGGTGATGATGACTTATTTTGGGGTAAATTATTACCTGTCAGGCTTGCATTCCTACGCTGCGGGCGACCCGGTGCCGATTCCAACTTGGGTTTATTGGACGGTGGCTGCGCTGACGGTGTTGAGCTTGGTGGCGTGGTGGCGGCATCGGGTGTATCAGAAGCTATCGAAGTGATTTTACCCAAGCCATTTCTTCTTCCGACAATTTAGGTGGGGGCGGTTCTTTGTCATAATCAATGGAGACATCGTACCCAGCATCCTCATAGACCTCGTTTAGCGCCTTTTGCAGGTTTAGGGACACGTCTTCGTCGGGTTCTGAAAGTGGCACTGGCACTACCGGGAGCTTCGAGCGCAATTGGATAGGCCATATTTCGGTGCTGGACTTTTTGGCCCGTGTGAGCGCCACGAGGTAGTCGGTGGGCGGCAAGGTGCTGTGCTGGACGGTTCTCGTCCCCCGTCTCAGCAGGTCAATTTCGAGGAAATGGACGCCCGCTTTGTGCATTTTGTATCGTTTTTTCAGGTAGGCTTTCAATCCCGGTTTGCGCTTGTTGACGGGCGAAAGGATTTCAATGCAAGATACCAACCTGTTCTGGTCTGTGTCCCGGATTTCAATGAACGGGATTTTTACCACAAAATTTGGGAAATAAGGGATGGAAAGGCTCGGCGGCTCGGCACCCTCTATCGTTTCATAGCCAACATGGGCGACCATAGACTCCATCGCAATATCTATTCGCCTTTGGAAAACAACCTCGATATCCGGGTACATGACGCCATATTCTGATATTGGGTTATTGTCCTTTACGGTATAGGAATTAAGCCTTGCAACGTATTTTGGCCGTAGCTGCGGCGTTAATTGTTTGCGAATCTTTGTCGCCAAATCGTTATGCACATCTGGCCACAATTTACCCTCAAGAAAAGGGTCCATGCCGGGAAATGGCGATTTCATTGGATTGTTTTTACAAAGCTAACGATTAATTACTCATTTCACCACCGCCCCCTCCATGATGTAATCGTACTTATACCCCGCCCCGAAGTCCTTGTTCAGCGCAATGGTCCCTTCCAGCGTGACGGTAGCGCCGAACTGCACCTGCTCTACGGTCGTTACCGTCAGGTCAAGGTTTTTGCCCGAGCCGTCTTGGATGTGCAGCCAGTTGCGGCCCATAATCATCGGGTTTACCTTCATCACCTTCCCGGTGACTTTCACGGTTTTTCCATCGTATTTTGAAATGTTCGCTATCAAATCGGAAAGCTTGATGGCCCCCGCTGCGGGGGTTACGCTTTTGGGTGCTTCGACGGTGCTGCCCCCTTCCACATTGGCGTGGACCTGTTCTTTGGTGGCACCAGCTGCTGCGCCCTCCGCCCTAAAATCGGAGACGAGGTACAGCGTCTCGAACACCCGGTTGTACTCCTTGCTCTGGAAGTTTTTCTTCATCAAACCGCCTCGAAAAAGGTAAGTACCGCCGATCTTCACATCTTGTTTCAGCACGGCAATCCAGACTTCCTGCCCGTTTTCCTGTCCCCTGACATAGGAGTACTTGTCGGTGTTCAGCACTTCCTCGGCCACGATTTTGTGCTCGGCGGCATCAAGGTTTTGTGCTTGCCCTGGTGCAGTGTTCATGCCCTGCGCTGCACCGGGGTCTTGGAAAAGCGGTGGGGCTACCTCGCCGCTACCGGATTCGGCTTCGATGACTTCTGGGCCGGAGTTGCAGGAAAGAATGGCAATGGCGAAGAGAAAAATCGCCAGAATATTAAAGAATTTCATGACAGTATTTTTTGTTGTGAATTTGCTCAAAGGTAGGAATTCTCCCGCTCTGTGTCCCGCTGTGTTTATGCGCCTCCGTGTTGAAATTTCAAAGCGTGGATTTCTCAAAACCGCTGTATCAATTTCATATTCACTCGGTGAAAAGTATCCCGTTCCTTCTCAAAAGTACCCTCGTAGTACACATGGAAGGCCAGCTTCTTGGTCAGGTTCACGGAAACGTCCAAGCCAGCGATTTTTTGCTTCACGGTATATTCGTAGTTTTTGTAGCTGTAATGCACCATCCTGAAATAGGCGTCGCTGCTGAGTTTGCCGGGGATTATTTCCTTGGTCAGCCTGACGCCGAACATCTTGCTATCCAAGTAATTGGTTTGCAGAAAGTTGGCCGTGATGGATGCAGACGCACCTATCCAGGGAACGCGGCTGAAATTAAGGTAGCTGTTCAGGTTCTTCGAGAGGTTCATGTCGCTTTTTTGAAAACGCCAGCTTGCGTTTGCGCCCCAGGTCACGAACTTCAGCGGGCGGTAGTTGATGTTGAAACGCAGGCCCTGCCTCGTTTCGTCGTCAACAAGCTGGTCAATATAGCTCTTGTAACTTTCGTAGTAAATGATGTTCTTGCGGTTATCGTAGGAGGTGGTCAGGCTGAGTTGTTTCGACAGTTTGTAGCGCAGCGACAAGTACATATTGGTGAGGCTCAATGTGCTTTTCGCTTGTCCGTTCAGGTTTTCGTACAAATCAACCTCCATCGAGCCGAAAAAGCTGAAGTCTTTCAGCAGGCTGTTGGAATGCTGCAAATACACGAAGCGCCGGTCCGTCTTGCTGCCGTTGTGCTGCTCGATAAAGGCGAGCGTGCTTTGGCTTTGCTTGAAATCCCTGCTGGTATTGTAGCCCACGTAAGCGCCCGCTTGCAGCAAGTTGAGGTCAAAACCATAGTCGGTGTAGTTCGGCCTTGATCCGGCAATGGCCCCTACCATGAAATTGCCCAGCCCCTTCTCCACCTGTAGCCCGTCAATGACCCCCATGCTCGAAATACGGGGATTTATTTTTCGGCCAAGGCTGATGCTCGAATTCTTGTCCAAATCGTACCGCACCGCCAGCGAGTAGATTTTCAGCGCATCGCTAAAATTCTCCTTTACCGCCTGCCACTCGCCCACCGTGTGCCGGAAGGTGATGTAGTTGTCCGTCGAAAAGCGGGAGTTGCCAAGGTTGTTGCCCTGCAATGTGAAGGCGTATCGCATACGGTGCGTTTCCTCCGTCCCGACCAAGTTGCTGTACGATGAAGCCGACACACGCCCCTTTATTTTTTGCTTGAAATCTGGTTCTGGTTTTTCCTCCGTTTCAGGCGTAACGACGACCGGGGCGTTGGTCGGCGGCAGGCTGTCCTGCACTGGTTTCAGCGTTTCTTCCTTTTTCAGCGTTTCTTCCTTTTTGGGAACCCGTGCGTAAAACTCCGCTCCAACTGCCACTTTTTCCGTCAACAACGAAATGCAAACGCAAGAGGTCGAGGACTTGTCCTTCACCACCAGACATGGCGTCAGCACGTTTCCCTTTTGGGAAAAAAGCGTGTCACCCTTGCTGATGCCATCTGTCGAGGCATATTTCACATAGACGTTTTGGGAGGAAACATACGACGCAGTGCCCTTGACAAGCACCGTCTCCTGCCCGAACATGGATAGCGCGCAAGCAAATAAGAGCAATATGGCAAAGCTGTATTTCACAAAAATCTGGTTTAGCGGTAAATATCCCAATAACTCAATAACCCAATCTCCACTTTATTCCTCCCCAGTCGGGTGGCAATTATAGCAAGCTGGACTGTTGTACTGATAGCCATTTACCCCCTGGTGCTTGTCGGCCATGTCCGCAGGGTCGTCATGTTCGTGGCAGTCAATACAACTGAAACTGTTGTAGTTCCCACCGATATGGCACTCCACGCACTGGTTCCACTCGCCCTCGTGCTTGCCGCTGTAAATCGGGAAGTACATGTCGTCGTGGTCGAAAGTTGACGGCGTCCAGGCATTTTGACTGTGGCAAAGCGTGCAGTCCGTCGGGAAGCCAGCCTGTTGGTGGTTCGGGTTGTTCGCCCCGTTGTAGTCTGAGGCGTGGCAGCCGTAGCAGGTGTTCGGCGTGTTGTTGTAGTTGCCGTTGTGGCAGGCGGCACAGTCGTTTTGGATGGCCACGTGCGCCCCGACAAATGGCCAAAACTGGTTGTGTATCGGGAACGTTGCTGGGTCCCAGTCAGGGTCGGTCGTGTGGCACATGTCGCAGTCGGTTGGGAGGTTGAGCGACAAGTGATTGGGGTTGCTGCTGGTGTTGTAATCCGGCTGGTGGCAGCCCTCGCAAGTGTTGGGCGTGTTGTTGTAGTTGCCGTTGTGGCAGGCGGCACAATCATTCTGAATCGGAATATGCGCACCCGTGAACGGGTAGAATTGGTTGTGGTCAAACGTCGAAGGCACCCAAGCCGACTCGGAGTGGCAGTCCTCGCAGGTCGTGGGGAACTGGTTGGTCACGTGGTTCGGGTTGTTCGTCCCATTGAAGTCGGCAGCGTGGCAGCCGAAGCAGGTGTTCGGCGTGTTGTTATAGTTGCCATTGTGACAAGCGGCGCAATCGTTTTGGATGTTCAAATGCGCCCCGTTCAGTTGCCAAAACTGGTTGTGGATGGGGAAGGTCGCAGGCTGCCAGTCTGGGGCAGTCGTATGGCAATTGTCACAATCCATCGGCAAGTTCAGCACTTGGTGGTTCGGGTTCGTACTGGTGTTGTAATCGGGCGTATGACAGCCCTCGCAAGTGTTCGGCGTGTTGGAATAGTTGCCGCCGATGTGACAGGCAGCGCAATCGTTTTGAATCGGCACGTGTGCCCCCGTCAGAGGGTAGAACGTGTTGTGGTTAAAATTGGATGGCACCCAGGCCGACTCCGTGTGGCAGTCCTCGCAGGTCGTGGGAAACTGAGCCGCCTCGTGGTCAGGGTTCGTCGTGCCGTTGTAGTCCGCCAAGTGACAGCCGTAGCAGGTATTCGGTGTGTTGTTGTAGTTGCCGTTGTGGCAAGCGGCGCAGTCGTTGGCGATGTTTGCGTGAGCGCCGTTCAACTCCCAAAAATCGTCGTGAATCGGGAAAGTCGCAGGCTCCCAGTCCGGGGCCGTTGTGTGGCAAAGCTCGCAATTCGTCGGCAGGTTCAGCGCCTGGTGGCTCGGGTTCGTGCTGCTGTTGTAGTCGGATGTGTGGCAGCCGTTGCAGGTGTTGGGCGTGTTGTTATAGTTACCGCCGATGTGACAGGCAGCGCAATCGTTTTGAATCGGCACGTGTGCCCCCGTCAGAGGGTAGAACGTGTTGTGGTTAAAATTGGATGGCACCCAGGCCGACTCCGTGTGGCAGTCCTCGCAGGTCGTGGGAAACTGAGCCGCCTCGTGGTCAGGGTTCGTCGTGCCGTTGTAGTCCGCCAAGTGACAGCCGTAGCAGGTATTCGGTGTGTTGTTGTAGTTGCCGTTGTGGCAAGCGGCGCAGTCGTTGGCGATGTTTGCGTGAGCGCCGTTCAACTCCCAAAAATCGTCGTGAATCGGGAAAGTCGCAGGCTCCCAGTCCGGGGCCGTTGTGTGGCAAAGCTCGCAATTCGTCGGCAGGTTCAGCGCCTGGTGGCTCGGGTTCGTGCTGCTGTTGTAGTCGGATGTGTGGCAGCCGTTGCAGGTGTTGGGCGTGTTGTTGTAATTCCCGTTGTGGCAGGCAGCGCAGTCGTTCGAAATCGTTGCGTGAGCGCCGATCAAAGCGTAAAAATCATTGTGGTTCGCAAGCGTCGCAGGTGCCCAATCGGGCTGTGTCGTGTGGCACGTAGCACAGTCGGTCGAGAAGTTCAGCGCCACGTGGTTCGGGTTTTGGCTTTGGTTAAAATCCGTGGTGTGGCAGGCCGCACAGTCCGTCGGCGTACCCTGAAAACCTGCCGAGTGGCAGTCCAAGCACTCCGCCGAAAGGTGCGCCCCGGTCAGCGGGAAGGCCGTCGAGTTGTGGTCAAAATTATCGTCGCCACTGCCCGTCGGGTGGCAAGCCAAGCAGGCTGGACTGCTGTATGAATAACCGCCAACGCCGTTGTGCTGATTGTTCGTCTCCGGGTTCACGTGGCAGGTCGTGCAGACAACCTCGGCATAGTTCGCCGGGTTCGAGTGGCAGTCCACGCACTGGTCCCACTCGCCGTCGTGCGCCCCAGAGTAAATCGGAAAATACTGCGAATCGTGGTCGAAATTGGCGGGCACCCAAGCGCTCTCCCCGTGGCAGCTTGCACAGTCCGTCGGGAACTGCGCCGAGGCGTGGTTCGGGTTCGTCGTGCCGTTGTAGTCGGCCGTGTGGCAAGCGAAGCAAGTATTCGGCGTGGTCGTGTAGTTCCCGTTGTGGCAGGCGGCGCAGTCGTTGGCAATGTTTGCGTGGGCGCCGTTCAGCACATAAAAATCGCTGTGGATTGGGAAGGCCGCAGGTTGCCAATCCGGTGCCGTGGTGTGGCACATTGCACAATCGTTCGGCAGGCCGAGCGCCACGTGGTTCGGGTTTTGGCTTTGGTTAAAATCGGGGGTGTGGCAGCCCGCACAGTCCGTCGGTGTCGTCGTGTAGTTTCCGCCGACGTGGCAAGCAATGCAATCATCCGCCACCGCCGTGTGCGCTCCCGTGAACGGCCAGACGCTGTTGTGGTTGAAACTTGAAGGCACCCAAGCACTCTCGCTGTGGCAGGTCGCACAGTCCTGCGGGAACTGATTCGCCACGTGGTTCGGGTCAGCCGCTGCGTTGAAATCCGGCGTGTGGCAGCCCGCACAGGTGTTCGGCGTGTTCGTGTAATTCCCATTGTGGCAAGTGGCGCAGTCGTTCGCAATCATTGCGTGAGCGCCATTCAGCACATAAAAATCGTTGTGGTTGGCAAAGGTCGCAGGTGTCCAGCCCGGTTGCGTTGTGTGGCAGCTTGCGCAATCATTTGTCAGGCCCAAACTTGTGTGGTTCGGGTTTGTGGCTTGGGTGAAATCGGTGGTGTGGCAAGCCGCACAGTCTGTGGGCGTGTTTTGAAAACCGCCAGCATGACATTCCAAACAGTCCGCCCCAAGGTGCGCCCCGGTCAGGTGGAATGCCGTCGTGTTGTGGTCAAAAATATTGTCCCCATCGCCCGTCGGGTGGCAGGCAAGGCAAGCGTCGCTTTGATAGACGTAACCGCCAACACCGTTGTGGTCGTTGTTTGTTTCGGGGTTGGTGTGGCAGGTCGTGCAGGTGAACTGCGTGTAGTCAGCCGGGTTCGTATGGCAGTCCACGCAAGCATCCCACTCGCCATTGTGCGCCCCACTGTAAATCGGGAAGTGCTGCGCATCGTGGTCGAAAGTGGCGGGCACCCAGGTGCTTTCAGCATGACAAGAAGTACAGTCCTGCGAGAACTGGAGCGCCACGTGGTTCGGGTTCGTCGCTGTGTTGTAGTCGGTCGAGTGGCAGCCGAAGCAGGTGTTCGGCGTGTTCGTGTAGTTGCCGTTGTGGCAGGCGGCACAGTCGTTCGCAATCGTGGCGTGAGCGCCGTTCAGCACATAAAAATCGTTGTGGATGGGGAACGCCGCAGGTGCCCAATCAGGTGCCGTCGTGTGGCACATCGCACAGTCGTTCGGCAGGTTCAGCGCTACGTGGTTCGGGTTTGCGCTTTGGTTAAAATCGGGCGTGTGGCAGCCAGCACAGTCCGTCGGTGTGGTCGTATAATTCCCGTTGACGTGGCAGGCTGCACAGTCGTTTGCTACCGCTGTGTGCCCCCCTGTGAACGGCCAAACCGCATTGTGGTCAAAAGTCGAAGGTGCCCATGCGCTCTCCGAGTGACAGGTGGCGCAGTCCATCGGGAACTGGTTGGCCACGTGGTTCGGGTCGTTCGCCGCATTGAAATCGGGGGTGTGGCAGCCCGCACAGGTGTTCGGTGTGTTCGTGTAGTTCCCTCCGGGATGACAAAGGGCGCACTCGTTGGCAATCGTTGCGTGAGCGCCGTTCAGCACATAAAAATCATTGTGGTTGGCAAAGGTCGCAGGTGCCCAGCCGGGGTCAGTCGTGTGGCAGCTTGCGCAATCATTTGACAGCCCCAAACTCGTGTGATTCGGGTTGGCTGTTTGGTTAAAATCGGTGGTGTGACAGCTTGCGCAATCGGTCGGCGTACCCACGTAGCCGTTGGCGTGGCATTCGATGCAGTCCGTCGTGAGGTGCGCCCCCGTCAGCGGAAAGTCGGTCGAGTTGTGGTCAAAAGCGCCGTCCGCATCGCCCGTCGGGTGACAGGCCAGGCAAGCGGAATTTTCATACACATACCCCGCCACGCCCGTGTGCCCGTTGTCCGTTTCCGGGTTTAGGTGGCAGACCGTGCAACTGTTCACGGCGTAGTTGTTCGGGTCGGTGTGGCAGTCCGTGCATTTCATCCACTCCCCCTCGTGCTTGCCGCTGTAAATCGGAAAATACTGCCCGTCGTGCGCCAGGAACTGCGCAGGCATCCAGTCGGGGTCGGTTGTATGGCATTGGGCGCAGTCGTTGGAGAAATTGGCTTGGACGTGGTTCGGACTCAGTGCCCCCTCGAAATCGGGCTGGTGGCAGGCGAAGCAGTTGGTCGGCGTGTTGGCGAAGTCGCCACCGACGTGGCAAGTGGCGCAGTCGCTCACTTCGTGCCCTTTCGTTAGTGGGAAAAAGGAGTGATCCACTTTTTCCGTCTCCCAGTCTGGCGTGTTAAGGTCGTGGCATTCGAGGCAGTCCGTCGAGAAGCCCGCCTCGGTATGGTCCGGGTTGGTGGTCGTGTTGAAATCTGCGAGGTGGCAGTCCACGCACAGGTTGCCGTTGCGCCCGAATTGCAGCGCCGACTCCGAGACGTGGCACTCGGCACAACTCACCATCCGGTGTACGCCCGTGAGCGGGAAGCCGTTGTCAAAGTGCAGTTCTTGGATATTGTCCACCAGCCAGTTGTTGGGTGTGTGGCAGCGGGCGCAGTCGTTGCCCGCCGTTTGCTGGTGGATGTCGAGGTGGCAGGAATTGCAGTCGGTTTTTGCGCCTTCGAACACCAGTGTTTCGTGGCAATCCCTGCATTCAACCGCAGCGTGGCGGCCCTGCAAGGGGAAGTTTGTTTTGTTGTGGTGGAAAAGGGACGTGTCAACCGGCATTGGCATCCCGGTGGTCCTGGATTTGGTCGGTTTTTGCAGTTCAATCGTTTGCCAATGCGCTGCCGCAATCTCCCACCCCGCCGACGAGTGGCAAGCGGCACAGTCCATTTTCAAGGCTGTGCCGTGCGGGTTTTGCGAGAACATGTTTGTCGCCAAACCGAGCAGGAAGATGACGGACGAAAGTTTGTACACGTGAATCTATTCAATGCATTATGACAAAACTATGACCGAAAATGACATTGCCCGCTGACATTCGTCAGTGGGTACAGTGAAATTTGCCGAACCGGGTTATTAGGTGGCTGAACGGGAGGAGGTTGGGAATTGGGAAATTGAGAAATTGGGAAATTGACTCGCCGGCTTCCTCCGTCATCCAATTTCCTAATTTCTAATTTCCCAATTTCCTCATTCCTCCCCCTTCGGGTGGCAGGAGTAGCAAGCCTGGCTCGAATAGCTGTAGCCCGAAACATCATCGTGTTCGCCAGCCAAGTCGCCGGGGTCATCGTGTTCGTGGCAGTCAATGCAACTGAACGCCTTGAAATCCCCTGCCGTCGTGTGGCAGTCGGTGCATTCGTTCCATTCGCCGTTGTGTTTTCCGCTGAAAATGGGGAAGTACAATTGGTCGTGTTGTGTGAAGTCCGTGGCAGGCCAGCCGGGGTTGGTGTTGTGGCAGACGGTGCAGTCTGTCGGGAAGCCTCCCGCCTCGTGGTCGGGGCTGGCTGTCGCCTGAAAATCGTCCTGGTGGCAGGCGTAGCAATCGGTCGGTGTGTTCACAAAATTCCCGCCGATGTGGCAGCGGTTGCAGTCCTCAATCTGGTGGCCTTTCGTCAATGGAAAAAAGCTGTGGTTGCCCGCCCCGCCCGTCCACATCCAGCCCGGACTGGCCACGTCGTGGCAAATCCAGCAGTCGGTCGAATACCCCGCCGCCTCGTGGTCGGGAGCTGTCGTCGCTTGGTACTCATCGAGGTGGCAGTTGATGCAGTCGTTGCCAATGCGGTCGAAGCGCAGCGCTGTCTCCGAAGTGTGGCAGTCCCGGCAGTCCGCCACCGCATGGTTGCCTAGCAGCGGGAAGCCATTGTCAAAATGCAGTTGCGTGATGCCGTCCACCAGCCAATGTTCCGTGCTGTGGCAGCGGGCACAATCGGTGCCCACCGTCTGCTGGTGCAGGTCGGTGTGGCAGCTAATGCAAGTGGTTTGTGCCTCCTCGAACACGAGCGAGCTGTGGCAGTCCCGACAGTCCACAATGCCGTGTTTTCCCGTCAGCGGGAAGTCCGTTTGCGCATGGCTGAAGCGCTGCGGCTCACCGGGGACGACCAGTTCTTCCTGCCGCCAAGCTTCCGCCGCTATCTTCCAGCCTTCTGGGGAGTGGCAGGTGGCACAGTCTATTTTTAGGGCTGGGCCGTGGGGGTTCTGCGCAAGTAGAGTTGCAGCAAAACCCAAAAGGGATATGACTGATGAAATGTTGCGCATTTTAATTCTGACTCATTGTTTCAACACGGTTTCTTGATTTTTTCACAATGATATAAATCAAAAATCCTATCCCAATTAGGTTAATTAAATGCCACACATGTAGCCCAAAATAGGTGATTTTTTCGGAGGCACTCATGCTCGATAAACTCCAATACTCACCTTCACTTTCAACATAAAAGTCATCATAATTCATAAGGAGCAATCCAAGGATTACATAAACAGCCAAATCAATCAATATTATTCCAATTGCGATTAGGATATTTCTTGCTGTCAAAACTGATTTATTCATTTTTAGAGGCTGTTTTAAAACCTAAAAAGAGGTAAAAAATGCTCAAAACTGAGAG
>CAZDSU010000095.1:0-22788 GCA_964508135.1 uncultured Saprospiraceae bacterium
CACCATAGATTTCAAAGAACAAAATGTATCGAATAATTCTGATTGACTACTTAGCAACATTGGCCGTTTTCGTGTTGGCGGCCAACAACGGGCTAACCGCACAGCCCCAAGCCCTGCCCCTCGGCCAGTGCGTCGAAACGGCTTTGCTCAACAACAAAAGCCTGCAAGTCGGGAGGAACAACCAAGCCCTTGCCCAATTGAAACAGCAAGAGGCGAAGTCGAACCTCCTGCCCCGAGCCACGATGGCCGCAGACTATAAGTTCTACGCGAACCTGCCCTACCAGCTGCTTCCACTTTCAGCCTTCAACGGGCCAGAAGGGCAGTTCAAGGAAACGCAGTTCGGCGTACCGCACAACCTTGGCGCCAATGTCCAATTGGCCATGCCGCTCTACAACCCACAAATCCGGGGGGGCATCACGGCTGCCGAAATAGCGGGTGAACTAAGTGCATTGCAGGTCGAGAAAAGCGAGGAACAAGTCATATTCGAGGTGACGAACCTTTATTATAACGCCCAAGTCCTACAGCACCAACTGCTTTTCATGGACAGTAATTTGGTGAACACAGGCCGCCTGCTCGCCACCTTGCAACTGCTTCGAAGCCAGGGCCTCGCCAAAGGAACGGACTTGGGCAAGGTCGAGCTACAGCAGGCCCAACTGCAAACACAGCGCACTCAACTGGAGGGCAAACTGGCGCAGGTGCTCAATGGCTTGCGCTTTTTCATGGGCATAGACATGGGTACGCCACTGGCCGTTGCAATGGACATTTCGCAGGGCGAGAACATCAATTACAACGCCGCCCCATCGGTGGACGCACGCATCGTGCAAACACAGAACCAACTGCTGGCCAACGAACTTAACACCCTCGAAAAATCCCGCCTGCCGACGGTTTCGGCATTCGCCAGCTTCGGCGTGACGGGCTACGGCTACACCGGACAGCCCGACCCGTTTTTAAAGGTCTTCCCCATCGGCCTCGTGGGCGTACAGGCGGCCTACCCGCTCTGGAACCCCGTGACCCGTCGCCAAATAGCCCACAAAGAGGCGGAATTGCTCGGCAACCAGCTACAGGCGGCAAACGTGCAGGCACAAAACGACCTCGCACTTGCCAATGCCGTTTTGCAAAAAACCGCCGCTGCCGCCAGCCTCCCAGCTTCCAAGCAGCAAATCGAATGGGCCGACTCGGTCTATCGCCAGACACTGCTCCAGCAGCGGCAGGGGACGGCAACGCTAACTGACACCTTGCTGGCGGACAACGCCTTGCGGGAAGCCCAACAGCAGTACCTCAACCTCCTCGTGGACCTTCTCAAAGCAGACTTGGAACTCAAAAAAGCATCCGGTCATATCAAAAATTGAACAATGAAAAAAGCATTGAAATACCTGCTCCCTGCGCTCGTCCTCATCGGGATTTTCGGCGCCATGGCCATCAAGTTGAAAAAAAACAAGACGACCGCCGAGTCACGGGTCTATCACGCCGACCCGTCAGTAACGCCCCCAAACCCAGCCGAACCCGCTGCTGCCAGCGGACTTTCCACGCCGGGCGAACTGCTTTTCACGGGTACCTTCGAGCCAAATCGGGAGGCCAAAATCAGCGCAGAAGTGCAGGGGAAAATCACCAAAATCTTTGTGGATGCGGGCAGCACCGTCGCCAAAGGCCAGAAACTGGTGCATTTGGACAACTCGCTGCTACAGCTCCAGTTGCAGTCTGCGGACGTGCAAATCGAGGGCTTGACGGCGGACGTGAACCGCTATTCGATTTTGGCAAAAGCCGATGCCGTGCAGGGTGTCCAGTTGGAAAAAGCGCAACTGGGCCTGAAGTCGGCGCAAGTGCAGCGGGCCACCATTCTCGAACAAATTGCCAAGACGACCATCAAGTCCCCGTTCGTCGGGGTGGTTTTTGCCAAACTGAGCGAAGAAGGAAGCTTTGCCGCACCGGGCGTACCGCTGATTCACCTGCTCGATGTGGAGCAGCTTCGGTTTACGATAAACGTGCCGGAGGGCGATTTGCAGCATTTCCAACTGGGCAAAAAACTCCAAATCGTCGCCGATGCCATCCCCGGAAAACCACTGACGGGTAAGGTGACGCTGATTGCCTCCAAAGCCAATGTGGGCAGCAGTTTTCCCGTGCAACTGACGGTGCAGAACCTGCCGGGCCATGCACTGCGGGCGGGCATGTTTGGCAAAATCACCTTACCCAACCAACATTGAAAGACTATGAACCTGACAGAAATTTCCATCAATCGGCCCTCGCTCATCATTGTCCTGTTCAGCGTGTTCACGCTGCTCGGCGTCATCGGCTACCGCAATTTGAGCTATGAGCTGATGCCCGATTTCAACCAGCCGGTGATTGTCATTCGCACGGGCTACCCCGGTGCAACGCCCGACGAGGTAGAGACATCGCTTTCCCGTAAAATCGAAGATGCCCTGTCGAACCTCGAAGGCATGGATTTCCTGGTGACCAAATCGCTGCCCAATGCCTCGGTCATCATCGCCAACCTCAAGTACGGCACTGACCTCGACCAGACCATGCAGGACGCCCAGCGGTACATTGACAACATCCGCAAGGACCTGCCTGCCGACATCCAAAGCCCGGTGATGAGCAAAGTCTCGCCCAACGACCTGCCCATTATGTCCATCAGTGCGACGAGCGGCCTACCCGCCACGGTTTTTTTTCAAAAAATGAAGGACGAGTACCTGCCACAAATCCAACAACTGAAAGGTGTGGCGGAAATCACGATGCTGGGCGGCGAAGAGCGGGAAATACAGGTGAGGGTCAATCAGGAAAAACTGAAACTTTACAAAACCTCCCTGGTGCAAGTGGTGGAGGCCATCAACCGGGCGGGGCTGGACCTGCCAGCCGGAAAAGTGCAGACTGACACAGAGACCAACTCTGTGCGCCTCGTCGGCAAGTATCATTCGCTCGAAGGCATTCGGAACGTGCAGGTCGCCATGCCCGTGCCGAACAGCCCCGTTTATGTCAAAGACGTGGCGGAGGTCGTGGACGGCATCCGGGAAGTGACCTCCGTGAGCCGGTTCAACGGCAATGCGGGCATAGGGCTTTTGCTTAAAAAACAGGGCGACGCCAATGCGGTGGATGTGTCGAAGGCCGTGCGGGGGGCGTTGGAAAAAATCGAAAAGCAGAACGCAGGCGATGCCGTCCGCTTTGTGATTGCCGACGACAGCACCGACAACACCATCGCTGCCGTGGAATCGGTCGTGGTGGATTTGGCGCTGGCGGTGGTGCTGGTTTCGTTGGTGATGCTGCTGTTTTTGCGCAGCTTCCGCAATTCGCTCATCGTCTTGGTGGCAATTCCGACCTCGCTCGTCACGGCATTTGCGATGATGTGGCTGCTCAATTACACCCTCAACCTGATGACGCTGCTCGCCATGTCGCTCATCGTCGGCGTATTGGTGGACGATGCAGTGGTGGTTTTGGAGAACATTCAGCGGCACCTCGACATGGGCAAGGAGAAGCGTCGGGCCGCCTTCGACGGGCGCATGGAAATTGGTTTTTCAGCGCTCTCGATTACGCTGGTGGACGTGGTGGTTTTCCTGCCCATCCTGTTTTTGCAGGTGTTCGTGGCGGACATGTTGCAGCAATTTTCGGTGGTCGTCGTAACTTCCACTTTGACAAGCCTGCTCGTCGGATTCACGCTCACGCCCTGGCTTGCTTCCCGCATCGGCAAAAAGGAGGACTTACAGCCCACCAATATCTTCAACCGTTTTTTGCTTGGTTTTGAAAAAATGCTCAACCGCTTCATCGAATGGTACGGCAATCAGTTAGACTGGGTGCTGCGCCACAAACTGGTGTTCGGCTTCATCGTGCTGGCGCTTTTTGCCCTGACCTTGGGCGTGATGCGGCAGGGCATTATCGGCAAGGAACTGATTTCGACGGGTGACCAGGGAAAGTTTCGCTTTGCGCTGGAGTTTGAAAAAAGCACTCCCATTCAACGGAACAACGCCATTTCCGAAGAGATTGAAAAGTATGTTTCGGCGCAGCCGGAAGTGAAAACCCTCTTCTCGAACGTGGGCGGCCCCAGCACGGGCATCGGCAGCTTGGGCGTTGGCTTGGCGTACAAGAGCGAGTTCACCGTGCAGTTGAAGGACAAAAAAATGCTCGCCAACCTGCGCACCGAGGATTTCATGCTGCGCCTTCGGCAGGACTTGCAGGAAAAATACCCCGACATCCGTTTCTCGATGGCGACGCTGGGCTTGGTTCCCCGCTCCGCGCCCGTGGAAATGACCTTGAGCGGCAGCGACCGGGAGCGGGTCATGGCGATGGGCGGGCAGCTGAGGGAAGTAGTGGAAAAGATACCCGGGGCTGACAACGTCCAACTTTCGGTGGAGGAAGGCAGCCCTGAATTTCAGGTCGTGCCCGACAAAGACCGGATGCAGCGGCTGGGCCTCAATACCGCCCTCACAGGCCAAAACCTGCGCACCGCATTCACTGGAAACGACGATGCGACCCTCACCGAGGCTGGAACGGAATACCCTGTTCGGGTATGGCTTGCCGACTTCGACCGTGGCGACTATGACGACGTGCGCAGGCTGGGCATCCTCAACCCGATGGGGTTTTCAGTGCAGGTCGAGCAGTTTGCCGAAGTGGTCAGGGACCGTACCCCCTCGCTCTTGGAGCGCAAGGATCGCCAGCCAGCCGTCACCCTCACTGCCGACGCCTTGGGCAGGCCCTCTGGCACGGTGGCAGACGATGTGGTAGCGTACCTGAAGAACAACCCGCTCCCAGCGGACATAAACCTCGTTTGGGGCAGCGATATCAAGCGGCAAAACGACAGTTTCGGGGCACTGGGCTCGGTACTGGCGATTTCGTTCCTGCTGATTTACCTCATCATGGTCGCCCTGTACGATAGTTTCGTTTACCCGTTCGTGGCGCTTTTTGCCATTCCAGTGGCGGCCATCGGGGCGTTTTTAGCCCTGAACCTGTCCTTGAGCAACCTGAGCCTCTTCGCCTTGCTGGGCTTGATAATGCTCATGGGGCTGGTGACCAAAAACGCCATCCTGATAGTAGATTTCACCAACCAGCTCAAAGCCGAAGGGCTGCACTACCGCGATGCCCTGATTAAGGCAGGCAAAGAGCGGATGCGCCCAATTTTGATGACTACGCTGGCAATGGTCATCGGGATGCTGCCCATCGCCCTCGCCAAGGGCACGGCAAGCGAATGGAAAAACGGCTTGGCATGGGTCATCATCGGCGGGCTGCTTTCTTCGTTGATACTGTCTGTTTACTTAGTGCCGATGATGTACTACCTGGTGGACAGGGCGAAGGAGCGGCTTGGGAAAAGCGCATGATGAATGGATTTTCGATGGGGAACTGCTTGATTTTCAGTAGAATTGCCGATTCCCCGTGAATTTCGACCTCGGAGGTCGCATGTTAACGTAGGGTGCGACCTCTCCGAGATCGAAATAGATTTTAATGCATTTGCCCTGTTACTTGAAAGCAATGGCCACTGCCAAAATCCCAGGTTTGCTTAGTTCTACTTTGTTACTTTAAAAAAAAATCTATCCAAGTGGGGCGATGCGCCGCCAAAACTTTATCAAAACTGCCATTTCCCCTCCTCGCCGCCTTCGGCGGCTCGTCGGGGGAGGGAGCCTTTGGGGGCGTTCCGCCCCCAAACCCCCTACTTTCCAAAGTGATATGTTCAATATTCTAAAGTAACAAAGTAGAATTAGTTGGGTAGATTATCAAAGCGCCTATCCTTTGGGAGCCAGCCGGTTCCAAAGCCAGACCACCAGCCAGCCCATCAATGCGCCAAGGGCGGTGTGCCAGGCCACGTCGCCGAGCGTGAGTGCGAGCGACCACATTTTGAAAGTGGCGGCGTTCGCCAAGCTCCAAGTAGCGGAAGTAGCAAGGCCCAGCGCTGCACCGGTTCTGGCACCGAAGCTGCCCGTCGGCTGGACGAACGGCTCGTAATCAGGTAAACCAGCAAAAACGACAGCAGGGCTTCCAACAGCACCACCGGCGCTGGGTTGAACTCGCTCATTTTATGAACGTGCTCACCAAAATGAGCAAGTTCGTTGTCAAGAAAACCGGCTGCCACGCCGCCATGAAATGCACCATTGAGCAAGAATGTGACGATGAAGGATGCGACCCAACAAAAAATTGTCCGTTTCATTTTTCAGATTGAATTTTTGTAAATAGTTAGATGTGGGAAAATCATTTTTGGCCTTTTTTTCCCACGTTGGTTTACGCTGTTCTTCGCTTCCGGCCAATAATTCCCACCAGAAAAACTGCCGTCAACAAGTCATCGGAGTTTCTGGCCCCGCCCACTGGATTACAGGATTACTTCTGCACCTGGTAATCGTCCACTCCACGGAAGAAGGTGACTTTGCCGTTCACCACTTTGAAATGGTGGGTGTAAGTTGTGGCGTAATTTTTCCCGGAAGGGGTGTGGGTGTATTCAGCGTTGACGAGGGCGAACACATCCTCACCGTCCGCCACGAAGCGGGTTGGCTGGAATTTGGAATACTTGGCTTTGGCAGCAAGCTCTTTGAAAAAATTGCCAACTTCCGCCTTCCCGTAGAACATGCGGGCTTTCGAGGAGTCCAAAAGTGGGAGGGGGTAGCGTTTTAGTCAGGCTGGTGGTTGGGTTTCCAGCCAAGGATGGAGGGGGCATGTTTTCACCAAATAAAAAAAACCCATCCGTTGCGAAGCGGATGGGCTTTGTAGTATTCAGTTGAAATCTGATTAGTTGTCACCAGAAGCTTCGGCGGCTGCTTCGAGTGCAGCTTCGGCAGCGGCTTCGGCCAATCGCTTGGCCAGTTCCGGATCGTCGGGTATCACCGAGAACTCGATTTTGGCATCCACGTCGGGGTGGAGGTCAAGCGTAGCTATGTAGTCACCAATCATTTTGATGTGGTCGTCCGGCAGCAGGATGTCCCGGCGGTCAATGTCAACGTCCAGTTGGTCACGCAGTGCTTGCGCTATCTGGATATTGGTGACGGAGCCGAAAATCTTGCCGGAAGTGCCGGTCTTGGCAGTGATGGTCAATTTTTGACCCTTCAGCTTGGCGGCGATGGCCTTGAAGATGTCCAGTTTCTTGTTCAACTTGGACGCCTCTTGGCGCTTGAAACTGTCGAGGTTGTTGCGGTTGACCTTGTTCGCAACGAGGGCCAAGCCCTGTGGAATCAGGAAGTTGCGGCCATAACCGTCCTTTACTTTGACGATTTCAAACTTGCGGCCAACTTTATCGAGATTTTTAAGAAGGATAATATCCATTGTTCTGCGAGTTTGCGGCGGTTTGGAAATTGGAAATTGGAAATTGGAAATTGGAAATTATTGCCCCATTCACCATTCACCGTTCACCATTCACCATTCACCAAGTTGAACTATTTCAGCAAGTCAGTCAGGTAAGGAAGCAGGGCGAGGTGACGGGCACGCTTTACGGCGGTGGCCACCCGGCGCTGGTACTTCAACGAGTTGCCGGTGATGCGGCGAGGAAGCACTTTACCTTGGTCGTTGACGAATTGCAGCAGAAAATCACTGTCCTTGTAGTCAATATATTTGATGCCGAACTTACGGAAGCGGCAATACTTCTTGCGTTGCTGGCCGATGTTCGGATTGCTTAGAAACTTAATATCGTCTCTTGATGCAGCCATGATTTTTGAATTTTTTTGTTAAAAAATTTGATGTTGGACATTGATGGATGATGCTTATTCCTCTTCACCATTTGCAACCGCAGTAGCAGCAACTGTTGTGGCAGCTACAGCAGCAGTGGTAGCTGTGGGAGTGTTTTCGATAGCATCACCGTCGGCATCAACAACTACAAGTTTACCACCCTTCAACTCGTCCTGCCATTTTTTCAGCTTGTCCCATTCGCCTTGAGCGGCAAGATCAGCTTGATCTGGCCAAGTCGTTGGGTCCTGGAAGCTGAAGCGGTCGCCGGCAGCATTGAGCAGGTCCTTGATTTGGTCAGGCGTCATGGCAGCGAGCTTCAAAAAGGAGTCAACATTGGCAGCCTTGAGCACCTCGGCGATTTTCGGGCCGATGCCCTCGATGCGCTTCAGGTTGTCAGGTTGTGGTGGTTGTGCCTTGGCGATTTTCGCCTTTGGTGCGACAGCGACCGGAGCGGCACCGGCCGTGTTGAGGTCGGCAGAAGCTTTGGACTTCTTCTTGGTCTTGCCGATGAGGCCCCCACGCTTGTCAGCGTTGTACTTTACCCCGTACTTGTCGAGGGCAATGGTCAGGAAGCGCAGCAGACGTTCGTCACGGCGCATGTTGAGTTCTAGCGAGCTGAGGTACGCAGTGGCTTCCGATTGGAACTCCACACAATAGTAGTACCCGGAGTGGCGCTTGTTGATTTCGTAAGCAAGCTGGCGCAACCCCATCTCGTCCACATGCACGATGCTCGCTCCGCTTGTCTGGAGCTGATCGACATATTTCTGAGCTGTCGCCTTGATTTCATCGCCCGACAGAACTGGATCTACGATGAAAGTTACTTCGTAATTTCGCATACTGTTTTGAAGTATTAAATGATTTCGGTTCTTCCCATCCCAAGCGTTGATTTTCAGTGTGTTAGCACGAAAATTACGCCCGTCACGCAAAGGCTTTCCGAAAAGGAGCGCAAAAGTATGTTTTTTAAATTGAAAACAAAGGCGGTAGAGAAGTTTTTTTGGCTAATAAATGAGTGAATTTGCAGCCTCTCCAATCGTAAATCGTAAATCTCCATCCCGAAATCCCCTTACCTTCGCCCCATGCAAACCAAAGGCAAACTCTACCTCATTCCCTGTCCCCTCGGCGACGATGCTACCGAGACTATCCCGGCCTACGCCGTGGCCGTACTGCAACGCCTGACTCACCTCGTGGCCGAGCGGGCGAAAACGACCCGGCATTTCATCAAGGCGACGAACCCGCCCAAGCCCATTTCGGAGTACCAAATCGAGGAACTGAACGAGCACACGCCTGCCACAGAACTGGAAGCCCTACTGCGACCAGCACTCGAAGGTCACGACCTCGGCATCCTCTCCGAAGCGGGCTGCCCCGGCGTCGCCGACCCAGGTGCCAAACTGGTGGAACTGGCGCACCGCCAAGGCGTGGAGGTCGTGCCACTGGTAGGCCCCTCGTCTATCCTTCTGGCGCTGATGGCCAGTGGCATGAACGGGCAAAGTTTCGCTTTCCACGGCTACCTGTCTGCAAAAGCCCCAGCCGACGACCTCAAGCGGCTGGAACAACTCGCCATCAAGCACCACCAAACGCAGATTTTCATCGAAACACCCTATCGGAACAAGGCCATCATCGAGCAGGCGCTGCGGGTTTTGCAACCCAGCACCAAGTTTTGCATTGCTGCTGACTTGACGCTGCCCACGCAGTTTGTGCAAACGAAAACCATCGCCGAATGGCGGAAAACGCCAGCGTCGGGGTTGGACAAGCGGCCTGTGGTGTTTTTGATAGGCCAATCCTGATTTTTTTTGGAAGGTTGGAAGAATGGGGGTTGGTTTTTACCTTCGCAAAGTTCGCACACACGGCTCGTGCGGATTTCATCACTGGTAAAAAACGCGGTGGTGGGTCAAAAAGGTTGAAGCAGTGCAAGATTTCCGAAATCTTTGAGATTTCGGAAATCTGTCGCCAACCCCTTTGACCCACCACCAAAAACGCAAATTATGTTCATTGAGCGCAACACTTTCCATCTAAAATTCGGTGCTGGCAAAGAAGCCTTGCAGCTTTGGAGCGACTACCTCCGCTCTGCCTGCGAGGCCGACCCCAGCCTGCATGTCCGCTTGCTCACCGACCTGACAGGCGATGCCTACGTGCTGGTTTTGGAGTTGAGCTATGAAACTTATGGGGAACTGGAGCCGAGCCTTTGCCGCCTGACCCGGCAGCCCGGTTGGAAAGAATTTTATGAGAGGTTTATTCCGCTTTGCGAAAGGTCGCAGCGGGTTTTGTTTAAAACGGTGTTTCCTTGAGGCAACCGGTTTGAGCAAGTGTTGAGAGAAGTGGTATTTGCTCGAACTGGGTTAAATAACACATCGATATAAAAAAAATGAAGCAATTATGATGAAAAGAAAGTGGGGATTTTTGCGAGAAACTAATGCTTTGGCTAAAAAAGCAGGCATTGATAAAGATACAGGTTTGCACAGAACTGGGTTGGAAGATTATCTGAAAGTAATTTTTCCAAAAATAGACGACTGGATACACGACAAAGCTTTAGGAATTGTAAACGGGATAAATTACAGATGTAGACCTGATTATAGAAGCGAAGAATTAAAACTAATAATCGAATTTGACGGACTACAACATTATACTAAACCTAACATCATTGAAAAGGATTTAAAAACTACTGAACTATACAAGGGGTTTGGATATGAAGTTGTCAGGATTCCCTACTTTATACAGTTGAGTACCAAGGCAGTAAAAATTTTATTTAATGTTGTTGTATCAGAAGAGCTATTCGACGAAACAATATCTTCATTAGGAATTGAAGGACTAAATACTCCAGCATATTTATGCCCAGCTGGCGTAAGACGCATGGCATTGGAGTTTAAAAAATTTCCAGAGCAGTATAAGACGAATATTGAATTCCTTAAAATGCAGAATTCCCCCTTTAAAAGTGGAGTTGAGTTTTTAGAAAATGAATACAATAATATAAACCAGTTCGAGCAAGTTTTAAGCGAAGCGGCACTTGCTATTTAGTTGCTAAATCGCTAGTGCCGCTATAAATCCAAAATCGTAAATCCCCTAATCCTCATTCCCCCGCACATCAATCGTAATCCCCCCACTTTGCCCACCAAACCCCTGAATCGAGTACGCAAACGTCAGCATTACATACCGCTGCAAGGTGTTGATGCGCTGCTGCTCCAAGTAGTTAAGCTCGCTGTTGCGGCGCACACCGAGGTTTTTGTTCAGGATGTCGAAGGCAGAGAGGGTTAGCTTTCCCCGGTTGTTTTTCAGTAAATACCTCGAAATGCTGGCCTCCCAGAGCGGCACGACCTGCTCCCCACCAAAGTTTTCGTTGGAATAAACCGAGTAGCGGAACTTGCTGCCGAACTCCCATTTTTTCGTCGGGTATACGGTCGCCTCAGCGTAGTAGCGCTGATTGAAGTAGGTCTGGTTGAGCATCTCGGCGGCTGAGTAGGTCGTGCGGTTGTGACTCAGACGGGCACCGATTGTGGCGTCGAAGAACTCCTTTTTTCGGTTGCTGAACGACAAGTCAACGCCGTTGGTGATGCGGTCGGTGCTGTTTTCGAGGTCGTTGACGAAGAGGATGCCCCGGTTCCAACTGGAGCTGAAATTGAGCCGGATGGTCGTTTTCAGTGGTCGCAGCGGCGTGCTGAAATCAATGAAGCCCCGCAGCGAGCGGTCGTTTTTCACGTTCACCGGGCGCACCGTGCGGCGGAAAAGCGAGTCCACCGAACTGGCGTTGGTGATGCGGTCTTTGACGTACTCCGCACTGATGTTTGCGAAGAGACTGGTGAACGTGAACTGGTCGAAGCGCATGAAATGGGCGGTCAGGCTGTGGGCATATTCAGGTTTCAAATCGGGGTTGCCGACATACTGGTTCAGCGGGTCGGAATTGTCCACCAGCGGCTGCAACTGCTCCGGCGACGGCTCCCGCAGGTTGGTCTGGTACTCGAAGCTGAAGTTCCTGCCGATGCCCGGTTCGTGGTTGAAAAACAGGCTCGGCAGCAGTCGGGTGAAGCTGCGTTTCAGTGCTTCGTCCTCGCCCTGCTGCTGGCCTTCGAGCGAGGAGCGCTGGAGTGCGCTGCCCCCGGTGAGGTTCCATTTTTTGCGGTTCACCATCAAGTTCAGGCCGGCCCGGTCGTACAGGTAGCCACGGTTGTAGTGGTTGCTCAGGTTGCCGTTCAGTGTCTCGCTTGCCCCGTTGGGGCCACCCGGCCCGATGTCGTAGAAATCCTTGCCTGTTTCGTTCGTGTAGTTTTGCCGTGAGGCGTTAATTTCCAGGTACTTAGCCTTGCCCAACGGCTCGGTGTACGAGGCGCTCACACCGTAACTCATGGCATCGTCGGTCGTGTTTTGGCGCTGGTCGAGGGGGATTCTTTCGTTGTCATTCTGAAAGAATCTCGTTTCCGACATCAAATTTCCATCCTGTGCATTGGTGCCCAAATTGAGCGAACCATCGGCCACAAACGCCCGGCCTTTTTTTCCAAAACGGCGGCGGTAGGTTGCCGTGTTGGTCAGGTCGAGGCGCTGGCCGTCGGAGCGGTAGTTTCGGGTATTTTCGTTCTCCAAAGAGCCGCCGCTGCCGAAGGTTTTGCTCGTGCCGAAGCTGTTGTAGCGGGCATCGCTGAGGGCGAGGCTGCTCCGCAAACTGAGGTCCTGCGAGCTGTCAATCTTGTGCCTCAAGGTCATGTTCAGTCGGTGGTTGAAGCTCTCGCTGTGGGAGTTTTCGTCCTCGGTGCTGAGGAAGCTTTGGTCGCCGAGGAGGTTCTGCCGCTGGGTGTTGCGCTCGATGTCGTTTTGGATTTTGCTCAAAAAATAGCTCGTGTGCAGCTCCGTTTTTTTTCCAAAATCCCGGTTGAAATTGATGCCGCCCGCCCAAGTGGTCAGGATGCCGTCCACCTGCCCGCCTTCGAGCGGGATGCCCGTTTGCCCCAAATCAAATGACATCCGAACACTTCGGCTGCCACCCCCGCCGCCTCCGCCCATCATGTTGCCGAGGCCGCCCATGAACTGCATGTAATCATTGAAGCTGAACCCCGCCTGGTTGATGTTGTTCGCCAAACCGATGGCCGACAGTTGGCTGTTTTTGGAGAAACGGTTGAGGTTGAAACGGCCCTGGTAGCGGCTGTCCGTGCCGCCGCCCGCTGTGGCATTGCCGAAGTAACCGTTCTTGTAGTCCTCCTTCAGCGAAAGATTGATGGTCTTGGAGTCCCGCCCGTCCTCGATGCCCGTGAACTCGGCCATTTCCGATTTTTTGTCATAGACCTGCACTTTATCCACGGCGTCGGCTGGCAGGTTTTTGGTGGCCACCTGCGGGTCGTTTCCGAAGAATTCCTTGCCGTCCACGAACACGTTTTGCACCGTTTCGCCCTGTGCCTTTATGGTGCCGTCGGCCTGCACTTCCACGCCGTGGAGTTTCTTCAAAAGGTCTTCCACCACGGCACCGGGCTGCACCTTGAAGGCGGCAGCGTTGTAATTGATAGTGTCCCCGTTCATCCGCAGCGGCACCCGGTCGGCGGTCACTTCCACCTCGTCGAGCACAGAGGAGGAGGGGGATAGGGTGATTTTGCCCAAATCAAGGTTGCCTGCGGCAATGACAAAAGGCTGCCAGTGCGTGTCGTAGCCGACGTAGCTGACTTGAAGCAAGTAGTCGCCGGGCGTGATTTTTTTCACCAAAAACCGCCCGTTCGCCTCCGTGATTCCGAAGGCGGTAAGGGTCGAGTCCTTTTTTTCCATCAAAACGACCGTGGCGGCGAGCAGGCCCGTGCCTGTGGAGTCGGTGACGAGGCCGGTGAGGTCAACGGCTTTTTGGGCGAAGATTTTAAATGGCAAAAGCAGTAAAAACAGTACAATCGGGTATTTAGCTTTCATAGCTGGATTTGGCTGTTTAAAACTTTTCCCACGAGGAGGATTGGGACACGGATTGCACGGATTGGACACGGATGAACACTGATTTTTATTTAGTTGTAAATCCGTGTCCAATCCGTGCAATCCGTGTTCTACCTCCCTCACGAGCTAAATTATGTTCAATTCCGAATAATCATCCGCATCGTCCCCGGCGCACCGCCAGTTTCCATGCCCATTTCCTTCATCTTCTCCGCTTCAATTTTCTTGAACTCCTCAGCGGTCAGTTCCTTGCCTTTGTCGGGCTTGGCGAGGGCGTCTTTTGGCAGTTTTTTGAACTCGATTTGCGTGGCGACGACGGTGCGCTGGTCGCCGTTCATGGCCAATTCGAGGATGAGGCCGGGTAGCCCGGCGTTGATGCCAGGGCCAGTGGGGACGGGGACTTGCGGCGTGAACCATGCCACGAGGTTGGTGGCGCTGTCAAGCTGCACGGTGGCCTTTTGGCAAACGTAGCCGAGCATTTTCTTCTGCTCCCCGGTGATTTTCCAGGCGGGCGCTTTCGCCTTGTCTGTGATGAGGAAATAGCGCCCGAAGAACTCCCGGCTTTCGAGGGTCGTACCTTCGGCAATGTTGCGGTAGAGCTTGTTGTCGGGGCGCTGGATTTTCATGGTGAACTCTGCACCGCCGCTGCCTCCGCTGATTTCGGTATTGCCTTCTTCCTCGGTTCCCGCCTTGTCCTGGTAAAGCGAAGCGTTGGCGTTGAAGTACAGTGTTTTCGGGAACGACTGCGTGGGGGGAATCATTTTTTTCATCTCCTCGGCCTCCGGGCCGTCGCCGAAGTCCATCATGAGTTTCACGGTTTCGGTATAGGTGATTTCACCCTCGGTTTGCTGCGCAAAAAGGGCTATTGGAATTAAAGCGGCGAGGATTAAAATAATGCGTTTCATGATTTAATTTTAATTGATTAGTAATTCTTTTTTAGCCACGGATTGCACGGATTTTCACGGATTTAATTCATGATGTCGGTGCAATTATTGGCAATTAATGATGGGGCAAAATTAGGGCGGCCTTTTGCGAAAGCAGGTTAATCAACCTTGCATTAAGGTTAATTAAGGTTAATGCACCGTGCGTCCTGTTGCAGCACACCTTAACTTTGTCGCATGAAACTCGACCGCCACCGAATATCCATCCTGCTCATGTCCACCAGCCTCGTGCTGTTGGCAGGGTTTCTTGTGCTTTTTTTGAAAAAAAGCTGGGACGACGAAGTGCTGGCCCTGAAAAAAGAGACGGGCTTCCTGTTCATCAACAGCATCCGGGGCATCGAGGGGCGTATGATGGATCGCATCATCACGCACAATATCCGAGGCATGCCGGGCGATTCCGTTGAACAAGAATTCAGAATTCGGATGCCCCACCCACCGGATGGCGACTCGCTCAAAGTCTTCACCTTCGTCACCCAGGAAAAATTCAAGGTGGAGGAACGGGATTCCAACGTGAAAATCAGGGTGTCGGCATCGCCCGTCCGGGGGGCAGAGACGGAGATGGCAGGCTCCCTCTCGATGATGATTGCCATGACTTCCGAGAACGATTCCTTCCACGTCGCCAGCAACCACCCGGAAATACTTCCGCTGCTCGACTCCAACTTCGCCACTTCGATGCGGAACTCGAAACTGCCCGTCGGCTTCCAAATCGTCCACCTCGACAGCGATACCCTCTGCCCCGCCGACGGCTTCCGCTCCGGCACTTACACCGACCTCGCCAGCGGCGAAAGCTATGCCGCCGAATTGTCTGATTACCAAGGTTTTATCTTCAAAAAAATACTGTCCGAACTGGCCTTCTCGCTCGGTCTGTTCGGCTGCGTGTCGTTGGCGTTTTTCACCGTCTTCAAAAACCTGCAAGCCCAGCGCCGCCTCACCGACCTGAAAAACGACTTCATCCAGAACGTGACGCACGAACTCAAGACGCCCATCGCCACCGTCGGCGTGGCCATCGAGGCGCTCCGCAATTTCGACGCCATGCGTGACCCTGCCCGCACACGGGAGTACCTCGATATTTCAAAAAGCGAGCTGAACCGCCTCAGCCTCCTCGTGGACAAGGTGCTGCGCATGTCGCTTTTTGAAAAAACAGCGCCCGTGCTGCACCTCGAACCGCTTGATTTTCAAGCGGTTGTAAATGAGGTCATGGCTTCCATGAAGTTACAGTTCGAGAACCAAGGCGCACAGGTGAGCTACGAAGCTACGGGCGATAATTTCATGCTGAAAGGCGACCGCCTCCACCTCACCAGTGTCGTTTACAACCTCTTGGACAACGCCCTAAAATACAGTCCCGACCAGCCCGAAATAGCCGTCCGGCTGCACTCGGAGGCCAACGAAATCCGCCTCGAAGTGGCCGACCGTGGCATCGGCATAGCGCCGGAACACCGGGAGCGCATTTTCGAGAAGTTCTACCGGGTGCCGACTGGCAATGTCCACAATGCGAAGGGGCATGGGCTGGGGCTTAGTTATGTGGCGAGTGTGGTGGGGCAGCACGGGGGGCGGATAAATGTGGAAGGAAGGGATGGAGGCGGGTCGGTGTTTGTCATTACTTTAATCTCAAAGAATGAATACAATCCATGTTAAGGGTTTTCTACTGTTTATCTTGCTTCTGTACTCGTGTTCAACGACCTATAGAACTTCAAAAAGCAGCATTATGAAATCAACTTTCACGGAAGCTGAAATTCTTGAAGAGTTGGATTTGGCATTCAACTCGTTACCCGGTAAATATTTCCCGCATATAGAACCGCAGGAAATTAAGTACAACTTTTTCCTTGACCTTGAGCATGGGTATTGCGAAACGGCAGGGAGTCGAATTCACTTATATGCAGATTCTCAAAGGTGGGCGGTTGTTTTTGAAAAAAGTGGCTATCAAAACCGGGGCACTTCTGCAGATATTGAATTGGACTATATTGGCAATTGTGTTGAATATTTAATTGAAAGTCATAATGGTAGAAAATACATTTCGAATTCAAGTTGGATAGTGCTAATCACTCCAGATGAATTTCAAAGAATCGAGAACAAAGAAGAGACTGATATGGAAACATTCGAACTAATAGCACCGCAAACAGAAGCTGTTAAAGTTCGTGATCAGTTGGTTCCTTTTGACAGAACCCATAGGAACTACGAAAAATTAGGAATCAAAATGCGGGATTATGAAAATCCCCAAAAATTAGTGGCATTTGAAGACTTGGTCAGGTATTTACACGAAACGAAACCCTTGTTGATTAGCGCAAAAGAGGAAGAAATACAGCAGTTTCTTCCAAAGGATATTCCCAAAATCATGACCATTGAAGCATTTCACTTTACGAGTTTTTACGACAAGGGTAATCCACCAAGTCAACAAGAAACTTATCGCCTAATCGCAAAGGTTTTGACAACCAGAGACAAAACAGATTGGAAGCCAACACTAAAACCAAACAATCATTGGAGTAATTGGGAATCTGGGAATCTATGATTACCGGACTATCTTTTTCCCTGACAAATAAGTTGATGAATCAAAACCCACACAAGAAAATGACCAAAATCCTCTACGTCGAAGACGAGCCGTTCCTCGGAAAAATCGTCAAGGAAAGCCTCGAATCCCGCCAGTTCGAGGTGCGGCTAGTAGCCGATGGGGGGCTGGTGATGCCCGCCTTCGAGCAGTTCCGGCCCGATGCCTGTGTGCTGGACGTGATGCTGCCGCACCGGGACGGCTTTTCGCTGGGCGAAGAAATCAGACAGAAACACCCAACCGTGCCCATCCTTTTCCTGACTGCCAAAGTGCAGACCGAGGACGTGCTGCAAGGCTTTCGCTCCGGCGGAAACGACTACGTGCGCAAGCCGTTCAGCATGGAGGAACTCATCGTGCGGCTACAAAACCTGCTGCAACTACGGCAAGCCGCCCCGCCTGCCAACACTGCCGAAGGCATTGCCCTTGGCCGCTTCCGTTTCTTCCCGAACCGCCAGGAACTCCGCCTCGACGATGCATCAACCCGCCTGCTTTCCCACCGGGAAACGGAGTTGCTCGCTTTGCTCGCCTCGCCGCCCAACGCCAACGTGACCCGCAAGGACATCCTCGACAAGCTGTGGGGAAACGACAGTTTTTTCAATTCCAGAAACCTCGATGTGTATGTGTCAAAATTGCGGGAATACCTGCGTGAAGATGCGTCGGTACAGTTGCTGACGCTGAAGGGGGTGGGGTACAGACTTGTTTGTTGAAGGCTATTAATCGGAGATGAAAAACCCACCACCAATTTCGAGGCCGGTACGTCGCCAAACTTCCATATCAAAACCAATGTTGTTAGTCCCTTGTTGACGCTTGGTCCAAGATGGGTTTTGATATTGGTTGTTTTCAAGCCTTAATTGCAGAATCGGCAATATCATCGCAAAACTTAGAAATCCTCGCTTAAAATGCCGTTGCAGGACAAGATTGGGCCCAACTTGGATATAGGCTGCATGCACCTTTCTTGGATAGCCCTGAGAGGTTCTGGGATTGACCTCAATGTATTGCAATTGAAGACTTGAGGCTCCTTCAACATAGAAATGCAAATCTTCATTTTTCGTCTTCCCAGCCCAACCTTTGCTGAACCCAATCTTGCCACTTCCCATTTTCATATCAGCACCCCCAAGCGGCTCTACCAACCCAGTGCTGTCTTCAAAAATTAAGTCAACATATTTGACTTGGTTGAAACGCCATCCAGAAAGCTGCCATTTGACATAATTGCCCGATGCTTGATATTTGAAATAAGAGAAAGCTGCAGAAGGAAATTGAATCAAGCGATAGTCACCTTCGAAACGGTTAGCCCCACTCGTTGTCATAAAATGGTAATCATGAACACTGTTTTGCAGCAGCACTGAACCAGAAAGCGCTTTTTGTCCAAAAGAAAGTAGCGAAAAGAAGAGGAATGCGAGCGTGATTGACTTTTTCATTGTGGGTTTTAGTTGTGAGGAAGTAAAGGTAAAAATGGACACGTGATATTTGTGCACAACTTTCAAGAACCATAAAAATTCCCTATCCTCGCACTCAAATTAAATCAACCAGTTATGAAACAAGTCACTATCCTCCTTTCCTTCGCAATGTTCATCTTTGCCGCTTGCAAAAACGAACCAACACAAACCGCTGACAATCAAATATCCATGTACGAAAAAATGACCGCCCAGCCGCCCATTGCGGAAGCAAAACCCAAAGACCTGACCGAACACGGCCACACTCGCAACGACCCCTGGTACTGGCTCAACGACCGGGAAAACCCAGATGTCATCGCCTACCTGAATGCCGAAAACGCCTACAAGGACGCCGTGATGGCCGACCTCAAGGACGTGCAGGAGGAACTTTTCCAAGAGATAAAAGGCCGCATCAAAGAGAAGGACGAGAGTGTGCCGCAGCTCGACAACGGCTACTGGTACTACTACCGCTACGTGGAGGGCGGCGAGTATCCCATCCATTGCCGCAAGGCCAAAACCCTCGACGCACCAGAGGAAATCATGCTCGACGTGAACGAAGCCGCCAAGCCCTACGACTATTACAGCGCCGCTGGACTTGATGTCAGCACCGACAATAAAATCTTGGCTTATGGGGTGGATACCCTCAGCCGTCGCATTTATACCATCGTTTTCAAGAATTTGGAGACGGGCGAAATGTTGGCCGACATTATTCCCAACACCGACGGCAGTTTCGTTTGGGCCAACGACAACAAAACGGTTTTTTACGGCATCAAGGACGAAACGCTGCGGGTTTTCAAAATCATGAAGCACCGCCTCGGCACGGATGCCTCGAAGGACGAGGTCGTTTTCCATGAAAAAGACGCCACGTTTGACCTCGGCATCGAGAAAACCAAGTCGAAGAAGTACCTGCTCATTAGCGCCACGCAGACCGTCTCCAACGAGTACCGCTATCTCGACGCCAACACACCCGACGGCCAGTGGACGGTGTTCCAGCCACGGGAACGCAACCTCGAATACAGCGTTGACCACGGCGACCAGTGGTACATCCGCACGAACATGGGCGCTACCAACTTCCGCCTCATGTCCGCCACCGAGGTCAAGACCAGTAAGGCCGACTGGCAGGAGGTCATCGCCCACCGTCCCGATGTTTACCTCGAAGGGTTCACGCTCTTCAAGACGCACCTCGTATTGGAGGAGCGCATCAACGGCATCGTGCATATCCGTGCAAAAAGCTGGGACGGCAAGCAGGACTACCAAGTGGACTTCGGCGAGAACACCTACGTGGCGCATCCTTCCAACAACCCAGAATTCAGCAGTGGCATCCTTCGCCTCGGCTACCAGTCGCTGACCACGCCCGCCACGGTCTTCGATGTCAACTTGTTGACGAAGGAAAAAAAGACCATGAAAGTGCAGGAGGTGCTCGGCGGCTTCGACCGCAACAACTACGTGAGCGAGCGCATCTATGCCACCGCCAGGGACGGTGTGAAGGTGCCCATCTCCATCGTTTACAAAAAAGGCTTCCAGAAAGACGGCACGCAGCCGCTCTTACTTTATGCCTACGGCAGTTACGGTTACAGTTCCGACCCTTCGTTCAGCGCAGCACGCCTCAGCTTGTTGGATAGGGGCTTTGCCTTCGCCATCGCCCATATCCGGGGCGGGCAGGAGATGGGCCGCCAATGGTACGACGACGGCAAGCTCCTGAAAAAGCAGAACACCTTCAACGATTTCGTGGACTGCGGCGACTACCTCGTGGCCCAAAAGTACACGGGCAAGGACCACCTCTTTGCCATGGGCGGCAGCGCTGGCGGCCTGCTCATGGGCGCCGTGGTGAACATGCGACCCGACCTTTTCAAGGGCGTGGTGGCCGCCGTCCCATTCGTGGACGTGGTGACGACGATGCTCGACGAGACCATCCCGCTCACCACTTTCGAGTGGGACGAATGGGGCGACCCGCACAAAAAGGAATACTACGATTACATGCTCAGTTACTCGCCCTACGACCAAGTGGAGAAAAAGGACTATCCCGCTATGCTCGTGACCACTGGCCTCCACGACTCACAGGTGCAGTATTTTGAACCTGCCAAATGGGTGGCCAAGCTGCGCACGATGAAGACGGACAAGAACCCATTGCTCATGCACACCAACATGGACGCCGGGCACGGCGGGCAGTCGGGCCGCTTCCGGGCGTTCCGGGAGGTGGCGCTGGAGTATGCGTTTATGCTGGACTTGGCGGGGAAGGTGAAGGTGAAAGGGTAGGGGATTTACGATTTTGGAGTGACGATTGACGATTGGGGGCTGGGAATGGAAATGGGCGGAACCTGCTTTTGTGTTGTGGGGTTTGAAGGGTTTGTCGTTTTTGTTTATGTGGTTAACTTTGGTAAAAAATTACAGCATGTTACAAGTTCAAAAATCATTGTCAAATGTGCAAGTCGAGCTGCTTAAATTGTATTCCACGAACCTCAGCGATGCGGATTTGAAGGATTTGAGGCTAATGCTGGCAAAGTTTTATGCCGAAAAGTCAATCAAGCTCGCCAACCAGGTTTGGGATGAAAAAGGGCTGACCGATGAGGATATGGATAAGTGGTTAAATGAAAAGTCATGAAAATTGTGCTTGACACAAACGTTCTGCTTGTCTCGGTTTCAGACCGCTCGAAGTACCATTGGCTTTACCAAGCCCTGCTCCAGCAAAAATTTGAACTCCACGTCACCAACTCCATCCTGAATGAATATGAGGAGAAAATAGGATGGCATTGGAAGCCCGCCGTTGCCCAAACGGTCATACGCACCCTTCTCGAATTGCCCAATGTCCACAATACCACCGTGTATTTTCAGATGAATCTAATCGCAAGCGACCCCGACGACAACAAATTTGTGGACTGCGCCTTTGCCTCAGGTTGCGATTACCTGGTGACCAATGACAGGGATTTTGATGTTTTGAAAAAATTGGATTTTCCTATTATCAACGTGGTCACGTTGGAGGAATTTAAGGCGTTGTACTTCAAGCCCATTTCATAACTTCGCCTCAGCCATTTTAAACAAGCCATTATGCCCCCGTTCAATGACACCGAATTCCTCACACCCTACGCCCCCATCCCCGACCACGAGCGACCCCTCGGCAGGGACGAAGACTTGCAAGAACTCGCCCGCCGACTGCAAGAAGCCGGACAGCTTGTCGTCGTAAAAGGACTCGGCGGCATTGGCAAAAGCACCCTCGCCCGCTACTATGTGGACAGCTACCGCCAACAATACCGCCATATCGCTTGGGTAAAAGTTAACAGCGGCCTGCCTGCTGGCTTCTCGCAGGATACTTACCTGCATGGCAAACTGAACCTCCACCTTTCGCAAATACCCCACGAATACGACCGCTTTACAGCTTGCTTAAATGCCTTGGAAAAGCTCGAAGGCCCCAACCTGCTCGTGCTGGATAACGCTGTACAAGACGCTGCCTCCCAAAACTACCGCAGCCTGCTGCCCAAAGCTCCACGCTGGCAGGTGCTGCTCACCAGCCGCCATGAACTGAACGGCTATTCCAAAATGGAGCTTGGCAAACTCTCCAACGATGCCGCCCGCCAACTCTTTGAGCGTTGCTACCAAAAGCCCGTGGCGGACGAAACTTGGCAAGAACTCTATGCACTCACCGACGGCCATGCGCTTTCCTTGGAATTGTTTGGGAAAAGCTTGCATAAAACGCTGGGCAGACTGGGACCGGAAGGCTTGGTGCAGCGACTGAAGGAGAAAAAACTGGACGACCCGGTGTTGCAACAGCGCATCGCTTCCGGTCACAGCGGCGATGAAACCACGGTGTACGAGCATTTGCTCATCACTTTCAATTTATTTGAACCTGGAGAAAACCGACTTTGGTTATTCAAGCAATTTGTTGCATTACCACTTGTACCGCTTAAGGTCAGTCACCTTGTAAACTTGCTCCAAATTGCCCAAAAAGACGAAAAAGAACTAATCGATTCATTAAACTTTATGGAAGCCACTGGCTGGCTACAGCGGGAAGACGACACCTTCTTAATGCATCCCATGATACAGCAGGTTATCTACTACTACCTGCATCCAACGGACAAGGACGCGGAGGCATTAGTAAAATATGTGATAGCTTTATTGGATTTAGATCAGGCAAAGGAGAACCCGGTGGACAAGTTTCCTTTTGTTCCCTTTGGCGAAGCTCTATTGAAGAACATAGTGTGGGAAAATAAAAAAGAAAAAGCGTTATTGCAAGATAACCTTTCAATTGTTTACCGACATTTGGGTGAGTTAAAAAAAGCACGTGAACTGTCAGAAGCAGCTTTGGCCAACGGCCTTAGAGGCTGTTTTAAAACCTAAAAAGAGGTAAAAAATGCTCAAAACTGAG
>CAZDSU010000096.1:0-22219 GCA_964508135.1 uncultured Saprospiraceae bacterium
AGAACTATTGTTGTGGCGACCACAAATATCGCCATAACTTAATCGTGCAGTATCCTAATTCGCAATTTAAACGTTAATTTGCACCGCTCGCAAGCATCGGTATCAAAGCAAAATACAGCAGCCGCAAGGTGAATAACTTACTTCCACATTTCATTCAGGAGCAATTCTTGTCCGACAACCGCCACGGCAGCTTTCAGGCCTACACGCTGTTTGTGGACATGTCCGGCTTCACCCGCCTCACCGAGACCCTGCTCAAGCAAGGAAGCACGGGTGCCGAGCGGCTTTCCAATATCCTGAATGCCATCTTCGAGCCAATGGTGCGGCAAGTGTACGCCCTGGGCGGCTTCATCCCCTACTTCGCCGGCGATGCGTTCACGGGAATCTTTCCCGTTGAGCAGTGCGATTGTGACGGCACCAAGCTGTTGGCGCTGGCACAACGGCAGTTCGAGCTGCTCGAAAAGGCCTCCGCCAGCTTCAGCGAGTTCAAGATTGGCATCAAAACCGGCCTCTCCTACGGCGAAGTCGAGTGGGGCATCGTCGGTGACAGGTTCAAGTCGTTTTACTTCCGGGGGCCAGCGATCGAGGGGTGCGCCAAAGGCCAGATGTACGCGCAACAACAACAAATCATCATTGACGAAGCATTCAAAAATGCCTTGTTTGAGGCGGTGTCGCCTTCGGCTATTTCATTGCTTCCCAGTGCTTCCGAAGGCTTTTTCATGGTAAACGAAAAACCGGATGCCAGTGACCTGCCGCTGCCCGCTTCTCCAAGGTTGCCTGCCCTGAAACCGGAGGTATTGTCCCAATTTTTGCCCAAAACCCTCCTCGAATACAACCCACGTGGCGAGTTCCGCACGGTGGTGTCGGTGTTTATCTCCTTCGAGGGACTGGCAGGTTTCGAACCTTTGAACAGCTTCGCAACGGAGGTGCTCAACCAAATCAACAATTTTTCGGGCTATTTCAAGGAAATAGATTTCAGCGACAAGGGCGGCGTCATCGTGGCGTTTTTCGGTGCCCCGGTCTCCTACGAAAACAATGTGGAGCGGGCACTGGAGTTCACGCTCGCCCTCCAAAACGAGCTGCTGCCGCTCCAGATAAACAATGGCCTGCGGTTCAAGGTCGGCATTGCTGAGGGTATCGCCTACGCCGGCGTCATCGGCGGCAAGGAGCGCAGCCAGTACGCTGCCGTCGGCAACCGGGTCAACATCGCCGCCCGCCTGATGATGAGCGCCAACTGGGGCGAGGTGCTGGTGGACGAGGTCGTTCACAAAAACCGCAATTACCGCTTCCAGCACACTGGCGACATCAGCTACAAGGGTTTGAAAAACCCAATCCCCACTTACAAAATAACGGGTCGAAACCAAGAGCAGCACCGCCCCTTCGACGGGGTGATGGTTGGCCGTGAGCAGGAGTTGGACAAGCTTGAAACCTTTGCCATGCGAGCCTTCGAGATATCGCAGGCTGCTGTGGCCTACGTGTACGGCGAGCCGGGCATCGGCAAAACGAGGCTCTCCTACGAGCTTCGGAATCGGTTGCGCAAGCGCCGCAGCCCGTACTGGATGGTTTGCCAGAGCGACCAGATTTTGCGCAAGCCGTTCAACCCGTTTGTTTATTTGCTAAAAAATTATTTTGGGCAAAAGCCCACCAATTCGCCGGAGGCGAACCTCCAAAGTTTTGAGCACGAGTTCAAGATACTGCTGGACGAGCTTGTCCAAATCGCCAACCCGGCTACCGAGGGCATCAAGCGGGAAATCGTGCGGACCAAGCCCGTGCTGGCCGCCCTCACCGGCCTGAAAACCACCGACTCGCTCTGGAACGACCTCGACGCCAAGGGCCGCTACCAGAACACCCTGGCCGCACTCTCGGCACTGGTGCAGGCGGAGGCGCTGCTCGGCCCAGTGGTCATGGAACTTGAAGATGGCCACTGGTTCGACCCCAGCTCGATGGAGTTCCTCGGTGAACTGGCCGGGCGTATCCGCAACATGCCCATTTTTGTGCTGGTGACCTCCCGATACGACGACGAGGGCAACAAGCCCAAGCTTTTCAGCGAAGCTGTTTTTGAAAAAAACGGACTCCCACTGCTCGAAATTGACCTCAACATACTCGACAACGAGGCCATGAACGGCTTCGCAAGTGAGCGTTTGAAGGGCAAAATAAGCCCCGAACTGCTCGAACTGCTGCTGCGCACCTCCAACGGCAACCCGTTTTACGCCGAGCAAATGCTGGAATATTTCTTGGAAAGTGGCCAGTTGGAGGAGCGACCGAACGGCTGGATGGTAAAGGACCAAAACGTGCGGTTCAGCAACAGCATCCAGGCAGTGCTAACGGCGAGGATTGACCGCCTGAGCAGCCTGGTGAAGGAGACCATCAAGGCGGCGGCGGTTATCGGGCGGGAGTTCGAGCTGCCCGTGCTCACCGAGGTGATGATGGCCAACGAGGAGCTGGTGCAACACAACGGCAACAGCACTGCCTTGCTAAAAGAACAGGTTAAAACTGCGGAACGGGCGCAAATCTGGCAGGCGATGAACGAGCTGCGGTACATTTTCAGGCACTCGCTACTGCGGGAGGCCGTGTACGACATGCAGCTCAAAACCCGCATCAAGGAGCTTCACCACCATATTGGCGAAGCCATCGAAAAACTGTACGAACACAACCTGGAGCAGCGCTACGTGGACCTCGTTTTCCATTACGAACAGGCCGAGGACGAGGACAAGCTGCGGGAATACCTGCAAAAAGCCGCCGACTACGCCAAGGAATACTACCAGAACCAACAGGCGCTCCATTTTTATGACAAGCTGATCGTCATCCTCGAAAAGCAGGGCAACAATTTTGAAAAAGCCAAGACCCTGCTGAAAAAATCGAGCATCCTAGAACTAGTGGGGCGTTGGGAGGAGGCCGAGGCGCTCGCACGAGAGGCGCTGGAAGTGGCCCAAATAGTGGACGACGGTAAGGTATTGGGCAGGGCAAACGATGCCCTCGGCCACCTGCTCATGCTAAAGGGCCACTACGAGGAGGCCGACGGCTACCTCGAAACAGCAGCGGCGTTTTTTGGCTCCAGCCACGACGACCGTGGCACTTCCAAGGTCTATGGCCACCTCGGCACACTGTACTTCCGGCAGGGCAAATACGAGGATGCCAAGCTGTACTTCATCCGCAGCATACAATTGGCGCAACTTTATACGCACACCTCGTCGCTGGCGCAAATAGTGGCCACGCTCGGCCTCACCTACATGAACCTCGGCAAGTACGACGACGGCATCCGCTGGCAGCAGAGCCAGCTCGAAGCCTGCCAAAAAGTGAACGACCGCCAGGGCATGGCCACGCTGCTCACCAACATGGGCATCGTGCATTTTGAAAAGGGCGAGTACGACCAAGCGCTAGACTGCTACCAACGTGGGTTAGACCTTGCCGAGGAACTGGGCAACAAGCAGCTGACCTCCATCGCCATCGGCTGCATCGGTTCGGTTTGGCAGCGCAAGGGCCGCTTTGACCTGGCCCAGCAGCACTTCGAGCGCGACCTGGCGCTGACGGAGGAGCTTGGCGACAAGCAGGGCACCTGTATCGCGCTTGGACTCTTGGGCGACCTGTACAGCGTGATGGGCAAGTTCGACGAGGCCATCGGCTTCATGCAACGCAACCTAAAACTGGGCGAAGAACTTGGGTATCGCAAAGGTGTGGCCAAGTCGCTGAACACGCTGGGCGATATTTATTTTTACAAAAATGAACTAGAGACCTCCCTTAATTTTTACGACCGCTCCATCGAGACCACCCGCAGCATCGGCAACAAGCTTGTGCTGGGGTTCAGCCTCGTCGAAAAGGCCAACGTGCTGCTGGCCAAGGGCAGCCTTGCCGAGGTACTGGAAAACTTGCGGGAGGCCACCGCCATTGCCGGGGACATAAAACACCCTGACCTGCTTTTTGAGGTACGCCTCATGGCGGGCAAACTTGCAATAAGAAACCATGAAATTGAAGAGGCTATAAACGTATTTGACGCCCTGTTGGCGCTGAAGCGTGGCAGGCGTGACGAGGCGTTGGTGCAATTTGAATATAGCAAGATAGAATCTGGCACCGAGCACCGCGAACGAGCATTGGAGCTTTTCATGGAATTGCACAAGGAGACGCCCGTTCATGTGTACCAACTGAAACTCAATGAATTGGAGCAGTGACATAAACGCGCTCTCATGACTTATATCGTCCCATTTGTACTTCGATGAAATAGAAGAAAACAGCAATCTGGATTATTTCCATCGCTCAAAAACTATAATTTTTCAGCGGCAGCAGCTTCTTTCCTTGCCAAAGCTGCTTCCGAATCTCGGCCTAGTTTTTCCAGCAACATAGCCTTTGTTTTTAAAAAAATGGCACGTTCGGAAGGTATGGGTTCGCGTGAGCAGACATATTCCGACCATCCGAGCGCCATGCGCACCAGCACGTCGTCCAGGGCCACTTTGGACACTGACACGGCATAATAATCGAGGTCGCTATGGAAATTTCCATACTTCTCCAGGATGCGAAAATCAATCACTGCATCCACCATATATGCCAGTTCATAAAGGTCGCCGTTGCGGATATGTTGGGCAGCTTTCGCCCTTGCGAGCAGTTCATTGCGTTTGGGAATATCCGCATTTTGCAGCATCTCGATTAGCTCCTCCTCTGCTTTTTTATCAAAAAGATGCCCCTCGTACGAGACGAAACTGCGGTTCGTTTTTATTTGTCCATCAATGGTCTCGTATATTTTCTCATCTACTTCCTCCATGCCAATCACTGCACCAATTTCTTCCCGGTTGTCCATGATAATGCGAAATTGACGGGAGGTCGGGTTATTCAAAAACAGCTTCACGGCACCCCAATATGACTTGTCCATAAAATGGTCCTTGGTCATAAGCGCCAAATAGCTTCGGGTTATTTCCGCTTCCTTTTGTTGCTCCCCGGCCATCCGCAAGGCACGCATATAATCGAACATCATGGTGGGGTTTCGCTCACCGTTTTTGTAACGCTGCTCAAGTTCGACATAACTTTGACCGGGCGTTACGGCCATTTTCGACCAATCAAAAAACTCATTTCCAGCCGTATGGGCGCCCACAATCCGGTGGACTTCCAGGCCTTCCGGTGCAATAAAAAGATAGGTGGGAAAAACCTTCACACCATATTTGTCCTTCAACTCATCGCCTTGGCGGCCTTCCATGTCGTATTTTACGTTGATAAATTTTTGGTTAAAGTAATTGGCAACTTCCGGTCGGGTAAAAACCTCCTTTTCCATCTTCTTGCATGGTGCGCACCAAGAAGTGTAGCCATCAAGGAATATGATTTTGTCTGAGCGCTGCGCAATATCCAGCACGTCGTCCCAACTAGGGTTGTCCATAAAATCAACCCTGTCATATCGAATCGACTGGGCAGGGAGCATGGAAGGAACAAGCAAGACAATTGTTGAAAAGCAGTAAAATGCAGCCTTGAGTGAGTTCATTATTCTAAATTATTTACTGCAAATATAGCAAGTTCTTGAAGAACGCTGGAAAGTGGCGCAACATTAGCCGATAAGGATTGTGGCACATAAACAACACATTTTTTGAGAAACGCCAATCCCCAATAGAAAAGCGATTCAACGCTCATTACATTTATTGCCAACCAAGACCCATGAATATGGACTGACTCAAGGCACTTTATCAATGTTTTCACTTATTTTTTTTTGCAAAACAAAAAATTAAGGATTAAAATTATCCATAGTTCCAAAATATCCCTAATTTTGTGTGCCTCAAAAAAAACATACCTATTTGATTATCTACCTACCCTGAACAAAATATCCTTGTCTCCGTTAAACATTACCCCGTAAAAAACCTTATAAGAAGCAATAGCGCCCCATCCATCTGAACAGTAGGCTAATTTGGAAAAGTTTGATTTGGGAAAACACATCATTGGAAGCACTATCAAATCACTGATTATCAGCGACTTAAAATACAATGACAGCTATTTTTCATGGCTATAGGGAATGATTTCAACCTTGAATCATGGTGTTTGTCATTATCTAAACAACAAACAATTTAATTAAAAAGCTACAGGTAACCATTCCGTTCCCTTATGCTAAAATTTATGGTAACATGAGAAGTTTAACGTCAGATGTACAAGAGGAAAAACTAAAAAGTGACCTTCAAAGCGCAAAAAAAGCTGCGAAAAAAGCTAAATCAGCGTACAAGGTCAAACTGAAAGAGCTTAAATCAAAAATGAAGCCTTTCAAGAAAGCGCTTAAAGAAGCAGAGAAAGCAGAAAAACTAGCAAAAACTGCCTACAAAGCCTTAGACAAGAAGGAGGATAATGAAGTAGGGCAAGCACCAGTTGCCCAAGCTGCCATATCCGAACCAACTGCCCCGAAAAAGCGGGGACGCCAGCCGGGCTTCTCACCTAAAGCAGCCAAGGCAGCAGCTGCCCCTGCAAAAAAGGAGACAGCGACAAAGGCAAAGCCAGGTAGAAAGCCAACCGCTGCACCTGCGAAAGCCGCAACATCCACTGGCGGCGATGACCTGACACAAGTCAAAGGTGTGGGCGACAACATCGCCGTGATGCTCAAGGCGAACGGCGTGAAGACCTTCGCCGACATGGCCGCCACCAGCTTCGACAGCTACAAGGAACTCCTCAAGGCCAACGGCATGAGCAAGTTCCGTGACCCGTCACAGTGGGCCGAGCGCGCCGCCGCCCTGGCCAACCTGCCCGCTCCGCCAAAAGCAGCAGCAAAGCCTGCCGAACCAGCAGCCGCCCCGAAAAAAAGGGGACGCCAGCCGGGCTATTCGCCTAAGGCAGCAAAAGGTGTCATCAACCACGAGGAGCAATACAAGGCCCCAAAAACTAGCCAAAAAGCTGCATCTGCACCTAGTTCCGGCAGTGGCGACGACCTGACGCAAGTAAAAGGCGTGGGCGACAACATCGCCGTGATGCTCAAGGCGAACGGCGTCAGAACCTTCGCCGACATGGCCGCCACCAGCTTCGACCGCTACAAAGAACTGCTCAAGGCCAACGGCATGAGCAAGTTCCGTGACCCGTCGCAGTGGGCCGCCCGTGCCGCTGCACTGGCCAACCTGCCTGCCCCACCAAAAGCAGCAGCAAAGCCTGCCGAACCAGCAGCCGCCCCGAAAAAACGGGGACGCCAGCCGGGCTTCTCGCCAAAAGCAGCCAAAGCAGCAGCAGCTCCTGCGGCACCTGCAAAAAAAGAGACCGCACCAAAAGCAAAACCAGGTAAAAAACCAGCCGCAGCACCTGCTAAAACTACCGTAACTCCTGCTAAGGCCGCCACCAAATCCACTGGCGGCGACGACCTGACCCAAGTGAAAGGCGTGGGTGACAACATCGCCGTGATGCTCAAGGCGAACGGTGTGAAGACCTTCGCCGACATGGCCGCCACCAGCTTCGACCGCTACAAAGAACTGCTCAAGGCCAACGGCATGAGCAAGTTCCGTGACCCGTCGCAGTGGGCCGCCCGTGCCGCCACACTGGCCAACCTACCCGCTCCTCCAAAAGTGGTAGCAAAGCCTGCCGAACCAGCAGCAGCCCCGAAAAAACGGGGACGGCAACCGGGCTTTTCGCCAAAAGCAGCAAAAGCAGCAGCAACCGAACCAGCAGCAGCTCCTAAGAAGCGGGGACGCCAACCGGGGTTCTCTCCAAAGGCAGCCAAAGCAGCAGCAGCGCCTGCCATAAAGGAGGAGGCAGCTCCCAAGGCGCCAGCCAAGCCAAAAGGACCTCCAGCCAAGCCAGATGACCTGACACAGGTGAAAGGCGTTGGCCAACGGGTAGCCGATGCGCTCAATAAAGAGGGCATCTATACCTACAAGGACATGGCTGGGACTGGCCTAGATCGCTACAAAGAGATTTTGAAGGACAACAACATGAGCAAGTTCCGTGACCCATCCGATTGGGCAAAAATTGCCGGTGAATTGGCGGGTAAGAAGTAAATCCGTCGGAATATACATGAGCTACGAAGGCCGTGACCAGACTTGGTTACGGCCTTTTTTTTTCACGCAAAGGCAAAGCAGCATTGGAACTAGAAAGCAGCAAGGCAAGCTTGACGCCAATGCGTAAATTCACAACACCCCGAACCATCATTCCTCCATTGGCATAATCCAAGGCGAAGCCTTGAATGGCTCCCATATGACCTGAGCCAAATCCACTTCGGCATCAATGAACGGCTGTGTTTTGCGCCGGTTCAGGCTGGCCCGGACGTTGGCGTGAACGGCCACATCGGGCACGCCCCTCCTGTGCCAGAGGTCACGCAGGTAATGTGCAAATTGCAGCACCATATCAGGGTGGGTAAATATTTTTTCCCGCTGGCGGTCCGTGAGGTAGTCGGTCACGTCCACCTTGGCGACCTCCCCTGTTTGCAAGTTTTTTATGTCAAAATGGCCGTAGCCCCGCTTCGAGCGGAGCATCATGCGCCACGAGTAGCGGTGGCCCTCCTCCGTCCAGGCGACGTTTCCGGGGAAGCACCAGTGCCGCAGCGGCATGAGCAGGTGGAAGGCGACGAGGAGTGTCAGTACTGGTATAACCACCTGCTTCGAGTAGGCAGGCGGCACAACGTCGGGGAGGTTCAGAACCTCCCCGACGTTCAATCTGCCCCACCAAGCCTCCACCCGCTGTGGCCATTTCATTTTCTGCTTCGCAAAAGCCCAGACCTGCCTTGGCCAATCGGGCGGGAAGAACAGCAGGCTGAGGGCGATGGACAGCCACGGGAAGATGCCGATTTGGAAAAGCAGCGTATTCGTCAGGTGGAAGAACAGGATGAAGCCAAGCGCCCAGACCCTCGTTTTTTTAAACATTAAAAGAAATGGCGCTGTGAGGTCGAGCAACATGCCGCTCCAGGCCATTGCGTAGGCAGTTTCTCGTTGCGCCCAAAGCCAGCCGAGCAGCGGCATGTCTTTTTTTACACGAATCCAATCGTGCAGCGGGTTGGCACCGAGCAGCCAGTCGGCGTTCATCTTGGCGATGGCCCCGTACACGTACACGATGCCCATCAGCAGCGGCAGTATCCATAGGCTCCAAGTTTGGATTTTGTCGCTCCGCAATGCTGGATTTCGCACAACATCCAACGACCACTGACGGTTGGCGGGCAAGAAAATCATGATGAAACTCAGCCAAATGAACAGGTAGCCGTGGTTGAGGTACAGCGCTTTTTCCAACAAAAAGACATAGCTGAACCCCACGAAGAACACTACCGTGCAAACCCGGTACCAGCGCCCCACGGCGATGAGCAGCGCCGTTGCCATCAGGCCCAAAAACACGATGGACATGAACGGCTCCGGCAGCGGCCCCACCCACTCGAAACCCAAGTACTTGAACTGGAATTTCGTTGGGTCAAAGTAGCCCTTGTACAGGTGATAGTACGTCCAGACTCCCATCAAATCGGCGAAGCCGAGGATGCCGAACACCACCCGGAAGAAGACGAGGGAAGCAATATCAACTGGCGAAAACGGTTTCATGGTTTCAATATTTCATGGTTTCAGGTTCCTCTCAAACTCTCACTCGCTCACCCTCTGACGAGCAACGCCGGGTTCACCTCAAACTGCTGCCTACGCTCCTGAGAAAACCCAAAAGCAGCGTGTGGCAGCAGCCGTTGGAGGAAGTACGAGGCTAGTTTCAGTTTCTTCGTGGGCAGTGCCAGCGTCAGTTCCGAGCCATCGAGCAGCATGACGAAGAGCGTACCTCGCTCCGAAAGCAGCATCCCGAAAGGCATTAGCCGCTCCTCCTGTGTGTAAATCCAGACGATGTGCCTGGGGCGACGGTGCAGCACCTGCCAGAGCGGGTCGTCCTCGACCTTGGGCCGCCGCACGTACTCCCGCAGAAACCAAGCGCCGGGCAGTGCCACACCCAGCCCGAGAGCTGCGAGCAGACTATATTTTTGGTAAAAAACGGCCGTCAAACTCAACCCAGCCACAAGCAGCACGAGCCCCACGGCGAGTTTCAGCCATAGGTCCCGCCGGATGGCCTCCCTGATGGTGAGCATGGCGGGGTGGGCGAGGAGTTTGTGGTGGTCGTGCAAGGCGATTTTTAAAACATTTTGTTGAAATAAATTCAGCGTAGTTTGTATCTTTGTGTGAAAATAAGCGAGTTTTTGAAAATGGAGATAAAAGACGTTCATGTTTGGAAACCCATTGAGTTTTCGGAGGCTTGGGAGCAATGCAGCACTTCCAAGTTGGACGTTCTTTTGCCCTCATGGGTCAGGCGGCGGCAGACCTTGAAAGAGGACTCCAAGGCGTACAACCAGTTCATGGATCGCCTAAAACGCCAACATGCCATCGAAACCGGGGTTATCGAAAAACTCTACGACCTGAGCGAGGGCGTCACAGAGACTTTCATCAAAGAGGGCTTCGTAGAATCCTACCTGCAACACGGCGACACGAACATCCCGCCCCACCAGTTGATGAACTACCTGAACGACAATTTCAGCGCCATTGATTTTATCTTTGATGTGGTGAAAAACAATCGCCAGTTCACGGTCAGCTTTATCAAGGAACTGCATCACCTCATCACCACCCATCAAGAGAGCGCCGAAGGCCGTGACCAATTTGGCAACCGCCTCCAAATCCCGCTAATCAAAGGTGCTTTTAAAGAGTGGGAAAACAATCCGACCCGTGCCTCGGATGGCAAACGCTTCGTGTACTGCCCGCCTGTGCATGTGGCCGCTGAGATGGACAACCTTGTGGCCATTCTCGCTGAGTTGGAGGGAAGGAACGTGAAGCCGCTGCTGGTGGCCACTTGGCTGCACCATGCTTTCGTGATCATTCACCCGTTCCAAGATGGCAATGGCCGGGTAGCAAGGTTGCTGGCAAGCTTGGTTTTGATTAAAAATGGGCTGTTTCCGCTGACGGTGAAGCGGGGGGAGAAAAAACGGTATATTGATGCTTTGGAATTGGCGGACAATGGCGAACCGCAGAAGTTGGTGGATTATTTTGGGGAGATGCAGAAGAAGAATATTGAGGGGGCATTGAATATGAGGTTGGAGGTCGATTTGGATAAAACTTCTCTCTTAGAAATTGCCTCATTACTCGCCAATAAACTTGAGATAGAAAAGAACAAGAATGAAGAATCAGCAGCCTTTCAAGAAAGGATAGAAAGAAACACAGCCCTTATCATCAGCATTGTTGCACGTGCTCTGAAAGGATTACTTTCAGATATCCAGTCTATTTTTAAAGATACTGGTAAATTCTTTTTCCCTTCGCATATGCCGCTTCAGGATGGCTATATTGCGGATAAACTATTTGAATACGCACATCAACACAACTATGTTTTTGTGTCAAATACAAAATCAAACAATTTAATCTCAGGGGTTGAAATTATCGGATGCAATGATTATCGATTAGTAGTTTCAATTCACCAATTTGGAGAGGACACTTCAACTTTAGCTATTTCGGCTTTACTTTTTCGTAAAAGTGAACAAAAAGAGTTTTATGAATTAGCCTTAAACTATCCTTCTTTTGAGCCCTTCACTATGTCAGTTGACACTGATGAAGAATCTCTTGAAAAATCCGAACTAGAAGTAAAGTCCTACCTTACTCATGTAATGACCTTAACCCTCGCCCAAATCTCCAGCGAAATCAACCCCTAACCCCCATTCATCATTCACCATTAATCATTCATCATTAAAAACATGTCTCCACAGCAAGTCACCTACAACGAAGACAACATCCGCTCCCTTGATTGGCGGGAGCATATCCGCATACGCCCCGGCATGTACATCGGCAAGCTGGGCGATGGCTCCACGCCCGACGACGGCATCTACGTGCTGGTCAAGGAGGTCATTGACAATTGCATTGACGAGTACGTGATGGGCTACGGCAAGAACATTGACGTGAGCGTGAAGGACGGCGTCGTGGAGGTGCGGGACTACGGGCGGGGCATCCCGCTCGGCAAGGTCATTGACTGCGTCTCGCAAATCAACACGGGCGGCAAGTACGACTCGAAGGCGTTCAAAAAATCCGTCGGCCTGAACGGCGTGGGCACCAAGGCGGTGAACGCCCTCAGCAGCTACTTCAAGGTGCAAGCAATACGGGAAGGTGAGACCAAGATTGCCGAGTTCGAGACCGGGAACATCACCAAGGACCACAAGCTGGGCAAGACCTCGGAGAACAACGGGACGCTCGTCGTTTTCCGCCCCGATGAGACGATTTTTCGCAACTACCGCTTCCGCACAGAGTATTTGGAGCAGCAGCTCTGGAACTACGCCTACCTGAACGCTGGCCTGAAAATCAACTTCAATGGCAAGATATTCCATTCCAAGAACGGCCTCCTCGACATGCTATCGAACAAGACGCAGACCGAGCAGTTGCGCTACCCCATCATCCACATCAGCGGCGAGGACATCGAAGTTGCCATGTCGCACGGTAACCACTACGGCGAGCAGTACTACTCCTTCGTGAACGGCCAGAACACGACACAGGGCGGAACCCACCTCAATGCCTTCAAGGAGGCAATTGTGAGCGTGCTGCGCAAATTTTACAACAAAACCTTCGACCCAAAGGACATCCGCTCCAGCATCGTGGCCGCCATCAGTGTGCGGGTGGAGGAGCCGGTGTTCGAGTCGCAGACCAAGACCAAGCTCGGCTCACAGGACATGGGGCCGCAGGGGCCGTCCGTGCGCAAGTTCGTGACCGACTTTTTGGAAAAGGAACTCGACAATTTCCTCCACAAAAACGAGGCGGTTGCCAAGGAACTGCTGCGCCGCATCCAACAGTCGGAGCGGGAGCGCAAGGAGATTGCGGGCATCAAAAAACTGGCGAACGAGCGGGCCAAAAAAGCCAACCTCCACAACAAAAAGCTGCGTGACTGCCGCCTCCACCTCAACGATGCCGTGAAAAAAGGCGACGAAGACCGCAGGCTTGGCTCCACGGTGTTCATCACCGAGGGCGACTCGGCCAGCGGCAGCATAACCAAGGCCCGGGATGTGGAATTGCAGGCGGTGTTCAGCTTGCGGGGCAAGCCGCTCAACTGCTTCGGCATGACCAAAAAAATCGTTTACCAAAACGAGGAACTGAACCTGCTGCAACACGCCCTCAACATCGAGAACGACCTCGAAGACCTCCGCTTCAACCGGGTGGTCATCGCCACCGATGCTGACGTGGACGGGATGCACATCCGGCTGCTGCTGCTCACGTTTTTCTTGCAGTTTTTCCCAGATTTGGTGCGCACGGGGCATTTGTTCATCCTCCAGACACCGCTATTCCGGGTGCGGGACAAGAAAGCGACATACTACTGTTACAGCGACGCTGAAAAACAGGAGGCCATCCGCAAGCTGCGGGGCAAAGCCGAAATCACCCGGTTCAAGGGTTTGGGTGAAATCTCGCCCGGCGAGTTCAAGGATTTTATCAACGAAAATATCCGCTTAGAGCCGGTGGTGTTGCAGGCCGATGCTGATTTGGAGAAAATCCTTTCCTACTACATGGGCAAGAACACGCCGGAACGCCAGGAATTTATCATTGACAACCTGCGGGTGGAATTGGACGAAATCGAAGATGATATTGAAATCCGGGAAGCACTGGGTGGCGAGATGCCAGTTGATGAGGTGGAAGAGGCAGTGGCTTGATTTACGCACGTACCCTGGAAATCTTTTCCGGGGATACAAACATTTTCCGGCGTTGTAACTATTCGGCTTGGGCAGTGTGCGTCTCGTTTGTCATTGCCGAAGGCAACCTGCGACGTCTCGCGAGACGTCGCAGGTTGCCTTCGGCAATGACAAAGCGGCTTGTACGAGACGTGCTGAATAGATACTCGGAATACAAAAAAGGGCGGCTCGCAATGCGAGCCGCCCTTTTTTGTTCTCGTTGGGAACTGCCAACTTCCCCCTGTCGAACTGCCAATTTTAATTCTCCCCTTCCGCAACGCTCAACGCACCAAAATCGAACAGCAGCGAGAAGCGCAGCGTGTTGTCGAGCGGGTTGCGCTGGTTGGTGGTAGGCACGAGGTACGAGAAGTTCAGGCCGAATATATTGTACTTCAAGCCGAGACCAACGGTGAAGAAATGGCGGTCGCCCTTCGTGCGGCTTTCGGAAAAGTAGCCAGCACGAACAGCGAACTGTTTGTCGTACCAGTACTCAAGGCCGACCGAATAATTGATCTCCTTCAATTCTTCGTCGAAGCCGTTTGGGGCATCACCGAAGGAAGAGAAAATACCGGAAATCGGCGACTCCTGACGCCAATCAGCAATACCATCACCATCAGCGTCGCAGTCGAAGCAACGGGTTGGCACCAGCAGCTTGTTCAGGTCGGCAGCGATGGTCAGGCTGTTGTAGTCGTCAAATTGGAAGCCCCAAGCACCACCAAGTCCAAGGTTGGTCGGCAAGAAATCCTTCTGCCCGTTGGCTGCATTGGTGTACGTGATTTTCGAGCCGATATTGGTGACGGCGAGGCCGATGGTCAAGTCGCTCTTGCGGCCGTTTGCCTCGATGTCGGTATCGTAGGTAAAGGAAAAGTCGGCAGCGCCAGCCTTCCCAGCTTCGATAACCTGGCCATCCACCTGCTGGCCGCTGGCCAAGTTGGAGTAGATGAACTTGGCGCCTACTGCAGCCGTAAATTTCTCAGAAAGCCTGCGGGAATAGGCCACGGTCGCCTCAAATTCATTGGGGTTGCCAGTGCCAATTGGGTTGCCGTTTTCGTCGGTGAAGTTGATGTCGCCGAGCGAGAAATAGCGCAAGCCAGCACCAATTGCTTGGTTTTCGTCTATTTTGTAGTAGCCAGTCAGGTAGGCGAGGTACACGTCGTTGAGGCCGAGCGAACGCAGCCAAGGGGTGTACGTGGCCGAAATGCCCAGCGGGTTTTCAGCCATCACCAGCTTCGACTGGTTGAAGTGCATGGCGTTGGCATCGGGGGAAAGGCCAATGCCCACATCGCCCATAGCACCAGAACGGGCATCGGATACGATGCGCAGGAACGGCACTGCTGTGAGAATGGTATTCGTGCAGAAGCTGCCATCAGCGTTCCTCCAAACGCCGTCTGTGTCTTTGAAGCACTGGGCGTTTAGGTCGCTCGAAAAGAACAACCCGGATAGGGCAAGAAGTGCAATTGTATAGCGTAAACCTTTCATGAGATGAATTCAGTTTTTTTTGAAAAAAAAGTTTGCAAATATAGGGCAGCAAAGATGAATGAAGTATGCCTTTTTTAACAAATACCTCAAGCATCCCAGCCTTTTTTAATCATTTCAAAATCACGAGTTTTTCAAAGTTGCTTTCGCCTTCCAGCAGGACGTCGCCGGTGTTGGCGCTCCTGACTTTTACTTTGTAAACATAAACTCCTTTGGCGAGGGGGTCTCCGTAGTCATCCCGACCATCCCATTGGATGCAATCGCCGCTGCCTAAACGGTAGCCTGTGGAATTTATTCTCTCCTCCAAAGTTTTTATCAGGCGACCAGAAACCGTGTAAATCTGCACCATAATATCGAGGTCTTGCCCTGCTTGGTTGTGCTCAAACATGAAGCAGGTGGACGTGGTGAAGGGGTTCGGATAATTCAGCACGTGCTTCAGCGCCACCTCTGCCGATGTCACCACCAAGAACTCCGTGTAGCCTTCGGCGGGGTTGTTGGCAATATCCCAGGCTTGTACTTTGATTTGGTGCCGCCCCTCTGCGAGGGTATAGAGGGGGTAGCGCACCTCGCCTTTTGTGTAGTCGTCGAGGGCCGACTCGTAAAAATCGTTCAAACTGTATGTGTTCTGGGAGTTTTTATCCAAAATACCTGCCAAGTCGTGTCCCACGCTGTTGCCGATGACGTTGATACCGTTGTCGTCTTCCAATTTTACCAGCAAAACAGGGTCTGGGCTGGTGATTCCGCCGAACACGAAGTTCTCGTTGTTCATGAAAACCCCCACTTTCGGGCCTTTATCGTCGGCGAGGGCATTCTCGTCCGTACCGCCCACGATGATGCCCTTGAAGTTGCCAGCGGCATCTTCCATTTGGCCCTCATCGGCGGCGTAGTAGCTAAGTTTGCAGTTGCCGAAATTGTAGTCAATGTCCTTCGGCACCACGAAGGTGAACTTAAACTTGCCAGCCGTCACGCTCGCCCGGCCCTTGAAGATGATGTTTTTTTGTAGGTCAAAATCAAAAAGCGGGCTTCCGGCATCCTGCCCAAGGGTGCGGATTTTAATGGACTTGTCGTAAATCGTCGGATACACCACCCCGTTGAAATTGGTGAGGAGGCTGCCCCCATCGTCCCGCACCTCGCCTTCGATGGTCACTTTTTGCAGTGCCTTGATGGTGTCCACGACGGCTGTATCAATGGGGTGGCCATTGACGGCGGTAGTGGCCACTTGGAAGTTGGGCAGGGCCAACTTTTGGGTCGGGTCGCCGAGCAGGGTGAATTTTTGGGTGTTCGAGTCGTTGCCAAGTTTGTTCTTGCTTAGGCGCAGCACCTCGCCAATGGTCGGCCTATCGTTGTTTAGTTTGTAAAAAAGCGTGTCTACCGCCTTCTCCGTCAGCTCTGCATTGTCGCCTGCAAAAACAGGGCGAACCGTGGTGTAGAGCGCAATGGCACCGCCCTTTTCGTTGAGCAAGCAAAGTTCGCCAGCGGAGATGGAAGCAGGATTGTCGTAGCCAGCGAAAGAGCAGGTGGCCGTAATGATGATGGGCATTTTCTCCAAATTCCTCCAACTGAGGATGTCCTCAATTTTCAAAACCCGCTCCTGCGTCCAGCCCTTCGTGCCACCGTGGCCGAGGTAGATCATGGCCAGCACACCTTTGAACACATTATTATTGATGGCATCGGTGGCGAGCGGCACCCTCACGCCGCCAGAGGTTGAGACCTGCGGGTAGGCGTCCAGGTAAACTTTGTCAATGTTCAGGTTGGGGTTTTTGTTGCTGATTTTTACCGCAATCTTGTCAGCGTCGCCGGTATGCGTGTTGCTGTCTTCGTCGTCCCCGACGAAGACAATCCGGTTGCGCCAGTCCCGCAGGTTTTGCGGCTCCACGTCGTAGTGGATGATTTTGTCCACCACACCCCTTGCTTCTTCTTCCTCCTTCACGGGTATGCGTCCCACCGCAATATCGAGTGCGCCCGTGCTGAGGTTGAGGCCCTCGCCGTCGCTGAGCAGCGTGTAGTAGTCGTCGGTGGGGTAGCTAAAAATCGGGTTGAGGGAGAGGGGCGTCTCCAGCGTTGGCACGTAGTCACCGCCGAGGTTGTAAATGTCTCGGCTGTCGAAAGAGGCGTCGCCGAAAAGAATTACCGCCTTGAAGCGGTTGGGGCTGCGGTCGTAAAGCATCCTTGCGAAATCACGGATGGCGGTGGCATCCTTGCGCCCGCTCGAAAATTCATTGTACAGTTTTTCCACGTCCACCGTTGCCACGTTCAGGCCGCTGAACTGGCGGCGGTGCTCGGCCAGTCGCTCGGCATCAACCTCGAAGTCTTTGTGGTAAACAATGGCTAGGTCCATGTCGGTGAGGCCGTGGTAGTTTTGGTTTTCGATTTTGCCGACGGCATCCGCTTGCAGGAAGCCGCCATCGCCGAAGGCGATAAACTCCGTCAGCGTGTCGGTTGCCGCACCAAAGCTCAACTCCGAGCCAGATAAATTGGCCTCCTGCCGCTTTGGCTGGAGCGGGCTGGTGATGTCCCAAACGGCGAGGTTCGCTGTGGCATTGCCGAGGTCGAACCGGCTTACCGGATTGCCCATCGAACGCAGGTCACGGAAGTGCATTTGGTCGCCGACCATCAGCAGTTGGCGGCGCAGGTTGAGTTCGATGTAGTCAAGCCAGCCCTCGTTGAAGGTGTTGTCCGGGCGGGTAAATTTCAGTTGCACACTGAGGTCGCCGCTACTTGGCGTGAACTCGTCCGAAATGCTGACGAGGCTGGCGAAGGTGTCAGTTGTACCGCCATTTGTTCTTCCAAAAGTGCCGCTGGTCATGGTCTTGCCGTTGGCGGTGATGGAGAAATTGGCAGTGTTGCCCTGGGCGATGCGAGCGGCAAAAGCGGCAGTGAGCTTTACCGGCTCGTTCGGCACGAGGTTGGGCAATCGCAGTTCGTCGCTGAAGTCGTCATCGGTTTTCACCTTATAGTAGTCACCGAAAAACTGCCGCCCAGAGCCTTGACCGTACACCCAGTCGTGCAGCAAGTTGTAGGTCTCCTTTTCGTGGCGGACAAAATCGCTGAAAGTGTTGGTAGTGTAGCTTGCGCCCGTCAGCGAAGGCTGGTTTTCAATGCGCAGGCCGTTGGAACCGCCTGTTTTTATGAAATAAAAATTCTGCTCCGAATAAAAATTCTTCGGGTAGCTGAAGGTCTGCTTGGCATTGTCGAAGTACCATTTGTCGGGGCCTTGGCCGTAAAAAAGGATGAAGTCCCCGGCGTCAAACTTGCCATCGGCTTCGCCAACGATTTCGATGGCATTCTCCACGAGGTCGTCGGCACGGGGAGCGTCGGTAAGTTCGGGGAGGATTCCGCCGCCGTTGCCATATAATTTAATGGTGCGTGGGTCAATGCTTTCGAGCGGGATGCCCAGTTTGTTTTTCAAAAAATCGAAATCAAGTTTGTAAACTCCAGTTTCGCTTACCTCAATCTTATAAACATCGCCATCGTTGAGCACGGAGGTGAAAGTGTTGCCGCCTCGGGGCTTGCCGGGCAATGGTTGTGGCGCAAAATCGAGGCGCAGTTCAAAGGATACCAACCGCTCGTACCTGCCCTGCCCTACCTTGCGGATGGGCATAAAAGTCACCCGCCCAAAATACTCGGAGCGGTCTTTCTCTATTTCCGTGTTGATTTTTATTTGCTCCGCAATGGCCTCGTCGTCTGCGGATGGCGTTTTTTCAAACGGCTCGAATACCATGTTGCCGAAGGAAACCATGAACTCGCCGTGGGCTGGCATGGCGAAACGCTCGGTATAGTAGGGCAATGTGTTGTAGGCGGGGCTATAAATGGCTCCCTTGAAACGGAGCAGGTGTACTGGCTCAGTGCTGTCTTCATAGGGCATCACCTTCACCTCCTCTGACCATTGCAAAGTCCGTTGTACTACAGATGGCGGTGCGGCAATCGCCATCGCCACTGAAAAAATGGCCGAAATGGATGTTACTAATCTCTTCATTTTCATGGATTTTGAGTGCCGAAAACTACTTCCGGCGAAAAACAAGGCTAGAATTGACTTCCGGTGCATAAAATTTCAAACGGCTCTAAAACGTTACGGAAAGGCCGCTATGTTGTTCCAAGGTTTTTTAACAGTCCTGAATGTTGGAGGAAGAGTGGGCAAAGCTGACATTTGTTTTTTCAAAAGCACTGATGTTCAACAGTTTACAACAGAAACCTCCTTTGAGCCGAGAATTTCTGGAAATCCACCAAATTGACCAGCGCCGACAATTCAAAAAAAACTTGTCCCGCATCGGTGTCTTTTTATCATTTTTACATTCTCGCTTCCGGTGCGAAGTTCGCAAACTTATGTTTTTGGCCACCGGAAAAACCATTAAAGTAAGGTCAATGAAAAGACAATTTTTACATGCCGTCCTACTTCTATTGCTGTTTTGCGGGGGGGCCAAAGCACAAGACCCGCTCTTTAGCCAATTTTATTCAATGCCCCTGGTGATGAACCCGGCCTTTGCGGGCACCACTTATGCACCTAGGCTTTCGGCCACTTACCGTAACCAATGGCCCATCCACGCTGACAACACCACGGCCTACGCCACCTACGCTGCCTCTTACGAGCAGTTCATTCCGGCATTTAACAGCGGATTCGGGGTATTGGTTTTAGCGGACAACGACGGCAGTGGACTTTTCAAGACGACCAATTTCATGGCAAGTTATGCCTATCGGATCGCTGTCAACGATGAGTTCAACATCAGGTTGGGCATCAACGCAGGGTTCAAGCAATCCAATATTGATTGGGACAGGCTGGTTTTCCTGGACCAACTAGACCCCATCACCGGGTCAGTTGACCCCTTCGGGAACCCCAATATTACCAACGAGCTTCGGCCAGAAGACCTAACCGCCACGGTTTTCGACGTGGGTGCTGGAATACTCGCCTACAACAGCAAGTACTACGGCGGCATTTCCCTACAGCATTTGACCACTCCAGACGAGGGTTTTTTCAAGACAAACTCAAGCCTGCTCGACGGGCTGCCACTGCGCACCTCTATCCATGCAGGGGCAGAGTTTATTGTTAAAGAAGGCAATAAGCGCACCCCGTCATCGTTTATTTCGCCGAATATCCTCTTTGCCAAACAAGGAGACCAAGGCCAAATAAACGCCGGTGCGTACTATAATCATGGCCTCGTGTTCGCTGGAGGTTGGTTCAGGTACGCTTTCACCAACGCAGACGCCGTAATTGCCGTAGTAGGAATGCAGTACGATATTTTGAAAATTGGCTACAGCTACGATTTCACGGTGGGTAGCAGTTTGGCGGCGAAAACAGGCGGCGCACACGAGATTTCTCTGGTGCTGAACTTCGACAACAGCGAGGCCGTACGCTCAAAACGCCGGGCAGAACGCTACAACGATTGCTTCAAAATTTTCCGATAACACCCTGTTGAAAAAACAATCCATGTTAAAACCCATCATTAACCATTGATTTGAAAACTACTTTTCTATATTTGCACGTCTTTTTTTCAAAGTAATAATATCTTAATAAAAGTGATGAAAAATCTGTTGAAGTTAAGTCCAGTAATTCTCCTTGCAGCAATGCTGTTGAGCGCCTGCGGCAAAAAGGAGCGTTCCGCAACCACTGGCTGGCAATACAATGATGCCAAGTGGGGTGGATTCGAAAAAGTTGACTACGAAGGCCAATCCACTGGCCCCAACCTCGTCCTCGTTGAGGGCGGTACTTTCACGATGGGTGTGACCGATCAGGACGTTACCTTCGACTGGAACGCCATCCCTCGCCGAGTAACTGTTTCTTCCTTCTACATGGATGAGACGGAAGTATCAAACATTGACTACCGGGAGTATCTGTTCTGGTTAGAGCGGGTTTTTGGGGAGTCCTACCCAGAAGTTACACTTAATGCCCTCCCCGACACACTGGTTTGGCGGGAAGAACTGGCTTTCAACGAGCCATTTGTGGAGACCTACTTCCGTCACCCATCCTACGACAACTACCCTGTGGTTGGTGTAAGCTGGCTCCAATCCAACGACTATGCCCAATGGCGTACCGACCGGGTGAACGAGATGATCCTGATTGAAAAAGGTGTGCTCAACCCAAATGCCGAGCAAAAAGACGAAGACAACTTCAACACCGAATCATACTTGGCAGCGCAATATCAAGGCAGCGTGCGCAAGAACTTGAAAGACATCAAAACCGGTGGTGAGCGCCCGGTGCGCTTCGAAGACGGCATCCTGCTCCCATCTTATCGCCTCCCAACAGAGGCTGAGTGGGAATACGCAGCCCTTGGCCTCATCGGCAACATGGTGTCTGAAAAAGACGAGCGCATCTCCGACCGCCGCATCTATCCTTGGAACGGCAATACCGTGCGCTACCAGAAGCGCAACAAGTACCAAGGTGAAATCCTCGCCAACTTCAAGCGCAGTGCCGGTGACTACATGGGTATGGCTGGCAAGTTGAACGATGCTGCCCACATCACTGCTGAAGTGCGCAAGTACATGCCAAACGATTTTGGCCTTTACAACATGGCTGGCAACGTGAACGAATGGACGATGGATGTCTATCGCCCGCTCACCAGTCTAACGCTTGAAGACGTTGAGCAGCAAGACTTGAACTCCTTCCGGGGCAACAAGTTCAAAACAAAAGTGCTTGACGAGAACGGCAAACCAATCGAAAAAGATAGCCTTGGCCACCTCCGCTACCGCTACGTGGAAGATGATGAAGTAGCCACTCGTGAAAACTATAAAGTGGGCCAACCCTACAACTTCCTCGACGGTGACAAAACATCCGAAGCATACTACGATTTCGGCAAGCACACACTTGTTAGCGACAAAGCTCGTGTAATCAAAGGTGGCTCTTGGCAGGACAGGGCATTCTGGCTCGCTCCAGGTGCGCGCCGCTTCCGTGACGAAGATAAGTCGTACCGTGACCTCGGGTTCCGTTGTGCAATGACCCGCACCGGTGGCCCAACTGGCAACGACGATTCTGCTGGCAATACCTTCAAGACCAAGCAGGGCAAAACAAAGCGCCGCTATAAATAATTTTCAAAGCGAGTACATCGCCTGAAAATGGAAAAGTCCCCGTATCGTTGCGATGCGGGGACTTTTTTTTATTGGGTAAAATTGGGTTGAATGAAAATTGCAGTAAGTAGTCAAGTTGAATTATTCGATACTTTCTATCTTGCGGCATGAGATACG
>CAZDSU010000097.1:0-20972 GCA_964508135.1 uncultured Saprospiraceae bacterium
CATCCCGTTTTTCAAAGGAAAGACCGAATGTAATGGGAAGGGTGGTGCGAGCGGGGCAATAAAGTTGCTGAAAACATCTATTACTTTTCAAGCTGAATCAGCGGTGCCCAGCTGCAAGGGTCATGCTGGCACAGGGTCTGTCATTTTAAAACAGTACTGCTCATTGGTCGCTTCTGCTACCACCCGGGCTTGGGTGGTGGCCTTCAGGCCTCCGTGCGGAGGCTAAGTTTAATTTGGGCAGCGTTTATTGAAAGGGTGTATCCTTTGATTCCATTTGCCCCAAGTAAGTTGTGTGTCCGAAAGACTGAACCAACCATTGACCCGCCTTTATAGCCTAACGTCTGTTTCCAGTTGCTTAAATTGGTCTGTTTTTCAAAACAATCCCAAGTAATACACTCAATCCAAAAGGTTTTTAGACCTTAGCGCAAACAAATTTCGAATGAAAAACCAAGCAGCCATCATTGCCATCCTGCTTTTTGTCAACCTTACAGCAAAAGCCCAGGAGATGGGCACAGTAGAATTGCTAACAAAACCACCCATCGGTACCACAGTGGCCAAGCTAGGCGATACCATTGTGCAGCACGGTACCAAGGTGGTGATGCCGGTGGGTACTTACCAGCTTACGCTTTGGGCACCTTATTATGGAGCTGTCACCAAGACCGTTACGGTTTTGGCCAACGAAACCGTCACTGTGAAGGAGTACTTGGTGTTCAGCAAAGAAGTACAGGACTATCAGCAAGTCCTTTCCGACTACAACCACTTGGTGATACGGCAAAAAGTGTTGCCTTATGCTGGCACCGGACTGCTCGTGGCGGGCAGCACCATCGCATGGATACGGGCCAGGCGTTTCCAGCGGCAGGCTTTCGACTGGAAGCATAAATATGAACGAGTTTCCTCCACAGCTTCGATTGATGACGCACAGCACAGATTTGCGGAAGCAAAGAAAAAGTCCAGGAACGCCAAAGTAACGCTATACACACTCGGTGGATTATCGGCGGGTGGTTGCTATCTTTCCTGGAAGGGGTATGAAAAAATTCGAAGCCTGGAAAAGCCAGTGAAGCCCCAGCCAGTTCGTCCTTTCGAGTTGACGGGCATCAGCACTGGTTTTTCAAATTTCAGTTTAACCTTTAATTTTTAACCATGAGGATTTTTCTTTCAATATTGTTGGTTGGCTTGTTGGCCACTTCCTGCCTAAAGTCCCTAAACGTTGAGCTGAACGACAATCCGCTCGACCTGGATTATGAAGGTGGCTTTGTCGTGGTGGATGGATATACATACGAAAACAAGATTGGGAGTATTGGCGAGGAATGCCGAGCTGTTATCAACTTTCATTTGGACCCACTGGCTATGAAGCGGTTGAACAGGATTGACATGAGTGATTATGAGGTCAGGCTGAACATCCAGTTCAATCGAATCACCGCCGATAATGGTGCGGTGCAGACCCAACCTGTTTCTAAGAAAAAATTGGAAGATTATGCAATAGATTCCGTTTATACCTCCAAATCCTCGTATTGGTTGTATAATCCAGATGACATGTTTTGCCCTGAAATTTATCTTACTTACAAGTGCCTTTCTTGCCCTCCCTATAACTCTTTTACTGGACAGACAGTATCTCAGTTTTTGGAGTGCTTTGGGTGTGGGGGGTGATAGTTGTTCCTAAAATATGGGCGAAGTTGTGGATATTGGAATTTTATAAGTTACTCCAGCAAGTTCTATCGTCGTGTCAAATACGCCCAAACATTTATAGCGCCTGCAACAATTGGAAACAGCCCTCCTCAGCCAAACGATTGCTTGAACGAAGGTCATTTCGGGAAATTCTTCCCCATTTTTTCCAAAAAAGCAACCATCTTTGTTACCAACCTGTCCTTGACTTCGTTCTTGTAAAAATCACCTGGACTGTTGAGGTCCGCTAACTCTTCACAACAAAATTTAATCGAAATGAAAAGACATTTTCTTTCTGCCATTTGCACCCTGGCGCTGGTGGCCTTCGTTTGCCAAAACGGGTCGGCGCAACAGGAGACCACCACTCCTTCCAAGAATGACAACGTCATCATCATCCAGAAGACCCAGAACGATGACGGCACTTGGACGGTAAAAAAGAAAAGCATCCAAAAAGGCCAATCGGCTGATGCCTACCTGAAGGAAGTTGACATTGACAACGACCTGGAGACCGTTTCCGAGATTATCATCAATACCAACGGCGATGCCAATGCTGAAAAAGGTGCAGAGACCATCATGATGATTCGCAAGGGCGGCAACCGGACCGAAATCAAATGGGACGGCACGGAGGGGGATTTTCATTTCGGCTCCCCAAACCTTTCCAAACTCGCCCTGATTGGCGATGAAAATGAAGAGCCAAAGGCGTTCCTCGGCATTTATCCTGAAACAAAAGAAGACGGTGGCGTACTGGTGACGGACATCGTACCGGGTTCAGGTGCGGCTGCGGCTGGCCTCAAGTCGGGCGACGTCATCACGGCCATTGGTGGCAGAACGCTGGCTACGCACGGCGATTTGTCGAGCACCCTCGCCTCGCACAAGCCGGGCGATGTGGTCAATGTCGCTTACCTGCGGGAAGGCCAGTCCATGACGACTACGGTCGAACTGACGGGCAAGAAAAAAGAGCGGCAGTTTTTCTACAACTACAATTATAACTACGACTATAAGTACAGCTACGAGCGCAACCCCTGCGAGGTGTTCATCGGAGTGCAGATTGGCGGCTGGAACGACGGCGTGAAGGGCGTTGGCGTGAGCGGCATCATCGCAGGCTGGCCAGCTGAGGCAGCAGGTTTGCAGGCTGGCGACCGCATCGTTTCGATGGACGGTGTACCCATCAACACCCACAACGAACTGGTCGTGGAGCGTGACAAGCACAAAGCGGGCGAGTATTTCACGATTGGGTATGTACGTGATGGCCAAGAATCGAAAGTGAAGGCGCAGTTCAAAGTTTGCCCAGGCGAGGAAACGCCAGCAGAAGTGGTGGAGGAGCAGTTAGTGCAGCAGCCAGCTTTGCCACAATTGGACAACTCGCTCCAACTGGAGGAACTGAACGCCTACCCGAACCCAACTTATGGCGACCTGAACGTGAAATTCCGGGGCGAGGCTGTGCCTACCACGGTCACGATAACGGACATCACCGGCAAGGTGGTTTTCAATGAGTCGGTGCCCAATTTCGATGGCAACTACGACCGTCAAGTTGACGTGAGCAAAGGCGCTCCCGGCACATTGTTGATTACCATCCGCCAGGGCGGCAAGGTGTTGACAACGCCAGTGGTGTTGCTGAATAGAGCGTGAGCGGGTGAGAGGAGTGAGCGGGTGAGAGGATTGGAAAACTATTCACTCAATAGCTCAATCTCTCAATAACTCAATAGCTCAATCTCTCAAAAGCGGGCCTGCAATCTAGCATTGCAGGCCCGCTGCCTTTTTGGTAACTTTGCCACTTCAATTTGAAATTAGGAAGTGGGTATAGGGAAATGGAAACCCAACTGGGTTAGGCAATTACTTGCGTGAATCTTCGATTTCCCAATACCCAATTCCCAAACAAAGTTTACCATGAGAAATGCCTGCCGGGTGCTGCTTGTCTGCATCGCCTTTTTTACCATCAACATACAGGCCGACGGCCAGACTATAGCGCCCAAACGGGAGTTTCGTGGTGCTTGGGTGGCCACGGTGGCCAATATTGATTTTCCGTCTTCGCAGGGCATCAGCCAGGAGCGCTTCATGTCGGAGTGGGAAGAAACCGTTGACATACTGCACGAGGCGGGCTTCAATGCGGTGATTGCGCAGGTGCGGCCCTCGGGCGACGCATTTTATCGTTCCAAAATCTCGCCTTGGTCTAAGTACCTGTCCGGCCAACAAGGGAAACCACTTGCTGAATCATTCGACCCACTGACGTTCATGGTGGAGGAGGCGCACAAGCGCAACCTGGAGTTCCACGCTTGGCTGAACCCTTACAGGGCGAGCATGGACACCAGCACCATCACGCTCTCGGAGATGCACCCGTACAAGCACCATCCTGAGTGGTTCCTGCGGTATGGCGGCAAGCTCTATTTCAATCCGGCCTTGCCAGAGGTACGCAACTACCTCACGGAGGTCGTGACGGAAATCGTGATGGACTACGACGTGGATGGCATCCATTTCGACGACTACTTCTACCCCTACCCGGCGGCAGGCGAGCTTTTTCCCGATGCGCAGGATTTTACCAAATACGGTTTCGGCTTCGTCAGCATTGAGGATTGGCGCAGGCACAACGTGGACATGATGATTGCGCAAGTTTCGAACATGGTCAAATTGAGTGGACAAGGCGTGAAGTTTGGGGTTAGCCCCTTCGGCGTTTGGAGGAATTCAAGCAAAGACCCAAACCTCGGGTCAACCACTCGTGCTGGCATCAACACCTACGACGACCTTTACGCCGACGTGCGAAGCTGGCTCGAAAAAGGTTGGGTGGACTACGTGGCCCCGCAGCTTTACTGGAATATTGGCTTCCCGGTAGCCGACTACGAAGTGCTGATTAATTGGTGGGAGAAAAACGCTTTCGGGAGGAATGTTTATGCTGGACATGCGGCCTACAAAATCGGGGTGAACCAAGAGCCAGCTTGGAATACAGGCTCGGAAATCCCAAAACAAATCCGCTTGAACCGCTCCATTCCGGGCATTGACGGCAGTATTTTTTACAATTTTTCTTCGCTTCGCAAAAATCCGTTTGGCATAACGGATTCGCTCCGCAACGACTACTACAAAACCGAGGCGCTGTTGCCGGAACTGCCTTACATGAACTTGCCACAGTCGCCCACACCTATCGTCAACAAACCAAAACTGGTAAAAAAAGGCGGCCTAAAGTTCACCTGCGAAATCAAAGACCCAGAAAAGACAGCAAAGACGCTGGTCGTTTACCGTTTCGAGGACCGCCGCCCCGGTGACTACAACAACCCCGAAAACATCTTGCAAATCATCCGATTGAAAGGTGAATCAAAAATCGAAGTGGTGGACGAAACCGCGGCAGTGGGCAAAATCTACACTTACGCCGTTTCCACGATGAACGCCCAACACACGGAGAGTAGTTTGAGCAAATGGCGAGCAGTGAAGGTGGGCAAGCGATGGTTGAAAAAGGTGAGGTAATTTCTTTGGCAGAAGGGTAGTGTTGATGGCCTGCAATTTAGCGGACAGTTTCCCAGAAACCTTGTTTGAACTGGACAAGACAAGCAGCGTTTATAAATAAAAACAGCGTTGTTTTTAAGACATTCTGAGTTCTTTGACGCATCCAAACTATAGGTTATGAAAAAAGAAACTACTACTATTCTGCTGTTTTCCCTTTTGTCATTTGCAGCCTTTGCCAACAACATCATTGACCCGTTCTGGCAACAATCCTTCAATGCTGGCTTCCCCACTGCCTGGTCAACGGGCGACGCCACTGGGCAAGGGGTGGTTTGGGCGAGGTGCGACAACCCAAATACTTGCCCACCGGCCATCCACGCCAACCTCGCTTGCAGCGATGCCGAGTTCAGGTCGCTTGGGTTCGAGGACGGATACATGTTTGTCAATTCCTTCCAACACGGCCCATTGAGCAACCCAAGCCAGAGCTACCTCCGCACGGAATTGATTGACTGTGAGGACAAAACAGCCGTATTTATCCAATTCCAAACCTATATCCATGCCGTTTACCAAGACCCAGACATGAATGCCGCCTTGAGGGTGAGGTCGGGCAATGGGCCTTGGACGACCTTCCCTGTTTTCCCCAACCTGAACGCTGTGACGATGGAAAGCCTGCAATCCTGGAATGCACAGCCCGTGCTGATTGACATATCCTCGGCGGCAGCCAATAAAACAAATGTTACCATTGAGTGGAACTGGACGGCCAAATTCGATGTCGCCTGGATGATTGACGATGTGGCCATGTTTGACTCAAACCCAACTTACGACAACGTGGTTTGGGGCCAAATACCTGGCCAGGGCGATTTTTGGGGCAGTCAAAACGGCTGGACGGTCGTGAACAGCCAATTGGATTCCTGCAAGTGGGTCTGGGTGGACAATGGCATTATTTATTTGGCTGACAATAATCCAAAAGCGGACGCCTTGGCCTGCTGGCCCGGCGTGGACAATGGGGCGATGATAATGAACGCTTCGTTTTGCAACCGCTATGGCAACAGTTCACTCTTCAGCCGCAGCGACCTGCGCTCCCCGGCCATCAACCTCTCGGGCATTGCCGCAGGCACCAAGCTCGACCTAAAGTTCAACCAGGTGGTGGCAGTGGCCAACCAGGCATCCACCTCGCTGCCAATTACCTCAATTGCAGTCAGCATTGACAATGGTTTGACCTTCATTGACACCATTGAGGCCAACCCGATCCAGCCCTACCTTCACGGCATATGCGGCGAGGTAAGTTTCAGGCTTCCTGCGGAGGTAGCTGGCAAGCCACAGGTACGGCTGCATTTTATTTTCTCAGGTGACACGCATTATTGGATGGTGGACGATGTTCGGGTTGCATTGGCCAACGACCGTGATTTGGCAATCAATCCTGCTTTTTTCAATGTTGCTCCTGACTTTTCCGTGCCGGGCAGCCAAGTGCGCCCTATCAGTCTATTTGCCCAAATCAAAAATGTCGGGAACCTGAGCTTGGACGGCGTGACGGTGGTTGCTGAAGTCAAAACCAGTGGCAACATCGTGATTTTTCGGGATTCGGTAGTCCTAGGTACGGTCGAGGCAGATGAGGAATGGACCGATGTTTTTTTCCCCAACAAGTTTTTGCCCAGTTCACAGCCGGAAGATTACCGCATTTTTTACAGACTAAAGGTCAATGAACCTGACCAGTTTGCTGCAAACAACCAAGTTCATTGGGAGTACCACGTGACGGATGGTGTGTTCAGTAAAAATGAATTTTGTTCAAAGAGCGTGGGGTATTTTCTGCCTACCGAATCGGTTGCTTATGAAATTGGGAACTGCTACTTCATTCCGAAGGGGAGCAACCTGAAGGCAACCACCATGAATTTTGCCTTTAAAAATGTGCCGAGCCTCGCCAATGCCAACGTACAACTCAGCATCTATTTGTACAAATGGAAAAAGGGAAACAACCAAGGCGATGTGAATGCCGACACCATCGCCAATATTGATGAATACGAAGTCGTGGCTTACAACCTCTATGAAATATCAGGCGATGAGGACAACCAGGTCGTGACCGTTCCGGTTTCGGGCGAGTTTGACCATGTTGACTTGGAAGACGACACCTATTATTTTGTCACGGTCGGGTACTTGGAGCCTGCCATCAGTCAGGGCAACTTCCTGCGGTTTCCGATTGCGGGCAGCGAGGAGGTAAACTACACGGCCATGTTTTACAATTCTTATCAAGATGGAATTCCAGCCTACACTTCTATGCTTCGGGAGGAAGACGACACCGATTTTCGGGCAAATGCGTGGGCATTGCAGCGAGTTCCTTTTGTAAACCTAAACGTTGAATTTGCTTCGCCAACGAACCAGCCCGTTCATAACCCATTGAAAATCAGCTTGCAGCCCAATCCTGCCAATGAACTTGTGCGATTGTCTGGCGATTTTTCAGTCAACGAGCCACCTATTCAAGTAGAAATTCTCGACATTTGCGGCCGTTTGGTGCTGCGCCGGGAATTTGAAAACAGAATTGTCAGCCAGTTACCAATAGATGTTTCCGCACTGAGCAACGGTTCTTATACCTTGCGGGTCATTTCGGGTGATAACAGGGTCAGTGAAAAACTGATGGTTCTGCACTAAAAAAACACAGGTTGAATGGTTGTTTTTGAATGATTTTTCGAACGATATGTTGTTGATTTTCAATGATTTGACACGAACCTTGATTCAAAAATAACTTTGCCGCTTTATTCATTAAATTCTTATTCTAATCATGAAGAAATTTACAAGCAGTTTATTAACGCTTATGCTTTTGCTGACAGTTGGAAGCAGTTTGAGTGCTCAAGCACCATTCTGGACAGAAGACTTCGATGCACAACTCCCTGCCGACTGGACCGCCATCATGGCCGCCGGTAATGGCACCCCCACGTCCAATTGGGTATGGACAAACACAGGTCCTGCTGGTACTTTTAGCACCGGGCCTTTGGTTTCTACCACGGCTGCGAACGGCTGGATGCTGTTTGACTCAGACCTTAATTGTAGCGGAAATCAGGACGTTTGGTTGGTATCACCAAAACTTGACCTCTCCACTCGTGATGTCGTTGTGCTGGAATTCGAAACGCATTACCGTCGTTTCAATGACGTTACTTCTTTAATGGTGAGCACGGACAGCATCACCTGGACAGAGATTCCGGTTTTTGGTGGTTACACGAACGGCCAGTTTGCCGACGGCACGTCAGTACCTGCCGACGCTATCAACCCGTTTACTGTCACTGCCAATCTTACTGCCAGTGCAGCAAACGAACCACAATTCTGGTTTGCATTTCGGTTTTTGGCTGACCCAACCACTGTGATTGCAGGTACTGATATCGGTTGCGCTTACAGTTGGCAGATAGACGACGTGGCACTCTACGATGCTGACCAAACGCCAGCCATAAACATCGCCATTGGTGACTTCTTCTACCCGCCAGCAAGCTATGCACAGCCTGTATCTCAGATAAAGTCTGATACGATGGGCTTCTTTGCCGACCTGTCAAACCTTGGTGCAGCCACTGTCACCAATGTGGTGCTCAAAGCAGAGGTAAGGCAGGGCACGAACATACTCTGGTCGGACACGCTGCTCATCCCGGCGGTAGATACCAGCGTCACGGACTCCACCTTTTTCTTGCCAAACGTATTCGTACCAGAAAACCTGGCCGAAGCCAACAACTACTCGATTCGCTACCAAGTGTACAGCTTGGACGGCGCTGACGAAGACATGTCCAACAACACCAAACAGGAGGGCTTTATCGTAACAGATTTCTTGTATTCCAAGGAAGCTGGTGCAACGACGGCCTACCGTCCAGGCGGCGACCCTGCTGACTGGGCTGTTGCAAACGTTTATCAGACCAGCAAAAACTGGGTTGAACAATACAAGGCTACCAAAGCCTCTATGCGTGCCATCAAAAATGCGGATGATGGCGCATTGGCTGGCAATCAAGTGGCAATTGCGCTTGTCGAGATTGACGACAACATCGTGGATGTGGATTGGAATGGTTTTGATGATGCGGCAACGTACTCCAACAACACTTCCATGATTATCAAATCAATCAACCTGTACGAATTTACCCAAACTGGCACTGATGCTACTATTTCTCAGGAGTTGGTAGATTTTAATGAAGAAGTTCCGGGTGTAGTTTTGGAGCCAGGCAAGCGTTACATGCTTATCGCAGAGTACCAGGGCACAGGCAACAATCTCATCTTCCATGCTTTCAGCGAAGAGATTTCTTACTTCCAGATTTCGACTGCAGTTTTCACTGACCAGTGGTTCCTAGGTGGTTTTGGGCCAGAACCTGCCGCAGTTTTGCGCATGGAAATTGACCTGTACAACATTGCCGACGAGGTAAGCCTTCCCGACAATTCGTTGAACTTTTACCCGAACCCAGCCAATACGAACCTGAACGTGGACATTTCACTGGACGAGCCAACCCTCGCCAACATCACCATCGCCGACCTGAATGGCCGGGTGATTCAAATTGACGAAGTGGAAAATGTTTACCAGCAAACCCGTCAGTACGATGTTTCCAAATTTGCCAACGGCACCTACATCGTTCGCATCGCAACAAAGCAGGGCACAAAAACGAAGAAATTCGTGGTGCAGCACTAAGTGCTTTGCCAATTAAATAGTGTCGGGTTAAAGCAAGGGGCTTGGGGCGGCGCAGCCGCCCCAAAAGAACCTCTCCCCCGACGAGCCGCCGGAGGCGGCGAGAAGGGGCAAATACTATAGTTTTTTTGACCCGTCATTATTGATTTGACAAAGCACTAAGCCAATTTGTTTGACAATATTTTTTACAAAAAAACGCCTGGATGTTCATTCATTCAGGCGTTTTTGTTTGTTGCGCAAAAGTTTTCATTAAGTTTGACCGGACGATTGACGAAATAAAACTTTAACAATGCAGGACAGAAGAAACTTTATCCGCCGGATGGCGGGGGCAGCCGGGCTGGCTGCGTTTTCGCCGTTTATCAATTCGGTACATGGTAAAAACATGATGGATACGCTGGAGCGAAACGCTCACCGCTCTGCCGATGAGATTGCCTCGGACGAAGACTTTTGGTATCAAATCCAACAAGCCTACACGGTCTCGCCAAACATCCTCAACCTCAACAACGGCGGCGTAAGCCCACAACCGAAAGTCGTGCAGGAGGCTGTGGAACACTACAACCGCCTGTGCAACGAAGCTCCTTCTTACTATATGTGGCGGGTACTTGACCAGGGTCGGGAACCCCTCCGGGCAAAGCTGGCGGGTATTGCAGGTTGTTCCCCGGAGGAAATCTCCATCAACCGCAATACAACGGAGGCGCTTGCGAACGTCATTTTTGGCATTCGGCTAAATCCCGGCGACGAAGTGGTGCTGACCAAGCAGGATTATCCAAACATGATCAATGCTTGGAAACAGCGGGAAAAACGGGACGGTATCGTGTTGAAATGGTTGAATTTTGAGCTGCCAATCGAAGACAACGAGCGGATAGTCAGGGAATTTGAGAACGCATTTACTTCGAAGACGAAAGTTGTCCACATCACGCACATGGTCAACTGGAACGGCCAGTTGTTCCCAGCGAGGGACATCGCACGGGCTGCTCACCGTCGAGGAATCGAGGTGCTGGTGGATGCGGCGCATACCTTTGCCCACTTGGATTTTAAGATTCCCGACCTCGAATGCGACTACCTGGGCACTAGCCTTCACAAATGGCTCTGCGCTCCTTTCGGCAGCGGGCTTCTGTATGTGAAAAAAGACAAAATCAAGAACCTCTACCCACTGATGGCTGCTGGTGATCCGGAAAGCGAGGACATCCGTAAGTTTGAAAACCTTGGCACCCGTTCCTTTGCCATCGAGGAGGCCATCGGCCATGCCGCCAACTTCCACCTGATGATTGGCGCAGAGCGGAAGCACAAACGACTTTTTTACCTCAAAAAATACTGGACGGACAAGGCGCTTCAAATACCGGGCGTCACCATTGGCTCTCCGCTCAAACCGGAATTTAGCGGTGCAATTGCCTTGCTGCAAGTGGCAGGGAAAGAACCGGTAGCGGTCAGCGAAAGCCTTTTCAACAAGTTCAAAATCCACACGGTGGGTATAGTTTGGGAAAACATTCACGGAGTGCGGGTTACCCCAAATGTTTATACCACTTTGAACGACCTCGACAGGTTCGTTGCGGCGGTGGCGGAAATTGCGAAGACTTGAAATAAGCCATTTCTTTTCTACTTTTGCGCCTCAAATACTCGGATGCCGTAGGTTGAATGCCCTGCTGCTATTCTTCGTTTTGCATCCATCACGCTACAATTATTTCAAAATGATTATTGACAACAACATAGTCGTTAGCCTGCACTACAGGTTGACAGAGAATGACATGTTAGGTGAACTGGTCGAGGAGACTTTCGGCAGCGAGCCACTCGTTTTTCTTTACGGTGCGGGGCAAATGATTCCCGAGTTTGAACGCCAGCTCGCAGGCAAAGCGTCTGGTGACAATTTTGCCTTTGGCATAAAATCCGGCGAAGCTTACGGCGACCATGACCCCGATGCATTGGTGATGCTTCCGATGTCCACCTTTGAAATGGATGGGGAGGTTGACCACGCCATGCTCCAAGTTGGCACCATCATCCCAATGTCCGACGATCAAGGAAACCGCCTCAACGGCATGGTAAAAGAAGTTAATGCAGAGGGTGTCCTAATTGATTTCAACCACCCGATGGCTGGCATTGACCTCTACTTTACGGGGGTTATAGAATCGTTGCGGGCAGCGACGGCCACGGAAATGGAGCACGGCCATGTACATGGGCCAGGCGGCCATCACCATTAAAAAGTAAACCGGAAACCGACTCCGTCACTTTGAATAATCTGAACGAACTTCCTGACTACTTTCGGCCACCAAAAAGCAAAACGGCATTGGAGTATTTCAATGCCGTTTTGCTTTTCAGCCGTTTGTTCTTTTCTTTGAAGCCAAAATTGGGTTAAGTCAAATACCTTGAACAGAAAAGCGCATGGATATCGAAAAAAACAAGAACGAGGACTCGATGAAGCTCCAAATCTCGCTGATGAAGCACCGGTTGGTGAAAATAAGGCTTGGAGGAGGCACCAAAAAACTGGAAAAGCTCCAATCGGAAGGCAAGCTCTCCGCCCGGGAGCGCATCAATTATTTGGTGGACAAAGGAACAGAGTGGCTCGAAGTTGGCGCATTTGCTGGCTTCGAAATGTACGAAGCGCACGGTGGGTGTCCAGCCGGGGGCGTGGTAGTGGCATTGGGACGGGTGAGCGGTAGGCTGTGCGTCATCGTCGCCAACGACTCCACCGTGAAGGCCGGGGCGTGGTTTCCCATCACTGGGAAAAAGAACCTCCGGGCGCAAGAAATCTCGATGGAAAACCGCCTGCCCATCATTTACCTGGTGGACAGTGCCGGGGTTTACCTGCCCATGCAGGACGAGATTTTTCCAGACAAGGAGCATTTCGGGCGCATTTTCAGGAACAATGCCAAGATGTCGTCCATGGGCATACCGCAGATTGCAGCGATCATGGGAAGTTGCGTGGCGGGCGGCGCTTACCTGCCCATCATGTCCGATGAGGCGTTGATAGTGGAGGGTAGCGGCAGCATTTTTTTGGCGGGGCCTTACCTCGTCAAGGCCGCCATCGGAGAGGAAGTGGACAAGGAGACCCTTGGCGGGGCCGTCACCCAAACTGAAATCTCTGGCATCTGCGATTACAAAGTGAAGGACGACAAGGAATGCCTAGATACCATCCGTGAATTGGTGGACAAATTGGGCAGTAATGAAAAGGCGGGCTTCGACCGTATTGCGCCAGCGCCGCCTAAGTTTAAGGCTGCGGAGATGTACCAGATTTTCCCAACCGATGCTGGGAAGCAGTACGAAACTGACGAAATCCTCAAACGCATCGTGGACGACTCCAAGCTGACCTACTACAAAAAAGATTACGGCAAAACCATCACTTGCGCCTACGCCCGCATTGATGGTTGGGCAGTGGGCATCGTGGCCAACAACCGCACCGTGACCAAATCTGCGAAGGGGGAGATGCAGTTTGGCGGCGTCATTTACTCCGATTCGGCGGACAAAGCGGCCCGTTTCATCATGAACTGCAACCAGAAAAAAATCCCACTTGTCTTTTTGCACGACGTGTCGGGCTTCATGGTCGGAAGCCGCAGTGAGCATGGCGGCATCATCAAAGACGGGGCAAAAATGGTCAACGCTGTGTCCAATTCCACCGTGCCGAAGTTCAGCATCGTGATGGGCAACAGCTACGGCGCAGGCAACTACGCCATGTGCGGAAAAGCTTACGACCCCCGGCTCATCGTGGCTTGGCCTACTGCCAAAATTGCGGTGATGGGCGGAGCGCAAGCCGCAAAAACGCTGCTGCAAATCCAAGTGGCCTCCCTAAAATCGAAAGGTCAAGAGATTACCGAGGCCGACGAAAAGAAACTGTTGGAGCACATTCAGGAGAAATATGACACCCAAACGACGGCTTATTATGCAGCCGCCCGGCTTTGGGTAGATGCCATCATTGACCCCGTCGAGACCCGCCAATGGATTTCAACCGGCATCGAAATGGCAAATCATTCGCCCATTGAGCGGTTTAATGTGGGTGTTTTTCAAGTATAAACAAGCAGGCAGCTTGCCTTAACACCAAGTAGTAAAATGCAAGAAATCGAAAATACAGCGCAAAAAAAGTCCTGGTTCAAGCGTTTGGGCGTGGCAGGCATACTTTTCTTTACCATTAAAGGCTGCATTACCCTTGGCTTGATGATTTGGGCGGGAAAATGCGCAATTGGATAAAACCGTGATGAGAATTTGGATAATAGCCTTGGTTTTTTTTGCTTCGGTAGGCTTGGGTCATGCCCAGTCGGCAGGGCTGCGGTTTGACCCAAAATGGAGAATGGCTGGCATTGCCGACGAAAAATTTTCCCTGACAAAATCGCTTTCCTTTGCGTCGAATACAACTCAAAAGCCGATGCCACGAGCCTGGTGCTACTCCGACCTCGCCTTTTTTTGCAAAATGGAAGTGAAAATGGAAAAGGCAACTCGGTTTCCCATTAAATTCAGGCTCGGAGATGTGCAATATGTGGACCGATTGGAAGGGAAAAGAGCCAGCTACTGAACTTGCCGAATGGCATGGCTGCCCATCCTGCACCCCTTGATTTTCCCCTCGTCTTGTAAGAAAGTATCCAGCGAAAGTTCGCCCTCTGAGCAGGTTTGAACGGGGAGTTTTTTGTTCAGGTACAGCTTTTTTCCCTTCAGCTCCAATTCAAAGGCGAAAATGCGAGTGCCATTAGTCTCAGTGGCCAGCAGGTAGTACGCCAATTCTGATTTCACGATTTTGGTATTGGCAAAACTGGCCTCGTCGTTATAGTTCCTGTAGAAAGAATTGAGCTTGTGAGCGTTGACCAATACATGGGTCGGTCGGGAAGTTTTGGCCGCTTTAACACAGTCATCTGCTTTTTGGGCAAGACTTTCTCCCAAGAGAAAACAGCAAAAAAACAGGCCAGTCAGGATGGGTTTTTTATTAATGAGTTTCATGTGATTCAGTTTTAGTTTGAAAAAAAGTAACCAGGATTGAGCAACTTACATTGCCCACATCACTCTGCATCTACTGTGCTTTCCGTCAGCAACCGCTTGGCTTCGAGGCCAATGGAAGCACCTTTTTTTAGCATAAATTGGTAAGCCTCCTCGAATCTGTTTTTCACCTCCCCGTCCAGTATTGCCTCCCGAATGGCGTTTTTGATGATGCCAACTTCTCGGCCCGGTGGAATCTGAAAAGTGTTCATGATGTCAATACCGGACACAGGCGGTTGCCAATTGCGCAGCCGGTCGCTTTCTTCCAGTTCGATGATTCGCTGGCGCAAAAACTCGTAGTTTTCGAGGTAGCGCTTCACTTTTGAGTCGTTTTTGGAAGTGATGTCTGCTTGTGCTAGCAGCATCAGTGCATCAATTTCTTCTCCAGCGTCAAAAAGCAGTCGGCGCACGGCGCTGTCCGTGATTTCTTCCTTCGTCAGTGCGATGGGGCGCAGGTGTAACTGTACCATTTTTTGCACAAACTTCATCTTCTCGTTGGTGGGCAGTCGCAGCTTTTTGAAGATGCGGGGCACCATCGCAGCACCCAAAGTCTCATGGCCGTGGAATGTCCAGCCCTCGGTCGGATGGAAGCGTTTGGTGGGCGGCTTCGCAATGTCGTGGAGAACCGCTGCCCAACGCAACCAAATATCCTGCGTCTTGCGACTGAGGTTGTCCACCACTTGCAGTGTGTGGTAGAAATTGTCCTTGTGGCCGATGCCTTCCCGAACCTCCACGCCGTGGAGCGCTACCATTTCGGGGAAAATGATTTCGAGCAATCCAGTATCGAACAACAGCTTAAATCCAACCGATGGGATAGGTTCAGCAAGGATTTTTTCAAGCTCGGTCGTGATGCGCTCTTGGGAAACGATATGGATGCGGTTTCGATATTTTGAGATGGCCCGCAGGGTTTCGTCCTCGATTTTGAAGCCAAGTTGCGTTGAAAACCGGATGGCCCGCATCATGCGCAGCGGGTCGTCGCTAAAGGTGCGCCCCGGCTCAGTTGGGGTCTTGATGATTTTTTGCTCCAAATGTTGAAGCCCACCGAAAGGGTCATGGATATTGCCAAAATCTTCGTCGTTTAGGCTGATGGCAAGTGCGTTGATGGTGAAATCTCGGCGCAGCTGGTCATCTTCAAGCGTTCCCTGTTCCACTTCGGGCTTGCGGCTGTCAGCTCGGTAGCTCTCCTTCCGTGCTCCCACGAACTCGATTTCCATGTCCCTGTGCCGTAGCATTGCTGTACCAAAACGGCTGTAAAAAGCTACTCTTGGCCTTGGGCTGAGGAGTGATGCGACTTCGTTGGCCAGCCGAATGCCGTCGCCCACGCAAACGATGTCAATGTCCTTCGTGGGTCGGGCCAATAAGCGGTCACGCACATAACCACCCACCACGTAGGCGGGCATGCCACAGTTTTTTGCTGCTTTCGCAATGAGGTTGAAAACCTCTCTTTCTTGTGGTAATATGTTGAAAACCAATTGGTTAGTGATTGTTGATTGGTGAAAAATGATGGACGTCAGGTCAGTTCGAGTTCACCGTATGCCTCCATGATTTCGTCCAAAATTGAATAGAGTACAGTTGGCGAGTATTCCTCGACCAGTCGGCTCCGGTAAGGCTTGATACTGTGAAACCCCTTGAAGTAGTTGGTGTAATGCCTCCGCATCTCCACCACGCCAAGCTTTTCGCCCTTCCACTCGATGGAGTGGCGCAGGTGCTGGCGGGCTGCTTCCACACGTTCTTCGGTAGTTGGCGGAGCCATCAGTTCGCCAGTGGCAAAGTAGTGCTTTATTTCCCGGAAAACCCAGGGGTAGCCAATGGCTGCCCGACCAATCATGATACCGTCCACCCCGTATCGGTTGCGGTATTCAAGCGCTTTTTCGGGGCTGTCCACGTCACCGTTTCCGAAGATGGGGATGGTCATCCGAGGGTTTTCTTTCACCTTCGCAATCCAGCTCCAATCCGCTTCACCTTTGTACATCTGCTTGCGGGTACGTGCATGGATGGTCAATGCCTGAATGCCAATATCCTGCAACCGCTCTGCCACTTCAACGATATTGATGGTGTTGTCGTCCCAGCCTAGGCGGGTCTTTACGGTCACCGGTTTGCTGGTGCTGTTGACGACAGCGGCAGTTAATTCCACCATTTTGGGCACGTCTTGCAGGAGTCCTGCACCTGCCATTCGACAGGCGACCTTGGCCACCGGGCAGCCGTAGTTGATGTCAATGACGTCTGGGTTGGCGTTTTCGACGATGTGCGCCGCCTGAATCATGCTTTCCAAATGCCCCCCGAAGTACTGAATGCCAATGGGCCGCTCGTAATCGAAAACTTCCAGCTTTTTGAAGCTTTTATCAGCATCGTGTACCAAACCGTCGGCGCTGATGAACTCAGTGTACATCATGTCAGCACCTTGCTCCTTGCACAGGCGGCGAAAGGGCGGGTCGCTGACGTCTTCCATCGGAGCGAGTAGCAGCGGGAAGTCCGTGAGTTGTACGTTGCCAATTTTTACCATAAAAACAGGTGTCGCTTTTAGCAGGCAAAGTTAGGGTTAAATGCTCCAAAAACGGTTTTTGGTCTGATTAATTACAAAAACGGGAATGTGGAAAAAATAACCACAATTCCGAAAATAAGCAAAAAGCAATGCCGTTTTAGTTCCAGTTCTTCAATTTTACACCCAATTTTCACACACTCGTTTATGCTTTAAAATTTACCTGCCAAGTTCAAAGTTCAAGGCCAGCATGGCAAATGCAACCGTATCTGATTTGCGAATCTTAGCTTTCAAAAACGGGCACTTGAACCTTCCTGTCTGAAATTTTTCCTTTTCATTCCCCTTCAATCAGGGGGATAACCTGATACAGTTGTCTTTTTGAAGAATTGTATTCAATCTTTGGTTTTTGCTTGCTATTCTGATTAATCTTTTGTGAAGGATGAAAATTATTTGCAAAAATTTTAAATTCTGATTGAACTTGACTTGTTGGAACTGGCAATAAGTGGGTTTCTAAGTGTTTCGGTTTTTTATTCTGAATTGTTGATAATTTCAGAACAATAGCCACAACCAATAGGTTAACGAATTGTCATTTTAAAATAAAATTTCAAAACAGGGGTTGTTAGGTTGGTCGAATGCGCCCAATTTTGCGACATCAAATTGACTAAACACTTTCTAATATTTAGATTCTTGTAAATACCCAACACGCATTTGCAAAGTCTGTTAAACCAAAATTTTTATTCCATGAAGAACATCCATTTTATCATCGCATTTTTTTGCCTTTCCACGGCAACTGCCTACTCCCAATCCGGTAAACTGAATATCAGCGCAGGTGTTGGCTTCGAGCCTACCACGTTGATGGACAACGCTACAACGAACACCGTACCCATGACTTTCAAGCTGGGCTACCAAGTTACCTCAATGTTCAGCGTGAATGCTTTTGGCGGTTACAGTTCAACGACCGCTGAACCAACCGTAATAAACGACGGGTTGGCCATCCAATCCACCAACAAACAGACTTTTCTTGGCCTACGCGGTGAGTTGAAGAAAGGGATGGGCGAACGGTTTGAGGTTTACGGTGGTGGCGGACTTGGCTACGTGTTCCAAGACATTACTGAAAAGACCACAACCGGTCGTGATTACCTCCAGGTCAAGGGCGAACCAACCACTAACGACCCCAATGCGCCGAATGGCCGATTGATGTACGCTGGGTTTGTTGGCTCCACCTTTTTCATCCAAAAACATATTGGCATCTATGCCGAGCTTGGCTATGGTGTGTCGTTGCTGAACGGCGGTGTTACGGTGAGGTTCTAAAGAAAAAATTAGGTTAGTTTTTACATCTCGCATTGTAAAATTAAAAAAGTCCTGGTGCCGTCACGGCGACCAGGACTTTGTTTTTTCAAGCATTTCTGCTTAATCCACGCCGATAGGCAATGTGTTCTGAGCTACCTGCGCTGCAAGGGTAATAGCAGAAAGGGAATGTTCAACGTCAGGGCGGCTGGACAAAATGACTTCCAGGTAGTCCATTTCCTTGCCCTTGGCTCCACCATCGCTTACCGTTACTTTTGGTTTACCTGGCAGCACCTTGATTCTGAATCCTGGGAATTCATGCCCCTGGGCATCGGACAGGATTTCAACATGACTAAAATCAGTGTCAATGCTCTTGAGGTTGACCTGAGTAGTGGTGGTGCTCAACCCTGACTTGTTCTCAATAATCAGGTTCAGGTTGTCGTCGAGCAGCACAGTCACATCGCCGACGCCGGGTACTTTACCGCTGGCGGCTTTGTATGCCGTTTGGAGGGTTTGCAACGATTTGGTGGCAATGCCTTTAATATCGCCTTCCTTTGCGGAGTTAGCCTTGAGTTCGTCCGATTTTTTTCCAGACTCGGTTTTTACCCAATCTTTGTCGCCAACAGGCTGGGCGTTCATTACATCTGGGTTGTCCCTTTTGCACGAAAAAAGCAAACAAGTAAAGGCAAAAAGGAAGATTGAAGTTCTTACCATGGGATAAATTTTATCGGTTAAAAAAATTATTAAGCCGTGCGATTTTGCCCGACATCATATCGTTGGCAAACTTAATGCCTTTTGTGCTGGATTGGAAAAGATTTCGTGAAGGAAATTACCAACATATCTTAACAACGGTGGGGAAGCAACAGTAGGCAATGATGAATTTTAGCTATTACATTACATTTTTGGGCACTGAAACTGGAATTTAATCCTTCCTGCCTAACTTGTGTCGGTTTATTTCCAAATTACTTTCACACCAACTTTTAAAAAATTATGAACAAGAACTTGACCCTAATTTCGTTGCTTGCCATGTGCAGTACAACGGTGTGCTCATGGCACAAATTTCCTTGAAATCTTATCCTTCTGGTGTGTACTTCCTGCAGTTGTACGACGATGAATCTGGATTTAACCAATTGATGCAAGTAGTGAAAAAGTAAGCGATTCAGCGCCTTGTCAGCTTGAATCCTGACAAGGCGCTGAATCGCCCTCCAGGTGACAATTCCAAATTGAGTGGCTGACAAACATGCTGAAATGTAAAAAGTTGAAGAACCTTTACGCCGGTATGCCGTTATGGCCAGCGACTAAAGTATTGTAGCGCTGCAATTGAGAGGGTCGATAGCTGCGTAGTCTAGTCTATAACTTTCAACCTACTCTTTTCTAACCAATTAGAAAATAATGTAGGGACTTGGTACTTGTGACCTTGTTTTAAAACTCAAGTCAAACCAGAAAATAGTTTAGATGGGAAACACCTCCAATGTGCCAGAAATTTTCCTCGGTGAAATAAGCTCACAAAATAATACAGAGACTGCAGTTCTTGAAATTCATTCTCATCAACCCGGTAGCATCCAAGTGATTGTTCAGGACAAACTGGGGAAGTCTGTACTCACCTCGAATCTTAGCGTGGAAGAAGCCTCAGAAGCATTAGCATTTGATATCAAGGAATTAATAAACGGCGAATATCACGCTTGGATTTACATCAGCGACAAGGTGTTTGTGCGGCAATTCACCTTGGAAGGAAAAGCTGAACCAGGTCTGATGGGCAAGTTCTTTTCCTTGTTCAAATAGGGCTAACCCTTCATTGCCTTCGCCAGAAAATCGCCAACAGGCTTCCCGGCAAGGTAGTACTCCATGCACACGTCAACCAAATCTTCCTGAAGAATGGTTTCTACATCGAACGCGTGGAAGTAGTAAAATGACTTCTTGAAAATAAGCGGCTGCTTTGCTGCGGCTTCCATCAGCTCGGCGGGCAGACGTTTGTTTTCATCGCCATGCAACCCACCATATTTTCCCACAAAATTTTTCTCATTTATCAAGGCAGAAAAGCCACCCAAATCAGCGGCAATTGCCTCCCGGATGTTCTGCAATTGCTTTTTCTCCGGTTGGTACGCCCCGCCGTAGATGCGGAAATCATCACAACCCATTTGCAGATACATTCCGCTTTCGCTCATGCCCTTTCGCCCGCCCGGTGTGATGAGGGCCGACATGTGGGTCTTGTAGGGAGTCTTGTCAGCGCCAAACCGGGTGTCCCGATAAATCCGAAAAATCGCATCCTTTGGCGTCAGGACTATCCGGTTGTCCACCTGCTGCGCCCGCTCTATCAGCGCTCCGACAAACTCCGTGAACGGCTTTTCTACGGTTTTTTGAAAACGGGCCTTGTTGGCATTGAACCAATCCCGGTCGTTGTTCATGGAAAGCTCCGCAAAGAAATTCAGGAAGTCTGTCGTAAAATAAGCCATATCATTTGCCTTTTTTAACGTGAGGTTTGGATTAGAACCTTTATAAAAGGCTGGTTTTCAAAGTTTT
>CAZDSU010000098.1:0-19878 GCA_964508135.1 uncultured Saprospiraceae bacterium
TCCTGATGGTTACTGCACCGTCGGGTTGGCCGCAGCCGCAAATTCCGCACATAAAAGATTGATATTGAGATATTGAGATATTGAGATATTGGGATATTGAGATATTGAGATAGAAGCCTCAGCTCAATATCCCAATATCTCAATATTCTAATACCAAGTTACCGTCAAAGCCTTGACGCTCAATTCTTTACCTTTCAAAATTTCGCTGAAGTACGAGCCGCAACCGGGGCAGGGGTCGTACAGCGCTTGCATGTCAAAAATCGTCTCACACTCGCTGCACCGAGCCTGCCCGCTGATACGATTGATATGACGTTCAGCATTTTCCAGCACGGTCTGGCTCACGCCGACTTCCCAAGCAAAATCCAGTGCCGAAAACTCGATGCCTGCCAGTTCGCCGATTTCCAGTTCGATGGATTCGATCCGCTGGGCACCCGCCTTTTGCACTTCTGCCTCGGCGATTTCAACGATGCTGGCGATGATGGAAAGTTCGTGCATTTGCGCTTATTTCACAAAAACCCGCTTGCTTTTGCGGTGCAATATTATCGCCGTCAAAATCACCGCACCTGCAATCGGCAAACCATGTTCAAGTGTACCGAAATAGTGCATCAGCGAATGGGCGTCAAAAATGCCGTGGCCTTCGTGCGCGGAGGCAACAAAGGGCACGAGTGCCGGGAAAAATAGGAGCCATTTTTTCATGTTGTCAATTATTTTGGTGAAAAAATACTTGGACGAAGATAAAAGGAGCGAGCATCAGTCAAAGATGATATTTATCAAGCCAAATAAGTGACAAACCTCATCAGACGAACCAATTATACACGGCTACATTCGCACATGTTTCCGAAAGGAAAATTCAGCCATTTTTTCACCTACCAAATCGTGCTGACATGACGACATCGCTAACCCGCCGTCCCACCTATTACGAAGAAATCCGTCAAAAAGGCTATTCCCGCAGGGACTTCATGAAGTTCTGCTCCATTATTGGGGCTTACCTCGGATTGGAGGCCAGCGGTGTGGCTCAGGTCGCCAATGCGCTGCAAAAGACCAGCCGAGTGCCCGTCATTTGGCTGCACTTTCAGGAGTGTACCTGTTGCAGCGAGAGCTTCATCCGCTCTTCGCACCCCATTGTGGCGGACATCCTTTTGGACAAAATCTCGCTTGACTACACCGAAACCCTCATGGCTGCCAGTGGCCACCAAGCAGAGGCTGCCAAAGCGAAGACCATGAAGGACTACCACGGCGAGTACATCCTCTGCGTGGAAGGCTCCGTGCCGACCAAAGACGACGGCGTGTATTGCTGCATCGGTGGTAAGTCGGCGATGCAAGTGCTGGAAGAGGCCGCCGAGGGTGCCAAGGCCATCATCGCATGGGGCAGTTGCGCCTGCAACGGCTGCGTGCAGGCCGCCCACCCGAACCCGACCACGGCAACGCCTATCCATAAATTGGTACACGGCAAGCCCCTTATCAAAGTGCCCGGCTGCCCTCCGATTGGAGAGGTCATGGCGGGCGTCATCATCCACATGATTACGTTTGGCAGGCTGCCCGAACTCGACCGGGTCGGTCGTCCGAAAGCCTTCTACTCCAAGCGGGTACACGACACCTGCTACCGCCGTCCGTTCTACGACGCTGGTCTTTTTGTCGAGACCTTCGACGACGAGAACGCCCAGAAGGGCTACTGCCTCTACAAAGTCGGCTGCAAAGGCCCGATGACCTACAACGCATGCGGCGTGATGAAGTGGAACAATGGCACGAGCTACCCCATCCAGTCCGGCCACGGTTGCTTCGGTTGCAGCGAGGAGAATTTCTGGGACAACGGCCCGCTGTATCGCCAAATGGCCAACTTCCCCGGCTTCGGCATCGAGAGCAATGCCGACGACGTCGGCAAAGTGGCTGCTGGAGTAACGGCCTTGGGCATCGCCGCTCACGCCATTGCCACCAATTTGCGCAAGAAAAAACTCATCAGCAATTTGATAGAAGAAGGAAAGGACGCTGAGAAGGAACTGTGATTGTTTAGAAGGTTTAGAGGGGTTTAGAAGGTTTAGTGCGTCTCGTTCTCAACTTTCTCAACCTTTCCCAACCTCCTAAACCTCAAAAAAAGTATCATGGGACAACGCATCGTAGTGGACCCCGTCACCCGCATTGAGGGCCACCTTCGCATCGAAGCCGAAATCAACAACGGCAAAATCACGGACGCATACAGCGCCGGCACGATGGTGCGGCTGCTGGAAGAAATCCTCAAGGGGCGTGACCCACGGGACGCTTGGGCGTTTGTCGGGCGGGTCTGCGGGGTATGCACTTCGGTTCACTCGCTGGCCTCTTGCCGAGCGGTGGAAGATGCGATAGGCGTCACTATCCCACCCAATGCGGAACTGGTGCGCAACATCATGTTTTGCACCCAATACCTGCACGACCATGTGGTACATTTCTACCACCTCCATGCCCTCGACTGGGTGGACATCGTCTCTGCGCTGAAAGCCGACCCGAAGAAAACCTCGGAAATTGCACAGAGCATTTCCAACTATCCGAAAAGCTCGCCGGGCTATTTTTCCGATTTGCAAAAAAGGCTGACGAAGTTCGTCGAGAGCGGGCAGTTGGGCATTTTCGCCAACGGCTACTGGGGGCACCCGGCATACAAACTGCCGCCGGAGGTGAACTTGATTGGCGTGGCGCACTACCTCGAAGCGCTGGAATGGCAGAAGGAAGTGGTGAAAATCCACGCCATTTTCGGGGGAAAAAACCCGCACCCAAACTACCTCGTGGGCGGCATGGCCTGTGCCATAGGCTTGGACGACGTGAGCGGTATCAACGCCGAGCGATTGGCCTACGTGCACCAGCTTTTGCAGGATGCGAAGGAGTTTGTCGAGCAGGTGTACATCCCCGACCTGTTGGCGGTTGCACCGTACTACCTCGATTGGGGTGCCATCGGCGGCGGCTTGGGCAGCTTCATGAGCTACGGCGATTTGCCGACCAACGGCTTCGCCGACAAGTCGAGCTTCAAGTTCCCGACGGGCGTGATTTTGAACAAAGACATCTCGAATGTAATGGAAGTGGACGTGCGGGACGACAGCGAGGTGCAGGAGTTCATCCACCGCTCGTGGTACGATTACGAGGGAGGCGACGACAAAGTGGGCCTGCACCCTTGGAAAGGTGAATCAAAAATCAACTACACCGGGCCGAAACCGCCTTACGAATATTTGAACGTTGAGGAAAAATACAGCTTCCTGAAAACACCACGCTGGAAGGGAAACGCCGTCGAGGTAGGCCCGCTGGCCAGGGTGCTCATCGGCTACGCTCGTGGTCGGGAGGATTTCAAAGAGGTGGTGGACAGTACCTTGGCGAAGCTGAAGGTGCCAGTAACGGCGCTGTTCTCGACACTGGGTCGCACGGCAGCCCGTGGCCTCGAAAGCGTGCTGGTGGCGCAGTGGGGTTTGGAGTTCTTCGACCAACTCATCAACAACTTGAAAAACGGCGACACCCGCATGGCCAACATGGAGAAATTCAACCCGGCCAAGTGGGAGAAAACCTGCCAAGGCGTCGGCTACTCCGAGGCGCCGAGGGGCGCACTGGCTCACTGGATTGTCATCGAAAACGAGAAAATAAAGAACTACCAGCTCGTGGTGCCGACCACTTGGAACGCATCGCCACGGGACCCCAACGGCAAGATGTCCGCCTACGAGGCCGCCCTGATGGACACGCCCGTACACGACCCAGAGCAGCCGCTAGAAATTCTGCGCACCATCCACTCGTTCGACCCGTGCCTGGCTTGCTCGGTGCATGTGTACGACGAGGAAGGGAAGCATATCAGTCGAATCAAGGTAGTCTGAGAACCTACAAACCGTCAGATTATGCAAGCAGCATCACACAAACTCCGCCGTGTTTTCGTATGGGAACTGCCCGTGCGGTTTTACCATTGGTTGAACGCACTCGTCATTGTGGCGCTCTGCGTCACGGGCTATTTGATTGGCAATCCGCCCGCCATTATGTCTAATGTGGAAGCGTCCGACCGCTACTTGTTCGGCTGGATTCGGTTCATCCACTTTGTGGCGGCGTACTTGTTCTTTTTCAACTTCCTGTTCCGGTTGTACTGGGGTTTTGTGGGCAACAAGTATGCGAATTGGCACAATTTCATCCCTTCTAACCGCAAATTTTGGCAGGAGATGTGGCAGGTCATCAAAATTGACATTTTCCTGCAAAAAGAAAAAGAGCACCTCTCCGTTGGGCACAATTCGCTGGCGGGATTCATCTACTTCCTCACTTTTCTGGCGTTCCTGCTGCAATGCGTCACGGGCTTCGGGTTGTACGCTTCCATGAGCGACTGGTGGTTCGCTGATATGTTCGTGTGGGTAACCGTGATTTTTGGTGACGACTTTGCGCTGCGCAACTGGCACCATGCCGCCATGTGGTTTTTCATCGTGTTTGCGATGATTCACGTTTACCTCGTTTTCTATCACGACTACGTGGAAGGCCGGGGCGAGATTTCCTCGATGGGCGGCGGCTGGAAGTTTATCGAAGAGGAAGCCTTTGAGAAAGAACAATCAAGCAGCAAATCTTGAAAAAAATACTCCTCCTCGGCATTGGCAACTACCTCATGGGCGACGAAGGTGTCGGTGTCCATTTTGCACAACGTCTTGAAAATGAGCCGCTTCCGCCCGGTGTGGACGTGCTCGATGGCGGCACGGGCGGCTTTCACTTGAGCCATTTTTTTGAGGATTATCCCACCGTTGTTTTGATTGATGCTACGCTTGATGGCCAACCACCCGGCACGATTCGCCTGCTGGAGCCTCGCTTTTCCCAAGACTTTCCCAAGGCCATGAGCACACACGACATCGGCATGAAAGACGTCATCGAAGCGATGTTGTTCATGGGCAAGTTGCCCAAAATTTACCTCTTCGCCGTTTCCATTGAAACGCTTCAACAACAGCAAATCACGCTGTCGGAAAAGATTGAAGCGATGCTTCCCGAATTGAAGCGGCAGGTTTTTGAGCAGCTGCATTCCCTTTTGAATGCTTGATGGATGGGCAGAACTCGGAATTTAATTTTGCACTTAATCAGCTAAAAATGATGACAAATGTCATCCTTCTCCTGCCTACTTCTCCTGACTTTTGGGTGTCATCAAACCACTCAACATGCGACCTATCCATCTTGCCCGCACACAATTATTGAACGCCATCTGGGCAATGCACGATGTAAAAGGCTACCTCGACAACGGCGATATCGCCCAATTGGCGACGTTGTTCAACACCTCCGCCGTGGAAATCGAGGGAGTCGTGTCGTTCTACCATTTCTTCCACCGCCAGCCTTCGGGCAAGCACACGATTTACCTGAACAACAGCATTGTGTCGGAACTGAACGGCTTCGAGGGGGTGAAGCAGGCATTTGAAAAAGAAACTAGTGCTACACTCGGAGGGACTGATGCCAGCGGTATGTTCGGGTTCTACGAAACATCCTGTATCGGTCTGAGCGACCAGGAACCTGCGGCGCTGATTGACTTTTGCCCCGTCACCGAACTGACGCCACAGAAGGTTAAAACGCTCGTTGCGAAGCTGAAAACCGGCTCACCTGCCATCTCCATCTGCGATGAGCCGAAGAACAATATCCGCTATACGCCCGGCGAAAACACGTTCATTTTACAAGATTACGAGCCAGGTGCTGCCCTTCGAAACCTCAAGGAATTGGAACCTGCCGAGGTCATCAACAGCATCAAAGAAGCAGGATTGATGGGCATGGGCGGTGCATTTTTCCCAACGGGCATCAAATGGGAGACGTGTCGAAAGAGCGTGAGCAACCGCAAGTTCGTGGTCTGCAACGCCGACGAGGGCGAACCTGGCACCTTCAAGGACCGGGTGCTGCTGAACACCATGCCAGGTCTCGTCATTGAGGGCATGGCGCTTGGTGCTTATGCCGTCGGCGCTTCTGAGGGGATCATCTACCTGCGAGCGGAGTACCGTTGGCTTAAAGAAAAAATCGAGCAAACACTGGAAGATTTTCGAGAAAAAGGTTGGCTCGGCGACCACATCCCCGCCAAGCAGCCCTTCTCGTTCGACATTCGGGTGCAGCTCGGCGCAGGCGCCTACGTCTGCGGCGAAGAAACGGCGCTGCTCAACTCCCTCGAAGGCAAACGGGGCGAACCCCGCACCCGACGCTACTTCCCGGTCGAGCGGGGCTACCTCGCCAAACCGACGTTGGTGAACAATGTGGAAACCTTTGCCACTGCTGCCCGCATCCTCGAATCGGGGGCGGAGAAAATGCGGAAAATCGGCACGAAGGACTCTCCCGGCACCAAGCTCATTTCCATCAGCGGCGACTGCGCCAAGCCGGGCATTTTCGAAATCGAGTGGGGCATGCGGCTCGGCGACCTGCTGGCGCTTTGCGAAGCAAACGACCCGTACTACGTGCAGGTGAGCGGGCCGAGCGGCGTGGCAGTTTCGATGAAAGAACGCAACCGCCGAATTTGTAAGGAAGACCTGCTCTGCGGCGGCTCGTTCATGGTTTTTGACAAAACCCGTGACCTGCTGCAAATCCTGCTCAATTTCTCCAACTTCTTCAAGCTCGAAAGCTGCGGCATCTGCACCCCATGCAGAGCTGGCAATTTCATCCTGAACCGCAAGCTGGAAAAGTTACAATTGGGGCTTGGTTCGCTGCGTGATTTGGTGGAACTCGAAGACTGGGGCGCCACCATTAAGCAAAACAGCCGCTGCGGCTTGGGGCAAATGTCGCCGAACTCCATTGTGGACGCCATCCACAAGTTCCCTGAGTACTTCGACCAGCGTGTGGACAAGTCGGGCAGCCGCCTGAACATGGGCTTTGACATGGCGGCAGCGGTGAGAGAATACGAGGAAGCGGTGAAAGAATGATGAATGATGAATTTTCAAAACCAGAAGACCTAATGTCATGCAAAATCCAATAACCATCACCATAGACGGCAAAGAAGTCCAGGTCAGGGACGGAGAATTGCTGCTAAATGCCATCCGCAAAGCGGGCGTGGACATGCCGTCGCTCTGTTATTACGAGCACATTGACCCGCCGCTCGGCACCTGCCGAGTTTGCACGGTGGAGGTCAACGGGCGGCACACGGCCTCCTGCACGACCCTCGCCAGAAACGGCATGAACGTGGTCGTACACGACGACCCGACGCTGCACGACACCCGCAAGGCAATGGTGGAAATGCTGTTTGCCGAAGGCAACCACTTCTGTCCCGCCTGCGAAAAAAGCGGCGATTGCGACCTGCAAGGAATGGGCTACCAATTGGGCGTTAATGTGAGCCGGTTTCCGCACTTGTTCGTGGACCGCATCATTGACTACAACCCCAAGCGAGTGGTCATCGAACACAACCGCTGCATTCGCTGCCGCCGCTGCGTGGACGAAGTGCTGACGACGGACGGCAAGCGGGTGTTCAGCTTTGCCAACCGAGGCAACGATACCGAGGTCGCCATTGACTATGAACAGGAGGCAACGCTGACGGAAGAACAGGCTGTTCATGCGATGCATATTTGTCCGACCGGGGCGATTTTGGTGCGGGGGAAAAGCCTTGCCCGACCTTTCGGCGACCGCAAGTACGACATTGGGGAACTGGCAAACGGGGAAACGGTTCCCATCGTGTTTCCCAGTGTCCATGCCCTAAAAAATGGCGAGAAAAAAGTCATCGCCACGGTGTCGCTGGCGGGCTGTTTCGGTTGCCACATGTCCATGCTCGACCTTGACATGGGCATTTTGGACCTCGTGGAACTGGTCGAATTCAACAAGTCGCCGTTGACTGACATCAAGCATTTTACAAAAAAAGTGGACCTCGGTATCATCGAGGGCGGCTGTTGTAATTCCGAAAATGTGGAGGTGTTGCGGGAGTTTCGCAAGAAATGCGGAATCCTCGTTGCCATCGGCGAGTGTGCCATCTGGGGCGGGTTGCCTGCCATGCGCAACACGTTGCCCCTTCGGGAATGCCTGGAAGAGGCGTACCTGCACTCGTTTACCAGCGAAGAAGGGGCTGCCATCATCCCCCATAGCGAAGACATCCCGAAAATCCTGGACAAAGTGTACGCTTGCAACGGAGTCGTGGACATTGATTTTTTCATCCCCGGCTGCCCGCCAAGCGCCAACCATATCTGGAAAGTGGTGAAGAATCTTCTTTTTGACCAAGAATATTCGGTGCTATTTCCAGAGTTCAAGTATGACTAAGCCAAGTTAAGCGGTTGTTTTCGGCGGCGAAGCCGCCGAAAACAACCGCTCTCTTGGGCTTTTGGGCCTGCCGAAGGCTGGCCCAAAAGCCCAAGAATCGAAATCTACTGCCATGCAAAAAGTAATCATCGAACCTGTCACCCGTGTCGAAGGGCACGGCAAAGTCACCATCCACCTGGACGACGAGGGACGGGTGAAGGACAGTTTTTTCCATATCGTCGAGTTCCGGGGCTTCGAGCGGTTCATCCAGGGACACCCGTATTGGGAGGCGCCAGTGCTGGTGCAGCGGCTGTGCGGCATCTGCCCGGTCAGCCACCATATTGCGGCAGCAAAAGCGATTGACCAATTGGCGGGACTCGACCCCAAGGACCTGTCGCCGACTGCCACCAAAATCAGGCGATTGCTGCACTACGGGCAAATTTTTCAGTCCCATGCCCTGCACTTTTTTTACCTCGCTTCGCCCGACTTGCTGTTTGGTTTGGATGCGCCAGTGGAAAAGCGCAACGTAATGGCGGTGGCATTGGAAAATAAGGAACTGGCCCGAAAAGGCATCACCATGCGCAAGTTCGGGCAGGAAATCATCCGGGTGATTGCGGGCAAACGGATTCACGGAATTGCCGCTGTACCGGGTGGTGTCCACAAGCGCATGACCATCGAGGACCGGGACTATTTTTTGAACGGGAAAGACCTGCCCAACGTGGACACGATGATTGATTGGACAAAAGAGGTGGTGGGTTTCATCAAGGATTACCACGAAAAAAACGCCCCTTGGTTGGACAGTTTTGCTTCGTACCCAAGCGGGCACTTGGGCTTGGTAAATGCCGACGACGGCTCGCTCGAACTTTACGATGGACGCCTGCGGGGCATTGATTCCGACGGCAACCGAACCCTTGACGACATTCGGGACGTGGACTACGTAAATTATTTTGCCGAAGGCGTGGAGCCTTGGTCGTTCCTGAAATTCCCTTACCTGCGCCACCTCGGCAGGGAAAATGGATGGAGCAGGGTAGGGCCGCTTGCCCGTCTCAACGTTTGTGATAGCATTGGTACGCCGTTGGCGCAGCAGGAATTTGAAATTTTCAAAAAATACACCGGCGGCAAGCCGAACAACCATACGATGCACTTCCACTGGGCACGGCTCATCGAGATGCTGCACTGTGCTGAATTGATGAAAGCGTTGCTTCATGACGAGGACATCCTCAGCGATGACATCTTGCGAAAGGGCCATCGCCGACCGGAGGGCATCGGCATTGTGGAGGCACCGAGGGGTACGCTCATCCACCACTACCAGGCGGACGAAAAGGGAATGATTACCCGATGCAACCTCATCGTGAGCACCACCCACAACAACGAGCCGATGAATCGGGCCGTGCGCTGGGTCGCCAACAACGTCCTCGACGGCAAACCGGAACTGACGGATACATTGCTCAATCAAGTGGAGATTGCAATCCGTGCCTACGACCCCTGCCTTAGTTGCGCCACACATGCCATCGGCCAAATGCCCCTAAAGGTTACCCTCATTAATCACGAAGGAAATATAATTGATGAGCGAGTCAAATCATAAAAACACCCTCCTCTTCGCCATCGGCAACAACGGCAGGCAAGACGACGGCCTCGGCTGGGCGTTCGGTGAGGCGGTGGAGCAGAGTGATGCTTTTCAAGGTGAAATCCATTACCGCTACCAGTTGCAGGTGGAGGATGCCGAGTTGATTGCGGGAGCAGATGAGGTCATTTTCGTGGATGCGTTCAAGGGGGAAATGCCAGGTGGTTTTCAATGGAAAAGGGTCGAGCCTTCGGCGAATTTTGAATTCACCACCCATGCCCTTTCACCGGAGGCGGTACTGTTTTGGTGTGAAAAATTGTACGAAAAAAGGCCAGAGGCGTATTGCCTGCTCATGGCCGGGGAGGCTTGGGAATTGGAGATTGGGCTAACTTTGGTAGCCGAAAAAAACTTGGAAAGTGCGCTCGAATTTTTCAAGAAAACCTACCTCAACCCAGCGACTCAAACCTCGCCTGAAAGAACCGTAGGTACTTCGGTTCGTACACCATTTTAAAGCCTTTTATTCGGTTTCGCTGGTCATAAACTTCGAGTATGGATTCCACCACCACGTCCATGTGCGCTTGGGTGTAAACCCGCCGGGGAATCGTCAGGCGCACCAGTTCCAGTTTTGGGTAGTAGTGGTCGCCAGTGGCCTTGTCCCTGCCTGCAGACACGATTCCCCGCTCCATCGAACGGATGCCGGAGTCGAGGTAAATGGCCGCTGCCAGCGCCTGCGCCGGGAAGTTAATCTGGGACACGGAGGGCAAGAATTTCTTTGCATTTAGGAAAATGCCGTGGCTGCCGATGGGTTTCACGATGGGGATTTCGTGCGCCAACAGTCGGTTGCCAAGGTACTCCACCTGCCCAATGCGGGCACGGATATGGTCGTCCTGCACCGACTCGCCGATGCCAATTGCCATGGCCTCCATATCACGTCCAGCCAGACCGCCGTAAGTGTGCAGTCCCTCGTACACCACGACGAGGTTGCAAGCTTCTTCGTAAATACCGTGGTCGTTCATGGCCAAGAAGCCGCCGATGTTCACGAGGGCGTCCTTCTTGGCGCTCATGGTGGCACCGTCCGTCAGTGAACATATTTCCTTGACGATTTCTGCGACGCTTTTATCCTGATAGCCATCCTCCCTGACCTTGATAAACCAAGCGTTTTCGGCCACCCTCGTCATGTCGTGGATAATGAGTATGCTGTGCTTTTGTGTGTATGCCCGCAGTTCCCGAAGGTTGGCCATCGAGATGGGCTGCCCGCCCGCCATGTTGACCGTGGTAGCCATGCTGACGTAGGGTATTTTTTCAGCGCCATATTTTTTAACCAGCGCCTCCAGTTTGTTCAGGTCTATATTACCCTTAAATGGGTGCTCGCTTTCGGGATCGTGCGCCTCGTCAATGACGATGTCGTGAAACTCGCCCCCGGCAAGCTCCTGGTGCAGGCGGGTGGTAGTGAAATACATGTTGCCGGGCACGATGTCACCCGGTTTTATCAGGACTTTTGAAATGATATTTTCGGCGCCCCGGCCTTGGTGGGTTGGCACGACGTATTTGTAGCCGTAATACTTTTGGACGGCTTCTTCCAAGTGGTAAAAATTCTCACTTCCTGCGTAGGCTTCATCGCCCATCATCATGCCGGCCCATTGGCGGTCGCTCATGGCGGAGGTGCCGCTGTCAGTCAGCAGGTCAATATATACATCCCGGGAGCGCAGCAGGAAAGTGTTGTAGCCAGCATCCACAAGGGCTTTTTTGCGCTCCTCGTAGGTGGTCATTTTTACGTGTTCGACCATTTTGACTTTCCAGGGTTCTGCCCATGAGCGGTGGCGAAAGGTGTTGACATCGAGTTCCATGTATCGTCGTTTTTAATGAATAACTTTGAGCCACAAAACTCGTGCAAAGCGAAGCAAAGAATGGATGAGAAAAATCACTTTGCCGATTCCTCAATCCTCATCATACGTTTCGACAATTATCTTAGAGCTTTGTCAAATCGGCGGTGCCTCAAATGTAATGCTAATGCCCGCTTTGTTTTGAGCAAGGGGTCTGGGGCGGCGCAGCCGCCCCAGCGAACACTTTCCTCCCCACTGCGGCGCCTCCGGCGCCGCAGTGGGGAGAGAGGAGGCTTTTGGGGGCTTCGCCCCCAAACCCCCATGCCCAATATTGGCAGCATTACATTTGATACACCCCCGTCAAATCAATAATGGTGGCTCAAAAAATCTATCGTATTTGCCCCTTCTCGCCGTCCCGAATGGCGGGACAGGCTCTCCGGCGGCTCGTCGGGGGAGAAGGTTCTCTTGGGGCGGCTGCGTCGCCCCAAGCCCCTTTCTTCAACCCGACACTATTTAATTGACAAACCACTTAGGGAGCATATTTGACTGCATTTTATCGGTAAAATCAGCGCTGTAAATTCAATCAAAAGTGGGCAAAATAAATGGGTGAAAAATACCGAATTTATTGTTTGCAGTGAAATTGTTACTACCTTCGCCACGAAACCTTTTTTTTCACCATAAAACATTTTTTCTATGAGCAAATTCGATGAAATGATGGTCAAATACCAAGGAGCATTGAAATCTGCTGGTAAAAGTGCTGTCGATGCAGACCAGTTGACAAAAGTTGCAAAGGGACTTGGCCCGTCTATCTACCTGAAAGACGCATCCTTGGTATCCTGCACCGACCAGGCAGAACTGGACAGGGTAAAAGTCAATTTCCTGACCAAGAAACTCGGCATGACCGACAACGCTGCAATGGACGCTGCCATCAAAAGCGTATGCGCTGAGTACGACGCTAATCAGAGACTTAGGGCTGTATTTTACTACATGCTTCTACAGAAGCTGGGCAAGACACTTTAAACACTTAGAAACATTGAAGGTGGCTTAGCAGCGGAAGTTGCCAAGCCATTTTTTATTGGCAGATTTTCAGAGCTTAATTATTTTCAGTCCGTGGCTCCCCGCCAAAAAACGGCGCACAATCCGTTTCACCTCTGGGTTGCTCTCAAAAGGCTTAACGTACTCCTTCAAGCCCCCGAAATCGTTCGCTTCCACCTCGTTCATGTTCACGTAGCCATAGCCTTGGTACTCTCCGCCCTCCACCAGCACCACAGCGTTCTCGTCGGGTGTCCGGCCTTTGTCAATCAAAAAGAAATCTTGCTCCAACAAGCTCTCGTCGAGGGCAAGCAAGGCAGCCGCAGCCCGCTCATTGTAGGTGTCCGGCGCTTCGGCACCGATGCAGGCGCCGAAGCACTGCTTGAGGTGGAAGTCAAAACAAGGACCGCTGCGGTCTTCGAGGTGGCAATGGCGGAGGCAGAGGTTGAAGCGCTTTTGGGCGCCTTTCAGCCAGCCCTTGGCATGGGCGATGTCTTGGTAGGAGGAAATGACCCGTAGGCTTTTACGGGTTTTCACCGTCGGTTTGGCCACGTCGAAGCAGATATAGCCCGCTTGGTTCTCAAAAGTATGGATGACGAACGGATATTCCCTCACCTTCTGCGCCCGATTGATGGGCGGCCGCATCAGCTTGATTTCGTGCGATTCTTTGAGCAGTGCGACCAACTCGCTGCCCGTCACCTCCCAGGAAACATCGTCCACTTGGGCTTGCAACTTGGCGGCCTTCTCCGTTTGGTCGGTGAAATGCTGGGCGATGCGTTTCTTGATGTTCAAGCCTTTGCCCACATAAATCACGTCGCCGGCCTCGTTGTGGAAATAATAGACGCCGCAGGCTTCGGGGAGCGAGTGCAGTTTTTCGAGGCTGAAGTTCTTAGGCAACTTGGACTCCCGCACCCCCAGGTTTACCATCGCCCGCACCTCTTTTGCGGCAGCGCCCGACTGCGCCAGGATGCGTTCGAAGAGGTCAACCGTGGCTATCGTGTCGCCCATGGCCCGGTGTCGGTCGCCAGCCGTTAGGCCCATTGCGACAATCAGGTTGCCAAGGCTGTAACTCTGGTAGCCGGGAAAAACTTTCCTCGCCATGCGCACTGTGCAAAGCTGCCGACGGGTGAAGGTGAAGCCCAATCGCCGGAATTCTTCCTGGATAAAACTGTAATCAAACCGGACATTGTGGGCTACGAAGATGGCGTCCTCGGTCATTTCAACAATCTTTTTTGCTACTTCGTAAAAGCGGGGAGCAGTCCGCACCATGTCGTTGTTGATGCCCGTCAGCTCCGTGATGCCGTAGGGGATGTTTGTCTCCGGGTTCAAAAGGGTTTCAAAAGTTTCCAATACCTCCGTACCATTGTGAACGACAATGGCAATTTCGGTAATTTTATCCCGAGCGGCCCGGCCTCCGGTCGTCTCGATGTCTATGATGGCGTATTTGTTTTCCATGCTTTGGAAGGCAGTAGATGATAGACATTAGACTTTAGACGGTTTGAAGCAGTGGATGAAATAAGTGCTAAACCCAAATGAAGGTTGAAAGTGGTCTGTTTTAATTTTGCCTCGGCCCCCATCTAATGTCTAAAGTCTCCTGTCTAAAGTCTAAATCAAACAAAATGATGGTAAAGTTAAAAACAATTGTTGGAATTCCGGTCTTGATGCTCACCATGATTTTTGCCTGTGGCCAAAAAACAGGCGAAAGCGTGAATGGTTTGCCCGAAACCAAAGTCGAGCCGCAGGTAAGTGGCCAGCCCGTGTCAGCCGCCGAGCGTGTGGGGGAATACCTTTCCCTGTTGAAGGGCAAGCGCATCACCGCCGTGGTGAACCATACCTCGATGGTAGGACAAACCCATCTTGTGGATACCCTGCTGCGCTCCGGGGTGGACATCGTAAAAATCTTCGCCCCAGAGCATGGCTTTCGTGGTTCGGCCAGCGACGGCGAGAAGGTGAAGGACGGCAAAGACCCCGCCACGGGCTTGCCCATCCTCTCGCTTTACGGCGACCAAAAAAAGCCAACCCCGGCAATGCTGGCGGGTGTTGACCTCGTGCTGTTCGACATCCAGGACGTGGGTGCACGGTTTTACACCTACATAAGTACGCTCGCCTATGTGATGGAGGCTTGTGCAGAGAACAATGTCCCCCTCATCGTCCTCGACCGCCCAAATCCGAATGGACATTACGTGGACGGCCCCATTTTGAAAAAGGAATTCGCCTCCTTCGTGGGGCTGCACGAAGTGCCAGTGGTGTATGGAATGACCATCGGGGAGTACGCCCGCATGGTGAATGGCGAGGGCTGGCTCGCCAACGGCATTAAGTGCCAACTGGAGGTCATCCCCTGTGCTGGATACGACCACCGTACCCACTACGACCTGCCCATGAAGCCTTCGCCGAACCTGCCTAACATGACCGCCATTCTGCTATATCCTTCGCTTTGCTTTTTCGAAGGGACGGTGGTGAGCGTCGGGCGTGGCACGGACAAGCAGTTCCAAGTGATGGGCGCACCGGGGGCTACGGTGGGCAACTTCACATTCACGCCGCAGCCCAAGGAAGGCGCCAAGAACCCACCACAGCAGGGCAAGCTTTGCCGAGGCTACGACTTGAGTGGTCTGTCCGTTGACAAGTTGCGCCAGCAAAAACAACTGGACTTGGGCTATTTGATTGACTTTTACTGGAACTATCCAGACAAGGCGAACTTCTTCTTGAAGACCGCACATTTTGATGCCTTGGCAGGTGGGCCAGAACTCAAGCAACAAATCGTGGAAGGGAGGACGGAGGCGGAGATTCGGGGGGGATGGCAGGAGGGGCTGCGGCGGTTTAAGGCGGTTCGGAAGCAGTATTTGCTGTATTATGATTTTGAGTAAGTCCACTACACCAGAAGCCCAGCGGCAACGTAAAGCTTTCTTTTTTGGAAAAATGATGGAAATTCAAATGTTTAGTAGTCAGGCCAATTTATTCAACACTTTTGGGGCGTGCTAGGAGGGCGGAATTCATTCCGCCTCATGTGTTGACGGAATGAATTCCGCCCTCCAACAAAGTGTCGAATAACTTGAAAGAACTACTTGCTGGTAGTTTCGGCGGGGTATTTTCAATGATTTAACTTTAATGCTACCCAACTTTCTTTTGTATTGTTTTGTGTTCTGTTCAGACCTAGCGGCAACGTTGGGCTTTATTTTTGGGGGAAGGTTTGGAAAGTTGGGGGTTTGGGGTAGCTTTGGGGGGAATAAGCCAGAAATGTATGTTTAAATTTTAATAAAATTCCTTGCATTGTTGTTCTCATGAAAATACAAAATAATAACGAACAATTAAGTAATAACAAAATGAAAAATTCAACCTGCATTTTATTTTTTATCTTTTCTATTTCCCTCCTTCATGCTCAAGGAAAATTATTGGGTGTTACTTATGGTGGTGGAGAAAACGGAGTTGGAGCTATTTTCAGAATAAATGCGGATGGCACTAATTTCGAGTTGATTCATAGCTTTGATGTAATAAGCAATCAGGGAGGCATAAATCCTACCGGTGGTTTTACGAAAGGTTCTGATGGAAAATTATATGGATTAACGATTAATGGTGGTGAATACGGCGGCGGCACCCTTTATCACATGAACACCGATGGAACAGGCATCGAAACCATCTACAACTTTTCAACTTCAACTGGGTCTTCACCTGGTTATCGGGTCATTGAAGGTTCTGATGGAAATTTATATGGAGTTAATTTTGCAGGAGGAGATTTTGGCGTTGGCGGTATTTTTTCCATCAGTAAAGATGGTTCAAATTACAAAGTATTAAAACATTTTACTGATGTGACAAATGATGAATGGTTGCCTGCCGGAAGCTTACTGGAAGCCTCTGATGGCCGTTTGTATGGGACAATAATTAATACATGCCAACCTTGTGGAGGTCTTGTATTTAGTATCAATAAAGACGGTACGGATTATCAATATTTACATTTCTTTGGTAATAGTCCGGGTGATATACCTGGTTCTAATTTAGTTGAAGGTACAAATGGAGAACTGTTTGGGACTTCATTTTCAGGTTTTTCTACCGAAGATAGTACCGGTATTTTATTTCAGCTTAATAATAATGGAACTGAGTTTACTGTGCTTCACAATTTCAATCCCGATACTTATGCAGATCCCTTTGGTGAACTTCTGATTGCGTCAGACAATAAGTTATACGGAACAACTATAGGAGGAAGTGGGGATCATAAAGGTTCAATTTTTTCCATCAACCAAGATGGCAGCGATTTTTCTGTACTACATGAATTTGATGGACTTGACGGCACTTATGGAAGGGAAGGAGGCATGATTGAAGGTGTACAGGGTAAATTATTTGGGATGACAAGGTCGGGCGGCGTAAACAATAAGGGAGTTATTTATTCAATTAATAAAGACGGAAGTATTTTCACTAAATTATATGATTTTGCAGATGGCCCAACATCTGGTGCTTTACCTATGGGATATTTATTTTCTGATGAAGGAGAAACTTTGGTGCCTGAATCTCATAAGGCTTTTCAAATGAATATTTCTCCAAATCCCGTCTTTGAAAACATTGCCTTTCAATTGGATGAAGGCATTTCTGAACATGATAAAATCAAAATTAGCATTTGTAACAACATGGGCGAAGTTCTTTTCCAGGCAGAAGAACAAATTGGTGATGTCAATTTAAATTTAAACAGCATTTTGTCTAATTGGCAGAATGGAATTTACTTTGTCAAAGCAGGATTTTTGGAGGCTCATTACATGACATCCTTTGTTTTGCTTCACTAATTGAGCAATTCTAATTGTTGCAAGTCTTTCCAATTTTCCATAGTACTTGCGAATCTTTAGCGAAGCGGGACTTGCAAATGACGCTTCGCTTAACACTTACAAGAACTAAAATTCCCTTATCGCTCCCATCAACGGCGCTTCGGGGAGAAAGGGTTTTGGGCGGCTGCATCGCCCAAAACTCCTTGGCTTTCAGTTTAAACCCACATGAGCCGAGTAAGCAACCCTCAGTAAACCGTTATTCGTCACCAGCACAAGGCTGCGCCAAAAAGACAGCACTGCCTTTCGCTCCAGTCAAGGTATTCAGCACCTTGACGGTCACGTTTTCACCACAAATGCAATCCGATAAGTGCGCTCCGGTGCCGATGAGCTGTCCATTCTTAACCCACTCCACCGTGTAGATTGCCTGGGAATAAGGTGGATTGCCCGGTTTCACAGGGTTTGTGGCCCATAATGTGGCCCCTTCCAAATAGCAGTAGTTGGGCAAAATAGCAACGGCAAGGGTGGGGCTGACAGGCACGGGCTTTGCCAGCGCATCGGCTCCAACAGCCATGAGGCAATATTCATTATTGGGTTTGACGGTGGCCAATATCTCCGTCAACTTGTCTTCCAGGCAGCAGGTGGCGCAATACCATTGGGTCTGGCAGGTTTCATTAGCCAAGTCCAGGTAGGCTTTGTAAAGCTTGGGGAGCAGGGTGCTGCAAGGCTCGTAGGTGCAGGCCGTCGGCTGTTCATCTTGAAAGATTATGCGAGAAAATGTGTTGTCAAGCGATTGAATATCGCCAGTTTCGTTGTTCATCAGTAGGGCATCCGTCTCGAAATTGGGCATTGCGGGTTCATCGGGTACACAAGCGAACATGGTAGTCAGCACCACAAGGATGCAAGTGCGGAACATGATTTTGGTCAGCATGGCAAATGATATTTAAGGTGAATAAATGGTGATTCACAAAGGGATTAACCGGTGCTATGAGTAGTGATAAGAAATGCCTTACGTCGAAGTATAGTGTAGGTTAGCCATTCAGAAGTAAGGATGCAAGGTAGTAGGAATGGTTGCTCGGGACGGGTTGGAAAAGTTGGAAGATAACAAAAGCAGATTTGAACATTAGGTCAAGCACTAGTTTCACCGTAGTGCCATTTTTTAACTGATGGCTTCAAGGTCATAGCTATAATCATGTCACCTTCCCTCAAGTTTAGCCCCTTGGGCCTCAAACTTCATCATCGTCATATATCCGCAGCCTATTTCGAATTGCAAGTAATTCTGTTTGAAGGTCATCTATTTTTTTCAAAAGGTGCAGGACGGAATCAATGCCCGCCATATTGATGTCCAGTTCGTGGTGCAGGCGTATCATTTTTTCAAGGTCAGTTATCCTGTCATGGTGTATGAAATGGGATGCTTCAATGGTACTGATTTCAATCAACCCATATTCATTCAGGTTGTCGATGAAGGACATTTCGATTTGATAGTACGCACACAATTGCTGGACCGGGATATAGTTTTCTGTGCTCATGCTGGCCTGAGTTTAGATAGTTCGCTGAATAGTTCTTGCTCCTTTTCTGTTAGGTTGGTGGGGATTTTTAGTTGAAAAGTGAGGTATAGATCCCCATACTCACCTTCCTTTTTATAGACTGGAAATCCCTTTCCCTTTAGTTTTACTTTTGTTCCGTTTTGCGTTTCAGGCTTGACTTTGAGCTTTACTTTTCCATCAAAAGTATCCACCGTGATGTCCCCTCCCAATATGGCAAGGTACAGGTCCAAATCTACCGTGGCATAGAGGTTGTTGTTGTCAAGCTTAAACTTCGTGTGGTTTTCAATGGAGAAACTGATGATTAAATCACCGTTGGGGCCGCCATTTACCCCCTCACCTCCTTGACCTTTGATGCTGATGACTTGGCCATCCTTGACACCCGCCGGTATGGTGAGTCGAATGTTTTTGCCATTCACCGTCAAAGTGCGCTTGTGCGTCGTGTAAACATCTTTCAGGCCAAGTCGCAGTTCGGCTTGGTAGTCTTGCCCCCTGAATTTTACGCTTTGGCCTCTTGACCTGGTTCCACCCCCAAACATGCTTTCGAAAAAGTCGGAATAGCCGCCGTCTGAAAAACCACCTGATGACCCTTGTTGGTAAGTTCGTTGCCTTTGTTGCTGTTGGTTTGCCTGCTCAAACGCTTCGGCATGTTGCCAGTCCTTTCCATATTTGTCGTATTTCGCACGATTTTCAGCGTTACTCAGCACTTCATTGGCCTCATTGACTTCTTTGAACTTCTGTTCCGCTACTTTATCGTTGGGATTCAAGTCTGGATGATATTTCCGAGCTAATTTTCGGTACGTCTTCTTGATGTCATCCTCAGATGCTCCCTTCTCAACGCCCATTATTTTATAATAATCTATAAATGCCATGTTTTGTTGATGCGGTTTATTTTAGTGTTGCTCGACAGGCAAGAATTGTATCGCTGCAAATATAGGATTCTTTGGCTGAGGAGTAACATGGACTGTTAGAGGCTGTTTTAAAACCTAAAAAGAGGTAAAAAATGCTCAAAACTGAGAGTT
>CAZDSU010000099.1:0-19613 GCA_964508135.1 uncultured Saprospiraceae bacterium
GTATCTCATGCCGCAAGATAGAAAGTATCGAATAATTCAACTTGACTACTTACTTTAGCCGTTACTAAAATAAGTTGCCTTCCTGGGGCTAAGTTGTCCCGCAGGTGAGGAGTTTGATCTAAAAGGAACAGATAAGTGTTAGCTTTGCGAAATTTAAGGGAATTTGGAAGAGTTGAAGACCTCCAATCTAGTTCATTTCCCAATTTTCAACCTTAATACTTAATATGGCAAAATCACGGGAGACGTACAGCAAGAAAGAAAACGAAAAGAAAAAACACAAAAAAAGGCAGGACAAAGAATACCGCAAAGAGCAGCGCAAGGAAGACAAAACCGAGGGCAAATCATTTGAAGACATGATTATGTACGTGGACGAAGAAGGCCACCTCACCTCCGAAAAGCCCGACCCTACAAAACGTAAAAAAGTCAAGAAGGAAGATATTGAACTCGGTGTGCCGAAACGGGAAAAAGTGGATCCCATCCGTAAAGGAAAAGTCAGCTATTTCGACGACGCCAAAGGCTTTGGCTTCATCATTGACCGTGAATCGGATGAGCGGATTTTCGTTCACATCAACTCGCTCGAAGAGCCGGTGAAGGTGAACGACAAGGTAACTTTTGAAATTGAAAAGGGCCAGAAAGGCCCTGTGGCAGTAAATGTGCAGTTGGTGAAACTGTAAATTAGCGCCATTGGAGGCATTGATACTTTGCCTCCAATGACCTATTGATTATTCCGGCAAATTCCCGTTTGCGATGTTCAGTGCCTGCAAGATAGCGGGTGTTATCCGCTCAATGCCGGGGCGGTCGGTCAAGTATATTTCGAGCTGTTTGTCTTCCCTTAGCAGCTTGCCGTCTTTGATAATTTCTACTCCTGTTTTTCCATCTTTCACGAAGACTTTTAGACCAGGAAACTCACCTGGCGTCTTATCTGGAATGAGCATCATCCCACCTTGGGCATTGTTCAGGTTCTTCAAGTTTACCTTGGTTTGGAAGGTACTGCCCTTGAACTTGTTTTCGATGAGCAGTGTGTAGTTTTCATCCACGAAGATGTTCACCTCGCCGATGCCTGGCACCTTGCCGTTGGCTTTGCGGTACTCCTCCTGCAATGGCACGAAAGATTGTTGAATCCGTTGCAAGTAGTCTGATTCTTCCAGCGCCACGGCCTTCAACTGTTCAGACGGCGAGGCATTGGGTGGCACGTCAGGAGAATTGGCTTCGACTTGCTGGAAGTTGGTGTCTTTTGGGTCGCTGCTGCAGGCAAAAAGCAATGCTACCGCCAGCGAAAACATCAGTTTCTTCATCATGATAAACTCGATTTTGGATTTAGAATAATGTAAAAATGCCGGGTGTGCCGGCAAATTAGATTAACGGAAAAATGAATAAGGAGTTACGATTGGCAACTGACGACTTTCCAAAACCTCAATCCCTCAAACTCCAAAACTCTCAAACCTTGTTCACTTCACCTCGATTATCTCCACTCGCCGCTCCCTTGACGCACCAACGCTGTAGATGGAGTTGCGTTCGTCAAACAGGTCGTCGCTGATGCCGCTGGCTGACTGCGATTCCCCGAACGGGGCTTCCGAAATTACCAATTTGCCGTACTTCAGATAATTCTCAAAAACACCGCCCCGCCAGCGTTCGAACTGGTTGCGCAAGCTGCTGATGCGGCGCTGGGCGAGGAAGTCGTTGTAGTCGGTCTTCGCTCGTGGGCTGGTATAGCCCTTGATGACAATTTCTACCCGGTCGCCCCTTTCAAAGCGTTTTAAAAGGATTTCGCTGAAAAGCTGAAGGTGGTCAAAGCCCGTTTTTACTTCTTCCTCAAAGAAATCGGTGATGTTCAGCGTAGCCTCGTCCACCTCTTCCTCATTGGTAATGGGCTTGGTGTACTGTTCGATGAAATCGCCCTTTCGTGGATAAAATTTCCCAAAAGTTTCCTCGTACGTTTTCTTGGTGGTGGTGCGATTGGTGCGCTTGTCAGGCTCATCGTTGTCGAAGTAGAGCGCTAGCGGCAGAAAGTCTTCCAGCTTCTCGAAAGTGGGGGGAGTGGGCGGCGCCTCCACCACGATGGGCGGCGGTGGGATACCATCCGATGGCTTGGGTTTGTCTTCGTAGAAGACCCGGTAAATATCGTGGCAGCAAGCCTTGTTGTCGGGGTCGAGGTAAAAGGAACCAGGGCGGTTGGAGGAGACGAACCCGCCCTTTGCGCTATCGTCGAGGGAGTAATAAATGTCGTGGTAGCTGGAGTTCACGGGCTTGCCAAGGTTCCTAATCTCTCCCCAAGTTTGCCGTTTTTCCATGCTAAAAACATCGAATCCACCGAGTCCGCTTCGTCCATCGGCGCTGAAATAAAGTGTTTGCAAAGCGACATGAAAATACGGCGAAATGTCGTTTTCAGGCGTGTTCGCCGCTTCCAGGTTCTTCGGTTCTAAGAACTTGTCCTTTTCCAGTTCGCAGTACCAAATATCGAGTTTGCCCTTGCCGCCAGGTCGGTCAGAGACGAAGTACAGCACATCTTTTTGCGCCAGCGAATCAAAACCAATGCTCGGCTGCGTGGTGGTGAAGCCTTTTTTGTTGACGATTTCCGGCAGTTTGATGGGTGTTTTTTCCCAACGGCCTCGTTTGTCCTTGTCCCGGTACACGATTTCGCAGCGGATGTCCGAGCTGTTCACATACTCACAAAGCGTATAGTAAATCCGATTGCCGTCTGCACTGAAAGCCGTGTGCGCCGTGAGTTTTTCCTCGTCGTTGAAATCCCGAGACATCACCTTGCCCTTGGCCATGTTTTCGGAGGTGAGCAGTTTCGAGAGCTTGCGTTCTGGCGTATTTGCATCGCCTGGATACTCAAAACGGTAGGATGAATAGTAGGTCATATTGCCCACCTGCACCGCCCCGAACTCTGAGAACGGCGTGTTGATTTTCTTGTCCAAATGTTCCACCCGCACGATTTTGTCGGTGGGTGCTGCAGGGTCGGCGATTGCCCAGCGGCAAGCGTTCAACTCCTCATTGGCCCATTGAGCATAGTAGTCAGCCTCGGTACTATTTTTCAGAAAAGTCTCAAAAAGCTCTAACGCATCTTGGTATTTCCCGAGGTTTTTTTTCACCTGACCAAGCCAAAAACTGGCCAATGGAAACATTTGAGTTTCCTTGCTCGTCACCACTTTGGCGTAATATCTCTCGGCCTCTTCGTAGGCGTTGAACTGGCGGGTGACCTCGGCGTATTTGTACCAAAGCCCGACATCGTTTGGCGAGCGCTCCATCGCATCCCTAAAGTGGACGAAAGCGGTGTAGTAGTCTTTTTCGGCGAATGCCTTGTCTCCAGCCTTCTCGTAGGCACGGGCAGACTGGGCAGTCAGCGTGAAAGCCCCGATAACAGTGAAGAAAATGGGCAGGGCAAGTCGTACAAATTTCATGTTTGGTTAATTTTCAGCCAAAGTATTGAAAATCAGATAATGGTTTCCCAATCGGCCAAAGATTTAAATGTCTTGAATTAGTCGGCCACTCAATTTTCTGGTCAGCACCTACTTCAAATAAAACACTTTACCAAGAATTGGCTAACTTTGTCATCTCAACAAATAAGTATGTTTCCCTTCGATAAATACAAATCCAACATTCTAAATCTTTGTTCGAAGTACAAGGTAAAACGTCTTTACTTCTTTGGTTCATCCCTTACGAACCGTTTTGACCAAACCACAAGCGATGTGGACGTGCTGGTGGAAATGTTGCCCATGAAGCCCATTCAAAGAGGCCAACGATTGACCCAATTTTGGTTAGAATTGGAAAAATTATTTGCCCGTAAAGTTGACTTGCTGACGCCTAATTCGCTCCACAATCCTTTCCTCATTCAAGAAATAAACAATACCAAACAGTTGTTTTATGACCATCAAAGCCAGAAAGTACCTGTCTGATATATTTTATTCAATTGGCATGATTGAAGATTTTGTCAGTGGAATTTCCACTTTTCGTGCCTATTCAAAAGACCATAAGACCAAGGCAGCCGTTGAGCGCTACTTGTCAATAATTGGAGAAGCAGTAAGTAAGTTTTCAATTGAAAACCAGGGTGGCACCCAACTTGTAAACACACCTCAAATCATTTCTTTCCGTAACAGGCTTGTCCATGAATACGATGCAATTGATGACGCTATCGTTTGGGCAGCGGTCAAAAAAGAGTTGCCAAAACTGAAAATTGAGGTCAATTCAATTTTAGCATCCTGACTGTTACTCTCAATCTATTTCCGCAATCAAATTCGGGTAATCCGTGATGATGCCGTCCACCTTCCAGCGGCGCAGTTTCTTCATGGATTTCAAGTCGTTCACCGTCCACGGAATGACCTTGATACCTTGCCGGTGCAGCGCTTTCACGTCCCGCTTGCGAAGCAGCTTGTAATCCACGCTGTAAATATCCGGCTGAAAACCAAGCAGTTGCAAGTTTTTCTCAAATCCGTCCTCATTCTCAACGAGCAGGGCGAGCGTGAGGGTTGGTGCCAATTTTTTCACCGCCTGCAAGGGCCGCACATCGAATGACTGGATGCAGGAACGGTCGCTTATTTTGAGGCGCTCCAACTCAGCGACCACCAGTTTGGCGAAGTCGTCCACCTTCGGCGTGAAGATGCCGTCGCCGTCCGGATGGCTCTTGATTTCGATGTTGAAGCGTGGCATTATCATTTTTTTCGCTTCGCAATGTTGCCGTACGGCCATCACCATATCTTCCAGCGAAGGCTTATGTACTTTCATCTTTTGCTGCTGCGGAAAACGGGCATTGCCACGGCTGCCACAGTCGTACAGTTTGATTTCCTCGTAGGTCATGTCCATGATTCTCAGGCCCATCGCTTCGGCTTTGGTTACTGGCGTTCCGTCCGGTTTGGAGCAGGTGGATTCCGACATCCAAGGCTCGTGACTAACGATAAGCTCGCCGTTTTTTGACACAGCCAGGTCGAGTTCAAGCGTTGTCACCTGCGGGAATTCGAGGGCTTTGAGGAAGGCTGGGATGGTATTTTCAGGCAGCAGGCCCCGGCAGCCACGGTGGCCTTGCCAGTCGAAATCTTGGGCGAACAAGTTGGTTGCAGTGGTCATTAGTAGTAGAATTTGGGTGAGTGCCGAAAAAATGGATTTCATAAGTCTTGATTTATTTGTGGGCGAAATTAAGCCCCGAAGATTAAGCCTAAATTTAAGTTTTCATCAAATGATTGCTATTTTTCGCCCAATTTACTAAAACCCTTCAAATGCGATTTTTAATCTGCACACTTGCTATCCTTGTTTCAAACCTCCCATTGAGCGCACAATCGGAGGCCATCAAAAACCTGGAGGGCACGACCACCAAGCTCACCGGTGAAGATTACCTGAACAATGCCCTGACCCTTGCCGATTGGCTGTACAACGAGGGTTTTTTTGAAAAATCGGTGGAATGGGCCGATAATGCCGCCGATGCCGCCAAAAAATTGAAGCAAACCAGTTACCTCGCCATCAGCCTCAACCAACGGGGCAAGTCGCAGATGAAAGTACCGAGCCGCCGTGACAACCTGAAGAACAAAGCCTTCAAGAGCTTTGAAGAAAGCTATTCCCTCACCACCGATGCCGAACTCAAGCTGGACAACCTCTTGAATATGAAGGAGTTGGCTACGCAATTGAACAAGAAGAAGGAATTGGAACGCATCGCTCGGGAAATCGCCGTGCTGTCTGGCGGGGATGCCAGCGTGTCCACTTCGGGAGGTGGCGGGCTTTTTTCAAAAAGAAAAAAAGTGCAGGAAGATTTTGAAAAAGCACAGGCGCAAAACCAGCAACTTTCTGCCGAAGTGAACAACCTCTCCGAGGAAAAGGCCAAATTGGCCAACCAGCAGCAGGGTCTCCAGAAGATGATTGCGGCCAGGGAAGCCGCCATCCAGAACATGTCGGCTGCGCAAATCAAACAACAATTGCTCTTTTCGGAACAGTCCAGGATGCTGGATTCGATGCAGTTTGCTGGGGCAATGGACTCCATGAATCTCGCTCAAAAAGAGGTAGTCGTGCAGCAACAACAAGCTGAACTGCAACAAAAACAGGCTGAAATCGAACTCCAAAGCAGCCAGCGCAACCTGCTGCTTGCAATTGTTGGCTTGGTACTTTTTCTTGGGGGCGCTTTGTTCTTTCGGTACCAGACCATCAGCAACCACAACGTCGTGCTTTCAGAAAAAAACCGGATCATCGAGGAAGAACGCAGGCGCTCGGAAGAGCTGTTGCTCAATATTTTGCCCGCCAGCATCGCCGATGAGTTGAAGAAAAATGGGGCTGCCGTGGCTCGGCGCTATGAATCTGCGACTGTACTTTTCGCTGATTTTAAGGGTTTCAGCGCCATTTCAAAGCAGCTTTCAGCCGAGAAATTGGTGTTCGACCTCGATTATGCTTTCAAAAACTTTGACCGGATTATCGGAAAACATGGTCTCGAAAAAATCAAGACCATTGGAGACGCTTACATGTGCGCTGGTGGTCTGCCTGACCACGACGGCCACCCTAGGGACGTGGTGAAGGCCGGCCTGGAAATCCAGCAATTTTTGCAAGAATGGAACAAGGAGAAACGGCAGGCCGGGGAGTTGCCATTCGAGGCTCGAATCGGCATACACACTGGCCCGCTGGTGGCAGGGGTAGTCGGTTCCCGTAAGTTTGCCTACGACATTTGGGGCGACACCGTAAACGTGGCCTCCCGCATGGAAACCAGTGGAGAACCTGGTCTGGTCAACATATCCGCCAGCACGTTTTCTTTCATTAAAGATGAATTCGACTGCGAATACCGTGGCAAGGTGCCCGCTAAAAATGTGGGAGATGTGGAGATGTATTTTGTGAGGGTTTGAGAGCTTGAGGGTTTGAGAGCTTGAGGACTCAAACCCTCAAATTCTCAAACCCTCAAGAGACTACATCGCTGTGGCTGTAGAGTTTGAGCAATTCCCGGTACTTGGTGAAGATTTTTTTCTTTGAGACAAAGCCGATGAAAGCGCCCTTCTCACTTAGCACGGGCAGTTTCCAGACCTTGGTTTCGTCAAATTTGTGCATCACATCTGCCATTTTTTCACCCAAAACCAAAGTCTGCGGAGGGCGCACCGCTACGTCTCTGGCAGTTAGTTGGTTCGACCGCTCAGGGTCGAATAGCAGTTCCTTCAAGTCTTCCAGCAGCACGATGCCAGCGAATTTATGCTGCTCGTCAATCACTGGGAAGATGTTTTGTTTGCTGCTCAAAAAGCGGTTGATCACTTCCTTCACATTGAGCGAGGCTGGAATAGTTTCTACGTTTTGCTCCAAAATTTCTTGCAAATCAATGCTGTTCAACAAGAAAGTATCCCGGTCAGCTTGGAAGTAGTTTCCATCTTCTTGCAATGGCCGGGTGTAAACACTGGTGCTGTCGAAACTACGGGTGATGAAGTACGACATGGCCGCCACAATCATCAATGGAACGAAGAGCGAGTACCCACCCGTGATTTCGGCGATAAGGAAGATGGCTGTCAATGGGGCGTGAACCACCCCAGCGATGACCCCGGCCATGCCCACCGCCACGAAGTTTGACTCCACGATTTTCAACATCCCAGAAAGACTGACGAGCCTGGCAAACACAAACCCGGTGAGCGCCCCCGTGAACAGCGAACCTGCGAAGATGCCACCGTTTCCACCGGAGCCAACCGTCAGCGAAGTGGCGATTACTTTGAGGATAGCCAACCCAGTCAGAAAAACTAGCAGCATCCATTCTGATTGCATCGAGCCGAAAAGTGAGCGCTGGAGGAGCAGGTTTTCGTTGCCATTGATGAGCTTTTCGATTACAGTGTACCCCTCGCCGTAGAGTGGTGGAAAAACAACGATGAGCAGCCCAAGCATTGCCCCCCCAAACACCGCTTTGCGCATCCGCAGGCGGAAGCGCCCCATTATTTTCTCCAAATAATGGGTCATGCGGGTCATGTAAACCGAGACAAGGCCGCAAATGATGCCCAAAATGAAGTAGAGCGGAATGCTTTTGAGCCGCCAGCCTTCTTCCATGAGGACAAAGAGACGGCCATGATAAAAGAATTGCGACAGTACCGAAGCGGCGGCGGCCGAAATGAGCAGCGGCACAAAAACCGGAATGGAAATTTCGGTGAGGAGCACCTCCGCCGCAAAAATGACCCCGGCAATCGGAGCGTTGAAGATGGCGGAAATGCCTGCCGAGGCACCACACGCCAGCAATAATGTGCGCTCTTTGTACCCGAGTTGTAGTTGCGACGAAATATTGGAACCAATGGCCGCTCCCGTCAACACGATGGGCGCTTCGAGGCCGGCACTGCCGCCCATGCCCACCGTCAGGGCGCTGGTGACGAGATGGCCGTACATGTCCCGTTTATCGAGTTCGCCCTTGCGGCGGGTGATGGCGTAGAGGATTTTGGTCACGCCCTTGACGAGCTTACCGCCAAGAAACCGCTGCTCGTACATGACGCTCAACACGATGCCGATGATGGGCGTCAGGAAAAGCCAGATGTAATTTTTTTGGCTTGAGCCAAGTCCTTGCTGCACTTGTTCTTCCACCCAGTGTACCATCACCTTCATCACCACCGCCGCCAAGCCTGCCACCACTCCAATGAGTATACAGGCCAGTATGATGTAATTTCGACTGGACAGTTTTTTGAGCAAAAAGGCATTGATTGCTCGAAAATATGCTTGAATTTTAATTGACCTCATGTCAGTGCCCGGTCTAGATGAACGTACCCACCATCAATCACCCACCACTGCCCGGTGATATGCGAAGCTTGTGCCGAAAGCAGAAATGCAGTAGCTGACGCAATTTCGGCAGCAGTGGTCATTCGGTGTTCCAGCGGGATTTTCGAGACGATGGACGAAAGTTTTTCCGCAGGTTTTTCAAAAGTCTGTATCCAGTTTTCGTAGAGTGGCGTCATCACCTCGGCTGGCAGGATAGCGTTCACGCGAATGCCAAAGGGAAGTAGCTCGGCGGCCCACTCACGGGTCAGTGCCAGTTGAGCACCCTTGGAAGCGGCGTAGCCACTGGTGCCGCCCTGTCCGGTCATGGCCACTTTGGAGCTGATGTTGACGATGCTGCCCTTCGAAGCCTTGAGCCAAGGCAAGGCAAAATGCACAAGGTTGTAGTAATGGCTGAGGTTTTCCGTGAGCGACTGCATGAAGGTGGCGGGATTGCCGGAAGCCAATCCTACCCCATCGTTTCGACCGGCGTTGTTGACGATGGCATCAATGCGACCAAAGCGCTCGGCGGTTTCCCGTACGATTTTTTCACAAAAACCCACCTCACTCAGCTCGCCAAGAAAACTGTGAGAAAGCTGTCCATTTATCATCAATTCCTGTTGGAGCGCCGCATTTCGGGCCTCATTGCGTGAGGCGATGACTGGGATAGCACCCTCTTCGGCCAGCAGCCTCGTGATGGCCTCCCCAATGCCGCTCGAACCTCCAGTAATGATGATGACCTTGTTTTTGAGTTGTAAATCCACGGGGTGAAGTTATTGGGTTATTGCGTTATTAAGTTATTGGGTTATTGGTGAAAATTCAATCACGCAATAACTCAATCACTCAATAACCCAATAACTGATTTCAAACGGCTACTTCAGCTTTGATATGTGGGTGCGGGTCGTAGTCGTGTAGGGTGAAGTCCTCAAATTTGAACGAAAAAATATCTTTTACGTCGGGATTGATTTCCAGGCGGGGCAACGGGCGGGGCACACGGGTGAGTTGCAGGTTCGCCTGCTCCACGTGGTTGAGGTAGAGGTGGACGTCGCCGAAAGTGTGTACGAACTCTCCGGGCTGTAAGTCGCAAACCTGCGCCATCATTTGAGTGAGCAGGGCATACGATGCAATGTTGAAAGGCACGCCGAGGAACACGTCGGCGGAGCGCTGGTAGAGTTGGCAGGAGAGCCGACCATTGGCCACATAAAACTGAAAAAGGGCGTGGCAGGGGCTAAGGCGCATCTGGGGCAGGTCGGCCACGTTCCAGGCATTGACGATGATGCGGCGGCTGTCGGGGTTGTGCTTGATTTGGTGTACCGCTTGCGCAATTTGGTTGATGGTGCTGCCTTCTTTCCCCTCCCAAGCCACCCACTGTTTGCCGTAGATGGGGCCAAGGTCGCCGTTCTCGTCTGCCCACTCGTTCCAAATTTTCACGCCATTGTCTTGCAAGTATTTTACGTTTGTGTCGCCCATCAGAAACCAAAGCAGTTCGTAAATGATGGATTTTGTATGGAGCTTTTTTGTGGTCAAAAGCGGGAAGCCGTCTCCTAGGTCGAACCGCATCTGGTAGCCAAAAACGCTGATGGTGCCGGTGCCGGTTCTGTCACTTTTTTCGGAACCATTTTGGATAATATGTTGGAGCAAATCGAGGTACTGACGCATGAGAGGTTGAGAGTTTGAGAGTTTGAGGATTTGAGGGGTTGAAATTCTACAATCAGGATTCCGTACTTTCAAGGATTTTGCCCAAAAGTAGAAAACCTTGGAAAATCTGACTCAACATTTCGGGGTTCAATTCGTTTTAGACCAATCATCATCGTCTTTATGAAAAATACACCTTCCACTTTCCTACTTCTACTTTTAACCTTATTCGTCAGCAGTACCATGCTCCATGCGCAAGAATGGCAGCTAAAACGTGACAAAGGCGGCATAAAAGTTTATGTGCGTGACCAAGCTGGCACCGCCATTAAGGAACTGAAATTTACCACCACCGTTGAGGCGTCCATGCAAACAATCGCCGCAGTGCTGACCCATGTGGAGGGCTTCGACGATTGGGTTTATGCCTCGCTTAAATCGAGAACCATCAAGCAGGTTTCTGAAGGCGAGGTTTATTATTACACTTTGATTGATTTTCCGTGGCCACTCTCCAATCGTGACCTTGTCCTCCACTCCAAGGTGTGGCAGGACAAAAAGACACTCGCAATATTTTCCAAAACGACCTCTTGCCATTGGATGGAAACAGAAAAAGAGGATGTTGTGCGCATCAAAAAAGCAGAGCTAATTTGGATTTTCACCCCGCTCGGCAGCGGTAAGGTTCGAGTGGACTACACCCTCAACTCCGACCCCGGTGGCAGTATCCCCGCTTGGATGATCAACCTCGCCGCTGACCAAGGCCCGCTTCAGTCCATGATCAAGTTCCAAGAAATGCTTGAAAGGGAAAAGTACAAAAATTCTAGGCTTGCTTTTGTGACAAATGCGAAGTAGGTGAGTAGGTGATAGGTTTTTTCAATTGCTTTGGTGGAGAGCATGAACTTACCCTGGCCAAACTGCCCCCTCGCCCCAGTTTGTACAAACAGCGATGATCCTATGCCAATTAGGAAAATGGTACAGGAGTACGACAGAAATACGGTTTTGGATAGTTTGCCACAAGATTGTATTTTTGAACCCAGATTAATGGTTGGCCTCGCCAACTTACCGTCTCCAACAAATTTTCGCCATTAAATCAAAACGATGAAGCCCTTCTTGACCCTTCTCCTTTTTACGCTTCTTATTTCTGCTTCGGCTTTCTGCCAGAAAAAAACATTCAACACTAAGTATGGGAAACTATCTGACAAGGAATTGTCAATGACCTCCTATGAAGGGGATCCCGCTGCGCCTGCTGTGGTGCTTTTCGACAAAGGTATTTTGAGCCACAGGTATATTGAAACTGCGGGTTTTATGATCGAGTTTGAGCGGCATACCCGAATCAAGATTTTCAAAAAAGAGGCGTTGCACCTAGCGAATATTGTAGTCCCCCATCACAAAGACATGGAAGTTGGTGAGATAAAAGCCTCCAGCTTTAACCTGGAAAATGGCAAAATGGTGGAGACAGAACTGGAAAAAGCAAATGTTTTTGAAGAATCGGTAACCAAGAATTATCTGTTGACCAAGTTTGTCATTCCCACTGTGAAGGAGGGGAGCATCATTGAGTTCACTTATACCTGGAAAACACAAGGTGGCATTGGCATGCCCGATGAGTGGGTGTTTCAGAAAGAGAAAATCCCAACGATTTGGAGCGAGTTCGAAGCATCAGTGCCTGCGTACATCGAGTTCAAAAAGATGTCGCAGGGATGGGTATCTTTTTCTCTGGCCGAGGAGGGCCAAAGTAATGAAACCTTGAACTTGAAAATAAGGGACAGGGGTGCAGGCCTTGTAGTTTCGACTAATATCGAAAATATCAATTTGGAGTACACCGTGAACAAGATGCATTTTATCCAGGAGGATGTACCTGCCCTGAAAACCGAGGATTATGTCAATTCTCCAGCGGACTATTTGTCAAGAATTAGTTTCGACATTCAAACGGTTTATGATACCGATGTGGTGCCTAGCGGCCCTGCCTATAAGATAGTGAACACCCTCCCGACTGCCTACAATCGAACTTGGTTTGTCTTGGGCAGGGAACTCCTTGACGATGTTTATGAAAAGGATTTGGAGTCGTCGAAATATACGGAGGAGATGGCCAAAGCTTGCACGGTCGGAAAAACTACGAACCCCGAAATACTGACGGCCATTTACGAGCAAATCGGCAAAAACTTCGTGGTAAAAAACGACTTTGACAGAATATTCAAATCGCAGACGATGGAGTCGCTCGTAAAGGACAGGAAAGGAACACCGACCGACCTGAACCTGCTTTTAATCAACATGCTCGGTAAAGTTGGCGTTGAAGCTTGGCCGGTATTGATAAGCACAACCGACCATGGCCAAGTACTTTCGTACAGGGTTTCGCTTGACGAGTTCAACCGGGTTATTGCGGCTGTGAAAACAGAGGACGATTCGTATATTTTGGTGGATGCTTCTGTGTTCCCCAACCCACTGGGGCTACTCGGAAAGGAAGACCTAGGCAATCAAGGGCTTTTGCTAAAATCAAAGGAAGATGTTTCCTGGATTCCTCTGCAAAACAAGGTGTCAGTAAAATCTGTCGTTATTGCCAACATGAGCTTGGACGCAACAGGTAACACAGTGGGTTCGGTCGTAAATTACGAAAGTGGCTACAATGGCGTTACGAACCGGAAAACAATCAAAGAAAAAGGAGAGGCAGCCATGGTTCAGGAACAGTTCAAGGATTGGTTCGACGATGGCAAATTGGTGGAGCTGAAAGTACAAAATGCCGACAACTGGAACGACCCATCCCTTAAAATAGAGTTCAAACTCGAAACTGCTGCCTTCACCAATGTTTCTGGCGATAAAATTTACCTTTCGCCGATGGCTGGCCTGGGCTTGCATAATAATCCATTTAAAAACCCTGAAAGGAAATTCAATATTGACCTTGACCCCAATGGCGAGGCTAATTACAACCTTTCTTTCAAAATCCCCGAAGGGTACAAAGTCGAGGAGCTTCCAAAACAAGCCAAGGTTTCTTTTAACGAGAACGCACTCAGCTTCGAATACTTGACCGAAAATACTGCGGGAGTTTTGAAGTTCAACGTTCGGATAAAGCAGAAAACCAGTACCATCGAGGCTGCTTCTTACTCGGAACTTCAGCGTTTTTATGAGTTAATGACTGCGAAAATGGAAGAGCAGGCAGTGCTTTCAAAAATCTAAAACCAACATGAATCAAGCCATTCTTTCCGTTTTTTTGTTTGTTTTGGGTAGCACAGTACTTGGTGCTCAAGCTAATTATCCTGCCGACGCCATCCCGGAAACGCTGTTGAAATATGCAGATGCCGTGGTGCGAAAACATGAAGTGAAGTTCGTGGTGGCCAACAAGGGTGAGGCCATAGAAACGGAGCATCTGGTGCTGACCTTGCTCAACAAAAATGCGGATCGGTTTAGCGAGCCAGCCTTTAGCTATTATGAATTCGAAGACATAAAGGACATCGAGGCTTCGGTGTACGATGCTGATGGCATGCTCGTCCGAAATTTGAAAAAAAAGGACATCGAAGATGTAAACCCACCTTCCTTCGCTGTCAACGATTTTAGGCTCAAAGTCCTGCACCTGCCGGGGCGTTCCTATCCTTATACTATAGAATACACAGTCACGAAAAGATACAAGGGTTTGATGTTCTACCCTCGGTTTCAGCCCCAAGTGTTGCCGTCCATCTCCGTTGAGTATGCCAGTTTTGAGGTCACGATGCCCACTGATTTGGAAGTCCGGGTTAAGGAGGTCAACCTGCCCTCTGGCTGTAAGACCGGTTCCAATAAATGGGAAATGAAAAACATTGCAGCCTTTCTTCCCGAACCCTATTCTACGAGGAAAAGCTTGAATTTGGCAGAAATAATAGCCGCTCCCACTGAATTTACATTCGGGGGCATTGATGGCGATATGCGCACATGGGAGTCGTATGGGGAATATTTGGAGAAATTGAATAGTACACAAACTGACCTTCCGGCAGAGTTCAGGCAAAAGCTCAATAAAATAGTGCAGGACTGTCCAGATACTTACTGCAAAATTCAGCGCATTTATGAGTACCTCCAATCAAATACCAGGTACTATTATGTGGGCCTCGGTATTGGCGGTTGGCAACCGGCACCTGCTACCAAAGTTGACCAATACAAATACGGCGACTGCAAGGGATTGAGCAACTATACTGCCTCCATGTTGAACGCAGTGGGCATCCCAGCTCGATATGCAATTATCAGGGCGGGCGAAGAGGAGCAATCCACGCAATTCCCAGACTTCCCCAACGCCTGGTTCAACCATGCGGTTGTCTGCGTGCCGATGGAAAATGACACCCTCTGGCTGGAATGTACCAGCCAGACAGAAAGCTGCGGCTTTTTAAGCAACTTTACCGACAATAGGATGGCGCTTGTCGTAACGCCAACGGGTGGTCAAGTCTTGCACACACCAAAATACAACGAGACGGTAAATGTCGCCCGGCAAGAAACCAGTGTTACCATGCAACCTGATGGGAGTGCCAGCTTGCAATCGAAGGGGGTGTTCAGCGGAATTTCGCAGCAAGGCCCCGCTTATTTGGAAAGCCTGCACGATGAACTCAGACGGGAATACTTTTATAAGAAACTCAACCTGAACAATTTCGAAATCAGTTCCATTGAATTCAAAAGGAACAAATCCCGCTACCCAAGCGTGGAACAAAACTTAGTGCTCTCCTTGTCAAGTTTTGGAACGGCCAATGGAAAAAGGCTTTTTTTGCCAATCAACTTTATGAGCCATAAGCTGGAAGTACCTATTGCCGACGATAAACGCCAAGGCGACTTTCAACCCGACGATAGGGGATACACGGAAAGCGATAGCATTACCATTTCCATTCCAAGTGGATACACTTTGGAGGGGCAGTTTGAACCGGTTGTTGTCACCTCAAAATTTGGAACTTTTGAAAATTTTGTCAAAGTCAACGGCCAAAGCCTGGTGATTCAAAGAAAGTTGGTCATCAATGCCATCGTGCAACCGAAAACGGAATTCCCTGCTTTTGTGGCCTTTCTAAAGATAATTTCGAAGGCTGACAAAGCCAAGCTGGTGTTGGTAAAATCTGAGATTAAGCCTTAATGTTGATTGCTTGTCATGCCCCGCCAATTTGGGGGTGGCTCCTGCTGCACACCTAAACCCGCAAAGGAAATGACAATGGAGAAAAGAGCTTTCTTATAAAAATTAATGGCGCTGAATGATGGACACGAAGGGGTTCGGACCAGCGGAAGTTTATTGGCTTGAATTAGGAAAGGTTGGGATATATTTGCGGGGATACCATTTCGTAAAACGAACCCAACTATGAACCTAACCCTCCTCCCATTCAAAAAGACGCTGAACAAGGCTTACCAGAAGGTAAAGCCCAACCGCTCGGACATGGAGCGGTTCAAGGCTGGGCTTGTCAAGCTGCTTGACCGCATAGACCATGAGGAGAGCGAGGAGAACCATAAGTTTCACTTGCGGGATTTCCTGAACGAAGTCTGGTACAAAGATGCCCACCTTATTGCCCCGAAAGGGAAAACGGATTTGGTCATACACGAAGAGCGGAACGCCCAAAGCCCGGCGGTCGTGCTATTCGAGGTGAAGCGCCAGAAAAACCTGGGGGATATGATTCGCCCGGACAGCCCCAATGCCAAGGCCATGCACGAGCTTATCCTCTATTACCTGCGGGAACGGGTGGAGCATGGCAATACCGACATCAAGCACCTCGTCATCACGAATATCTATGATTGGTACATCTTCGACGGTGCAACCTTCGACCGTCTTTTTTACCAAAACAAGAAACTGCTGAAAGAATTTGAACGCTGGCGCAATGACCAGAAGGTGCAGCACACAACCGAATTTTTCTACAAAGACATTGCCAAGCCTTTTCTGGAAACGATGGAAGGCGAGTTGGCGGCGGCGCATTTCAGTATTAGAGACTTTGAAAAGCAGTTGCGTAATGACGACCCCAAGGACGACGCCAAGCTCATCCCCCTTTTTAAAATCCTAAGCCCGCAGCACCTGCTCCGGCTGCCTTTTGCCAACGACAGCAACACGCTGAACGAGGGCTTCTACAAGGAACTGCTCTACCTCATCGGATTGGAGGAGGAGAAGGAGGGCGGCAAAAAGCTCATCCGGCGTTGCGCACCGGAGCGGCGGCATCCCGGCTCGCTGCTGGAGAACACCATCAACATCATACAGTACGAAGACCGGATGCGGCACGTCAGGAGCAACGACGTGTTCGAGGTGGCGCTGGAGCTGTGCATTACCTGGGTGAACCGCCTGCTGTTCCTCAAGTTGCTGGAATCGCAATTGGTGAAGTACCACGGGGGCGACGCCAGTTACCGCTTCCTGACCGCCAAGACGCTCAAGGACTTCGACGGGCTGAACAAGCTCTTCTTCCAGGTGCTGGCCGAAAAGGCGGACCGGCGCCCGGAGGCCGTGAAGGCGACCTTCGCCAAAGTGCCTTACCTCAACAGTTCCTTGTTTGAAATCACCGACATGGAGAGCGCCGCCATCCGCATCAACAGCCTGGAGGACGAACTGACGCTGCCCGTACACAACCGCTCGGTGCTGAAGCATGAAAACAACAAAACGCTGACCGGTAGCCTCCCCACCCTCCCCTATATTTTTGCCTTCCTCGATGCCTACGACTTCGCCTCGGAAGGCTCCGAGGAGATTCAGGAGGAAAACAAGGCGCTCATCAATGCCAGTGTGCTGGGCCTCATCTTCGAGAAGATAAACGGCTATAAAGACGGCTCCTTTTTCACCCCCGGCTTCATCACCATGTACATGTGCCGGGAAACGGTGCGGCGGGCCGTGGTACAGAAGTTCAACCAGCATTATGGGATTGACTGTACTGACTTTGACGACCTGCGCAACTATACGGCCAGGCTGTACAAGAAGGAGGATGTGTTGGCGATGAACCGCCTTGTGAACAGCCTGCGCATCTGTGACCCTGCCGTGGGTAGCGGGCACTTCCTGGTGTCAGCGCTGAACGAGTTGATAGCCGTGAAATCGGAGCTTGGCATCCTTGCCGACCGGGAAGGGGTGAGACTGAAAGGATATGAAGCAAGGGTGGAAAACGATGAACTGATAATCACCTGCAACGATGGGCAGGATTTGTTTGAATACCGTCTGTACAGTGACGGCGTGACTCGAAGTCACGCCGTCACTAATGCCGAGATGCAACGGGTGCAGGAAACGATATTCCATGAAAAGCAGACCATCATCGAAAACTGCCTCTTTGGGGTGGACATCAACCCGAACAGCGTCAAAATATGCCGCCTCCGCCTTTGGATAGAGTTGTTGAAATCAACCTACTACCGCCGGGCAAGTGACGGCGTGACTTCGAGTCACGCCGTCACTACCCACCTGGAGACGCTGCCGAACATTGACATCAACATCAAATCGGGCAACTCGCTGATTAGCCGCTTTGCATTGGACGCCGACCTGAGCAAGGCCCTGAAAAGCGTGAAGTACGACATCAATACCTATCGCCGCTACGTGCAGGAATACCACCACGCCACCGATAAGGAGACGAAGCGGGGCTTGCTGTTGCTCATCGAGCAAATCAAGGGCGACTTCCGCACGGAGATACACCGCAACGATAAGCTGAACAAGCAAAAGTCGAAGCTGGCCGGGGAACTCTACAACCTGACGCAGCAAGGTTCGCTATTTGGGATGACGCAAGCCGAAGCCAAGAAACAACAAGCGGAGACGGACAAGCTCATTCATGAACTGGAAAAAGTGGAAGCCCAGATACAGGAGGCGCAGGACAACAAGATTTACGAGAACGCCTTCGAGTGGCGGTTTGAATTCCCGGAAGTGCTGGATGCGGAGGGGAAGTTTGTGGGGTTTGATGTGGTGGTGGGGAACCCGCCGTATATTAGGATTCAAGACCTGATGCAAGACGAGAATCTTGTAAAATGGTACAATTCAAACTACTTTTCAACTGGCGCTGGCAATTATGACCTATATATTCCTTTCATTGAGTTAGGATTTAAGCTTTTAGCAAATGATGGTGAACAATGTTTCATCATGCCACACAAGTTTACCAATGCAAACTATGGAGAGAAAATCAGAGAGTTGATTGTCAATGAGAAGTCTTTAAGAAGGTTAATTCATTTTGGAGCTTTACAAGTGTTTCAAGACGCTTCTACTTATACAGGCCTTTTCTTTTTTGATAAATCAAAGAACCAATCCATTGAGTATTTTGGGTGTGATGACTTTGCTGCATTGGATAATGATTCAATCATGTTTCAGAAAATACCTTCAGATATACTTACAAAGGACGAATGGGTATTCTTGTCGAATAAAGAAGCTGACCTTTTACTGAAAGTATCCAACAACCCTTCCCTTGAAGCATTGACTGACAGAATATTTCAAGGATTGAAAACGAGTGCAGACAAAATATACATTCTTGAAAAACTTGCAGACAAAGACGAATTCTACGAAATACTGTGTCGTGAGAACGAAAAGAAATACCAGCTTGAAAAGTCAATACTCTTTCCTTTGATAAAAGGGGGCAACAGTCGTTCGTATCAAATATTTGATACCGACCTTTTGATATTGTTTCCTTACAAGAATGGTGAACTCATTACAGCTGAAGTTTTGGCAAAAGAATATCCATGCACTTGGGATTTCCTCAATGAACACAAGTCATACCTTGAGAATAGGGAAAATGGCAAGATGAAAGGAGATAAATGGTATGGGTATGTTTATCCTAAAGCATTGAAAGTTATTGACAAGCCAAAGATATTTACCCCTGACATAGCACCAACGCCAAGAATCTCTTTTGATAAGGAAGGTGATTTTATGTTCACCGGAGGAGTATCTGGAGGATATGGTATTGTTCCAAAGGAAGGCATTTCATCGTTGTACTTGTTGGCCATTTTAAACAGCCAAGTTGCTTTTTGGTATATCAAGAAAACATCAACACAAATGCGAGGTGGTTGGTACAGCTTTGAATCACGTTATATAAAGAACATTCCTATTCCCCATCCTGTCGATGACCTAGCAGCTACTGAAGCCCTCGTCACCCAAATCCTCTCCGCCAAGCAAGCCGACCCGCAAGCTGACACGGCGGCCTTGGAGCGGGAGGTGGATATGTTGGTGTATGGGTTGTATGGGCTGACGGAGGAGGAGGTGGGGATAGTGGAGGGTGTCTGAATCACGGATTGGGCGGATTAGGGAATTAGGTGTGTGGTGTCCGTGTAATCCGACAATCTGATTAATCGGTGATTCAGACAAAGGTATAAGGGTTCACGGCGGAGGAGTTTACAAGGGTGCGGCTTCAATTTGATGTAGATTTGTGTTAAAAAAAAGCACCAATGACAGC
>CAZDSU010000100.1:0-19252 GCA_964508135.1 uncultured Saprospiraceae bacterium
CCGTAAAGCCAAAAAAGCCGTATCCCAAAAAACCTAATTTAACAAAGTCAAGTTAATAGCCTAGCCTTAATACTTGCTAATCAGAATATCAGATTTTCAACTTTGGACATGGTAAATGACCCTGGCGAAGGCAAAGCAAATGATGCCGGAGATTTGGGGATGTATGTATTTGTCAGTTGTTGGACTGACAAATACAAGGAATCTCTTCCCTTTTGGAATATGTATACGCCAAACATGGGTGGAGTTAGAATCAAGCTCCCCATGCCAATTTTCGACTATTTTGACATTAAAGATAGAAAAGAAACGAGCTTTTTTCGTGAAGAAGAAATTATCCATCCATCTTTTTTTACAGCGAATTTAGAAAGAATATTGAAAATTCAGTACACCGATGACAAAGATAAACTCCACCCAAATATAATTACCAAGTTGTACGGTAAATTTGAGGGATACGAAGGGCTTAAAACACCATTACTTGGCAATTATAAACATCCAATGTGGAGATTTGAAAATGAATGGAGATTTCGATTTTATATTACTCCATTTCCTGACGAACGCAATCCTGATGGTACATTTAATATGAATAAATACACTGAAGGAATTGACAAAAGATGGCTTGGATTTGATAGTTACTACCTCAAAATTTCTGATAAGTCATTTAAAAAAATGGAGATCACCCTTGGGCCAAAGATAAATCCTGGAGATAAAGAAATTGTTGAGGCACTTATAGCCAAATTTAACCCTACTGCTAAACTTTGTGAGAGTTATTACAAAGGTAAAATTAGGTGACTTGTTTTTCTGCTGACCTGTATCAGTTCCTCATAAGCTCTGCCCGTATGTTTTATTTGACAAAATATAAATGAAATAGCATGGTGAAGGAGGGAAGACTGCCAAAGAGGGTTGCAGCATTAAAAATGCCTAGCTCTTATGAGGTAAACCCTAATTAACTGCTCTAACAAGGCGAAAACCTATGTAGCTGGACGAAAAGTGGGGGCTGAAAAGGCTACGGTTGGTAGTACGCAGGTCAAATTGGTCACTGCTCCAGCTACCACCCCGGAATATTCGACCAGAGTAATAGCCAGAGCCAGAGGCTGTACCACAGGGATTCGTTTGAGCATCGGGAGAGTAGTCAGCTTTCCAATCCCAGCACCATTCATTGACGTTACCGCTCATATCGTTCAGTCCAAGTGCATTTGCATGAAAAGAGCCGACTGGGGCAGTGTATTGGTAGCTATCGCCGCTGCTTGAGCCGTTTGCGTAAATAGAAAGGCTGCTTTCATTAGATGTACCAGCCCATTTATCGTTCCTTTCCCGACTACGGGCTGCGCATTCCCATTCTGCTTCAGTAGGCAGACGATATCCATTTGCGTACCAATAGGCTGTGACGATTGAGTCGGAAATGTTATAAACCTTAGAAAGTCCTTCCTGCTCGCTGCGCCAGTTGCAGTAGGCTACGGCCTTGTTCCAACTGACGTTGATGACGGGGCGCTTTCCACGTCCCCAGCCTTTGTCATCGGGTTGGGTTTCGCCTGTAGCAGCACAGTAAGTATCATATTCATCAAAAGTGACTTCGAATCTTCCAATGTGAAAATCGTTTAAAGTAACGCTGTGTATTGGCTTTTCGTCACTTTCTCCAAAATCGCCACCCATTTGGAAGGTGCCGCCTTTTACAAAAACCATAACGGGAATATCAGTTTTTTTAAAAACACATCCGTTGTTTTTTGGGTCGCCCTTTTCGTATGGGCAATTGTCAAGGTGATCGGGCACACCATCGTCATCTGAATCAAAATGAGCTGTATCCTGCTTCTGTGGTTGTGCTGGTTCCTTCGAAGGTTGTGTCAAACTAGGCCCACCAATTACAAGTGTGTTATTGCTATAGTCAACCTGAATCTTTCCAAGTTTGCTTAATGCTGATTGTCCGAGCAAGAGTGGTGCAGAGAGAGAATGAGATATTGAAGCCTTAACATTGTATAATTTTTTACCACCAATTTCGATTTCACGGAGAATTATCTCAGTGCCTTCCATAACATTGCCATCTGCGATTTGGTAATAGGTCGTGCCAATTAAATCATCTTCGCTCATGTAGTCGTTCTTCAACATAAATATAGCTTCAGCTAGCGAAATGGAAACGTCACTTGCACCTGTGTCCATAATGAATTTCAGATTCAAGCCGTTGACCTTACAAGGTAGGACAAAAATACCTCCTTGTTTTTCCATTTTAATTGCTGTTTGACCTCGTAGAAATATGGAGGTGATCAGAAAAAACATGACAATCGGATATTTCATTTTTTGCAAATCGTTTATCTACTTTTAAATTAAATTTGACATGCGCCGCTCACTTAAACACCTCCACTACCCGCAAAGTAATCCCCGTCACCGGGTCACAAAACTCCCCGCTGTATTTCAAGCACCAACAGGCTTTGCCCGTTCACTTTTCTTTATCTCAGGCTGCTTCGCCTCCAACGCCCCTTTCGCCAAATTCCGTTGCCGAAAGTACTCACTAACCGCTTTTTCCTCAGCAACCGTCAAAGCGCCTTCCCCGCCGATAATGTCCACATCCAGTTCTTCTTTTTTCTTCTTCATGACTTTTAAGATTGAAAGTATTTGTTGATGAGTTTCAGCGCAGCTTGGGTTTCAATGTTCTGGTTGTGTTTTTTGACAAAAATAGTTGTTTTTGGAACACCCCTCCTAATTTTTTTCCCCCGGCTGCCCCCTGCCAAATGTCAAACTGCCAACTAAAAATTCCTACCTTTGCCGCCATGAGCAACGGACGAGTCATACTTACGAACGAGCGGTTTGCGCTGACCATTGACCGCCTTTGCCATCAATTGATTGAGAACCACGACACCTTCCAAAACACCTGCCTCATCGGGATACAGCAGGGCGGGGTGCCGCTCCTCCACCGAATCCATCAGCGGCTGCTCGAAATCACGGGCGCTACCAGCATCGAAAACGGCAAGCTCGACATCACTTTTTACCGGGACGACTTCCGCCGTCGTGAGAAGCCCATCCGTGCCAACGTGACGGAGATGGACTTTTTGGTGGAGGGCAAAAACGTGGTGCTCATGGACGACGTGTTGTACACGGGCCGCTCCGTGCAGGCCGCCATGTCTGCCCTCGGCGACTTCGGCAGGCCGCACAAGGTCGAACTAATGACACTCGTTGACCGCCGCTTCAACCGTGACCTGCCCATCAAGGCCGACTACACCGGCATCCGGGTGGACTCGCTCGACGAAGCCTACGTCCGGGTGGAATGGCAGGAAGTGGAAGGCATAGACCAGGTACTTTTGTTTCCGCAGAAAGAGGGTTTGAGTGGGTGAGAGATTGAGGGTTTGAGACGGCCCCTGCCTCAAACCCCCAAATCCTCAAATTCTCAAACCCCCAAGAAAATATGCAAGCACAACTCAGCACCAAGCACCTTTTGGGTATAAAATACCTTACCGAAGACGACATCCAGCTCATCTTCGAGACGGCGGACGAGTTTAAGGAGGTCATCAACCGCCCCATCAAAAAAGTGCCGTCGCTGCGGGACATCACGGTGGCCAATATGTTCTTTGAGAACAGCACCCGCACCCGCATTTCCTTTGAGTTGGCTGAAAAACGTCTCAGCGCCGATACCGTCAACTTCTCTGCCAGCGCCTCCTCCGTCTCCAAGGGCGAGACCCTGCTCGATACCGTGAACAACGTCCTCTCCATGAAGGTGGACATGATAGTGATGCGCCACCCAGCGCCGGGCGCTCCGCAATTTTTGGCCAGAAACATCTCCGCCAACATCATCAACGCCGGGGACGGCACCCATGAGCACCCCACGCAGGCCCTGCTCGATGCCTTCAGCATCCGTGAGCAACTCGGCGATTTGGCTGGAAAAAAAATCGCCATCTTCGGTGACATCACCCACTCACGGGTGGCCCTCAGCAATATCTTTTGTTTGCAAAAACTCGGCGCAGAAGTCAAGGTCTGCGGCCCGCCAACGCTCATCCCCAAGCACCTGCCACAGCTCGGCGTCGGCGTGGAGCACGATGTGCGCAAGACCCTCGAATGGTGCGACGTGGCCAACGTGCTGCGCATCCAGTTGGAGCGGCAGGACATCAAGTACTTCCCTTCCCTGCGGGAATACTCGCTCTACTTCGGCATCAACCGGGAACTGCTCGACAGCATCGGCAAGAAGATTATCATCATGCACCCCGGCCCCATCAACCGGGGCGTGGAGATCACCAGCGACGTGGCGGATTCGGAGCATTCCATCATTTTGCAGCAGGTGGAAAACGGCGTGGCGATACGGATGGCGGTGCTGTATTTGTTGGCGGCAAGGAAGTAGGTGTCTCAACCGCTTCAAGCCGCTTTGAATGTTTGGCCAGATAGTTTAGTTTTGTAAAAAAATCATGATGCCAATGACCATCCAGCACAAAGAAGATGAGATAATCATCAAAATACCTACATCAGTGGGTATGGAAGAAATTCAACGGGTATTGGATTATTTAAGCTACAAAATAGCCGTATCAAAAAGCAAAGCAAATCAGGCTGAGGTTGACAAACTTGCAACAGAAGTCAATGCTGGCTGGTGGGAACGCAACAAGGCCAAATTCCTTGAGCAATGAAATTTGTTGTGAACACCAATATGGTATTCAGCGCCATACTGAATACCGAAACAAGGATTGGCGACTTACTGATGAATTCCAGCGATATTTTTGAGTTTTTTACGGGCCAAAGCCTGCGGCAGGAAATACACAAATACAGGGAACGATTGATGTCTATTTCAGGACTTACCGAGGATGAGTTTGAGAATGCCCGAAACTTCATCTTTTCCAAAATAATCTTTATTACAGAAGAACAAATCCCCTTTGAATGCTGGCATAATGCCCTGCCTTTGGTTCGGGAGGTAGATATGGATGATATTGCATTTGTGGCGCTCAATATGCACATGGATGCACTTCTTTGGACTGGCGATAAACGTCTTTTGAACCACCTCCGACAGCAAAAAGGATACGAAAAATGTATCAACTCAGCCGAACTTTACAGCCTTCGTGAAAAATTGCGTCAATCACCAGGATAGAATCTAAATATTATTTGACTAACCAGTTTTCCGCAGCCGTTCCAGCATCCCCCTCGCCGTCCCATCCACGTCCGGCAATTCTAACTTCAAAACCAACCACCCCGCAGCAGCCGTCACCTCCACATCCGGCCAGTAGCTTTCCCTTGCAAAATGCACGTACTTCATCACCAAAAACGCATCGAACCAGCGCCAAAAACGCTTTTGGAATGCCTCGGCATTGCTTGTGTTCAACTGGATTTCGGACAGCTTTTTTTCAAAACCATTCAAGCGCAAAAAGCTGCCGATGCTCTCCGGCAAACATGCATAAAGTGCCTCCAAGTCGTTAAGTTCGTGCAGCCCGATTAATTCTTGGCTCAAAAAAACCTGCAAATCTTCAAAGCTACGAGGCGAGTAGGTCAGGTATTGCCCTTTATTTTTCAGCAGTTCCCCGACTGCCCGGCCCGTGCCGAACGGAACCCGGTGCGATGGGCGAGGGGAGGGGATGACCTTCGTAGCCGTTATTTCGGCGAAGCCGCCCAGTGGAATGAACTTGTGCAGAAAATAGAAATCCTCGCCCGCCTGCCGACGGTTCATGCCGCCCTGCTGCTGGTAGGCGTCGCAGCGCACGGCCATGCTGCTCCCGATGGTCTGCCAAGCATGTGGGACGCCCGCCCAACGTTGCGCAAGGACGTAGTAGCGCAGGTGCAGTTCGTACAGCGTGATGGCGTGGTAAACCTCGTCGGGGAAGTCGGGGCCGGAGAGCGGGTGTTCGAAGCGGATGCCGCAAGCTTGCGCCCGTGGGTTTTCGGTGAAATGGGAGTGGATGGCCTGCAAATAGTTGCGCTCGCATCGGCTGTCCGCATCGAAGCAGGCGATGACGCCTTGCTGGTTGCCCGCCTTTGCGAAGCGATAGCATGCCTCGTCCATCCCAATCTTGCGGGCGAGGCCGACCCCGGCGTGTTTCTTCGGCAAGTTGTCGAGGTGCAGGATGTGGAAGCGCAGCCAGCCCTGATTGTTCGCCAATGCCCAGTGCTGTGCTTGTTCGTAAGTTGTCCGATTCTTCTCTCGGACGTCGGCGGGGGCATCCTCGCTTTCGTTCACCACCACGATGACCTCCACATCGCACTTGGGTCGCTCGCAGCGGCGCAGTGACATGAGACTGAGGAGCAGGAAGTCCTCGTCGTGGCAAGGGATGACGACCACGATACCCAGCAACGGCGAGGGTTTCGCATCAATGAAAGGTGGGTACATGCCCCGTTCGGTGAGGTAGGAAGTCATGGGGCGAAGGTAGTGAAGTTCGGCAGTTCGGCAGGGGCAGTCAGTGTTCTTCCAAATTTGTGAGTAGCGATGCGATTGCACAAAGCAACAGTATCGCTTGAAAAACTTTCCTTTTCAAAAAAAACCGCCCCATCTTTATGTCCTTCGCTTCGCAAACCGCATCTATCACCAAAAATCAATTTTCCTTATGAAAAAATCAATCGTCGTTTTCGCCATTTTCCAACTGCTGCTGCTCGCCACTGCCTGCCAAAAAGCGGGCAACGCTGATTTTTCAAAGGCCGAGCCAGGAGTGGCCGCTGACCAGTCCGCACCTGCCGGAGAAGTCTTAGCAAGTGAGCTGGAATTCAACCTCCAAGACCAAGAGGAAACTCCACCACCCGCTCCTCCACAAGCCCAACCTACTCAACCTTCCAAAGACCCCAAAACGCCAACTGCTCAAGCGCCCATCCCCCGCCAAATCATCAAGACGGCCAACTACCGCATCCAGGTGAAGGACGTGAACGCCAGCAGTCGGCAGGCCAACCTGTTGGCCACGAAGCACGGCGGCTACGTCTCGGACAGCGAACTGACCAACAGCAGCTACGAGACCACCAACGCCATCACCATCCGGGTGCCCGCTGCCCGCTTCGATTCGTTGCTCGATGATTTGGGTCATGAAGCCATTTTTACGCAGTACAAACGCATCAATTCGCAGGACGTGACCGAGGAGTATGTGGACATCACCACCCGCCTCAAGACCAAAATCGCCGTGCGTGACCGCTATGTGGAAATCCTGCGCACCAAGGCCAAAACCGTGAAGGATGTGCTGGACGCAGAGGAGCAAATCCGTATTATCCAAGAGGAAATCGAAGCCAAGGAAGGCCGCCTGCGCTACCTGAAAGACCAGGTGGGCATGAGCACCATCCGCCTCGAACTTTACCAAGAAATCGAGTTCCGCCCAGAGCCGAGCGCCTTCCGGGAGTCGTTTTGGGTGAAACTGGTCAGTGGCCTGAAAAATGGCTGGGAACTGATGCAGGGCATCGTGATTGGCTTGGTCACCATTTGGCCGCTGCTGCTGCTGATTGGCCTCTTTTTGTGGAAGCGCCGTTGGATTTGGAGCAAGATTCGACGGAAGCAGACGTAGTTGCTGAATTTGCTTCATATTTGCCAGCAACTTTTTTAGGTATGAGGTATGGAGGTATGAGGTATGGTCGCCGTTCCTCATACCTCCATACCTCATACCTCCATACCTTCCAAAATGGCACTTATCAAACCCGTCCGGGGCTTCACCCCACAATTTGGCAACGACTGCTACCTCGCCGAAAACGCCACCATCATCGGCGACGTAATCATGGGCGACCAGTGCAGCGTCTGGTTCACCGCCGTCATTAGAGGGGATGTGAACAGCATCCGCATGGGCAACAAAGTGAACGTGCAGGACGGCGCCATCATCCATGGCACCTACCTCAAGGCAAGCACGACCATCGGCAACAACGTGAGCATCGGCCACCGGGCGCTTGTCCACGGCTGCACCCTCCACGACAATGTGCTGGTGGGCATGGGCGCCATCGTGATGGACCATGCCGTGGTCGGCGAAAACTGCCTCATCGCCGCTGGAGCCGTGGTGCTGGAAAACTCAGTGCTTGAGCCGGGGCATATTTACGCTGGAGTTCCAGCCAAGAAAGTGAAGGCCATACCGCCGGAGATTTTCAGCGGCACGGTGGAGCGGATTGCGAACAATTACGTGATGTATGCGGGGTGGTTTAAATAATGATTTCGCTGGAAACCTGTAAATTGCTAAAACAACTAATCATAAAAATGAAAACCGCCATCACTGTTCTCCTATCTCTCCTTGCATTGCAAATCAATGCCCAAATCAAAGTTGAAAAGGGACTTAGCACCACCAATCATTTTCAAACACACCAGCTTGCCACCACTAACGGTGACGTATTTATTGGTCGAACAATGTCCTTGGATTCTGGCATGGTCGCATTTATGATACGAGGAGCCAATGAAATCACACTTGATTTCAAGCATGTGGACTCAATTGTCGTTTTGCGTTCCAATGATTTTTACAGGATTTTCCGATCTGATTTTAGTGAGCGCACCGCCTTTATACCAACAGCCTTTGCCTTGAAGCAAGGCGCTATTGAATATCATAATGAAATGCTCTTCGTGAATACCGTGAATTATGGTGTTCGTGATAATTTCACAGTAGGTATAGGTTTTTTCACTATGCCCCGCTATCAATTTTACAATGTTCACCTGAAATTAACACAGCCGATAGGCCAATATGTGCATGTTGGCCTTGGTTCATTGTGGGGAAACGGGTTTATAAACGTTGGTTATGATGAAGATGGTAAATACATTTCCCGGTTTTTCACGCCATTTGGCTCCGTAACGTTGGGCTCTCGGCAAAATTTTGTAAGTGGAACAATTGGCAAGGCATTTTACTACGAAGATGATGAAGGCGAATCGCCAGAATGGATATATAGCTTAAATGGAGCGATTAGACCTACAAGGCACCTTCGGCTTTATGTGGAGGTAGGGAATGTTTTGGATGAATATTCAAGCCGTATTTTCAATGCCGGGTTTGGCATTATTGGTAAAAAAAGCATCCTGAACTTGGGAGTGTTTTTTGGGGAAGATGTATATGGCGTTTTCCCTAGTTTATCTTATAGCAGAAGGATTAAAACAACGTGAATGGGATTTTGGGCTTCCCCATTCACCTCGTGTTCCAATTATTTCAACTTGCTTACCGCCTCCGCAATCCGCCCGATCGCCTTCCGCAGCGACTCCTCGCTGGCGGCATACGAAATCCTGAAACAATCCGGCGCACCAAACGAATCGCCGCCGACTGTGCCGACATGGGCGTTCAGCAGCAGGAACTCGCAAAAATCATCGGCGGTGTGGATGGTCACGTTGCCGTCCGACTTGCCGAAGTAGTGGCTGATGTCGGGGAAGACGTAGAATGCACCTTCCGGCTTGTTCACGATGAAGCCGGGTATTTTTTCCACCAGTTCAATGACGATGTTGCGGCGGCGCAGGAACTCATCACGCATTTTATGGGTGGGTGTCATGTCCGCTTCGAGGGCGTAGGCGGCGGCCTTCTGGCTGAACGCATTGGCACCGCTGGTGAACTGCCCCTGGATTTTTGCGCAGGCAGCCGCCAAATATGCCGGGCCGCCCATGTAGCCGAGCCGCCAGCCCGTCATGGCGAAGCCCTTGGCAAAGCCGTTGACCGTCACGGTGCGGTGCTTCACGCAGGGCACTGCGCCAATGCTGGCGTGGCTTCCCGTGAAGTTGATGTATTCGTAAATCTCGTCGGAGATAATGACGATTTGTTCGTGCGGCGCAATGACGGCGGCGATGGCCTCCAACTCGTCCTTGCCGTACACCGACCCCGTCGGGTTGCAGGGCGAACTGAACAGCACGGCCTTCGTGCGGTCGGTGATGGCAGCGGCAACTTGGTCGGCGGTCACTTTGAAATCCTGCTCCACGCCAGCGCCCACTTCCACGGGCACGCCGCCGCACATCTTCACGATTTCGGCGTAACTGACCCAGTACGGGGCGAAGAGGATGACCTCATCACCGGGGTCAAGGATGGCGAGGCAGAGGTTGGCGATGGTCTGCTTGGCACCGTTGGACACCACGATTTGGTTCAGGGCAAAGTCCAGCCCATTGTCCCGCTTGAATTTGTGGATGATGGCTTGGCGCAGCTCCACGAGGCCCGGCACGGGGGTGTACTTCGTAAAACCAGCGTCGAGCGCCTGTTTGGCCGCTTCCTTGATGTGCGCTGGGGTGTCGAAATCCGGTTCGCCGAGGCTGAGGTCTATCACGTCGTTTCCCTTGGCCTTGAGGTCACGGGCCATTTGCGCCATCTTGATGGTGGCGCTTTCGTTCATCTCTGAAACCAATCGGGAAAGTGGCTGCGCAATTACGTCTGACATGCTGAATAGATTTATTTGTGATGGTTGTAAAATGGCTCAAACGGAAGGGCGAATCTTCAGGTTGCAAAGGTAGGATTTTGTGTGAACTGTGAATTGTGAACGGTGAACTATGAACAAAACCCGTTCACAGTTTACAGTTCAAAGTTCACAGTTTGCAAACACCTGCTCAATCAACCGTTCCTCCGTCTTTTTCGGGTCCTTTGAGAACTCGCCCGTGATGCGGTTGACCAAAATCGCATTGCAGGCCGTGGCCCGGTGGCCGAGCATTCGGGACAGGCCGAGGATGGCCGAGGTCTCCATTTCAAAATTTGTGACCCGCAAGCCCTCGAAGCTGAACTGGCAAATTTTTTCAAAAAAATCTTGATTAATAATGCTGTCCAATCGGAGCTTCCGGCCTTGTGGGGCGTAAAAACCAGGACAGGTGAGCGTGATGCCCCGGTGCATGTTCTGCCCGAACCGCTTGACCAAGCCGTGGTCGGCTTCAACAGCGATGGGGTTCAGGTTCGTCCCAATGCCAGCAGCAAACGAGGTGAACGCTTGCCGGAGCGTCTCTTCACGGGGGCTGGCGGGGTAGTTGTAGTAGTAGAGCAAGTTGTCGAGGCCCATGCCCAGGGCCGACACCACAAAGCTGTCCACTGGAATGTCGGCGGATAGGCTGCCACTGGTGCCAAGGCGGACGATGTTGAGCGTTTTCAGGGTTTCCTTGATGGTTCTCGTGTGCAGGTCAATGTTCACGAGGGCGTCCAATTCGTTCATCACGATGTCAATATTGTCCGGCCCGATGCCCGTGGAAATGACCGTGAGCCGCCGCCCGCCCAATTCGCCCGTGTGGGTGATGAACTCCCGTTTTTGAACTTTATGCTCGATTTTGTCAAAATGCCTGGAAACTTTGGCCACTCGGTCGGGGTCGCCGACGAAGAAGATGGTGTCGGCAATTTGCTCCGGCAGCAGGTGCAAGTGATAGACACTGCCGTCAGGGTTGAGGATGAGTTCGGAGGATGCGAGTTTCATTATTGGGAAATTGAGATATTGAGATATTGGAAGCAAAGGTATGCCGACGGATAGGAAAGCCCGACAGCTGGAGGTCTTTCCAATCTGTGCAACTGTATTTTTTCTGCAACATTTTCCGAAGGGAAAAATCCGGGCGGCAATCTTGCTTAACATTGCCCCAAAATAGAACAACCATGAAAAAAGTCTTCCTCCTTAACAACTGCGGCACTTGCCAACGCATCATGGGCGAACTGTGCGAGCTGCCCAGCTTCGAGCGCCAGAACATCAAGGAAGCCAATATCTCCGCCGAGGACTTAGACTGGCTGCGAGAGAAAACGGGCAGCTACGAGGCGCTTTTCAGCAAAGTGGCTTTGAAGTACAAGTCGCTGGGCCTCAAGGACAAAAACCTGACGGAACCCGACTTCCGCCGCTACATCCTCGAAGAATACACTTTCCTCAAGCGCCCGGTCATCATTGACGGCGAGGAGGTTTGGGTGGGCAATGCACCGAAGACGGTGGAATCCGCAAAGGAAAAATTGTTAAAAAAATGAGTAGCCAACCGACAAAAGAATCCATCGCCGACTGGTTCCGGGACCTGCAAGACCGCATTTGCGCCGACTTGGAGGCATTGGACGGAACGGGAAAATTCAAAGAAGATGCCTGGGAACGGGAAGCTGGTGGCGGCGGTCGCAGCCGGGTCATCGAAGGCACTGTGATTGAAAAAGGCGGGGTAAACTTCAGCGCTGTGCATGGCCCGCTGCCCGAAAAAATTGCACAGTCGCTTGGGCAGTCGGCAGGTTCGGAGTTCTTCGCCACAGGCGTCAGCATCGTGCTTCACCCCCGCAGTCCGATGGTGCCGATTATCCACATGAACGTGCGATACTTTGAGATTTCGGATTGCGGATTGCGGATTGCGGAAACACCTGCTACCAATGAAAATACTGGTTCTAACTACGACACGGTCGCATCGCAGTCCCCCCAATCCGCAATCCGCAATCCGCAATCCGCAATCAGTTGGTTTGGCGGCGGCATTGACCTCACGCCCATCTACGTCGTACCGGAGGACGCACGGTTTTTTCATGGGCAAATGCGGCGGGTTTGCGAAGCGCACCACCCTGGTTTTTACCCGGAGTTTAAGCGCTGGGCGGACGACTATTTTTACTTAAAACACCGACATGAAACGCGGGGCGTGGGCGGCATCTTCTTCGACCACCTGGACGAAAAACGGGGCATGACGAAGGAGCAGCTTTTCCGCTTGGTGCAGGATGTCGGCAACTCGTTTGCGCCCACCTACTCACCTATCGTGCTGAAAAACAAGGACTTAGCCTACGGTGAAAAGGAACTGGAATGGCAAGCGGTGCGCCGTGGCCGCTATGTGGAGTTCAACCTGCTGTGGGACAAGGGCACCAAGTTTGGCCTCGACACCGATGGCCGCACGGAGTCCATCTTGATGTCCATGCCGCCGATGGCAAAGTGGCACTACAACCTGAAACCTGAAAGCGGAAGCCGGGAAGCGGAGACGCTGACGTGGCTGAGGAAAGGGATTGAATGGTGAACTGTGGACTGTGGACTGTGAACTGTGAACGGGGCGAATTCACAGTTCACAGTTCAAAGTTCACAATTATTCAAAGCATCGTAGGTAAATCGGCGGCAGCGCTACGGTGTTGCTTTTGTTGCCTTTTCGGTCAACGATGTAGATGGAGTAAACGACCTGGTCGTAGGGGTAGCTGGGTAGCACCTCGGAGCAACCGTCGTAGAGCTGGTTGGGGAAAATGCAGCAGGAATTGTCAATCACCACGGAGATTTCGCCTTTGATGCCGTTGGAGGCGCCGAGTTCTGGCACGAAGGGAATGCGGCCCTTCGTCAAGTTGCTGTCCCTGCTGTCGGTGATGAATACGTCACTGATGGTATCTTTTCGGCCAATGTCCCCGTCGCCATCGGTGAAGCTGAGGGTGACGAGCACAGAATCGGAGGCAAAGCCCCTCGGCATGGTGTCCTTGGACATGCTGACGAACTCAATAATGGGTTCGAGGGGGTACTCCGGTGGTGTGACGCAACCAAAGAAGAGGGCGATAACAGCGAGCGGCATTGCCCATCGGGCAATTTGAGTGCGGTTTGAATTTTTCATTGAAAAGATTTTTCTCACCTTGGACTTTGTTTTAGTTTCAATTCGGAAAATTAAGGATTCTTGACCGAACATCAAACTGTCCGCATGTCATACGAACAACAAAGGGCCGGTATTTTTCAAAAGCTAAAGAATTTTTCAGGCGAACCCTTCGAAGCCCTCTCGCTGGAAGTATTTCGTTTTCAAGCTGCCCATAACCCCTTGTACGGGCGCTATCTTGCTTTGTTGAACGTTGATATTCAGCAGGTTAAAACGGTGGAAGCCATTCCTTTCCTCCCCATCCAATTCTTCAAAAACTACACCGTGAAAACGGGCGACTGGCCCACGCAAACCAACTTCACCAGCAGCGGTACCACGGGCGAAACCACCAGCCAACACCACGTCCGTGACCTCGATTTTTACAAACAAAACACCCTGCACGGCTTCCAACCCTTTTACGGCGACCCAGCGGAATGGCTCGTGCTGGCGCTTTTGCCTTCCTACTTAGAACGCTCAGGCTCCTCCCTCGTTGTCATGGCCGAGCATTTCATCAAACGCTCCCGCCATCCGCAGTCCGGCTTTTTTCTAAATGACTTGGACAAACTCGTTAAAATCCTTCAATCGCAAGTTACCCCACGCGCCCCCAATATCTCAATACCCCAATATCCCAATATCCTACTCCTTGGAGTGAGCTTCGCCCTCCTCGACCTCGCCGAGCGCCAATCCCTTGATTTGCAGCATGTTACTATCATGGAAACTGGTGGCATGAAAGGCCGTCGCCGAGAACTGACCCGCTCGGAACTCCACGACACGCTCAAATCCACCTTCAACGTCGCCGCCATCCACTCCGAGTACGGCATGACGGAACTGTTTTCGCAAGCCTACTCCACCGGCGATGGGCTGTTTCGGCCTGCCCCAACGCTGCGGGCTTTCACCCGTGAAATCACCGACCCGCTCACACAACAGCAGCCCAGTAAAACCGGCATCCTCAACCTCATTGACCTCGCCAACTTCGATACTTGCAGCTTCATCGCCACCGACGACCTCGGCAGGGTATTCCCCGATGGTAGCTTCGAGGTGCTGGGTCGGGCGGACAACTCGGATGTGCGGGGGTGCAATTTGTTGGTTGATAAGGGTTGAGAAAAGTTGAAGAGGGTTGATAGATGCCGTTTTTCACTCCGTCCACGTCACGTTTGTCATCGCCAGAGGCGACCCGTCCACGCCCCGCTGTGCGCTGCCTTGTCATTGCCGAAGGCGACCTGTCCACGCCTCGATTCACGCCTAATTTGCCCTCAATACGTGGACAGGTGGTCTTCGACCATGACAAAAGCGACACACAGCAGGGCGTACACCACGTCGCCGCAGCTTACTGCCGTGCGACACAAAGCTGGGAAAATCAATTCCAACAGCTACATTTGCAATGTTTCAAAACAAAGTGAATATGTCGTCGAAAAAGCAAAAACAGCAACCAACGCCCGTCGCAAAACCTAAGCAAGCCACAACTAAATCGCCCCGACTGTGGCCGTGGGCGCTCGGCATCGCAGCGTTCAGCTTCCTGCTCTACATCAACACCATCGGGCACGACTATGTGCTGGACGACTTCTCCGTCATCAAGGAAAACTTCGTGACGAAACGAGGCTTCGAGGGCATCCCCGACCTGTGGAAATACCATAGCCGCCACGGCTACTGGAACAGCGTCGGCGAGCTGTACCGCCCCATTCCAATGACGATGTTCGCCATCGAATGGGCCGTTGCGCCGGACAAGCCCGCCCTCAGCCACTTCATGAACATCCTGCTGTACGCCTTGAGTGGGGCACTGCTTTTCGTCACACTTGCCCGCTGGATGCGGGGCTACAACCTGCTGTTGCCGCTGCTTGCCACGCTGTTTTTCATGGCGCATCCGGTACACGTGGAGGTGGTGGCCAACATCAAGAGCCGTGACGAAATCGTGATGTTTGGCTTCGCAACACTGGCGCTTTTCTTTTTGCACAAATACCTCGAAACCAACAAGTTGGGGGCCATGCTGGCCTCTTTGGGAAGCTACACGCTGGCACTTTTCAGCAAGGAAAATGCCGTGACCTTTGTGGCCATCATACCATTGATGATGTACTTTTTCACCAAAAGCGACTTCAAAAAAATCGCCATTACGACGCTGCCCTACCTACTGCCCGCCATCCTTTTTGTGCTGGTGCGCAAGGCCGTCATCGGCTCACTGACCAACCCCGGCGAGACCTACGCCCTCGACAACATCCTCGTGGCGGCGAAGGGCGGGGCCTACTACGCCAACGCCTTCCTGCTTTTGGGCAAATACCTGTGGACACTGCTCGTGCCGTACCCGCTTTGCAGCGACTTCGGCTTTAACCAGATACCGCTCACCACCTGGGCGGACTGGCGGGTGCTGCTCTCGCTGCTGGCTTGGCTCGGAATGGGCGTTTTCGCCGTTTTGGGGCTTCGCAAACGCAGTCTCTGGTCGTTCGCCATCCTGTTTTTCTTCATCAATTTCAGCATCTTCACCAACCTCTTCGTCACCATCGGCACCAGCTACGGCGACCGGCTGCTGTACTCCGCATCGCCCGGTTTTGCGCTGGCACTTGTCTTGGTTTTGATGAAAATATTCAAGGTGGACACGGCTGCTACCAAGGTGGGCGAGGCAGGCGGCTTGCTGGCGCAAAACAAGGGGCTGCTCGCTGTGGCGGGCGTCGTGCTGCTGGCCTACTCGGTGCTCACCTTCAGCCGCAACTTCGCCTGGAAGGACAGCTACACCCTTTACGAAACAGACATTGAGACCTCGCCGAACAGCGCCAAACTGAACTTCCATTACGGACTCGAAATCGTGCAGAAGGGCCTAAAATCCAAAGACCCAGCAGAAACCAAAGCCTACAACGACCGGGCGAGGAAGCGCTTCGAACATGCCATCGAGGTGTTCCCGGAGTACCACGACGCCTACTCGCAGCTCGGTCTGACCTACTATCGGGACGAGTCCGCCAAGCCCAACCCGCAAGACCGCAACTACACCAAGGCCATGGAAAACTACAACCTTGCCCTAAAGCACAAGCCCAACTTCCCGCTGGTGTACAGCAACATGGGCATCATCTTTTTCGAGAGCGGCCAACTGGACAAGGCCAAAGAGGTGTACGAAAAGGCCGTGCAGTACGACCCCCGCATGGTGGATGCCCTGCGCAACCTCGGTGCCGTGAACGCCATGCAGAAGAACTTCCCCGAAGCCATCAAATGGTTCAAGCAGGGCTTGGAGTACGACCCGGAAAACGCCACGCTGAACTTCTATCTCGGCTCTGCTTACAAGGATAGCGGACAGCCGGAGTTGGGGCAGCCGTTTTTTGAGAAGGCGTATCGGTTGGATCCGAAGTTGAGGAAGTGAGAATTTTTTTAAGGAATAAGTCTAAAAAATTCTAGATATTGAATCTTATTTATGAATAAAATCAATGAAATGAGCAAAAAAGAAAATATAGTTGTAAATGAAGAAAGATACAATAAAGATGAGCCTTTGAGACCTTTAATATTGTTGCTTTCAATAATTGCAGCTTTCTGTTTATTATCAATCCTCATAGTATTTTGCTGCATAGAAGATTGGTCAAAAAGAGGTGCTTTCGGTGATGCTTTTGGAGGCATTAATGCTTTATTTTCAGGAATGGCTTTTGGTGGAATAATTTATACTATTCTACTGCAGCGTAAAGAACTTAGATTGCAAAGATTAGAACTTTCAGAAACAAGGAAAGAATTAAAAAGGTCTGCAGAGGCACAAGAAAAGTCAGAATTAGCATTAAAAAAACAAGCAGAAAGTTTAAAAATATCTTCACAGCTTTCTGCTCTAAATTCTCTTATAACAACCTATACAGAACAAGAAAAATTATATCGTGGTATAGATGGTGGCAAAGTAATTGCTTCAAGAACTAAAAAAGAACAGTATACTAGTGCAATTGAAAAAATTTTAAAAACAATTGAAAATGACTAAGCAAAAAGTTATCACAATGAGCATCTTGCTTAATAAAAGTGTTGATGAAACTGGGCTAAATGAAATTGAACCAGTTAAATTAAATGAATATCTTGAACAAGGTTACAGGGTCGTTGACAGATTCTCCACTGTTGCTAATGCTCAACTATATGTGATTAACATTACTTTTATTCTTGAAAAAAATGAAGACAATTGAAAATTGATTCACCTCGCTGGCTCAATGCCTGCTGTCCCACCACCTGTCAATAAACCCACTTCTTGCAGGATTGAAACTTGCAAGGCTCCGGCAGCACACAGAAGTAGGCACTCCTTTCGCCAGGTGACTGCGATTGCAAGTCACACTTGCAAAAACTGGTTGGGAGCTAATAATTTCGACGCCTCGCCCGCACCCCCCTCAAAAAATTGTCCACCTCCCGATTGCAGCGCCCATAATGAAACACCTCGCCAGCGGCCAGCACCAGTGCGGCCAGCGCCAGCGTTCCCCACCAGAAATACTCAACGGGGCGGGCCCAGTTTTCGTAAAAATTGCGCACCACAAGTATATCAATCAAAATGGTCATGGCTGCTACAAACGACAGCAACACGGCTATTGCTCTGGTCTGTCGCACCAGCCAGGGGCGCATCGTTCGCAGGCATTTTTTCAAGAACAAGGAAGCATCGGCATGGTGTGGATTGATGCGCAGCAATTCCCGCAGAATGTACTCCGTGCGCTCCAGTTCATTCAATTGGTAGTGGGAGGCCGATTTGCGGAAGAGGGTATGTTGGAACACATCCTCCCCATGTAGCTCACTGATGTTTTCGTTGATGCTGGCCTCGATGACGGCATCGGCCATGAGCAGGTGCTTCTGCCAAGCCCCGATTTCAAAGAGGGCGTTGGTGTAGGCGTTCATCAACTCAAAGTACTCGTCGAAGTCCAGCCCCCGTATTTCCGATTCTTTTTCCTCGTAAAAATGCACCACTTTCCGCCACTCACCCGGCTCGATGGCCCGGTAGTCACGGTACAGTTTTGAGCGATATTTTGACTGCGGATACATTTTTTGAGATGGTAGATGATAGACTTTAGACATTAGAAGGTGACTAGGAAATTTACCGTCTACTGTCTATTGTCTATGGTCTAATGTCAATCGTAAAAATCACCGGCTTTGAAGGGCTTGCGTCCAGCTCCAAACTGGCGATTTGGAGGTTCAACAAATATACGCCGTCTTGGATTTCGTTTTTCACAAAAATCATTTCCGTGATGGTGCAGTTTTGTCGGATGTCGTCAAATCTGCCACCGTACTGCCAGAAAGCCCGGTGCGCCAGCAGCTTCCCACCGTCCTCCTCCCGGTCCACGCTGGACAGGTCGAGCAGCAGGTGCTGGATGCCGCAGTCCACCAAGTAGGCCGCCGCCTCGTGGTGGAGGTAGGGCGGGTTGGTGCCGGAGTAGTTGGCGGTCAGCTTGTGGTCGTCGTTGGGCAGGGTGCGCAGGATGAACGCCTCAGCCTCGCCCGATTTCAGCACCTCCTCCAGTTGGCTTTTCAGGATGACCCGGTCGCCATCTGGTAGTCGGGTGGGGTAGAGTGTGACCAATTTCGCCATAAAATGGAAACGAGTCAAGCACTGGTTGATGGTAAATTTTTCGGTGGCAATATGCCCGACGCACTCCGTGTGCGTGCCGTTGCCGTGGGGGTTTAGGGTGATGTTCTTGAAATTGACCACGCCGCCTTTCGTGGTGTCACCCACGAAATCACCAGCTACCACGGGCCAGATTTCCACGGGCGGTACCCAGAAGCAGTTGGGGTTTTCGAGGCCCGACCGGAGGGGGATGGAGAGGTCGAGGGGGTGTGAGAGGTCGGCGGTGAATTGCTTGCCTTGGTATTCAAAATTGGTACGCATAGCTTGATGTTGATGTGTAGATAAGTAGTCAGGTTGATTTATTCGACACTTTCGGTTAGTTCCGGTCTTCGAGC
>CAZDSU010000101.1:0-18633 GCA_964508135.1 uncultured Saprospiraceae bacterium
ACCCTTTATTTCAGGCTTGTATCTTTCTGTAAGTAATTCCATGACGCCAAGTTACTGCTTTTGCTTTTTGGTTCTGGCTCTGCCAGGTTAGGAAATTGGGGAAATTGGTTGAATTGGGAGAGTTCCCAGCCAAATTCAACCAGTTCAACCAATTCAACCAGTTTAACCGTTATTGTCCAAACAGCCCGCTCATGCCCGGCGGTATCATCTGCGAAAGGAGTTTTTGCGTTTCGGCTTGCTCCTTCACCATCGCTTTTTCGAGGGCATTGTTCACGGCAGTGAGCACGAGGTCTTGCACCTGCTCCAAGTCGTCCCAGTCCAGCTTCGACTTGTCAATGGTGACGTCTAGGATTTCCCGGTTGGCGTTGGCGGTGACTTTTACGGCACCACTCCCAGCATCGGCGGTCACGGTGATATCCGCCAATTTTTTGCGCATTTCTTCCTGCTGCTGTTGTACGTTTCCGAATAGGTCTCCGAACATGGTTTTAATGATAAATGGTGAATGCCTGCCTGCCGATAGGCAGGATTAATGGTGAATAGGGCAAAAGTAAGCCTTTTCAATCGTCAATCGTCAGTCGTAATTCGTCAATAAAAAATAACCCACGTCGCAAAATCCTCCGTGAAGCCCTCGAAGCGGTGCTCCACGCCTGCTGGCACGAAAATCAAGTCGCCAGGGCAGAATGGGCGCAGTTCGCCGTTATTGAAAAACAGGCCTGTGCCACTGATGACGACGTAGATTTCGTCCTGGTCGTGAGGCTTTTGCAAGTCAATTTTCCGGGGTTTGTAAACCTCGACGTTCATGCGCCCCCGCTCCAACAGGGTGATGAAAGGCTGGCCATCGGGGTGCTTTGAGAGTATTTCCAGCGCCTCGGATGTGCTGATTTGCCAGCGGTCGGGCAGCACAGGTGGGTTTGTTTTTTGGGTAAAAATTTGTCCCAAGTGGTGCTCCAGGTGTTCGAGGTAGTCTTCGATGAGGAACTGCAAAGTTGCCGCCGAACCATCTGGCAGCACGAGCGGATGGGCGAGTTTTTCCTTCGGCAAATTTTTCAAAACCGCCAAAATCTGCGTGTTCAAACTTGCCCAAAGCGCAACGACTTGGCCAGTGGGCTGCCCCTGCCAGTTGTTTTGCTGCACCAACGCATCTTGCTGATAACGAGTGATTTGCAGCGGCTCCGCTACTTGCCATGCCAAGTTGAACCGCTGCCAGTTGTGCAGTGCAGAGTCACAGAGGTGGCCAAGGATTTCCCGTTTCGACCATGTGTTAGCAGCTGGCCTTGACGACATTTCATCGGGGGCGAAATGCCCGAGTTGCCGTGGAACTTCGTTCGTGAGGTGCTGGAGGCGGGTGATGATTTCTTTCATATTGCACCAGGTTTAAAGTTAATTCAAAGGTACTTTTTGTTCGTATTCGATGACTTGCCTGTTTTTATCCAAAATCCGAATCCGATAATTTCCCGTTTTCAGCAGCAGCGCCTTCTCCTCAGATTTTGATAAAATTTCAACCATATCCAAAGGCGTAGCATTGGCATCTTCCGAGGTGAGGAATGCTTGTACGATGGTAGGGTAGTTTTCATTGGCGATTTTCTGTTGGTCAATCGCCACGAAATGATTACCGGGTAAGCTCGCAAGCCAATCAGGTCGCCCTTTCACGAACTTGGTTCTGGGGTGGTAAATCAAGGCATCAAAATGGGCGATGGTGTCAAATCCATTGAACAAATGGGCATTTTCATCCACCAAAACGCTTGATTCTACTGCATTTACCATTTTGTAATACGGGCTTTCCGGTTGCTTCAATTTTTCCGAAAGGGCGTCCTGATAAATAGTGAAAGGGTCAATCTCTGTCAGTTTTTTTAAGTGGTAGGCCATGTAATTCCCATTTTTCCCCTTCGGGAAACTGCTCTCCACGGCATGGTAGTACCCGCAATGGATGACGATTTTTTCGTTGGGATGTTCGGCCAAATAGTGCTGGATATTGAGCGCCTGCTGTAAGTCCCGGTCGGTTTTTTGTGTGGTTTTTTCATAACCAAAGACTGTAAATCCCAACTCAATGGCTTCCCGAACGAGGTTTGCCATTTGTGGCTCTCTGGTGTACATGCCGGAAATTGGGCTGTTGAGCGGATAGCCCCTTTTGTTCAATAAAGTATCCTCTAAAAATTGAGTGGAATCCTCGAAACTGGACGTGATGGTCTCCAACCCAATATGCCGAAACCCATTTTCACGAAGTGATTTCAAAAGCCGCCTCGTAAAAACCCTATGTTGCGGGTTGGCATGCGCTTCGCTGATGATGACGATTTGCTCCCGGCTCAGTCGTTTTGCAAGGTAATCCACAGCATCTATGGGATGGAATTCCAGAAAACGCAGACTGTCGGCGACGCTCATCGAGTCAAGCCCCCAATCAAGCGTTTCCAGCTCGTAAGTTTGCAAAGCCTGCCTATTTTGGCCGATGAAGCTGTAGAAACAAGCCGCCGTAGGCTCGCTCAATTTGCCATCTGCAAGCTGTTGTGCGATTTCATGGCTGAACTTGATTTCGTGTAAGGGAATGTCGCTCGTTTGCCCAAAGGAAAAATGGACGAAAGCGATTGCGAAGGTCAGGAGGACGAGTAATTGCTTCATGATTTTCAGTATCAACCTTGCGAACCTAAGTATTTTTAGCCGTTCATTTGCTAAAATCAAATCAATCCATGCAAACCTACCTTTTCGTTTTTCTTGGTGGTGGTCTCGGCAGCATCTGTCGTTTTGGACTTGGCCACTGGCTGGCCAGCTATCGGCTTCAGTTCCCGTGGGCGACGTTTGCCGCCAACGTGCTGGCCTGCTTACTGTTGGGGGTGCTGGTCAGTTTGAGCATGAAAGGGCGCTTGGGTGGGCCGATATCCGTGCTGCTGATGGCTGGGTTTTGTGGTGGGTTCAGCACTTTTTCCACCTTCTCCAACGAGACGGTGCACCTGCTGATTGATGGCCAATGGTTCCGGGCATTTGTTTACATGGCGGCTAGCCTGTTGGTTTGCCTGGCGGCAATTTACGCTGGGATGAAATTGGGGAGAGTTTGAGTTATTGAGTTATTGAGTTATTAGTTCTACTTTGTTACTTTAAAAAAAAAATCTATCCAAGTGGGGCGATGCGCCGCCAAAACTTTATCAAAACTGCCATTTCCCCTCCTCGCCGCCTTCGGCGGCTCGTCGGGGGAGGGAGCCTTTGGGGGCGTTCCGCCCCCAAACCCCCTACTTTCCAAAGTGATATGTTCAATATTCTAAAGTAACAAAGTAGAATTAGGAACCCCCAATACCCCAATACCCCAATAACTCAATACCCCAATAACTCAATTTCTCATAAACTTCAACGCCACTTGGCCCTCCGCCATGCTGATGCGGACGAAATATTGGCCGCTGGCCAAGCCTTCCGTCGTGATGCGGTGGTGGTTTTCGCCAGCTCCTGCGCTGATTTTTTCACCAAAAACCAACCTGCCCATCAGGTCGAAGACCTGCACCTGCACGTCGCCAGTTTTTATGCTGGAGAAATCGAGGTTCAACTGCCCGTCCACTGGGTTGGGGTAGAGGCGGATGTTGTTTTGGGCGACCAAATCATTTGCCCCAAGCACTCTGTCGCCGTTGGCGAACCAGACGCCCTGACGGCCACCTGTAACGAAAAGCGATGCGCTGCCGGAAGGGTTTATTTTGTCGTTTTCCAACGAAATGAATGCCAGCACCTCCGTGCCGTCAGTAAGGTTTTCGTTGAAAACGAGGCGGTTGTCGTCTGGTGAGTAGCTGGGCCAGTAAAGTTCAGCGCCTTGGTCGTAAATCGTGCCTACGTCACCCGTTTCAATATTGGCGCCCAGCAGGTAGTACTCGTCGTTGTATTCATCAACATAGTCAAAGGCGATAATGTAGTCCGAGTTTTTGGAGAAGGTTGGGTCGGCCACGCTCACATCTTCGGGCAGGCTGCTGAACAGTTTTTCGACATAACCATTGCCATAGTCGCTGCCATCCCAGACGTAGATGAAGCCGATGTCCCAGTATTCAATGTCCGTTCCGGTGGTGTTTATTTTGCTCAACGCATCGTACATGACCCACTGGCCGGTGAAGTCCCACTCCAGCACATCGGCATACACAACGTTGTCGCTGGTCGGGCCGTCCTGTGCCGTGGTTGGGTTGTAAAGCTCAAAAGGGACAAAACTCCCACCCAGCCCAAAGTCGTAGACGTAGATTAAATTGTCGTTGTCGGTGGTCAATGCAGCGAGGCGGTTGCCGTCTTTTGAAATGGCCACATTGTACCAAACCGGGTCATTCTGGATAATCTGGTTGTTGAAGGTACCGTTGCTCCAGTTGATGGTGATTGCCCGCATCTTGTTGTCCTGGTCAATGTACACCATGAGGCTGCCATTGTCGGCGACGCTTGGTCGGCTCAACGGAGCGATGGACGTGAGCGGATTGAACACGGCGCTGCCGTCTGGCGAAAAGACGTAGAGCTGATCGCTGGTGCCATCTGTCATCACGATGAAGTCGTCGCCGGGGTTGGTTTCTATGTCGGTCTGGTTGTTGGTGCCTCCGCTGGAGCCAATTCCCACGGCATCAAAGGCGGCCTTTGCGGCGTTCACCTCGTTGGAGTTGGCGCCGTGCAGGTCGGTAGCGGCTTGCACTACGGCGATGCGGCAGTCCACGAAGTTGGCGGACTTGGTCAGGTACTGGTTCAGCGCCCGATAGAACACCTGCTCGGCCTTGTTCTTGCCCACGTTGCCGTTGTTTGCGAAGAGGAAAAACGCCTTGTTCACGATGCCACTGTTGATGTGTACGCCGCCGTTGTCCTCGCTGCCGGTGTAGCGCTCGGAGTAGTGGTCGGGCTGCCAGCCATTGTCGTTGAGGCTGCTGCCTCCGTTGTGCGGGTTCTCCAGGTCGCGGAGTGCCCCAGTGGGGAAGAACTGTGTGTTGGTGATGTCCTCACCCATTTTCCAGTCGTCCCGGTCAATCATCGCCCCGAACACGTCGGCGAAACTTTCGTTCAGTGCGCCGCTCTCGTTGAGGTACTCCAAGTTGGCGGTGGCCTGGATCACGCCGTGCGACATCTCGTGGCCCGACACGTCGAGCGCCTTTTGCAGCGGGGCGGTAAAAGCTTGGCTCCCATTGCCGTAGAACATGGCCTCGCCGTTCCAGAAGGCGTTGTCCATCTGGCTGTTGTCGCTTTCCACCACATTGATGAGCGAGACGATGTTGCCGCCCTGCCCGTTGATGCTGTTCCGGCCAAAGGTGTTTTTGAAATAATCGTAGGCTTTTTCGGCGTGGAAATGGGCGCTCACGGCCTTCGGGTTGTTCCAAGAATTGTTGCTGGAAGTGACATGAACTGCCCCGAAATCGGAATTTTCAGGCGAGGTGTTCTGGGCATCTATCGTCCAGACGACGCCAACCGGTTCGTTTGGGAGGCTTGATTGTGGGGCGCTGAACATCGTTTGAGAAGCGTCAACCAAATAATACGTGTTGCTAACGCTGTAAGTGTTGATAAGCCTCGTTTGCCCCAAAAGGTCGGTGGCATTGGCCGTGGCCGGGCCGTCGGGAGGCAGCATTTCGGATTTCGGATTGTGGATTTCGGATTGTGGAGTCGTGGTACTTGCCCATTCATTTTTTTTATTGGGAGAAGCAGGTTCGTCCGCAATCCGCAATCCGCAATCCGCAATATGAAAGTGTCCGGCAATCTTGCAAATCTCTGTGTGGTAGCTGAGTACCTCGCCAGTTTTTGCGTCCAAGAAGTAGCTGTAGCGGGCGGCGATGTTGGGCACCACCGTCACGTGCCAAGCAAGGTGCGGCTCATTTTTTTGCGGGTAAAAAATGACGAGTTCCGCCGTTGCCTGTTGCGTCGTGCTCACCAAGCGGAGGTCGTCGGCGGTTAGCATTTTTACCGTCTCCATGCCACCTACGTGGGTGAGGGCAAGCTGTTCGGCCGCCTCCGGCAGAATGGTCGGCGTCACGTCCGCCAGTTTTGGCGATGAGTAGAAACGGCCATTGAACAGATAGAATTGGCCGTCTTTTTCGTGCAAAATGGCGTCAGCGCCATGCACTGGCACTCCCTGCCATTGCTGCTGCAAGCGGATGTGCCGATAGCCGAGGTTGTCGGTTTCGGTTTTTTCGATGCGAAATTCTTCCGAAGGGTTGACCAAATTGAGCACCGATTTGGCAGCTTCGAGGTAGTCAAGTACCTGTTGGTCCAGTGCCTTCGACGGGTCGGCGGCCAGCTCGCCCCTGATGAGGTAGGGCGTCCCGGTTTCCGGCGATACGAGCGCCTGAAGCGTAGGGTGGCCGCTCACGGGTTTTGGCAGCGTGGCGATGGGCCAGAAACTTTGTTGCCCGAACAACTGCGGCGAAGCCGATGGTACGCCTGGCGTGATGGGCTGCACGGGGGCAAGGTTTTCGACCTTCACCGGGGCGTGCGTTGAGGTTTTCGGTGTGCGGGGCTTCATTTGCCCAAAGGATTGTGCGGCGATGATTAGCGCCAACAAAGTCAGGTAGAATTTTTGCATTGGAAATAGAAATTGGGAATAAGAAATTGGGAATTGAGCAAGCATTGATTCCGCTGGACCAGCACCTCAACCCCAGTGCAACTCATAAGTTCAATCACTCGAAACTACCACTTCGTGGTATTGTCGGTGGGTTTTACTTCTTCATTAGTTTTGCCCTTTGGGGCGTTAGCTTTATCGGATTTCTTCGTCTTTGCGGCTTCCCGGTCCTTGGTGAGGGCCTTGAGTTCTTTGTAAACGCTGACGAGGCCCTGCGGTGGCATGTAATCGCCAGCCCCCCAAGTTGCCCGGCTGTCGAGGTTGTCGGTTACCTGGCGGAGGAAGTAGTACATATTGCCCGGTTTTTCGATGTCGAGCTTGAACAGTTGGAGGGAGTTCACCTTGTCGAAGAGCACCTTGGCTTCCTTTGACTTGATGGACTTGATCTCCTCAAAAGTACCTTCCACCCCGACCTGCTTGAAAATTTGTCCGTTTTCCAGCAAGGTGAAAGATGTTTCAATACCAGCAAAGCCGCCGCCGTCGCCGAAAACGATTTGGCGGATTGGCAGCTTGTCTGGTGTGTATTTGGTGACTTTGCAAGCTGATGAAAGCACCAGCGAAATCAAGGCAAGTACAGGTAGTGAGTTTTTCATGCGGTAAAAATTTTGTAGGGAGTTGGAAGTGTGTAGCTTTATCCGAACTTTCGCCTCAAAGGTAGAGAAAAAAAAGCTTGAAAAACGATGGTAACTTTGGGTTTGGTTAGGCCAACCGGTAGGTTTTAACAAAGGTTAAAATTCTCATAAAGGCCAAATGCCGGATAGGACGGCAACGAGGCAAGCGCTATTTTTGGCATTGTATTTAAGAGCTTTCTAGTTCAGAATACTCGTAATCATTCATTTCATCCAGTAAAATACAATTATCAATGAAAAAATTATTTTTCCTGTTTGCGTTCATGGGGCTGTTTGCCTTCGTTGGCACTGCCCAGAAAAAAGCCTGCTGCGCTGCAAAAGGCGCTGCTGAGAAAACATCCTGCACCTCCTCTGCATCTGCTGATGCCGAAAAGGCTGCTGCTACTGACGTTAGCATCGTGAAGCAAGTTTCCAACGTCGGTGATGTATCTTACACTCGCAAGGAAGTTTGCCCGACGACTGGCAAAGTATCTTTCACCAGTGTAGAGTACTGCACCAAAGCTGGCAAATTTATCAATGCTTCTCCTTCTGAGAAGGCTTCCTGCACGAAGAGCGCTTCTGCGACCAAGGTTTCTTCCAGCGAGAAAAAAGCCTGCTGTGCGGGTGGCGAGAAAGCAGGTTGCTGCGCAAAGAAAGGTGAGAAAACTTCAACTACTACCAGCACTGCCAACGAAGGCCAAGTGAAGTTGGTCAATGACAAAGAGAACAATTGATTTGTTGGCTTTGAGCATAAAAAAGGCCGCCGGTTCATTCCGGTGGCCTTTTTTTATGGTTAGAATTTAAGCTTTGAAAACTACAAAACCTCCTCTGGCATCTAATTTTTAAACTCCGAGTACATCCTCCCCTCCCGGTATTCCTTCAGCACGTGCCGGACCGTTTCGGATAAATTGGAAGGCAGGTTTTCCAGCGAGAACCAAGCAACCCCTTTGAACTTGTTGGGTTCTCCGGTTATGATTTTACCTTCCCATTTGCTGGCTTTGAAGTAGAGCGTTATCCGGTGGCCATTGTTGTTGGTGCGCTTGTGTAGCACGTGTACAAGCTGGAGGTCCTTGGCTTTTAGTATCAATCCGGCCTCTTCTTCTGCCTCCCTGATGAGTGCTTCGAGGGCATATTCTGTGACTTCAATGGTGCCGCCAACGAGCGTATAGTTGCCGCCCAGGTTCTTTTTTTGCCGCAAAAGCAGGATGCTGCCTTTGTTGTAAAGTATCAATCGAACTTTTAGGTTAGTATCTGCCATGACAATGGATAAGTGAACGGACGGGCCAAAGATAGAACCTATGGAATAGATTTAAACTTAATTTCACCATCTCGGCAGTTGTCCCGTTTCACAACGTTTTCCTCTCCTCAAGTTCATGCACGCTACCCTGAATAATTCTTTGCGGTGCTCCCATGTATCAGGCTCCCAGCTTTTGAGGAGCCTACAATCGGCATTTGAAGGTAAGCACAGGTGTACCGCCATTGAAAGCTGATGAAATCCGGTAGCGACGCTTCGAGCGCCTGTCCACTTTGTGGAAATGCGGCACAAAATATCCTACCAATGCGCCGATAACATAGCCCGATGCCACATCGGTAAAGTAGTGTTTGCCAGCCTCAAAACGCAGGTAGCCAGTGACGGCGGGCAGTGCCGCCGCTGCCGTCCAGACCACGGGCTTCCAAGGGCTGTCCGGGTGGTAGTCCGACCAGACTTTTGCGGTAAAAAATGACATGCTGGCTGTCATGGCCGTGTGGCCGGAATAGAAAGAGAGCATGGATTCCACGCTCAATTTTTCTTTAAGCGAAACATCGGGGTTGAAGACGTAGGGCCGGTCACGTTGTACGATGCGCTTGGTGGCCAACGTCAGGCCGTTGGTGACGAGGGCGGTTTCGGAGAGCAGCACAGACAGGTTCAGCGCTTGCTCTCGGATGTCCTTGTCGGCCATGAGGGTGAGCGGCAGCAAGGCAGAGCCGCCAGCCACCCAGTCGCTTGCCTTGTCGGCGAAAGCGGAGTGGTTGTGGATAGCCTGCTCGTCAAGTCCGATTAAATGACCGTGTGAGAGGCCGTTGAGGTCGGCGGCGCTGCGGCGGTCGAGGTTTTGGATGGAGATGAAGGCCAGGGCATTCACCCCTGCGCTGATAGCCACGACGGGAGCGTCAACCTTCCATTGGATTTGGTAAATGGTGTCGAGCCTATTCTGCGAAGCAGCGCTAAAAACGGCCAATGTGAGGGCCAGAACGCAAGCAATCAATTTTTTCACTGAAAAGTACATAGATAATAATACGTATGAAAAAGCGCTCAAGGCGTACCTCACATTAAACGTTGAGGTTGAAGATTGTTCGCACATTGATGCCAGGCACAACGGCTGAGAAATCATGGCAAGTTTGCAAACGCACAGGGTGGGCGTATTATTTAACGCGCCAAGCACCGTCTCGGCAAATTTTTTTAAAATCATTTCGTGTATTATCCGCTTTTAATAACTTGCCCTGCCAATTAAAAAAAATCATCAAAACACTGCTTCATGAATCCTCATGTAGTTGCCATTTTCGGAGGAGCCGTTTCCGGTGCAGAGGCGTCCCACCAGCTTTCCCAACGGGGCATCCGCTCCGTGGTTTTTGAACAAAACACCTTGCCTTACGGCAAAATAGAGGATGGCCTGCCCAAGTGGCACGCCAAGCTCCGTGACAAGGAGGAGGCCAATATTGACCACAAGCTGTCCGACCCGCACGTGACCTTCGTGCCACTGGCCAAGCTTGGGCAAAATATTGATTTTCAGGATGTTGTAAAAAATTGGGGCTTCTCAGCGATATTCCTGGCCACGGGTGCTTGGCGCGACCGCCCACTCGGAATCGAGGGAATTGACGACTATGTGGGGAAGGGCCTCTACTACCAAAATCCCTTCATGCACTGGTACAACCACTACCATGAGCCGGGCTACACGGGCGGTGGATTGGAACTGGCCGACGGGGCGCTCGTGATTGGCGGGGGCCTTGCTTCCATTGACATCTGCAAGGCGCTGATGATGGAAACCGTGCAGGCGGCCCTGGCCAAGCGGGGCATCCACACCAATATGTTCGATATGGAGCGGGGCATCGGAAAGGTGCTCGAAGCGCACGACCTCAGCCTTGCCGACCTTGGACTGAGGGGCTGCACCCTCGTGTACCGTCGCCGGGTGAAGGACATGCCCCTGTTCCCCGGAGAAACCGACACGCCGGAAAAGCTGGCCAAGGCCGAAACTGTCCGGGAAAAAGTGCTGCTAAACGCACAGTCCAAGTTCCTGTTCAACGTGCTGCCCTGCCACGTGCCCGTTGACAAAATCGTGGAAGATGACCGTTTGGTGGGACTGGTGCTGCGGGAGACGAGAGTAGAGGATGACCGACTGACGGAGGTGGCGGGTTCTGACCGTGAATACCGTACGGCACTGGCAGTTTCGTCCATTGGCAGTGTGCCAGAGCCATTGCCGGGAGTGCCGATGAAGGGCTATGTGTTCGAGGTGGAAGGAGGGCAGTGCTGCCGGTTGAAAGGCTTTGAAAACGTTTTTGCGGTGGGCAACGCCGTGACCGGACGTGGCAACATCAAGGAGAGCGTGGAGCATGGCAAGACGATATCAGAGTCCATTGCCGAAGGCTATTTGAACAACCCGGAAGGGTCGGTGAGCGGACAGTTCAGAGAGAAAGAGGACAGCGTTTCTGCCAATGTGGTGGCCCTCGCCGAGCGGATTGGACGGATGAAGCCGCCGACCGAGGTGGAACGGCAGCTTATTTTTAAAAAGGCGAAGTCGTTGCAAGATGCTGCGGGCTACGCTGGCGATTATAAAACTTGGGCAGATGCTAAACGGCCGGTGCGGCTGGAGCAGTTGCTGGGGATGGAGGCGCATGGGTGAGGTTGGTGCTTTGGCAGTGGCAAAATTTGAGGGACGGAGTTATTGCGGTGACGGGTTTCTTGCCAAGATTTTGCCTTGGTGTGACTGAAGGCCATGAGTTGTAAACTGGCTTCATCTACCCCCCCCCCCCGCTGGAGTGCCTCCATTGCCATGCCCCAGAGGTGTTCGTAGGGGATGTTCTCCACCTCGTGCGGGGCGTCAGCCAGCATATAGGGCTGGGTGGACATGCGCTTGAGCCAATCAGCGGCCCCTGCCTCTGAACCTGCCCGCTTGAAGTCGGCCTTTTGTATTTGCAGCAGCGCCTTGATGAAACAGTAGGAGCGGAAGGCATCGTCGCCTTCCTTGAGGTTGCGGTCGGCATATTTGTCGAGGGCCAACATGCGGTCGTAAGACTCTTCGTAGCGCTGGAGGTAGAGCAATAGGATGGCATGTGCAACGAGTACAGGGATGTTCATGCCCCGCTTGTCCTTGGCGAACTCCGGCACCTCGTTGAGGAACTTGGCGGGCTTGAAGTTGGATTTTTTTTGCACTGCATCCGTAGGCGTTATTTTGCCTGCGGCAATGAGCAGTTGGGTATAGGCTTCGTGGAGCTTCCAGGTTTCACGTTCAACAGTGGCCAAATGGCCAAAATGCTTGTGGCTACTGGCTTTGTTATACACATTGTATGCAGCTTGGTATGCCTGCTTATAGAACTGGAGCACCACCTGCTGTTCGAGGCCCTTGAACCAGTTGTGGGTGCCGGCCTCGGCGCATTCTTCTGCGTATTTGGCCCATCCCTCCGCTTCTTCGTACTGGCCGAGCATGGTGAGGGAGATGATGAGCGTAAGGGCAAACGCTCCAGGAACAGATTTGGGCGTAGCAAACCGTCCCTCAAAATAACGAATGGCACGGCGGCAAACTTCAGCGGTGCCGGCATGGTCGTGTACACTTGCCCGCTCTAAACGGGCGATGGTATGATAATATAGGTGAAGCTTGTGAACTTGATGCCTCTGCACGAGCGGCTCGAGTTCGGTCAAGTACACCCTTGCCTTTTCACTGACCCACGGTTTGCTCGACTTTGACTTGACATAAGGGGCTATCAGTTCACAGTACATGGTCTCCGCTTTGATGATGACAACCATGGCTTCCATGCTTTCGTCCACTAATCTTTGGTATTGTTCCTTCTTTTTTAGGTCTTGTTCTACATAAGTATAGTATGCTCGTAAGTTTCTCGCTAATTCCATTACAACTTCAGGAAATTCGTACTTAATTGCTTGCGTGATAGTTTTTTCGGCAATTTCGTGGGCTGCATGTCTTGCATCTTTAGCTATCAGCATCTTGACTACCGCCATATTGCGGTAGCAGGTGTGCAGGGCTGCTTGCGCATCGTTGAACTCCTGCCTTTTTATGTCAATGAAAAAGAAGGTGGTGACGAGCCGTTTTAGGAAGGAATTGCGGAAATTGCGGTATTCCGTGAACGAGCCATCCTTGTCCTGGCCAAAGAAATAGCGGGCGGCCTCATCGTCCGAGCGGAGCCTGCCATCGGCGAGCAGTCCGTAGAAGATTTCGTTGCGGTCGGTGCCATCTTCGTTGTAGCCAAGCACTTTGACTTCCCTGCGCTTGTACTTGGTGACGAGGTGTATTAATTCTTGTAAGGCTTTCATGGAGGGTGTAGGTTTTGTTTGAGTAAATGTTTGGACGGCGGAAGTTATGCCACCATTTTGGAATTTCCCCCAACAATATCTGTTTTTTTTGGCGTCAGCCCTTTTTTCAGGATTTAAACCAACGGGTTTGAGGTGTTAGGAACGGCGTGGACTGTCCCTGACAAGGGCATTTCACGCCCATAGCTTTGTACCATTCGTTCACCATTAAATGTATAAAGCTATGTCAACAACACTTATCAACGCCATTATTGCCGCACTTATCGCCATTGGATTACTCCTTAGCCCTACTGATTGGGACACTAAGTCTCAAGCGGAAAAGGATAGGCTAACGGAGATTGTGATTGACGATGTCCAAATTTAAAGTTAAAAGAGAAGCATCCGGCAGAACGAGAAAAGCCTTGGTCGCCGGGTGCTTTCATTCTCAAAAGACTTGAAATATTGGCCAATCAGCATAACAAGCTGAAAAAACCACGGCCTCGACTGCCAACTGCCCACTGTCGAACTGCGATTTGGGGTGTCAGGAAACAAGCAAACTGTCTTTGGAATTCGCTGCATGGTGGCTGCATCTTTGCACCAGCACTCGAAGGAGTAAATAAAGCTATGAAAATCTTTTTTTGAAAAATGGAAGGCGTTCAGTGCCTTGGTAAGATTGGGGTTGCTGAACGCTTGTTTTTGAGATAGGATAAGATTTTGAAAACTTGGGATGGGCGCAGGGCGGGATGAATTCCAAAACGTTGCGCTCGTTACGGCGTTGCTTGACTAAAAACTACCCCAGCGTGGGCGTTGAATCACAGTCCCGACTGCCCACTGTCGAACTGCCACCTGCCGAACTCATATTTGGGGTGTTACGAAATGGGCAAACTGTCTTTGGCTATAAACGGTGCTTGATAGCACCTTTGCGATACACTTGAAACACTGAACAAGCTATTTATCTCTGGCCAGATTTGATAGGGGCGGATGCCGAAAAGCCCATGTTAAATAGAGTAGGCAAAAATTAAGCTTTAAAACTAAAACGATGAAAAAGTTATTTTTCTCTTTGCTTGTCCTTATTGGAGTTTTGTCTTCAAACCATTTGGCCGCCCAAGCTCATTTTTCGACGGAAATTGGAGAATTAGTTAACGGAAATGCCGTAATTACTTATGATATGGATACTCTCAAAGCCGAATTAGCAGCATTTCTTTCGTCACAATCTTCTATTAGTGTAACATTCTCCAGTGCGACCATAGAACTGGATTCAAATCATTACCTTCTTGTCGCTTCCAACGCAACCAACACGATTAAGACCGCAGTCGGTTTAGTCCGTGATGGAAATTCATTTTACCAAGAAGATACTACCTCATCAATTGGTGGTAAGTCCTCATGTACATGCTCTCCCTGTAATTATGGATGTTCTCCTCAAAAACTTGGTAATGGTGAATGGAATTGCAAACCTTGCAGTGAGTCATACGATCCACCCAGAGAATGTAACAAATCTGAAACAGCAAGTGGAGTAGCTATTTTTGGCGGAGGTGGACACTGAGGTAGCGACCAAAATACAGTAGGTGTATTCCAAAATTTCGCATCGTTTTTGAATATTCTCAAGCTACTTGCCATAAAGTTTGTATTTTTGAAAGCGAAATTTTGGAATGCACCTTTTCTCATCAATTAATTCATTGCGATATGAAGAAAGTATACTTCTTAGCGTTCATCATTCTCTCAATTTTTTCCAACCCAGCTTTTTCTCAAGATGCAGTTGAAAGAGACAAAGCACCAGAATTGGCCGTAAAGGAGTGGATAGGGAATTCACCGAAATTGGAAGGCAAGGCAGTCATCCTAGAATTCTGGGCTACTTGGTGCGGCGGCTGTATCGAAGCCATCCCGCATCTCAACGAAATGTCCAGAAAGTACAGCAGTGACAGTCTGGTTTTTATTTCCATCAATTCCTATGATACGAAAGAAAAAATCGAGAGATTTCTCATAAAGAAACCTATGGAAACCTTCATAGCCATTGATGAAAAACAAACTACAAGCAACAACTATTCAGTAACCCAAATGCCACAAATCTTCCTAATAGACAGAAATGGCTATCTGCGCTGGCATGGCGGCCCGGGCCAGGTTACCGATGAGTTTATACAAATTTTTTTAAAAGAAGATAGCATACTTGTTCCAGAAATCGGCAATCCATTACTTTATTCACTTAATATTTCGCTCACAAAGGATAGATCTGTTTCCAATATTTCCATGACTGATGGTGAAAAGTATGGCCTTGCCTGGAGAAATAGGGGGGTGACAGATATTGTAGCTCAATGCTACAATGCACTTGATTTTAAGCGATATGAATATAGATTTGAAGGGACTATACCACTTGAACCTGCACTGGATGTGGAAATAGAAGCTGATAGCAGCATCAGTGCAGCATATATCTACAATGACCTTGTCCAAAAAATGGCTTCAATGTTCGGCTTTTCGATTGTTCCTGTGAAAGAGAAAATAGAAATCTGGAAATTGAAGATTATAAACGAACCGCTTTTTGGAAAGACCAGGCAATCAAAGCAAGATGCCCAAGTCTCAATGAAGGAAACCGAAAAGCAAGTGGAATTAAAGTCGCTCGACCCATGGCAAATCTCAGGTATTATAGCCTCACATACAGAAAAAATCGTTGAGGGAGATGGAATTCCATTTGAAGGAAAATATGACTTAATTCTTCCTAAAACAGATATTGAGCAATTGGCCAAATACTTGGAAAAAAACTACGGCCTCCACCTCGAAAAAACTATCAAAGAAATCGAAGTAAAAGTAATCCGCTTCAAATAGCGGCCAAATATTAACACACAAGTCAAAATCAATAAAAGCTATGAAAACCCTCCTACTCCTCTTGGCATTGCTATGCCTTTTCATCGCATCGGCCTCCACCGCAAAAGCCCACTCGCCCCCGCCGATAGTAGCCGACACCATAACCATTCAGTTCAACACCGGGCATGGTATAGACTGCATTGGTTCGGGCCGGATGTGCCTCTCAGCACAAGCAATGACAACTGGCGAGACACCATCCATCATATCTGATGCCGTCGCTAAGGCATGGTTTGATGGGCAGGGGCACTTCGTCTTAGAAATCAGGCAGGTACTGAAAACGGAACTTTGGAATGAGTTGGAAGGTGGAACTTTCTTGCTTGAGGCGAACGTGCCGGTGCCTGCCTCCATCAAGTCCTGGCTGGGCATGCAGGGGCAACTTTGCACACTTACATCGGGCATGCACATGGTCAAGAAGCAGCCCGACAGCAGCTATCGAATCGTGTTCTGAGCAATAATACGGCACGCAACGAAAGCCACGAATTTAGTAAACCGTTGCGTTCGCTGCAAGCGTTGTGTGACCAAAAAACTACCCCTGCGTGGGCGTTATAGCACGGCCTCGACTGCCCACTGTCGAACTGCCACCTGCCGAACTCATATTTGGGGTGTTAGAAAACCGCTAAACTGTCTTTGACTTTTTACGGTGCTGGATAGCACCTTTGCGATACACTTGAAACACTGAACAAGCTATTTATCTCTGGCCAGATTGGATAGGGGCGGATGCCGAAAAGCCCATAATAAACGAGTAGGCGAAATTAAAACTTTTCAGCTATGAAAACCTTTTTTTTGAAAGTTGTCTTGGTTTTAGGCATTGTAGCAACATTGCAAAATGGTGTAATTGCCCAAACCCCAGGTTGGGTTTCTGACTTGGCAAACACATTGGGCCTTGATGTTCAGACTGTCACTGAATACAGTGTCGTTCAAAATGATGTTTGGGTCGTAGGCCCTGAAACGCTTTATTCCATTTCTTTACGGGTAAAGGGCGTTTTGACAAACGGGAACTCTTTTATTGGGAAAATGCCTGTAAGATTGTCCAATGGTGTATATGTACTGGACCAATCATTTGCAGTAACAAAAGAAACTTGCGAAAGTCAGTGTGGGTGCAATGGATGTAAATTTGTAACCAATGGATGTGAATGCACCGGAAGTACCGGGCAGCCTGGCTGTGATGCTTGGTGTAAACATACTATCACCAAAGATCAATAATCTTTTGCTCAATTTCTGATAAATACTCCAAAAGAACCAAAATGGGAAGTGCCGAAAACCCATTATGAAAAAGTAGGCAAACTAAAACTATTTAACAATGAAAAAGAATGTATTTTCCCTATTAATGATTTTCATTGCATTTAATGCAATGGCAAATCCTGATTCTTTGAAAGTTACCACGATAATGGATGAAACAACTTTTACTAGTGAGAACCTTATTCCCAACTGGTTAAGGATTCTTGGCAGAGATTTGGCAGGGGCCTTGGCTGGAGCCGCAACAGGCGCAGGAGCTGGGGCTTTGATTGGTGGCCCTGCTGGGGCTGGAGCGGGGGCTGTAATAGGTGGAGTAATGGGTGGAGCTGCAGCTTCTATAGATGCTGCAGGAATGGTTGCACCAAATGATCCATCAACTTTAGGAGGACTTGCAAATCCAAATAACCCCTATGACGATGCAGGGCTTATGCACTATACCGGAATGGATAATATCTACGCAAATCCTACTGGCATAATTTCCCTTCCCGGAAGTCTCAACACGGGTAATTATTACCCTAGGATTCGACAAACGATTATCCAGAACGGGTTAGCAACTGCAAGCGAAATTGACCAATATTATCTGTACCCAACCTTCGTCAACGATTTCAATTCGACAAAAGCACTCGATTTTTCTCCATTGTTGGCCCAATTGGTTTCTCAAAGCAAGATAACTCAAGGCGACGCTAATTTTTTAACGTCATATTACGTTGCCTTGGAGAATTCTTCGGACTACCAAGCCTTTAAGAATTATTCAATTCAAAACGAAAACGAGGTATTGAATTCTTCCAATTTTTCGGAAAAGTCCAAAGCCATCCTTTTGACATTCATGGCGACAGCTCGGTATGGGGCTGCGTATTGGCAAATTAAATAATAAATTTGAATAAACGTTGCCGACAAACCGTTGTCGGCAACGTTATATTTCAAATCATTTTTGTCCACCATTCTCCCTGTGAAGTTGGAATAATTTTGCAGAGGGGGTTCACCAAAATTTTCAATCATGAGGAACATTAGCTTTTATCTTGTCGTATGTGCCTTCATCCCTTCATTTTTAACAGCGCAAAATTCATCCAACTTGGATACTTCTCCCAAGGGTTCGATGTATTTTACGTTAAGTTCAGATTTCCTGAAGGAATTAAAAGTAAATTCAGTATTGGAAAAAGCTGGCCTTCCTTCGTTAAGTGAAGTCACTTTGGGGCCATCCATAGGTATCAACCTCTATGTAGGAAGAGCGATGGTTAACGTCGAAGGTGGGGTTCGCTCTCTTACAAAAAAGAATAAGTCTGGAATGTCCAGTTTCATAAGGTATGTTCCCGCTTCTATAAATTTATATTATCGCTTGTTTAATTTAACCGAAACTTCAGGTTTTAATATCGGTTGTGGCTACCAGATTTCAGCCTTTAACGCAGACATATTTTCTAAAAACAGTCAGGCAGACTTAAACAATCTCACCATTGATGATTTACAAGGCGCACTGAACCTGAACGCTTTCAGCCATGGCCCAGAGTTTTCTGTGCTGCTTTTTTCTCACGAAGAAAAAAGCTGGTGGGATAACACCAACGTCAAGTTATCATACTCATTGGATTTTTCGAAACCCGAATGGAAATCTGCGAGTACCAACTTGTCAAGCTCTTTTTCAGAAAATTTCAGCCGTTTTGATATCTCGATTATTCGAGTATTCAGGCGCTGGAAATAGACTATGCAATAACTAAACCTGTATAAGCTATGAAAACCCTCCAACTCCCCTTGGCACTGCTATGCCTTTTTATCACATTGGCCCTCACCGCCAAAGCCCACTCGCCGCCGCCCGCCGTGGCCGACACCATCACCATCCAGTTCAACACGGGCGGGTGCAGCAGCGTTTTGTCCCTCTTTTATGATGCAGCGACAAAGTTGTTCAT
>CAZDSU010000102.1:0-18085 GCA_964508135.1 uncultured Saprospiraceae bacterium
TTGGTGCTTTTTTTTTAACACAAATCTACATCAAATTGAAGCCGCACCCACCCAAAAGGTTTCATTTTTTCTTGATTTCATGACGGATTGATTTTATTGAATAATTTAGATTAATGACGTATAAAGGTCTTAACTGTATTCCCCAGACTTTATCTAGCTCATAAGAATGGCCACTTTTGTGGCCTGGCTCGCCGTAAATGGCATACGAATCAGTATGATACCTTCGAAAAAAACCGGAAAAATTAGCCTCTGATGATATGGACAGATTGTTGACTAACCTTATCTGAAACCCTAAAGTCATGGCTATGCCAAACTTGTATTCCTCAGCGAAGCCACCTTCTCTGATAGAATCAGCAGGTGAAGTCAGTATCTTAAATTTTTGCCTATAATAGCTGCCAAAGCCATCCACCCCAACAAACCAGTGAAACCCCTTGTCCAAATGCTGCCATTCGTGGCCTACGGAGAGGTAAGGCTCGTAAGTCCGATAAGTGTCTGGCTTCCAGCGCCCGACATCTATGTAGTCTCTTTTTTCAACCTCCACGCCTGCCCGTAATCGCCAAGCCCTGCCCAAGCCATTTTTTTGGAAATAATTGCGCCGTGCAAAAAGCGAGTTGGCGGGTGCGTTTTCCTTGTCAATGAGCGGCAGCAAGTCCACCCCGATTTCCCAATGGGGGCGGAAGGTGGTGTCCACTTTGGCGCCTTGGGCGCTGCAATCAAGTGCGTACATGGTAAAAAGGATGCATGAAGCAAATAGTAAGCAATGGTAGCGCATGGTGTTTGTGTTTGTGGCTTTCGCCGATTTGACAAAATATGATCGGTTATTGCCCTTCTTGGCATCCTTGAACTGAGGAACTTTGATTGCAGTGCAAAGCTCACCCCTTTCCATGAAACCCAGATTGAGCAAAACCGAACATGATTGAGCATTTTTGAGCAAAACTGAATACGGCTGGTCAACCATAAGTCTCGAAGCCCTCCTTGGAATAGGGCGGTGGATACCAGAGTGCATCGAAAATGGCTTTTTGCCATTGTGGGGAGACAAGCCCAGTTGGCAACGAAATGCCTTTTTCCTTGAGTTTTCGTTTGAAGGTGTGTTCGCCCATACCCAAGAGGTTGGCTATCTCGCGCCGGGTCAAGGCTTTGATGGAGGATGGTTTTGGCATGTTTTAGTTTTTGTGCTTGGAAGCGGTTTTTTGATAAACCTGTTCAAAGGTAAAAAAAAAAAAAACGGATGCTTTCCAAGTTTACATAACAAAAAAGGCCTCGGCACGAGCCGGAGCCTTTTTTGTTTCGCTTTTCAGCATTGATAATGGTTGAATCCAAAGCGAACGATCTGTCACTCAATACAGCCTACTTCTTCACCACCCGATACCTCCGCAAAACCTTTTTATCGCCCTTCACGATAGCCAAATACTTGCCGGGGGGCAAATGGCTTATTTTCAATGTCTTGAGGTACTCCCTCGGCGTTTGGTTGGTGAGTTCGATTCGGGTCACTTCCTGCAATTTTGGGTTGATCACCCGTATAACCACGTTGCAAGATTTTTCTACGTTGTACTTGATTTGTGCCTCGCCCGAAGTGGCGTCTGCTACAATGAGCGGACAGGCTTCCCAGTTGCCGGTTTCTTCCTCAACTACTGCTACTCCAGTTTGATTTACTGAGCCGGGAGACTTTGGGGCAGGTGCTGTTTTTGCACCTGCACTTGGCTCCCCCTGAGCGCCTCCACGAGATGCCAGCACTTCCTGCTCAAAGGCTGGTAAGGCCATTTGCTTGGAAGTAATGGTGATGACATCGCCAGCGGGCGGACTCCAGATATGGATACCAATGGGATGCTTAAAAATGTTCTTCGGGTCAACGCTGCCCACCCGCCCAGCGCCGTCCGTCTGAATGGTGCGCACCTCTATTTTTTCCTTGTCAATGAAAATCCAGTTGAACTGGTTGAAGCTGCCGCTGGAACGGGTCCAGTTCTTGTCGTCGTCGTTGGAGCGGAGCGGAGCGCCCCAACAGCCCTCGCCGATATAGACCGTACCGTTCTCATCATCACGGACGAAGCCCTCGTCGCTGCCCGGCCCGTTGTCAGGTCTAATGGGCCAAGTGCTCTTGACCACGTGGGCATCGCATTCCACCATCAGGTTCACATCGTATTTGAGGAAAAGCGGTGCCCAGTGCGCCACCTGGTCGTTCTTCTCCGACTTTCGGGCCGTGTGCGGCCGCATGGGGTGGTGGTATTGCCCGATGCGCCAGTGCGCTTTCGAGCCATGGTTGCGCAGGTCGTTTTCGAGCCAGTCACGTTGCTCGCCGCCGACGGGGATGAGCGTGTTCAAGGTGTAAATGCGAACGAGGTCGCCACCGAGGGTGGTGGCGTAAAAAAGGCCGTCAGTGCGCACGTCGAAGAGGTCAACCAGTGAGCGGTTGCTGGCTTCGTGGTTGCCACGGGTCACTATGATGGGCGTCACACGGCCATCTTCGGCGATGCTCAGTTGCCAATCGTCAAACCACTCCTGCCACTCTTTAGGGAAATCGTTTTCGGTGAAGTCGCCACCAAACATGACGCAGTGCGGGCGCAGCTTGGCCACCATGATGTTGGCGTCCTGCCGGGCGTCGCGGTGGTTGCGGGAGTCGCCGCCGGATACGATGGAGAGCCTGCGGTCGGGGCTGCTGGGGGCGGTGGTGAAGAAGTAGCGCAGGCTAGTGCCCTCGCTGTCTTTTACCAAAAAATAATAGGTCATGTTGGGCAACAAGTTCTCCAGCCGTACGAAGTGGTTGTTCATGTCCTCGGCCATTTGAATGCGGTCGGGGCGCTTGCTGAGGCCGTACTCGTCTGCTTTTTTGCCAAAATCGTTCACGTCGAGCAGCAGCACGGGGTCGGCACCCGACACTTGATTCCAAGCTACCGTGGCCGAGGTGGAGGCGTTGCCCTGCCAAATGACCCTGAACTTATCGGCACGCCCGAAGGCACTGCCAGCCAAGAGGGTCAGCAACAGCGTTTGGAATATGATGGCTCGTTTGTGCAACATTCAATTTCTATTTTAGTGCCGGATGGTGGGGTGTTCCTGCTAATTATTGAGACGGCTTATCAAACGGTTTGCCACATCGCATATTGTTAAACTTCTGTTCAAATTATGGCGGCTGCGGCTCGATTGTGGCCCCCAAAAAGGTTTTTTCCAATGGGTTTTATTGTAACTTCGCCCCGCTTTTCACGAAGGTAAAACCTTTTTTGAAACCTGTTTACGGTCAAAAGGTTGTACAAGATTCATTCCCCGCTTTTTTGAAAGTTTGGTTTGGAGGCATGGAAAGCACCGAAGCCATCTTTTTATCCAAAAATTTTGCAAAAATTATGACGAAAGATACCGCCGTTTTCAACCTGATAGACCGGGAACTCGAACGCCAGCGCCACGGCATCGAGCTGATTGCCTCCGAGAACTTTACCAGTGCCGAGGTGCTTCAGGCTATGGGCTCTTGCCTGACCAACAAATATGCCGAAGGATACCCCGGAAAGCGCTATTACGGCGGTTGTGAGGTAGTGGATGAGGTGGAGGAACTCGCCATCGAGCGCCTAAAACTGCTCTTCGGGGCGGAGTATGCCAATGTGCAGCCACATGCCGGGGCACAGGCCAATGCGGCGGTCTTTCTCGCTTGCCTAAACCCCGGCGACAAGATTCTGGGCCTAAACCTCGCCCACGGCGGCCACCTCTCGCACGGCTCGTCCGTCAACTTTAGCGGAAAGGTCTATCAGCCAGTTTTCTACGGTGTGGAAGAAGCTACGGGCATGATTGACATGGATCGGGTGGAGGAACTCGCCATTGCGGAGCGACCAAAACTCATCGTCTGCGGCGCCTCGGCCTACTCCCGTGACTGGGACTACAAGCGCTTCCGGGAAATCGCCGACAAGTTGGGCGCAATGCTGCTCGCCGACATCGCACACCCCGCTGGCCTCATCGCCGCTGGCCTGCTCAACAACCCGATGGAGCATTGTCATATCGTCACTTCGACTACCCACAAGACACTGCGTGGCCCCCGTGGCGGCATTATCATGATGGGCAAAAATATTGACAATCCTTGGGGCCGCAGCCTCAAAAACGGCGCTTTGATAAAAATGGGCACCATCCTCAACAGCGGCGTCTTCCCCGGTATGCAGGGTGGCCCGCTGGAGCACGTCATCGCAGCGAAAGCCGTTGCTTTTGGCGAGGCGTTGCAACCAGCGTTCAAGGTTTACGGCGTTCAGGTGATGAAAAACGCCCAGGCAATGGCCGCCGCTTTCGTTGAAAAAGGCTACAAAATTATCTCCGGCGGTACGGACAACCACCTGATGCTCATTGATTTGCGCTCAAAAGGCGTGACGGGCAAGCAAGCTGAAGAGGCGCTCGTGCGGGCCGACATCACCGTGAACAAGAACATGGTGCCCTTCGATATGGCTTCGCCAACGATCACTTCGGGCATCCGCATCGGCACGGCGGCCATGACCACCCGTGGCTTCACCGAGGCCGATTTCCGCCGCACCGTCGAGTGGATTGATGCGCTGGTGATGGACGTGGAGAACGAGGAACTGATTCAGGAGACGAGGAAGGAGGTGAATCGGTTTATGCAGGGGTATCCGTTGTATGAATCAGCTGAGGTGAGCGTTTGAAATTCATTTTCAATCAAAAACACTTATGATTCCTTCTTTTTTAGAACCATTTCGGGAAGAAATCGAAAAGTACAAACTTGATACTATCAAGATTGAAGCAACACCATTGGGTGAAGGTGAGGCTTTGACTTTTAAGCAAAGCAAGTTTTTGGGAAAGCCATACTTGCCCATCAACATGGAATATCCGAAGGATAAAAACGGTGTTCCAATGATACATTTGGCCCAAATCAATTTTGCGGAAGTACCAGCATTAGATGACTACCCGAATAGTGGCATTCTCCAGCTATATATTTCTCCAACTGATTGGTACGACATGGAGGATTTCTGCATTCTTTTCTATGAAAACCCAGATTTGGATTTTCAAACTGGATTTGATTTCCTAACGAAATCACTTTATGAGGATTGCCCTATTTATGTTGAGCATAAATTGACCTTTAACAAGACAATCGAATATGGCGACCCAAATGATTTTCGTTTTCAATTGAGTTTTGATGGTAAGGATTACTATGATTTTCAGAAGTCTTTGTCCAAGGCACAAGAAGATGAAATGGACAAGTTTTTTGACTCAATCGGTCATAAAATAGGTGGTTATGCCTATTTCACACAATCTGACCCAAGGGATTACGACAGTATTAAGCACGATGATGTATTGCTCCTTCAAATTGACACTGATGAGGAAATCATGTTTGGAGATTCAGGCGTTGCACATATATTCATCAATTCAGATGATTTGAAAGAGAAAGACTTCAGCAAAGCTTATTTCTATTGGGACTGTTGCTGAATTTTTAGTTAAACCTTACCTCGACTGCAAACTGCCCCCCGACGAACTGCCAACTTAAAAAATGACCAACACCGCCACCTACAATATCCACCTACCCCAGTTCGAGGGGCCGTTCGACCTGCTGCTTTTCTTCATCGAGCGGGACGAACTGGACATCAACGACATCCCCATCCACAAGGTAACGGAGGACTTCCTGGCGTACATCCGCCAGATGGAGGCACTGAACGTGGACCTTGCCAGCGAGTTCATCCTCGTGGCGGCCACACTTTGCCGCATCAAGGCGAAGATGCTCATCCCCCGCAAGCCCGTGGACGACGAGGGCAACGTAATTGACCCACGGGAAGAACTCGTGACCCGCCTGCTGGAATACAAGCGCTACAAGAGCGTGCTGGACGAGATGCGCCAACTCGAAGAAACCCGTGCGCTGCGGGAACACCGAGGAAACGTGAGCCGGGAACTGCAACAGATTGCCACCAAAGCGCTGGTGGACGTGGAGCTGGAGAGCCTCACCCTGTTCAAGCTGCTGAAGACCTTCGAGAAGTTGGTGAACCGCATGGAGATGGACGACAAAAAGCACGTCGTGCATACCATCGTCAAGTTCGACTACACCATCGCAGCGCAGCAGGACTATATTTTTTCCAAACTCAAGAAGAGCAAAAAGGCGGATTTCCGCTCCCTGTTTGTGAAGTTGGAAAACCGCATCCAAGCCATCGTGACCTTCCTCGGCCTGCTCGAACTGCTCAACATGCAATTGGTGACGATTACACAGGGACTGGGCATGAACAACTTTTGGGTCAGTTTGCCAGAGGAGGTAATTGAGTCGGGAGTTGCAGCTGCATCGAGCGAAAACTGAGGACATTTTCTCCACACAGAAGGTCATCTCAAAACCTAAACTCCACCCGGTAGTCGAACATCGTGCATATTGGATGAAATCCAACATGGCTATCAAATTCGGCTAAAAAAATTTGACCTTATTAAAAAGCGAATGCGATTTGCCCTTCCTCAATTTGAATCAACCACATCCCCAGACCCCGAAATGTTCGAGTTGATTACTGGGTAGCCTTTGTAGTACACGTTCCCGCTGCCGCTGATTCGCACATCCAACACTTCGAGCACCTTCACAGAGGCATCGCCGCTGCCGCTGATGGTGATGTCGGCCTTCTCCACCGGCATGTTGAACGCCTTGAGGTCGCCGCTGCCGCTGATGTCAAAGTCCAGACGCTCGGCCTCGCCTTCCAGTTCCACCTCGCCGCTGCCACTGATTTTACCGTCCACTTCCTCAGCATACAACCCCAAGCACATGCCACCGCTGCCGCTTACCCGCAGCACGATGTCCTGCACGGTGAAGAAGTTGTCACCTCGAATCTCGCCCGACCCCGACACGCCGAGGTACCCGATGGTGGGCATAGTAATGTAGATTTCAAGGTCGTAGTCCTTCATACAGTCATCGAACTCGATGTCCCAGGTGTCGTCCCGCACGTCCAGTTCCAGTTCCTCGATGACGTTCTCTTCGCCCACGGCCACCACTTCGAACACGTTGCCCTGCGTGATGAAAATCTTGGCTTCGCAACTGAGTTTTACGCCTGTAAAATCAGGCATGTCGAGCACCCGCTCTATCTCCGGGCCTTCGCCCGATTGGCAGTTGCCAAACCAGCCGTCGTCGTCGGGAACACAGGAGGGTGATGAAAATGCGATGCCCAACAGGAGCATCCAATAAAAAATTGATTTTTTCATGGCTTAAGATTTTGATTGAAACCGAATGGTTGTTTGAAAATGCTCACATTGAAAATTAATACTGGGAGCTGTTGAGAGGCGGGGTTATCGAACCCCGCAGTTCCGGAACTGCGGGGTTCGATAACCCCGCCTCTCAAAAAAGATTGGAAAATTGGCAAACCCCCAATCATTAATTTCAAATGCGATTACCAATAAAGTTGGTTTTGGGTAGTGCCTCTCAAATCCTCGCATCCTCAAATCCTCAAATTCTCCCCCTCAAAACTCCACCCGATAGTTGAACACCGGAAAGAACCCCGTCTGGGTGTACGTCTCGATTTGCTTCGTCTCATCATCGTAGTATTGGCTGTACGTGTTCAGCCGCCCCGTCACGTTCTGGATGTCGAGCAAGATGGTGTGCGTCAGCCGCTGTTTGTTGATTTTGTAGCTCAGGCCCACATCGAACCGCCAGTAGTCGCCTGCCTTGGTGCTGAAAGGCTGGTCTTCCCGCAGCACCTGTTCGCCCTTTTCAATGGAAGCAGCCAAGTCAATTGGGGTGTAGCGGTTACCCCCTGCCAGCAACGCCTTGCCATTTATACCGAAGATGTTCTTCTTGTTTTTTCCAACCTTGAATTCCTTGCCGCCGAGGGCGTGCAGCGTGTAGCGCCCATCGAAGCGGGTAGAATACTCCTTGCCGTTCACGGGCATGTACAGCGAGCGGTAGGCCGAACCCGTGAGCATGAAGTAGTAGTTTTGGGTAAAAAACTTCTCCAGTGTCAAGTCCACGCCGTAGTTGCGGCCCTTGCCCTCGTTCCCGGTTTGCTCCGCAAAAATGAAGTCCCACATACTAGCGTAGTTGAGGAACGAATTGGTGCTGCCGGGCAGCGTCTCCACTGGCACGTCGAAGAGGTATTGGTAGTAAACCTCGGCCTTCAACCTCATGCTTTCGCCGAGGCGCTGGTCGTAGCCTATCACGGCATGCATGGCCTTGGTCAGTTCCAGGTCGAGGTTGCCGCTTCGGTCGGTGCCGTCGAGCAGTTTGCCGTCCAGCACATACGCCGCCAAGTGCTCCCGCTTGCTGTGCAGGCCCACCGCAGCGCTCAACGACTGGCGGTTGTTCAACTTCCAATCCAGTGCCACCCGTGGCTCAATGGCCATTTTTTGGTTGAGCAAAAACAGGGAGTAATGAAGCCCCGTGTTCAGCGTCCAGCGTTCGTCGAAGCGGTGCTTCCATTGGCCAAAGGCCTGCAAAAAACCGCCCTCACCGTGGTTGTCGAAGAGCCGAATGAGGCCATCGCCCTTGTCTTCGTCAAAATTGTCGTCGTCATCATAAGTGAAATTGAACTTCGTGAAACTGTACACTGCTCCCGCCCGAAGGGTGTTGCGGGCATCGAACTTGCGGTTGTAGGTCGAGCTGAGGCGATAGGTGTAGTTGAGAATGTCGTTTTTGGCGTCCAAGTGCTTTTCGTAGCCCTTCTCCGGGTCAAGCCAGTACTCATTACCTTGCTCTGTCTCCCGTGTTGCCACAGCCACGGTACGCAGGTAGCTCTTGTCCGAGAGCAGGATGCGGTGCGAGAGGCCGACGGTGGCCGCCGAAGCAGTTTCCTTGAAGCCCCATTCACCGAACTCGCCCGTCCAGGTGATACTGTCTTTTTTCGGTGAAAACTGGGCGCTGTTTTGCCCCGCCAAACCGAAGATGGCGAACGTTCCGGCCTTCTGGGTCGGCATGTTCATTTTGAAAGAGACGTCACTGTACTTGGGCGTCACGTCCCCGGCGATATTGATACCTGCCGCAGCGAGCAGCCCCAGCGTTGCGTAGCGGTAGTTAATCAGGTACGAGCCTTGGCCACCCTTTCGGAACGGGCCTTCCGCAGCTCCCTCCAGCCCCAGCGCCCCGAACATGATGGCGTATTCCCGCTTCTCGTTGTTGCCGTTGCGCAGGTTCAGGTCGAAGACGCCGGAGAGCGCATTGCCAAATTCCGAAGGGAAAGCCCCGGTGTAAAAATCGGAGTTGGACAGCGTGCTGCTGCTCAACATGCTGATGCCCCCGCCGGAGCCGCCCATCGAGCCGAAGTGGTTGGGGTTGGGGATTTCCACGCCCTCCAAACGCCAGAGTATACCGCTCGGCGAGTTGCCCCTCACCACGATTTCGTTGCTCAGGTCGTCGGAGGAACCAACGGCCACGCCAGCGTAGTTGGTCGCCATGCGGGCTGGGTCGTAGAAACTCCCGGCGTAGCGGCTCGTCTCCTCCACGCTGAACGAGCGGGCGCTCACCGTGGCCATTTCGTTCAACGCTTCGGCTTTGTCGTGCTTCGCAATGACCGTGGCCACTTCGAGTTGCACGGCGCTTTCCACCAGTTCAAGGTTCAGCACAAGTTCCTTCCCTGCGGTCACGAGCAAGTTGGGTACTGTCATCGGCTCGTACCCGAGGTAGCTTACTTGTATCGTGTGCCGCCCCACGGGGATTTTTCCGATTTTGAAATGGCCATCGGAGTCGGTGACATCGCCCACCATTGGGTCAACGCTGAGTACAGCCACTTCGGCGCCAATCAACGTAATGTTCGATTCTTTGTCAGTCACGGTGCCCCGGATGGTTTGCGTGGGTTCCTGTGAGAAGACGCAAATGGCGTTCAGCAGGAAACCGAGCAGGAGCAAGGTTTCAATGATTGATTTCATGATAACAGTTGGGTGTTTTGATTGCGGATTTGCGAATTCGGATTTCGGAGAAGTCCGAATTAATGGGAAATCCATTATTTCTTCATTAAAGAAGGTTGGTTAAGTTTTATCGAACAATGGATGTTCGGAGTTAAATTTGAAATTGACTTCCCGGTTGAATTACAGCACAAAGTTGGAGGAAAGCCAATGCCTGCGCCATCGCACGTTCATGTTGAAATGCGGGCTGTAGGTTCTTGCCAATCACATAAAATGGGGAAAAGAAGCGGTTTCCGAATTCCAGAATCCTAATCGTCCCAGCGGTCGTGCTTGCGCCCGAAGGCTCCAATGCGAAAGGTCAGGGAGGCGGTCATGGTCTGGAAGTCCTTGGGGTCAAAGTTGGGCGTTTCTGCCAGCCCGTTCATGAAGCGGTAGCCGACTGCCCCGCCGATGCGGAACCAACGAAAGACGTTGACCTCCAGACCGGCCTCCGGCGTGACGGCGAAGAACGAGTCTTCGTAGGCTGGCTCGCTTCCATCGAATTCGATGTCAACGGCCCCCCAGCCCGCTTTTACGCTGGAGAAAAAATGCACGACCTCGTGCTGCGGCGCCACATAGCCAAGCCAGAAGCCGCCGTGCCCCATGTCAAGGCGGTCGAAGTCGTCGTTGAGGATACGGTCATAATCGGTAGTGCCAAGGCCGTAGCCGCCAATGAAGAAGTCGCCAGCGACGATTCCGATGCCGCCACCGGTCGCCGTGGTCAAATCGTGCTTGAAATCGCTGTACTCCACGATCGGCGACACAAAAAAGCCCACCCGATGGCTGCGGTTGAAGAGGGTTTCGTCACCGTTGTCCCAGCGATGTTGTGCAAAGGTTTGCGAAGCAAAACAAGCCATGATGGCTATGAAGATTGTCTTTTTCATTTTTATAAATTTTTGATTTTCAGTTTTTTGATTTGTCATTTGTCATTCAAGGTCATTGGTCACTGGGGGCAAAGCATGGCTAAATGCCAGTCGGCAGCAATTGGTTTTTTGTAAAAACTTGAAACAGGATTTCTTGAATCTATCTGACTAATTCCCAAGCCAGCAGACATTGGCTGCCAACTGTCGAACTGCCAACTCAGTCGTCGTTCCAATCATCATCGCCGAAGCCGCCGAAGCGGAGCGTCAGCGTGGCACCAAAGCTGGACAGGTCGTCCTCCTTGAAGCCGCCGACCGGGTCGAAACCGTTGACCCAGCGGTAGGAGGCCGTAGCGGCGATGCGGAAGAACGAAAAGACGTTCACTTCGAGTCCGGCCTCGGGGGTGGTCACGAAGAGGTTGCTCCGTTGGCTCTCCAATTCTGAGTTGGTGAGGTTGTCGTACAGCTTGTAGTTGGCCTTGCCCCAGCCGAGCTTCACAGAAGCATAGGGGTGTACCACCCGGTGTTGGATGGGCGTGAAGCCGATCCAAAACCCGCCGTGTTTGAACTTGAGGGTCTCGTCGGTCAGCGTGTTGTCGGTAGTGTAAGTAGCCGTGCCCATTCCGTAGCCGCCAAGGTAGAAGTCGTTGAGCACGAGTGCGCCGCCGCCGCCAGTCACTACGTTCACGTCTTTGTCCAGGTTGGTGTACTCAAAAATGGGCGCTCCCCAACCGCCAATGCGGTTCACGTCGCTGAACATGGTCTCGTCCTTTTGGGCAAAAACCGACGTTGCGGCAAGCAAAAAACAGATTACAATTGCGTTTTTCATTGATTGAATTGTTGTATTGTTTTATTGCTGTATTGTTTTATTGTTAAGTGGTACGGGTCAACAATAAAACAATTCAACAATATAACAATCTGATTTTCAAAACCTAAATCCTGCGTTTACCCCGACCCAAGCTTTGAGGTTTGTTTTACCGTTCAAATCCTCATCGAGCAGGGTGTAGGGTACCACTGGCGACCGTATCTCCCCGGTCTCCGGGTTTCTTAGCTGCGAAATCATGACGTTGGCGGTGGGGCCAATGAAGAAGCCGATGCTCTTCCCAAGTTGGTGGTTCCACAGCCAGCGGAACTGGCCGATGCTGTTGAGTGTGTTCGTCCAAGTTTCATTTTCGCTGATGTGGATGGCCATCAGTTCCCAGTTCAATGTGCTTTTCTGCGAGAGCGTGGTGACGGTGCCAATTCCGTAGCCGAGTCCCCACTGATACGAGCCGTCGCCCGGTGGAACCCTCGCTCCTACATGAAAGATGTTGTAAAATGCGTTTGCCCCTAGTTTGAGTTGAAAATTTCCGTGCAAAATTTCACTTCCATAAATTTCAAATTTGTTGTAGCCTCGTTTTACGATGTTTATGAGGCCAATGGGCACACCGCTCACGGTGTCAGAAATGTTTATCAAACCAATCTGCAAGCCCTTCATTTCGCCCCTCGACCGATTGAAAAGTATGCTGAACTGCCCAATCTCAACATCATTTGCAGAATTGAAAACACCGCTGACCTGAAATTTCGTGTTGCCCCGGCTCAGGTTGAACGCCCCGGCTGCCTGCCATTTTGAGCTGCCCCGGCTGCGGTTGAATGCCCCGGCTGCCTGTATTTTGGAGTCGCCACCGGTCTTGTTGAACAGGCCGGAAGCTTGCAGTGCCTGCGAATTGCCACCCGCCACGTTGAACAGGCCGGAGGCTTGCAGGCCAGTTATGTCGCCTTTGACCATATTGGCAAAGCCAGCAGCCTGTGCGGCTTCGGCGTTGTTGGCAAAATTGACCACGCCCGCTGCCTGAAAGCCCTGCGTAAGACCCCCGGCATAGTTGAATATGCCGCCGAACTGCGTGCCGGTCATGTTCCTCCCGACTTTGTTTCCAAGCCCTGCAACCTGAAAACCCTTCATGTCGGTTTTTATCATGTTGAGTCCCACGCCGACCTCCATGCCGTCCACTCCACCGTTTAGCCCCCAGAGCAGGTTCAAGGACACGTTGTTGGTCACGTCGTCGCTCTGCCGGGTGTTGGTGCCGATGAACGGCAGAACCGACACCTGTGCAATGCGTTTTTCGTTCGGTGGGCGGCGGATCCAAGTGTCGGACTGGTAGCGCCATTTTTCAAAATTGAGCAGCGTTTCGTCAAATGGGTGCATGTCTCCGTCGTGCCTAATCGGTTGAACATCAGGCATTTGCAAGGCCAAAACCGAATCTTGAGGGGGCGGAGGGGGTGATTGTTCGGTTGTAGTTTCCTCCTGTTTCACCAATACCACCGTTTGCTCAGGCTGTGGTTCAGGGGTGCGTTTTTTGATGTTGCCCTGCTTGCTTCCTTTGGACTTGCCGATGGCCTTTCCAAGGTCGTTTTTCAGCACGATGTGGTTGCCAACGAGCATGTAGCCCACGTTCACGTTCTCAAACAGTTTGTCAAGGGCCGTCGAAAGCGGTGCGTCAACGACCTTGGCCGTGATGCGCTGCCGCACGTTTACCTGCTCGGTGCTGTAAGAAAAGGGAATTTGATAGCGTTCGGTGAGGTCGGCAAGTGCTTCTTTCAGGCGGATGTTGGTGTACTCAAATGCCACCCGTTTTGACAAAATACCACCCTGCGCCATTAGGTTGGTAGTGGTAAAAAGTAATAGGTAGATTGCAAAAATTGGCCTCATTTCTTGAGTTCGTCACTTCGCCAGTTGGCAGTGGGCAGTCAAGGACTGCAAACTTGGCACTGACTGCCCACTGCCCACTGCCAACTGGCGAACTGCTAACTTTTAGTGGTTGCATCCCTTGCCGGTCAGCAAGTATCGCCGTTCTGTTTTTGAAAACTCGAAGCCGATGGTGCTGCCGATGACGGTCAGGATGGCGTCCAAGTCCGGTTGGTCAAAGGTTGAAGTGTACGGGCATTCGAGCAGTGCAGGGTCGGACACTTCGATGTCCACGTCAAAATAACGCTCCAGTGAGGCGATAACTTGTGCCATTTTTTCATCGTCGAACGCCAGTTTTTGCGTTTTCCAGGCATCAGCGTTATCAATCTCAAGGGTGGCTACTTCAACTTTTTCTTCTTTTTTGTCAAAAACGCCCGTCTCGCCCGGCGTTAGCAAGACGGGTGATTGCTTCTTTTTTGTTACAGCCAGCACCACTTTTCCCGTCTTCACGGTCACTTCGATTCTCTCCTCGGCTGGGTAAGCCCGTACGTTGAAGGAGGTGCCGAGCACCGTGGTCGTTGCATCGCCGCTCGTGATTTCAAATGGATGCTCCACCAACCTTTCTATTTCAAAAAACGCCTCGCCTTCTAAGGTCACATGCCGCTGCTCAAAGCGGGGGTTGTACATAAGTTTCGAGTTTTCGTTTAGCCAGACATGGCTGCTGTCAGGCAGTATGATTTCTTTTTTTTCGTGGTCAAATGTTTGAACCTCAACGAGTTGAGCCTGTTCCGGCTGGCGGTTGAGCCACCAAGTAGTCGCTGCCAGTACGAACAAAACTGCGGCTGCCACGCTCCAGCGGCGAATAATTTTGGACAAACTGACAACTTTCGGCGCCGGGCGCTCCACGGATAACGGATTTCCCTCGGAAATGGCTGCATCCACCTTCGACCAAGCAGCCCCGAGGTCGGCCTCGAAGGGGCTGCTTGCTGCACTTTCCGTCAGTGCCCAAGCTTGCGTCCATTCGTCAAAGAACTTTTGGTTGGTTGGGTTGGCCGCTGTCCAGGCAAATAGCTCCCGCTCCTCCGGCGGGCTGGTTTGCCCAGCGAGATACTTTGCTGCGAGTGCTGAATATTTTTCTGAATGGTCCAAATAAAAATGTTTCTGTTTTGTGTGATGCGGTCAAGTGGCTGCCACCCCTATCCTCGGGGCAAGGTTTTTGAAAACTTTATGAAATGCGTTGTTATTGAGTTATTGAGTTATTGAGTTATTTTGAACAATGCCTAAACTTTGGAAAACAGCTCAATAACTCAATATCCCAATAACTCAATAACCGTCTTTGAAAACAGCATTGCGGAGCAAAAGTAAAAAAACGGCGCACTGACCAAAGTCATTTTGTCTTTGGTTTATTCGGCTAATTTTGCCTCTCCATTAGCCGAATTGGATTAAAATAAACAGACCTACTTATCTGAAACGCTTTTTATGAATCCCAATTTTTTGCCTAAGATACAGGTAATCAGTGGTTTAGTGAAGCCTCCACCGATGGGGAGGAAGCGCCGTATCGCCGTTTTACTTCCGCACAACTACCACGAAACCAACAAGCGCTACCCCGTCCTTTACCTGCAAGATGGCCAAAACCTGCTCGAACACCGCTCGCCATTCGGCAACTGGCATGTGGACCAGCGCTTGGCCCTGATGGTCGAGCGTGGCATTGGCGACCTCATCGTGGTGGCCATTGACCATGCCGATGAGGACCGAATCCGGGAATTTTCACCACCAGAAGTGACGAAGTTCGGGCCGAGCCTTGGCAAGCAGTATGCCCGCTACATGTCCGAAGAGCTGAAGCCATACGTGGACGCCAATTTTCGCACCCTGCCCGATCGGCAGCACACGGGCATCGGGGGCAGCAGCATGGGCGGTCTAATCAGCGTTTACAGCGGTTTTATCTTTCCGGAGGCATTTGGCAAAATGATGATTTTCTCGCCATCCCTTTGGCTCACGCCGAAGATTTATTTCCACGCCATCAATTTTTTCAACCCGTTTCAGACAAAAATCTACCTTTACGCAGGCGGCAACGAAGGCTCCAACATGGTGCCCAACGTGCAGCGCCTGAAAGCTTCTTTGCAGCGCAAAGGGCTTGACGGCACCAAGATTGAGTTCAATATTTCCATTGACCCTGAGGGCGAGCACAACGAAACGAAATGGGGCGAAGAATTCCCGAAGGCGGTGGAATGGCTTTTTTTTGAGGGTTTGAGGGCTTGAGAATTTGGGGGTTTGAGGGGGTTCCCGCTCATGCCTACGCACTCTCAAGCTCTCAAACTCCAAAACCCTCAAACACATGAAAATCCTCCACATCAGCATGGAATGTTACCCGGCGGCCAAGTATGGCGGGCTGGGCGACGTGGTCGGCGCACTGCCGATTTACCTCAACAAGGCGGGTGTCAGCACCGCCGTCATCATGCCAAAATTCGCCACTAAATGGCTCAACTCGCAAAAGTATCGGCAAGTGTTCAGCGGCCAAATCCGGCTCCACAACGAGCAGGTCTGGTTCTCCATCGAGGAGGTTATGAACGAGAGCCTCGGCTTTCCGCTCTATGTGGCCAATATCCCCGGCAAGTTTGACCGACCCGGCGTGTACGGCGACCCCGGCGGCGGCTGGTACGGCGACGAGGTGGAGCGCTACCTCTGCTTCCAGCAGACCGTGCTGAAATGGGTGGTGGACATGCGGTGGAAACCGCAAATCCTGCATTGCCACGACCACCACACCGGCCTGATTCCGTTCATGGTGAAATTTTGCCCAGAATACAGCTCGCTGCGCAATATGCCGACGGTGTTCACCATCCACAACGGCGAGTACAACGGGGCTTTCTCGTGGCAAAACGTGCACCTGCTGCCCTATTTCCAAGCCGATGCCCGCTGGCTGCTCGATTGGGGCAACACAATTTGCCCGCTGGCCTCGGCGCTGAAATGTTGCTGGCGGTTCACTACCGTTTCCCCTGGCTATCTGGAGGAACTAAAGTACAACGCCAGCGGCCTGGAGCCGCTCATCAACAGCGAAATGCCAAAGGCTTGGGGCATCATCAACGGCATTGACACGACGCTTTGGGACCCCACCACCGACAAGTACATCGCCTACAAACTGGAAAGGGGCAAAACAGCGGAGTACAAGCAAATGAACAAGGCAAAGCTGCACGACCGCTTCCGCATCATACCGGATTTGCCCATCATTACCTTTATCGGGCGTTTGGTTCGGGAAAAAGGGGCCGACCTCATCCCGGAGGTTATTCGCCGGGTGCTGGGCAGCGGCGTCCGGGCGGGCTTCGTCGTGCTGGGCACGGGCGAACCAGACCTCATGCAGGTTTTTGGGGAAATGAAAAGCCAAATGTCCGGCTACTACGACGCCTCTTTGGAGTACAACGAGGGCTTGGCGCACCAACTTTACGCTGGTTCCGACTTCCTGCTCATGCCCTCTCGTGTCGAGCCTTGTGGCCTCAACCAGATGTACGCTTGCCGCTACGGCAGCATCCCCATCGTGCGTAGCACAGGCGGCCTGAAGGACACCATCATTGACATTGGAGACCAAGGTGGCAGGGGCATCCGCTTCAACAACTTCTCGGTGGAGGATGCGGCAATGGCCATCTTCCGAGCAGTGAAGGTTTACAACAACCCGGAGGTGCTGGCCAACTTGCGGGAGCGCATCATGCAGGTGGATTTTTCTTGGGAACGCTCGGCGAAGGATTATATGCGGCTGTATGGGGAGTTGGGGTAGATATAGCTGGTTGTCATTCCATTTTCACCAGCTTTCCTTGCTGGAGCAAACCATCTGACTTGTTTCCCCTATCATTTCGTCTTTGACGGAAACAAGTCAAAAGTTATGCTTTTGCAGGTTAAAAAAGCGCTGATACCTGATTCAAGACAAAAGACTTGAATCAGCATGTCACTTGTCCCTCGGCGTACATTGCGAGCGGGACAGCGGCGGCAACTATCTCGTCTGGGCGGCCATGGCCAATGCTTGGGATAAGCCTGTGCGGCGTATCCAGCTGTCGCAGAGTACTAGTTTTGGATTGGCGGAGAAGGTGGTGGAGGGGTAGGTATGAGTTGGCAGTTCGACAGTTGGCAGTCAGTGCTCGCTGGAACCGTGCCTTTTATTTACATAATTGAATGCGGTCTTTGATTGCCAGACGGAGGAAGACTTGTAACAACTGGTTTCGAATATTTGCTGAGATTGTGAGGCCAGCGGCCTCAGTCAAATCCCGTCAACGAGCATAGCTCGTGATGAGCAGAGTTGGTCTTTGATGGGAAGCTAAGAGGTATCCAGCAGGATTCAATGGCTTGCGGATAATTAGTAAAGGTACCACTTACCATTACTGAAAGCTAAGAGGTAACTTCGAAGTTACCTCTTAGCTTGATTACTACAAATCAGGTATTATGTCGCTGATTGTTCTGCTTTTAAAAATCTGTACGTCATTCTTTATTGTATCAATAGAATTTTCCCAGTATTGATATTGGGACAAACCTCGATATGAATTCAAAATACCATTTAATCTTACTGCCATTGAATAAGTAAGTAACGTATCAGAAGAATAGTTGGTATAATCTAACAATTTGTTGATTTGCGGATTGAAATTATAAAGAAATTCTGCTGTTTCGACCATTAAATTTGCAGGAATCCCACTGTCAAGGCTATCCGAAACAATGAGATGGCTAAGAGGCTGTTTTAAAACCTAAAAAGAGGTAAAAAATGCTCAAAACTGAGAGT
>CAZDSU010000103.1:0-9196 GCA_964508135.1 uncultured Saprospiraceae bacterium
TTGCATAAAATCCTTGCGATTTCGCAAAGGATATTATTGGTAAGGTACTAATACCCCTGCAAATCAAACTCATCCGTCTCCACCATCTCCACCCGTCTGCCCATTTTCTTTTGAATCACATAAAAATGCGGCTCCTCCGCTTTGTCCACGAAGGAGATGGCTTGGCCCTCCACGCCTGCACGGCCCGTACGGCCTATGCGGTGGATGAAATCCTTGGGCGAACGGGGCAGTTCGTAGTTGATGACGACGGGCAGGGCCGGGATGTCAATGCCACGGGACATCAAATCGGTGGCCACGAGCACGTTTATCTCGCCGGATTTGAGGTAGCGCAAGGCTTCGGTACGTGCGCCTTGGCTTTTCTCGCTGTGCAGGGCGAGCGCTTTGATGCCGTTGTTTTTCAGCTTGTGCGCCACCAAATCGGCCTTATGGATGGAGGAGGTGAAGACGAGGACTTGCTGCATGTTTTGCGATTTAATCAGGTAGCGCAACAGCGGCCCTTTTCGGGCGTCGGTGACGAAATAGCCCGTCTGATGTATCAAGTCCAGGTTCTCGACTTCCTGCGCTATCTCAATCTTGACGGGGTCGTGCAGCAGCATCTCATTGATGGTGTTGACCTCCTTGCCGAGGGTCGCAGAGAACAAGAGATTTTGGCGTTTTTCGGGCAGCAAACGAAAAATCGAGTTCATCTCGTCCCGGAAGCCCATGTTCAACATCTTATCTGCTTCGTCCAAGACCAAAATGTCAATTTCGGAGAGGCGCATGGCCTTGCTCGCCACTAAATCCAACAGGCGGCCGGGCGTGGCGACGAGGATTTCGACGCCTTGCATTTGTATCATTTGTGGGTTGATGGACACGCCGCCAAAGACCGAAAGGCATTTGACGGGGCGGGGCAGGTTTTCACTGAAAAGCTTAAAAACCTCGCCGACTTGCACGGCCAATTCTCTCGTGGGCACCAATACCAAAGCAGTGATATATCGGTTCTTGGCGGGCGGCTTTTGCTGGAATTGCTGCAAAATGGGCAAAGCAAAGCTGGCCGTCTTGCCCGAACCCGTTTGGGCGATGCCCAGCACATCTTTGCCTGCCAATATCGCAGGAATGGCGGCTACTTGGATGGGGCGGGGCGTTTCGTAGCCGTGCTTTTTTACCGAGGCTATTAGGGGAGCGGATAAACCGAGTTCGGAAAATGTCATCATCAAATATTTACCACGAAGGTAAGTGCATGTTGGGGATTTGACCCCGGATGGATTGCAACTTCATCTCGATGAGCTTCGGACCGCCGTGAAAAAAAATGACACGTTACCCCCGCCGAAGCCTCGCCCGCTGCATCGCCCCTATTGGGTACGTCTTCACGGGTGGAATCTCCTCGCCATCCACAGTTTGGTTGCCCGTGGTGCTGACGGGCGTTGAGCTACCAGAAATGATTTCCCACAGCAACTCTTCTCCAACCAGTTCCGTAGTGGAGTAAAGCAGTGTTCCTTCCACCTCGAACCACTGAATCAGCTTGCCGTTGATGTAGTACGCCTCCATTTTGATGCTGTTTTTTTCATCCATCAGGTAGAGGCCCTTGGCGGCGTCCACGGTCACGAGTTCGTAGGGGCGGGCGCCCGTCACCTTGTCTTCCCCGTACACAATTTGGAAAGTATAGGCCGCTGGCACCGTGTCCAATGCGTGGATGTGCAGCTCCATCGGCAGCTCCTGCAACTTGCCGGTGGCGTTGAAGATTTCGAGGGTGCCGGCCCAGTCGCCCGACCAAGCGGCAGGGAAGGCCGTCTGGCCGCTCGCCCCTGTGGGGAAAGCCAAGCTGGTTAAAAAGAAGAACAAGAGGGAAAGAATGGATTTCATTAATGGTTACTTTTGCCGTGAGAAACCCTCACTTTGTGCCGCTCTGTGCCTCCGACCTTCCGTGTTTAATTTTACCACGGAGGCACGAAGGCACAGAGAAACACGGAGAAAAACACGATATTTTAGATGAAAAAACTATTCCTTTTTGCCTTGCTGGCAACCGCTTTCAACACCGCTCAAGCACAAAGCTACTTCCAGCAAGAAGTTAACTACCGCATCAACGTCACGCTCGACGACGTGGCGCACACCGTCACAGGCGACATCATCATCGAGTACCAGAACAACTCGCCCCACCAGCTCGACTCCATTTGGATGCACCTCTGGGGCAATGCTTTCAAGAACCAAAACTCCGCCTTTGCGAAGCAAAAACTGCGCAACGGCGACACGAAGTTTTATTTCGCCAAAGATAAAGACCTCGGCTACTATTCCAACCTCGATTTCACGGCCTACGGCCAAAAGCTGGATTGGGCCTTCGATAAAAACAACCCTGACATCGCCGTGCTGCGCCTCGCACAACCGTTGCAGCGTGGCGGAAAAATCGTCATCAAGACCCCGTTTACCCTAAAGATACCCGCCTCGTGGAGCCGCCTGGGCCACGTCGGCACCAGCTACCAGATGACGCAGTGGTTCCCCAAGCCCGCCGTGTACGATGCCACGGGCTGGCACCCGATTCCGTACCTCGACATGGGCGAGTTCTACTCTGAGTTCGGCAGTTTCGATGTGACCATCACCCTGCCCGAAAACTACGTGGTGGGCGCCACGGGTGCGCTCCAGACGGAAAGCGAGCGCCGTTTTTTGGAAACAAAAGTGGCTGAAACACAGGAGCTTATAAAAAATGGCTTCGCAAACCCCAAGGGGGCAGGGGCCGAGGATTTTCCGCCTTCGGCAACGGCGATGAAGACCATCCGCTACACCGCCGAAAAGGTACACGATTTCGCCTGGTTCGCCGACAAGCGCTTCCACGTCGTGAAGGACGAGGCGGTGCTGGCTTCCGGCAAAAAAGTGGAAACCTGGGGCATGTTTACCAACAAAGAAGCTGCCCTGTGGGTGCGGGGCGCCGAGTACGTGCGCCGAGCCGTGGAGTTTTATTCGCAGCACGTGGGCGAGTACCCCTGGCCGCAGGCCACCGCCGTACACAGCGCCCTGAGCGCCGGGGGCGGCATGGAATACCCGATGATCACGGTCATCGGCAACTCGAACAACGCCCGTGGCCTCGATGACGTGATCACCCACGAGGTCGGCCACAACTGGTTCTACGGGCTGCTGGCCAGCAACGAGCGTGACCATGCCTGGATGGACGAGGGCATGAACAGCTATTACGAGTACCGCTACATGAACCAGTACTACGGCTCCCGTGCCGACTTCGGGCTGCCCAAGTTCATCGCCAAAAGCCTGGACGGCGATGCCTACGAACTGGCCTACGGGTTCCAGTGCCGCCGACGCCTCGACCAGGCCCCGGACACGCCCTCCGACGATTTGTCGGTGATAAACTACGGCCTGAGCGCCTACATAAAACCGGGCACCGCCTTCGGCCACTTGGAGCAGTACCTCGGCACGGCGGAGTTCGACCGCATCATGAAAAAATACTACGACCAATGGCATTTCAAGCACCCGCAACCCGCTGATTTGCAGGCGATTTTTGAGCGGGAGAGCGGTAAGGACTTGGGTTGGATGTTCAGTGATTACCTCAACACAATCAACCAGTTGGACTATTCGCTCTGCGATATCAGCGGTGGTAGTGGCAGTGATTACAAAGTGTTGGTGAAAAACCAGGGCGAAATCGCAGCGCCCTTCCCCATCACCGCCTACCGGGATACCTTGGCCGTGCGCACCGAGTGGTTCACGGGATTCGAGGGCGAGCAGCAGGTCAGTTTCCCTGCCTGCGACTGCGACCGCCTCGTGCTGGACGGTGGCCACGCCACACTGGAAGCTTACCGGAAAAACAACACCATCAAGACCAGCGGTGCGCTGAAAACGGTGGAGCCGTTCCGACTGCGGTTCCTTGGCCCGCTGGAAAGCTCCAAGCGCACCACGCTCAACTTCGCCCCGCTGCTCGCCTGGAACAATTACGATGGCGCAATGGCCGGGCTTGCCTTCCACAACGGGTTGCTGCCCGCCCGGAAGTTCGAGTACCAGTTGGCGACCATGTACGGCTTCGACTCGAAGGACTTGGTTGGTACGGCCAATTTGCAGTACAATATTTTCCCCAAAGCGGAGAAAATAAAGCAGTTGAGCTTTGGGGTAAACTCGAAGGCTTTCAACTATCGGGAGGGCATGTACACGGAAGTAGATGGGGCTGTTTATAAGACATTGTTGCAATACCGCCGCATCGTGCCGTTCGTCCGGCTGGAGCTGATGAAGGCGCCGAACCAAAAGTTTTACCAGGAAATTCAGCTGCGCAGCCTCTTTTTGCAGCAGCAAGAGATTGAAGGTGGTATAGATTCTACTTATCCAGAATGGGAAAATTCGACCATAAACGAACTTACTTGGGAGCTAGGCAGCCGCCGGGCGCTCAACCCGTACAGCCTGCGGCTGGCGCTGGAGCAGCGCAGCTTCGACGATTTTTTTGACGAAACCATCAAGCGCAGCTACGTCCGCCTATCGCTGGAAGCGAACACTGCGTTCACCTACGACGTGAAGCGGAACATCTACCTGCGTTTCTTCTTTGGCGGTTTCTTGAAAAACGACTACCGCAACCGGGGCCTCATTGCTCCCGGCGCTTACAGCCTCACCGGGCAGGGCGCCAACGACTACCGCTACGATGATTACTATTTTGGGCGCACGGAGACGACCGGTTTTTACTCCCAACAGATACACCATCGGGAGGGCGGCCTGAAAGTGCCGCTCGGCAGCCCGTACTCGGAGGGCAGGAGCAACAATTTCATCTTCGCCATCAACCTCAAGGCCGACCTGCCGCAGGACCTGCCGCTGAAACTGCCACTGAAACCCTACTTCGACTTCGGCTACTACGACGATGCCCGCCCCATCTCCGACGACCTTGCCTTCGACGACCAAGTGTGGTGGCAAGGCGGTTTTGCACTGGAGTTCGGCAAGGGGATTTTCGGCGTTTACATCCCGGTCGTCAACTCGAAGACGCTGCGTGGCAGCGAAAAGCTGCCCGGCCTGTACGACACCAGCGGACGGGACAAGTGGTACGAGCGCATCGCCTTCACACTTGATTTGGGGAGGCTGAACCCTTGGAAGATTGCGGATGGGATACAGTTTTAATGGAGAATTGAGAACGGGAAATGGAGCGGTGACACCTTTCTGGAAAGGTGTCACCGCTATCAAAGAGCAGGGCTTCAATTTTAATCAAATGAAAACTATATCAGCGTGAAACGGAAAACTACCTTCAAAATAATTACCATTTCCATTGGCTTCTTCTTTGGATTGCTGCTGGCGGAAATGGCATATCGAGTATTCCACTTTATCTCCTACCATGACCTGAAGGACATCGCTACGGGCAATCGGCAGCCAGTGGTCAGGTCAAACGAGAAGCTGAACTTGGGGCAGATTATCCAGATTTCTGCCAATCGGCGGATAGTATATGAACTGATACCTTCCTCCAAATATCTTTTTCAAAATGTCTTAGTGCAAACCAACTCATTGGGTTATCGGGACCAGAAATACCAGCCGATGAAGGCCAAAAACAAAAGAAGAATAGTGGGCCTCGGCGACTCCGTTATGTTCGGATGGGGCGTTGACGAGGGAGCCTGTTATTTGACCCAACTGGAAAACAGGTTGAACCAACAGGATTCTGTGGTTTATGAGATAATCAACACGGGAGTTCCCGGTTATAATACCGTTATGGAAGTAGCGACTTTGGAGTATAAGTTTGCATTGGATGAAATAGATATGGTGGTTTTAAACTATATCGGGAACGATTGGCACTTGCCTAATTTTCTTCGCAAGAAGCCGAATTATTTCAGCATAGAGAAATCGTTGATGCTGGAACGATTTAATGGCAATGATGGCATGGATGCAAACTTGGAATCTGCGCCGATGAACAAATTCGAGTCTCATTATGCTAATACCATTGACAGGACACCACCTGAATACTATGATATGGTAGGTGTCGAAGCATATACCGCAGCTATGGAGCATTTGGGCCAGTTGCGAGACAAATATGGCTTCATGGTACTGGTGCTGGCCACCAACCCCGAAGCCATCGCCGACGATTTTGTTTACAATGCTTGTGAAAAATTCGGGTTTGAATTGGTGGATTTTTATCCAATCTGGAAAAGCTATATCGCTGAAAATCCGGACGCAGAGTATAGTCTTTCTTTAAAGGATATGCACCCATCCGCGGCGAGCCATGGAATGATTGCAGGTGTGCTGGAGCGACCATTATTGGAATTGTTGTATTCGGATAAACAATAAAAAGAGATTGAATTAATATGGAAGCGGCTACTTCAAATCCTTCCAATGGCCTCTGGCACTGGCGCATTGTCCAACTCACAGTCGGTTTGTCTGTGCTCTGCTTTGCGGCCTTTTACTTGTTGGGCGGCTTCACGGAGGAAAGCACCCGGCAGTGCATCCGCCTCTCGGCGAAGGTGAGCGTGGTGCTGTTCAGCATGGCCTTCGCTGCTTCGGCGGTGCAGGGGCTGCTGCGCAATTCCCTCACGTTTTGGTGGCGGATGAACCGCAAATATTTGGGCATATCCTTCGCCATCGTACACCTGTTGCACTTGGCGTTTTTGGTGCTTTTGCAGCAGTGTTTCCACCCGGTTTTCACGCTGGCGAAAACCACTTCACTATTTGCGGGCGGCATGGCCTACCTGTTTGTGGTGCTGATGCTGCTCACCTCGTTTGAGCGTTTTTCTAAATACCTTTCCAAAAAAAGCTGGAAGCTCCTGCACACGGTGGGCGGCTGGTGGATTTGGGCGATTTTCGCCAGCAGCTATTTCAAGCGGGTGCTGCATGGAGAAATGGAGTATTTGCCTTGGTCGCTGTTGGTGCTGGCGGTGGGGGTGCTGCGGGTGGTGGGGGTGCTGCGTAAATAAATAATTTCAAGGTCGGGGAGGTTCAGAACCTCCCCGACCTTTACCACCCCCGCCGCTGCCCCCTCTCCTCCCGTGCGGTAATGGCCTCCTGAATCCGCTTCGCCACCGCCTTCCAGACCTCGCTGCGGTGCGGGTGGCGCACCACGGTAAGGGCGTTTTAATTTTTTTATTTGAATGGGAGGTGCGAGATATAAATATCCGGCAAAGGGTCGTTGATGCCCCTTTGTGCCTTGAAGCTGAAACAAAACACCGAAGCCCATTCATCAGACCGCTCTACTTTAGGGCCTAACGTAAGCTTGGTGATTAATGGACGGATATCGCCTATTTCGATATAGACCTTTGGTGCGCCGTCTTCTTTATGATTTATCTTCAATGGGAAGCCGTTATCACTATCAACGACCAAGCGAACTTCGTGCTCGTGCTCGTACTCAGCACCCTTGAAGAGGTAGGTAATTTCATTGAGCAGTTTGGTCACGTATTTTTTGCCCTCCTCCTTATCCGCTTCTGGTGATGAATTGAATTCAGCGATTGCTTCTTTTAGCCTTTTCATCGCAGTATTCAATTGAGGGGTTTCATCATGCTGTGCACCCGGCAGAACAAACTTATCGCCTTCCTTCTTCCGATAGGCTACTTTGTAGAACTCGAATATCTCGCCAGTATTGGTGGCAGTGCCGCCCCCATCCGATTTGGATTTGGTAGCTGTTTCCTGTAAGAGTGTTTTCAGTTTCTCCACATCCACGGTGATGGCACAGCCTTTGGCCTCTTCTTTTGATTCCTTGCCATACATCCGCCATAGCGTAAGGTTATTGTCCTGCTTTTCTTTGACGAAGCTGCCAATGAATGGTTTTTTGAAGAATAGCTTGGCGAGCGTACCGTTGCTATCGGAAGCAGTATTCTGAAAATCGAGGTACTCGTTCAGATTCCTACCTTCCGAAGTGTCGTTCAAGAATGCGCCCTCCGACAAGCGGAATGGGCTCCCCTCGGAAATCATAGACTTGGCAGTGGACAAACTGGTATAATGGGTGACGCAGGTTTCTTTGAAAAGGAGCAATGCCTTTATTTCATCCACTATTTTTCTGAGCTTAGCGTAAACAACATTCTGGAGAATTTTCTTTAGCTCTTCGACATACCTCAATGCGCGTAAAGTAAAATCATCACCATTGTTGGCAGTAAACGCAATGAATTTTTCGAAGGCTTGAAGCGCCATTTGGTATTGCTCGGCATTTTTGTACGTTAAACCTATGTTGTAATAAATACCCGCCATGTTCGGGTAAGCGGCAATGGCCCTTTGGTAGTATTCGATAGCCTTGCCGTATTCCTTGAGGTCTTCGTAAACATTGCCCATGCCGTTGTAGGGGTAGGCGAAATTCGAGTCGACAGCAATGGCCTTTTGAAAGTACGCTATGGCCTTGTCGTATTCCCTGCGCCTATAATAAACATTACCCAAGCCGTTGTAGGGATGGGCGTAATTCGAATCGATGGCAATGGCATTTTGGTAGCATTCGATGGCCTTGTCGTATTCCCTAAGGTCAAAATAAACATTGCCCAAGCCGTTGTAGGGGTAGGCATCATTCGGGTCGGCGGCAATGGCCTTTTGGTAGCATTCGATGGCCTTGTCGTATTCCCTAAGGTCAAAATAAACATTGCCCAAGCCGTTGTAGGGGTAGGCATCATTCGGGTCGGCGGCAATGGCCTTTTCGTAGTGCGCTATTGCCTTGTTGTATTCCTTGCGGTAATAATTAAACCAATTACCGAGATAATGATTCCCTCTTGCATGGTTTGGCTGAATGGAGAGCGCCTGCTCCGCCATTTCTTTGCTTTCTGCCTCTTTGCCTGAGCGGTAGTACGCCTGCGCCTTTTCCACATAGATGTCTGCATTCTTGTGTTTAGCAAGTACCTCATTGGGCAGGGCATCAATGACTTCTTGGAATTTCTTTTCTTTGTTGAGGGCTTTTACTTTTTGAAGGAGGGTATCTAGGTTCATGTTTGGTGTCGTTTTGAATGGTATTTATAACAGGACGGTAAGGTAGGTAGATTTGATTGATTTGTAAATCTGTAGAGACGTTGCATGCAACGTCTCTACGGGCACATGGTCTGAATCACGGATTTGACGGATGATGGGATTACTCGGATTCGTGACGCCAGCCGTCCGTGGAATCCTGAAATCTGTTCAATCAGCGATTCAGACAAATTCGGCGGTCTGTTTGCCTCCCGATGCTCGGGACAGGCACTGACCCCTAAAGGGGGAACCCACGGAATGCAAAGAACTAGGAACTTCATTTTTTGGCGACACTGCCCTGAGCGAAGGATTGGAAAGCCCGACGCCAGGAGGGATTTCTAAGCCTGAACGG
>CAZDSU010000103.1:9296-17995 GCA_964508135.1 uncultured Saprospiraceae bacterium
GCGATAACGAACAAGCGGGCTTTCCAATCCCTATCGGGCTTAGAAATCCCTTGTGGTGTAGCCTCCCGATGCTCGGGACAGCCGCTGACCCCTAAAGGGAAACCCACGGAATGTAAAGAACTAGGAACTTCATTTTTTGGCGGCACTGCCCTGAGCGAAGGATTGGAAAGCCCGACGCTAGGAGGGATTTCTAAGCCTGAACGGGCGATAACGAACAAGCGGGCTTTCCAATCCCTATCGGGCTTAGAAATCCCTTGTGCAGATGTCCGCTAATCGGCCTCCATGCAAGACACCCCCATCAGCACCTATCTGCACCAAGAATAGCATAATTTGCTACTTTTACCCTCGCACACCAAAAACTGATTTCACTATGACTAGACTTCTCCTCCCCTTGGCGCTGTGTTTATGCATGTTCGAACTATCGGCACAGGTTCGCATCAATGAAGTCTGTGCTTCCAACCTGAGCGGACTTACCGATGGTGACGGCGACCGGGAAGATTGGTTCGAGTTGTACAACAGTGGCCCCGTTGCCGTGAATTTAAGCGGGTGGTTTCTGAGCGATGACCCCAGTGACCCCCAAAAATGGGTCGTACCGAACGGACAGACCATCGGTGCGGGCGCTTATCGCACGATATTTTGCTCCAGCAAGGACAAAATTGACGGGTTCTTTCTCCACACCAATTTTAAGCTAACGCAGACAAAAAGCGAATCGGTCGTGTTGACCATGGCGAACGGCACGACTGCCGATAGTTACATTTTTAGCATTCCGAACCAAGGCAACCACAGCTATGGACGCACCCCCAATGGCGGCCCGACCTGGAAAATCTTTACCACCCCAACCCCCGGCGCACCCAATAATTCCGGTTCCTATACAGCATACGCTCCTGGTGTACAGGCAGACCAGAATGCCGGTTTTTATGCGGGAAGCGTCTCGGTGAGCTTGAGCACTGACCCCGGTTTCTCTATCCGGTACACGACCGACGGCAGCGAACCCACGATTGCTTCTCCACTTTATTCAGCGCCGCTGAATATTATAGCGACTACGGTTTTAAAGGCATCTGCTTTCAGTTCGAACCCACAGGTACTGCCAGGCTTTGTATCCGTCCATACTTATTTCATCAATGTAAACCATACGGTTCCGGTCGTTTCCATTGCGGGAAATAACGTACTCAACTTGATGAACGGCACGCAAACCCCACGTTTCGGCTCTTTCGAATATTTTGAAAACAGCGTGCTGGAATCTGACGGATACGGCGAATTCAATAAGCACGGCAACGATTCCTGGGCCTATCCCCAACGTGGCGTTGACTGGATCACCCGCGACCAGTTGGGATATGATAATGAGTTGAACCATAAGTTTTTTAAAGAACGTACCCGGAAAAAATTTCAGCGCCTCATCCTTAAAGCGGCGGCCAACGACAATTATCCATCTACCACCGGTGCCCATATTCGGGATTCTTATGTCCACACCCTCGCCTTGCAGGGCGGACTGAACGTGGACGTCCGGACGCACCTATCCTGTGTGCTATATGTCAATGGCCAATACTGGGGGGTATATGATTTGCGGGAAAAAGTGGACGATGCCGATTTTACCAAGTATTACTATGATCAGGACGATTTCGATATAGATTATATAAAGACCTGGGGCAATACCTGGGCAGAGTATGGTTCGTCCACGGACTGGTACACCCTCAAGAACTTTATACTCGGCAACAATATGGCCGTTCCAGCCAATTATGCCTATGCCGGGCAGGAATTGGACTTCTTGAGCTTGATAGATTATATCATCATAAACCAGCACAGCGTTTGCAAGGACTGGCTCAACTGGAATACATCCTGGTGGCGTGGCAACAACACAGCTGGCGGTGCGCAACGCTGGCGCTATACCCTTTGGGATATGGATGCCACCTTCGGGCATTATATCAATTATACCGGCATACCAGATGTGGGCCCTACTGCCGATCCCTGCGATGTAGAGCAAATATCCAACAGCGGCGACCCGCAGAACCATATTGATATATTCATGGCACTATACGCCAACCCTCAGTTCAAGGATTTGTATATCAACCGTTACGCCGATTTGCTCAATACTTCGCTTTCCTGCGAATACATGAACGGACTGCTGGATTCCATGATTACCACCATTGCCCCTGAAATGGCGCAGCATTGCACCCGTTGGGGCGGAACCGTGAATCAATGGAATCAAAATGTCACTACCCTTCATAATTTTATCAACACCCGTTGCCAGATACTGGCGCCAAGCATCGTAGATTGTTATGACGTGACCGGGCCGTTCGAGCTAACGGTCAAAATATCCCCTGCTGCATCGCCCAACCAGGTCAAGGTAAACACGATCACCCCGACGATATATCCGTATGTCGGGCAATACTTCGGTGCGGTCAATATGGGCCTCCAGGCTAAACCCGCTCAAGGTTGGCAATTCACCCATTGGGAAGTTGCTGGCAATGCGTTCGGTCCCAACCAATTTGCATCCGCCATTGCGATGGCTTTTCAAACCTCTGGCATGGTAACGGCCTTTTTTGTGCCCGTCGCTCCTTGTGACCCGCCGACCATTCTCAATGTTTCCAGCACGTCAGGTTCTACCTTCATGGACTGGACGGATCAGCCATTAGCGATAAATTACCTGATTCGATACCGAACAGTGGGGGGCGCTGTTTGGACGGAAATTACCTCCTACAATAGTGATTTGGATTTCGATGTACTGCCCGGCTGTAGTCAGTACGAAGGGGAAATCCAAACCGTCTGCCCGCAGGGCATCAGCGATACTGTCAGTTTTGCCTTCACGACGCCTGATTATTTGCAGGGCTTCGCCCTCGCCGATGCCGTTTTTTGCAATGCTGCCGGAACCACGCTCGATGCCACCGTATCCGGTGCAAGCTACCAATGGAACAACGGCAGCAGCGCCCCGACACTCAGCGTAACTACCCCCGGCAACTATTGGGTCACTATCGCCTTGAATGGCTGCACGTTGACCGATACGGCTCAGGTATCGCAGGTCTATGCGACTTCGTCCATCCAACCCGTCCTTTGTCCGAGCGAAACGTTCGTATTGGGCGGTGAAACCTTTGATGCCCAAAATCCAAGCGGACAGGTATTGCTTGCGAATATGGCAACCAATGGTTGCGACAGTGTTGTACAGGTCAACATGCAATTTCTTGCGCCTAGTCAAACTTATGTTTTTAACACAAACTGCAACCCTGCGGCGGTCAGTGTGGACACCGTTTTGCTGACCAATGCAGTAGGCTGCGACAGCCTGGTCATCACCACGACCAGTCTTGCGCCCACCAGCCAGACGTTTTTGACGGCCGTTTCCTGTAACCCCACTTTCGTGGGGATTGACACCGTGCTGCTAGCCAACCAATTCGGCTGTGACAGTTTGGTCATCACCACCACTTCGTTCGACCCCGTCGGCATTTCCTACACGCCGCTTTTCATGCAAAGCTGCAACCCTGCGGCGGTCGGGGTGGACACCATTTTGCTGACTAATGTGATGGGTTGCGATAGCCTCATCATCACCACCACCTCGTTCGATGCCAGCTCCATTCCCATCACGCCGCTTTTCGTGCAAAACTGCGACCCTGCGGCGGTCGGTGTGGACACCGTTTTACTGACCAATGCGGTAGGTTGCGACAGCTTGGTCATCACCACGACCACGCTTGCGCCCTCCAGCCAAACGTTTTTGACGGACCTTTCCTGCAACCCCGCTTTCGTGGGCACGGACACCGTGCTGCTGGCCAACCAGTTCGGCTGCGACAGCTTGGTCATCACCAGCACGTCGTTTGACGCCAGCGCCATTTCCATCACGCCGCTTTTCGTGCAAAACTGCGACCCTGCGTCGGTTGGGGTGGACACTCTGTTGCTGACCAGTGCGGCAGGTTGCGACAGCTTGGTCATCACCACGACCACGCTTGCGCCCTCCAGCCAGACGTTTTTGACGGCCACTTCCTGCAACCCCAATTTCGTGGGCACTGACACCTTGGTACTTTCCAACCAGTTCGGCTGCGACAGCTTGGTTATCACCACCACTTCGTTCGACGCCAGCGCCATCTCCACCACTTCTATTTTCGTGCAAAACTGCGACCCTGCGGCGGTCGCTGTGGACACCGTGTTTCTGACCAGTGTGGCAGGCTGCGACAGCTTGGTCATCACAACTACCACGCTTGCGCCCTCCAGCCAGACGTTTTTGACGGCTGTTTCCTGTAACCCCGCTTTCGTGGGCACTGACACCTTGCTGCTGGCCAACCAATTCGGCTGTGATAGCTTGGTCATCACCACCACGTCGTTCGACGCCAGCGCCATTTCAACCACGCCGCTTTTCGTGCAAAACTGCGACCCTGCGGCGGTCGGGGTGGACACCCTGTTGCTGAACAGTGTGGCGGGCTGCGACAGTTTGGTCATCACCACGACCACGCTTGCGCCCTCCAGTCAGACGTTCTTGACGGCCACTTCCTGCAACCCCGATTTCGTGGGCACTGATACCGTGCTGCTGGCCAACCAATTCGGCTGCGACAGTTTGGTCATCACCACCACGTCGTTCGACGCCAGCGCCATTTCTATTACGCCGCTTTTTGCACAAAACTGCGACCCTGCGGCGGTCGGGGTGGACACCGTGCTGCTGACCAATATCGCGGGCTGCGACAGCTTGGTCGTCACAACTACCACGCTTGCACCGTCCAGCCAGACGTTTTTGACTGCTACTTTCTGCAACCCCAATTTCGTGGGCACTGACACCTTGGTGCTTGCCAACCAGTTCGGCTGTGATAGCTTGGTCATCACCACCACGTCGTTCGACGCCAGCGCCATTTCAACCACGCCGCTTTTCGTGCAAAACTGCGACCCTGCGGCGGTCGGGGTGGACACCCTGTTGCTGAACAGTGTGGCGGGCTGCGACAGTTTGGTCATCACCACGACCACGCTTGCGCCCTCCAGTCAGACGTTCTTGACGGCCACTTCCTGCAACCCCGATTTCGTGGGCACTGATACCGTGCTGCTGGCCAACCAATTCGGCTGCGACAGTTTGGTGATTACCAGCGTTAGTTTCGTCGGTTTTGACTTCGAAGCTTCGGTGCAGGACGTGCTTTGTTTTAATGGAGAGGATGGATTTATCCAATTGGACACGGTCTTAACCCCTTTGCTCCCGGTAGAGCTTGTATTGGAAAACCACGCTGCCCAATTTTACACGGGAAATCCAATTATATGGGAAGACCTTTCTGCTGGTATTTATTCGCTTTCTGCTACCAACTCGGCGGGCTGCACGATTAGCAAAGCCATTGATATTGCCGATGCCAACTCGCTTTACCTCGATTTGGGGCAAGCGCAGCTCTTGCTCCATTTAGGCGACAGTATTTGGGTGAACCCGCAAGCGAATTTTCAGATTGCGACAGCCGAATGGTCGCCATCATTTGGCGTATATTGTCCGACCTGCCCAGCCACCTATATTGCTGCACCAGAATCGGCTACTTACACGCTGACGGCATTCGACGAAAATGGCTGCTCGACCAGTGCTTCGATAACGGTGCAGGTGAATAAAGGAGTGCGGGTATATGTGCCCAATGCCATTCGCCCGGGCAGTGGCGGCCCGAATGAAGACCTTATCATTTTTGGAGGCCCGGAGGTGGCGCAAATACGGTCGTTACAATTGTTCGACCGCTGGGGCAACCAAGTTTTCGAACAATATAACCTGCCGCCCAATGTCCCGACCGCATGGGACGGTACTTTCCGTGGTAAATTGATTCAACCCGGCGTCCTCGTGTGGTTTGCTACCGTAGAAACCATAGACGGCCGGGTGGTGAACCTGAGCGGGGATATAACGGTGTTGCGGTAAGATACGGATTGCAGCGTTCACTTTTGTTGTGATAAAATGTTGGCTCATGACGTTTCAGTGTGAAAAAAAGGGGGTTTGGGGGCGAAACGCACACAAAACGTCTCCCCCCCGACGAGCCGCCGGAGGCGGCGAGGAGGGGGTAAATGTTTAATTTGCACAAAATCTATTAGCGTAGGGTATAAAATGTCTATTTAATTCTACTTTGTTACTTTAGAATATTGAACATATCACTTTGGAAAGTAGGGGGTTTGGGGGCGGAACGCCCCCAAAGGCTCCCTCCCCCGACGAGCCGCCGAAGGCGGCGAGGAGGGGAAATGGCAGTTTTGATAAAGTTTTGGCGGCGCATCGCCCCACTTGGATAGATTTTTTTTTAAAGTAACAAAGTAGAATTAAAGTCTTTTGATATAAAATGCAGATTTGACTATGCTTTCGCATTGGCTAAAAAAACATCAAAAACCCACCTTCCATCATATTGGCATGGCGGATTTGGCATTTGTAGTGCTTTTTTTCTTCGTCATCACCATCGTGCCCAGCGAGGAGACCGGGTTCTTGATGAAGATGGAGGGTTGGTCTGAAGAACCGCCTTCCTCAGTAAGGGTCAAATCTCGGAACATATTATACATTGGGATTTCCTACAACAATGACCTTCATGTGAGAGGCGATACTGCCTCGTTTGAGACCCTGAAGTCCAAGGTGATAGAATTTGTTTCCAACCCCAACAAATCTCCTGAACTGGCCGAAAACACTTGGCAAGCAAAAATTTACTTCCATTATGAGAGGGAGACCAGTTATGAAGACTTTATGGTCGTCATGGGAATCGTAAAGGCGGCATATTGGGAGTTATGGGAAAAGGAAGCAATGGCAAGGTTCAAGCAGCATTATTCCAAACTTACTACTTCGGAAAGGCGGTTTATCCGAGGTTTGATTCCATTCAGTTTTGAGGAAGCTATTCGTTGGTACTGTGGGTATTGATGGCAGGCCGTGACTCGCCCTAAATCCCGCTGGTGCTGAAAGCCTTTGTTTCTAGGGCACTACAAACATCATTGCCGCTCTGCGGCTTTTGAACCCCCGAATTCACGTTATTTTTCCTCCTCGGGCGGTCTTTTCCGATGGTCCAACCACACGTAAAGAAAGTAGATGGCAAGGCCAAAGCCCCCAACCCAGTATAGGCCGGATATCATGGTTCCGGTTTCCCTGCCGAACCATGCGATCACAATGGTAAAAGGGATAGCCCCCGTCAGGGTTGCAAGCATAAATTTCATGAAATTCATTTTGGAGAGACCGGTTGCGATGCTGATGGCATCGTTGGAAATAAAGGGGCAGAGGTGGAAAATCGCCACCGCCCCGAAGCCGTACCTATCCAGCAGGCGTTGCATTTTCTTTAGTTTTTGCTCGTTGAATGCTTTCCGAGCCTTCGAACTAAATGCATTGCCTATCCCGTAGCCCACGCTGGAAGCTGCTATGTTGCCAATAAGGGAAATGATGGTGCCCCACACCGGGCCATAGGCCAGCGAGGAAACGACGACCAGCAACACGTTTGGGAATATGATGAGGAACATCTGGATGGAGATGAGCACAACAATCAACAAAGGCCCCCAGAGGCCGAACCCCTTGAAATAGTGGCCGATTTTTTCTTCGTCTTTGCTCATGAGCACTGCCCAAGTCTCCTGGAGGAAATCCTGAAAGGCGGGCACAAAAAAATAGCACAGAAGTACCAGACTAATGAATCCACCTGCCGTCAACCATGGCCAGTATTTTTGCAAAAAAGAATTTGTTCGTCCGTTTGGCATGTTTGGTTTGCTGGTTAGTAACTGCCCCCCGCTGGTGTCCGGCCTCCAGCCAAACATCCAGTGTTCCATTAAGGAGAAGCCTTAAAATAGGGGGAATGTTTAGCGCAGTATAAATTCTCACTCCACCTTCTTCACCTCCGATTTTCCCGACACCCCGTTCTCGTTGACTGCCTCGATGGCGAAATAGTAGGTCTTCTGCCTATCCATCGCCTTGAACCAGTATTCGTTGAAGTCATGAATCAGGATACTGTTGTAAAGTTTGTCCGGCGCAGTGCCGTATTGGAGGTTGTATGCGAAGGCATTGTCCACGGGGCTCCATTTGATGTAGGCGCTGCGCTTGTCCTTTTCGGTACGCAGCACGATGAGGTCTTTTACCGGGTCTGGCTTAGTACCACCGCCGTTGCCGAAGATGCGCAGCCCGCTGATGGCGAACTTGCCGGTGGGCATGTGTACGTTCACGAGCTTGAGGTAACGGGTTTCGATAGGTTTCGGGAGTTCAATGTAGTCGTGCGGCACGTCAGTTTTGTTTTGGCTTTTATCCACCAACAGCGTCCATTTTTTACCGTCAGTGCTGGCGTAGAGTTCGTACTGGTGGTAAATGCCAGTTTGTTTTCCCACGAACTCGGCGTCCTGGTCGGCGTAATTGATTTGGATGGCATGGACGGTGGAGAGTTGGCCAAGGTCGGTTTGCAGCCACTCGCCACGGTCGGCGGTGCGGGCGCTCCAGTAGGTCTTGATGTTCTCGTCCACGGCATTGTTGGCGAAGTAGCTGCCGAGCGTGCTGCTGACGGTCACGGGCTTTTTATAATTCAGCAGCCACCAGTCGGGGCGGAGGTTGCCGTCGGTGCGGGCGCTGGGCAGGTACATCGGGTAGTCGCCGAAGTCGGTGTTGGACCACATCACGTCGTCTTTATCAAATCCAGTGGGCCAGATGCCGATGCGCCGCTCCCAGGTATTTTTCACGCAAACGACCGTCGTGGAAATGTGCCAATAACGCCCGTTGTTGTCGGGAAAGGTGGCACCGTGGCCAGCGCCCCGGTTGAAGCCGCCCATCTTGCTGCTCA
>CAZDSU010000104.1:0-17178 GCA_964508135.1 uncultured Saprospiraceae bacterium
AAAAGAAAATGTGTATGGTTTCAAAATTTTCAAATGCCATTACCCAAAAAAAAAAACTGTTAGCGCTTCACAGCACTAACAGTTTTTTTATTCGGCCATGGCCCGGACTTAGGCTAATCTTACTTTTTCACTACCTGGCCTAATTGCTTTGTGGCCACCAGTGAAGTCACCATGGAGGTAAGCATATCAGTAGCCGCAGTTGGGGCATTCGGCATGAGAATCAAAGTGCTGTTCGAGTTCTCGCCCACCGAATGGAGCGTGTCATAGTGCTGGGTTATAACAATCAACGCCGATGCTTCCTGCGAATTGATGCCAACTTGGTTCAGGACACCCACGCTTTCCACCAAGCCCCGTGCGATTTCACGCCGCTGATCAGCGATGCCCTGGCCTTGTAAGCGCTTGCTTTCCGCTTCAGCACGAGCCTTGGCAACGATGCGGATTTTCTCGGCCTCGCCTTCATACTCAGCAGCCGTTTTTTTGCGCTCGGCAGCATTGATATGGTTCATTGCTTCTTTGACTGCAGCGGCTGGGTCAATATCTGTTACCAATGCTTTCACAATATAATAACCATACTCATTCATGGCCTCGTCCAGCTCACGTTTGATGGCCACGGCGATATCGTCTTTGCGCTCGAACACATCGTCGAGCTTCATCTTGGGCACCTCCGCCCGCACCACGTCGAAGATGTAGGAAGACATCTGTTCGTACGGGTTTTGCAGTTTGTAAAAGGCATCGTAGATCGAATCCGGCTTGATGAGGTACTGCACGGACACTTTGATGCTCACGAACACATCGTCTTTGGTCTTGGTCTCCACTGGTACGTCCAATTGCTGGATTTTCATGGTGATGCGACCGGCAATGCTGTCAACAATGGGAATCTTGAACTGCAAACCAGCTTGCCGAACACTGTGGAACTTGCCAAAGCGTTGGACAATGGCCGCCGTTTGCTGCTTTACGGTGAACAATCCTGAGGAGATAAAAAACAATCCTAGGAAAATCAAAATTGGAAGAATGAAAGGAAAATCCATGTCAATGTTTTTAGTGAAAAAATATGGTTGAAGGATGTTGCCCCAATGTAAGGACTTGAAATGAAAAACTACTTGCTTTTATCCACCAAGGCGGAAATAAACACGACAATTTATATTTCGCTCCATTAGGTTTTGTGCAAAGGGGGCTTGGGGCGTTCCGCCCCCAAAGACGCTCTCCCCTGACGAGCCGCCGAAGGCGGCGAGGAAGGGAATAGTCCTATTTGCACAAAACCTTATGCCGAGGAGTATTACCCAAAAACCAAAAGAACAAATGGAAAGGGTAACTGTGAGAATTCAAAAGAAGGGGTAAAAAAAAACGTAGGCAGGGTTTCAAACCCTGCCTACGTTTGGAAAAAAAGAAAAACCACACAAACACAGAGGTTGTTTTAGACCCTCTTAAAATCATGGATAAGGTAGTCGAACTGTTTTCGGTAATCCTCCTGTCCCCAAAACGAGTTTGGAGAACCGGACAAGTCAACGGCTGAGGCCCGCCCTAATTGCAAATTCAAATCACTCCCTAAAGTTAAAATGTTGAGTCAAAACGAATTGGTGTACTTGTGCGGTTGTTTCTTTAAACAACGAATTGTTTGTGAGGGCAATGTAGGGTGTTTTTCAATTGGATAAAATAGGCAAGATGATTTTTTGCAAAAAAATGTGAATCACAATGTTGGTTTTGACTAAAGTGTGGCGATGGTCAGTGGTGGAGTATTACGAAGCTGCGTCCCGCCAATTTTTCATAAATTTAAAACAGGCGTTATGTGATTGGCTTTATCTTGTTGCCAAAATTTTTCATTGGCCGATAAGTAGCTAAAAGTGCATGGTACCTCAAAGGCAAATACAACTTGAGCAGTTAAAAAGCCAAAAATTCGATTTGTTGGTCATCGGCGGCGGCATAACCGGAGCGGGCATTGCGCTCGATGCTGCCAGCCGTGGCCTGAAAGTGGCCTTGGTCGAGAAGGGTGATTTTGCCGCTGGCACCAGTAGTAAATCCACGAAATTGATTCACGGTGGTCTGCGCTACTTGAAGCAATTTGAATTTAAAGTAGTATATGAAGTAGGGCGGGAAAGAGCGATTGTACACCGGCTGGCACCGCACTTGGTCAAGCCAGAGAAGATGCTGCTGCCCATTTACCAGGACGGTAGTTTTGGTAAAATTGGCACTGCTTTCGGCCTTTGGCTCTACGATTTTTTGGCAGGGGTGAAAGGCGAGGACAAGCGCCGGATGCTTAACCTACAACAAAGCCTCGAAGGAGAACCCTTGCTTCGCAGAGAACAACTGCTCGGTGCTGGCATCTATGCCGAGTACCGAACCGACGATGCTCGATTGACCATTGAGATAGTGAAAACCGCCATCCGGCATGGCGCTACTTGCCTGAACTATGCGGAGGTGACTGATTTCAGGGAAGAAAACTGCCAGCTCACAGGCACCAGCTGCCTTGACCACGCCACGGGAGAGCGGGTTCAAGTCAACGCCACCACCATCGTCAATGCCGCCGGACCTTGGGTGGACAAGTTGCGTGGACAAGCTAAGTCATTGAACAACCAGCGCTTGTTTCTGTCGAAAGGCGCACATATTGTGGTTCCAAGAGACAGACTGCCCCTTCACCATGCCACCTATTTCGACGTGGCAGACGGGCGTATGGTGTTCGCCATTCCACGCCAACGGGCGACTTACATCGGCACCACAGACACTCCGTTTAATGGAAACCTTGACGAGGTTTTTGCGGACATCAGTGACTTGGACTACCTGCTCGATGCGGCCAACGCCATGTTCCCTTCCGTAAAATTGTCGTTATCGGACGTGGAAAGCACTTGGGCGGGATTGCGCCCACTGATTTACAAAGAAGGAAAATCGGTAGGCCAAATGAGCCGCAAGGACGAAATTTTTGTGGCAGAGGTCGGACTCATTTCCGTGGCTGGAGGCAAGCTGACCGGCTACCGAAAAATGGCAAAAAAACTGGTGGATTTGGTGCTGAAAAAGCAGGGCCGCAAGCCCGAAAAATGCCTGACCAAGTCTATTCCACTGACCTTGCAGCCATTTGCCAATATTTCGGAAGTGCTTGATTTTCAATTGAATATCGAGAAAAAAATCAAACACCTCGCTGGGGCAAGCACCACGGCCATTTACCTAACAGAAAACTACGGAAGAGCAGCCGAGAAAATTGTTGAACGGGCATTTGCCAAAGGCGAAATTACAGATGCCTCACTTATCACTTACGAATTGAAGCATAGCCTTGACTCTGAATTGGTGGTGAATCCCATTGATTTTTTTGAGCGAAGAACCGGGCTACTTTATTTTAACATCCAGCGGGCGAGGCAGCATCAGGAAGTGGTGTTGGCCAACTTTCAAGCCCATTTTGGGTGGTCAAATGAGCGGCTGGGTAAAGAGCGGGAGGATTTAGTGCAATTGATGAAAAAGCTAAACCCCATGTCTGCTTGAAAAAGCTATTTTTGCCGAAAGGCTCATAAAAATTTTGAAACCGAAATACAAGATATGCCAACCAAACCTTTGATTTTTGTAACAAACGACGACGGCATCAATGCCCCTGGACTGAAAGCCCTCGTGGATGTGGCCCGTGAACTTGGCAAACTTATCGTGGTGGCGCCTGACACTCCGCAGTCTGGGCAAGGTCACGCCATTACTATTCGAGACCCGCTCCGCTTGAAAAAAGTTGACATTTTCGATGGCATTGAGGCTTACGAATGTAGCGGTACACCAGTGGACTGCGTGAAACTTGGCAAGCATGTGCTGCTGCACCAGCGGGAGGCTGACCTTTGCATATCTGGCATCAACCACGGCTCAAATGCCTCCATCAACATCATCTACTCCGGCACCATGTCGGCGGCGATGGAGGCGTCGTTGGAGGGCATCAACTCCATTGGTTTCTCGCTGCTCGACTACGAGTGGGACGCTGATTTTGAAGCTTGCAAGCCATATTTGCGGGAGCTGATGCAGTTCGTTTTGAAGCATGGCATGGGCAATTGCAGGCTGCTAAACGTGAACATCCCAGCCGTGCCCGCCACCGTGTTGAAGGGTTTTAAGATTTGCAGACAGGCGGAAGCCCGTTGGACTGAGCGCTACGTGGAGGGCACAGACCCACGTGGCCAGAAGTATTACTGGTTGACTGGCGAGTTCACGAACATGGACCACGGAACCGATACCGACGTCTGGGCTTTGGACAACAAATACATCTCCGTGGTGCCTTCCGGGCACGACCTTACCCGATACGATTCAATCGAAAAACTAAAGCCACTCGAACACCATGTTCGGGTAAATTCTATTTGAAAATGCTTGAAAAAAATTCACTTCCGTTGGGGATAATGCTCTCGCTGCTGTTGGCGGGCGTTGGTTATGGAGTGCTTTTCGGGGTCTATGGGCTGCTCGAAACCCAAGGATGGGTACATTCGGGCGGGTTCAGGCCGATGTTTCGGGAGCGCACTTGTGCCATTTTTGCCATTGCGCTTTGCGCTTTTTTGCTCAATCATTACCAAAAAAGGCATTTGTACAACACCGTCCGTGGAATCGTTATCGTGATTTCATTGCTGGTGATTGGGTGGTTGATAGTTTTTGGAAAGTATGTTTTTTGATTTGCGATTTACGCAGCACCCAATCGTAAAATCGTAAATCGTCCAATCGTAAATCCCATCACATCTTGAACCCTAGCTTTACTTCCAAAACCGGGCTGAGTTTTGGCAAATTTTGCCGCTCAATCAAAAAACTGGTCAACCCAGCGATTTCCTTAAAAATAAAGTGCTTGTCCAAGGCACCTTTGAGGTAGTCCTTGCCCGTGGAGCCGCCCGTGCCAGTGCGGGTTCCAATCATTCGTTGCACCATGCTCACGTGGCGGTAGCGCCATGTGGAGAGCTGTTCGTCAATTTCAAGGAGTTGGTTGAGCAGTTGAAACGGTGTCTGGAGCATTGGGTATCCCCTGAAAAGAAAGATGAAAAGCCCAGCCCGGCAAGCCTTTGGGCTTAACCGGCGGTCGGCGTTGTCATCTTCCCCAAAAAAAACTTGGTTGAAAAAACGGAGGTTGAAACGCTCGTTTGGCATCAAGCTCTCCACGTAACGGGCTGCATAGTCCGCCCAAAACGGGTGCTGCTCCACCGATATTTCTAGGTGATTCGGCCAGTTTTCGAGGTCATCGAAAAAGGGCATCCGCTCCAGCCACTGGTTCACAAGGTCGAGTAGGGTAGGCTTTGCCTCCGCCGTTTTTATCAGTTTCACATGTTCTTCTCGTAACTGCGAAATATAGTATTCTTGGGCATGTCGCTCTGTGTACCGCAAGCCGAGCCGAGCTTCGGCGAGCTTAAACTGCCAGCTTTGAAAACCGGAGGCCGGTCGCAGGAAATTGCGAAAATCGAGGAAGTCCATCGGGGTCATGGTCTCCATGATGTCAATCTGATGAACGGCCACCCGCAGAATGACGGCCACCCGGTTAAGGCGGTGTACTACGGTTTGCAGGTCGGGGGAGTTGTCGTTGATAGCCTGTTGGCCCATGATGTCGGCCACAGACTCGATTTCGAACATGATTTGTTTGAACCAAAGCTCGTAAGCCTGATGGATGATGATGAAAAGCATCTCGTCGTGAGCATGTGCGTTGTTCAGGTCGCTCTCCAGTTGTTGAGCGGTCAGGATTTTGTCCAGTTGAAGATAATCCGAATAGTGGACTTCTTTTTGTGCCATAGAATCAGGTATTATTTGATAAAAATTGAGCGGCCAAGGTACGTTTTTGTTTGTCATCGGCTATTTCCGGTGACAAATGTCAGCACAACGGCTTTACTTCGCCTTGGTTTTGAGACGATAGACATTAGACCATAGACATTAGATTTTGGCTGTCTATGGTCTAATGTCTATCGTCTAATGTCTACTTTCTTCGTATGAAATACTACATCATTTCCGGGGAGCCATCGGGGGATTTACAGGGTGCATCGCTTGTCAAAGCGCTCCGCCATGCCGACCCTGAAGCTGAAATCCGCTGCTGGGGAGGTGACTTGATGGCTGCCGAAGGAGCAGATGTGGTGAAACATTACAGGGAGTTGGCCTTCATGGGCTTTGTGGAGGTGGTGAAAAACCTGTCCACCATCCTTCGGAATTTTCGCTCCGCAAAATCGGACATCAAGGATTTTTCGCCGGACTGCCTCATTTTGATAGACTACCCCGGCTTCAATTTGCGCATGGCCACGTGGGCCAAAAAGCAGGGGATTCGCGTATTCTACTACATCTCGCCGCAGCTTTGGGCCTGGCACACCAGCCGCGTGAAAATCGTGAGGGACTGCGTGGAGCGGATGTTTGTAATTTTTCCTTTCGAAGAATATTTTTACAGGAAGCATGGCGTCGAGGTGAGCTTCATCGGACATCCTTTGGCAGCGGTGATTGAGCGGCATGAGGCATCTCCAGATTTTTACGCTAAAAACAATTTGCCGAAAGGCAAACCCATCATTGCGCTGCTGCCTGGCAGCCGCCGACAGGAAGTCGCCCGGATGCTTGGCGAAATGCTCAAAGTATCCACCTTTTTCCCTGATTATCAATTTGTTGTAGCGAGTGTGCCTTCGTTGGGGCGGGCATTTTATGAGCCGTTTTTAACTGGCTTTCCTTCGGTAAAATTGGTGGAAGACCAAACCTACGACCTCCTTCAAAACGCCCATGCCGCACTCGTCACCTCTGGCACTGCAACCCTGGAAACGGCACTTTTTCGGGTACCACAAGTGGTGTGCTACAAGGCCAGCCAACTTTCTTACCAACTTGCCCGGAGGCTGGTGAACAAGGACTTGAAGTACATTTCCATTGTAAACCTCATTGCTGGAACTCCGGTGGTGGAGGAGTTGATTCAAGCCGAATTCAACGAAAAGAACGCGGCAGCCGCCCTCAACGCCATGTTGAAGAAAGAAAAAAGAGCGGCTGTATTGAAAGGTTATGAAACGGTCAGAAAACTGCTTGGCCCATCGGACTGCGCAGAGAGGGCTGCCAATTTTATCACGGCTGCCTTGCTGGATGATCACGCTAAATCTTTGTAAAAAGTCCTGCGCCGCTTGTACACTGTATGGTCAAAGTCCTTCCACAATGCGAGGACGTTTTGGTTGTTTTCCAGCATGGGATTGACATTGAAATGGGTATAACCGAGCTTCACAAACGTATGCCCGATATCGCTGAAGATGACGCTGTGAACGCCTTTTTTGCGCCATTCTTCTTTCACGCCAATAAGCGTCAAATCGCCTGTGTCGCTTAAGTATTGCGCCAGCAAGAGATGGATAAAACCAAAAGGCCAAAGACTCCCATCGGCTTTTTGCATCGCCTTTGACATGGTAGGCATGGTTAGTCCAAATCCGACTGGCCCTTCCGTTTCATGCTCAATTACGCAGACAAACTTTGGAGGCAATAGGGTCATGTAGTTTTTGACATACAAGGTTTGCTGTGCTGCCGAGATGGGCACGTAGCTTGGCAATGCATGGTATTTTTCTTCCAACATGTTGAAAAGTATCCCACCCAAGGTTAGCATTTCCAACTTGTTCTTTGGGCGACGGATGCTAAGGTGATAGCGGTCTTTGACCAGGGCTGCAGCTCTTGTCAATTTTTCGGGAAAAGGGTGGGGCAGCTTGGCCCGCACTTCCAGCCATTCCAACTCTTTTTGGAAGCCAAGTTCGGTTATGTGCTTGGGGTAATATTCGTAGTTGTAGAGGGTGGTCATCGCGCCCATTTGGTCGAATCCATGCACTAGCATCCCGTTTTTATCGAGGGAATTGAAACCGTAGGGGCCTTTCAATCGCACACAATTGTGCTTCTTGGCCCAGTCTTTCACTGTTGAGAGCAGGGCTTCGCTCACGTTTTTATCGTCCACAAAATCGAACCAACCGAAGCGGGCATGCTGCGCTCCAAGCCGTTCCGTTTCCAAGTGATTGATGATGGCTGCAACGCGACCGACCATGCGGCTTCCCTCCCAAGCTGTGAACATCTCCACATCAGCGTGTTGGAAAGCCGGATTTTTTTTGGCGTCCAGCCAGGCCATTTCAGAAGCTTTGAGGGGAGGCACCCATAGCGGGTGGTTTTTGTACAATTGAAAAGGAAAATCAACGAATTGCTTTAGCGATGGAAGATTGGTTACGGTCTTTATTTCAGGATTCATGTTTGTTTTGGATGGTTTAGCCAAATTCTCGAACCAAGTATCAAAAGAAAGGATTTGGTTGAGTTCCCAGAAACTTTCCGAGGTTTATTTCAAATATTTACTCATCCAGGGATTCCCTCGCATGAAAATTGTACCTAAATCAGGTGACAAAATTCAACCGTTAAAAACAGGTTAAAACACTTTTCCTGCTTGTCGCACTATAACAATTGGATATTGCCCCTCGTTTTCTTATAAATCAATAAAAAAACAAGACCATGAAAAGCTTCATTTTTGTCTTCACCATCCTTTGCTTTTTTACCTTTCAAACCAATGCTCAAATACGTTTTGGCATTAGGGGAGGTTTGAGTTCTTCACAATTAAACCAAGAGTCAATTCAAACAAACGGTGTCTCGCTGGCCATTAAAGACGCCAATTACGGCTATCATCTTGGCATTTTTGGCCGTGCAAAACTGAGCAAACACTGGTACTTGCAACCCGAGGTCGCCTTCAACTCAACTTCTGTTGATTTTGTGGTAACGGACTTTTCGGATGGCCTCGTGGACAAGGTGCTGACTGAAAAATACCGAAACCTCGATATTCCATTGATGTTTGGTTACAAGCTTGGTCCATTGCGTGCCGAGGCAGGCCCTACTGGTCATGTCTATGTGGCCAGCAAATCGGAACTGGAACAAATCGGGGGCTATGAGCGCCGCTTCAACAACTTCAACCTTGGCTACCAGGCTGGGTTCGGACTTGATATTTGGAAGCTGATGATTGACCTGCGCTACGAAGGAAGCTTTGAAAAATTTGGCGACCACATGAGCATCGGCGGACAACAAGTGAACTTCTCGCAAAGCCCAACGAGGTGGCTGATGACGGTCGGTTTATCCTTTTGAGCAAAAAACTAAAAACAAAGCCCTGTGACTGCGGTTAGCAATCACAGGGCTTTGTTTTTTGGAAAAAACTGCCTGATTTATTAATCGCATACAACCGCAATATCCGTGAGCAACACTCTAACTTTGTTCAATTGAATGCGAACCAACTACTCTCAATGACTACTTATCAAGTCAGCATGACCGAAACAGAATTGGTTCAATCCTGTCTGAGCAACGACCGGATTGCACAGAAAAACCTGTACGACAAGTACCGGAAGGCCATGTTCACGCTCGCTTACCGCATTACCGGCGACTTTGAAGCAGCCAACGATGTGCTGCAAGAAGGTTTCATTAAGGTTTTCAAGGGGCTGACCAGCTTCCGGGGCGAGTCCACGCTTGGGGCTTGGATAAAGACCATCATCGTGCGGACGGCTTACAGCCACTTGCGGAAAGAAAAAATCTTCTTTGAGTCCGTGGACAATATTCCGCCTTCCACTAAGGTGGACTGGGGCCACTATCTCGATGCGGAATATTTGGAAAAAGCCATTCTCTCGCTGCCAGAAGGATACCGCACGGTTTTCATCCTAGTGGAAGTGGAAGGCTATGGCCACAAGGAAGTGGCAGAATTGCTCGGCATTTCCGAAGGCACCTCCAAGTCGCAACTTTTTTATTCAAAAAAACGGCTTAGGGAAATACTCAAAAACCAAGTCTAGCTATTCACTCAATAAAAATACACTCATTCATTCATTTTGAAAATGGAAGAGCACAATAAAAAAACGCTGATTGAGGCACTTTCCTCGCTGCCGGAGCACGAGCCGAAGGAGTTGCTTTGGGAGCAAATCGAGCACGAAATGGAGGGTGGGCTGGATGCCATTTTGCCTGCCCAACTGCTTCTGTCGCTGCCCCAATACGAACCTCCCGCAAACGCATGGGACGGTATTTTGAAAAAAATGGAAGGGGAAAATCCCTCCGCCAAAATTGTTGCGATGAATTGGAGGCGAGGGCTTGCCGTGGCGGCCTCCGTGGCGGCGCTGCTGGTTGTTTTTTGGCAAATGAACCGGACGCAAAAAGTGGAGATGAACGTCGTGGCCCTGAATTTCAGTGAGGAAACGGTGGACCCGCTGCTCCTTCAACGAGATTGGAACGATGACGAGGAGGCATTCAGTGAGTTCCTCACCCTTTGCGAAGCGAAAAAAACGCTCTGCGAGCAGCCTCAATTTAAACAACTGCAAAACGAACTCGAAGAGCTTACATCCGCAAAAGAGGAGCTGGCCGCTGCACTTGGCGAGTTCGGCACAGACGCCGATCTGGTGACCCAAATCAAGGAAATCGAATTGGAGCGCACAGGCATCGTGAAGAAAATGATGGTGATGTTGATATAAGCGTTTAAGCGCGTGAGGATTTGGGAATTTGAGGAACGGATGGAGCCTCAAATCCCCAGACCCTCAAATCCTCAAACTTTTTACAATGAAAAATATCCTGAAGTTGTTGGTTCCCAATGTTTTAATGCTGCTTGCAATGGGCTTGCAGGGGCAAACGACATTGCAGGTTGTGACGAAGGTGATGGAGAATACCTTTCCCTACAAAAATGGTACGGAGGTAAACATCGAGGGCGAAAAAGCAGAGATAAAAGTGGAAACCTGGAACCGCTCCGAGGTAAAAGTGCTGGTGGAATTGATTGCCAAACATACCGACAAGAAGACAGCCCAAGCCGACCTAGACCGTATGGTTTATTCTACCGAACAGGCTGGGAAAAACCTTTATTTCCGAAATTACATATCGTCGCCCAAGGGTGGAAAGAAGCCTACTTCCGACATGAAAGCCATCTACACCATCACATTGCCCGCCGATTGCCCGGTGTATTTGAAAAACAATTACGGGCTTTCGCAAATTAGCAACCTTACCAAGTCGCTTCGGGTCAACAGCCAATTCTCAAGAATCAACATGGAAAACCTGAGCGGCCAAATCGGCATCGAAACCCGATTTGGCGACATCGAAGGACGTGACATTGATGGCAACGTGACAATAAACTCCCGCCGCTCCGACATCACGCTACACGACATCAAGGGCAATTGGAACATCAACTCGCAGTATGGCGTGATGAAGTTTTTCACCAATCCCAGTCCGGAACTGTTGACCATGAACATCATCGCCGAGAAGTCCGACGTCTATTTCTTCGACCCTAAGCCCAACTACTACGGCTATACTTTGACAGCACATTACGGGAACATCACGGTTCCCAACGACCTGAAATTCAACTACTTGCAAAATACCAGCGAACTGAAAAAGGCGATTTTCTCTTCCAAAATCGGCAAGTCGAACATTTCCATCAAAATCAGTTTTGGGGATATTGTGATTCGAAACCCTTGAGAATTTAGCGAGGTTTCGTACAAATAAAACAGCCCTGTTAGTGCTTCGAAGCACTAACAGGGCTGTTTTATTTGTACGAAACCAGTAATTAAATCTTTTTCCATACTTTTCGCCCTTGCAACTTAAAACCGACTGAACCAGGAAGGGCAACCGTAAAGGTGGCCCCCTACAACCACCTCCACATGCCACTAATCATCATAGTCATCGGCATTGCCGCCCTGCTGGTTCTCATCATTGGCTTTCGGGTCAATGCTTTTTTGGCGCTTGTGTTAGTCTCACTTGGCGTTGGGATAGGTATGGGCATGACGCCGGTCGAGGCACTTGCCGCCATGCAAAAAGGTGTTGGCAGTACGCTCGGCACATTGGCACTCATCATGGGCTTGGGCGCCATACTTGGCGGATTGATAGCGGAAAGCGGTGCTTCACAAGTCATTGCAAGGCGGCTGACGGATGCTTTTGGTTTGAAAAACATCACCTGGGCGATGGTTCTGACGGGGTTTATTGTCGGCATCCCCATGTTTTACAATGTGGCCTTTTTGATGGTGTTGCCCATCATATTTGCCATGGCCAACGAAACCAAACAGCCCATACTTTACATCGCCCTGCCCATCATAGCCTCGTTGTCTGTTACGCACGGGTTTTTGCCCCCACATCCAGCACCCACTGCCATCGTGGAGTTTTATGGGGCAAATATTCAACTGACACTGCTCTATGGACTAATACTTGCCGTGCCAACAGTCATCATTGCTGGGGTGGTTTTTGGCAAAACGATGAAGAAAATTCCCACTAAAGTCAATGAGAAATTGTTCAGGAGCGCAGATTTGGCACCAGAGCATTTGCCCTCGTTTGGAATTTCAGTGCTGGTGGCGCTTATCCCGGTGTTGTTAATGGGGCTTGGAGGACTTGGGCAGTTGTTTTTGCCAAAAGAAAATACAGTCAACCAACTGCTTCAATTCCTGGGAGACCCGGTCATCTCCTTGCTCATGGCGGTTTTCGCAGCCGTCTTTACGCTAGGACGAAAATCGGGCAAAAGCTTTCAAAAAACGATGGATGGGGTGGGCGAGCATGTTAAACCCATCGCCATGATTTTGCTGATACTTGCTGGCGGCGGCGCCTTCAAACAAGTTTTGGTGGACAGTGGCACCAGCGATTATATAGTAAACTTGATGAAGGACACGACCATTTCGCCTCTTATCATGGCATGGACGCTGGCAGCCGTATTGCGCATTGCGCTTGGCTCTGCGACAGTCTCGGCCATGACAGCAGCAGGCATCATGATGCCATTGGTGACCACCGGAACAGTAAATCCAGAACTGCTGGTGCTGGCCACTGGCGCAGGCTCGCTCACTTGCTCGCAAGTCAACGACACCGGCTTTTGGATGTTCAAGGAATATTTCAACCTGACCATCGTGCAGACGCTCAAATCATGGACAGTCATGGAAACCATTGTTTCCGTTGTGGGACTGGCTGGTTGCCTACTTTTGGATTTGATAATTTGATATTGGGTGATCATGTTATTAGGTGATTGAGTTATTGAGATATTCCGAGACTCATGTTCACCCAATAATAACCCAATAACTCAATAACTCAACAATGACCATAGGACTAATCGGACTTGGAAAAATGGGCTTCCCGCTCGCCCAAAACATGCTACGGAACAAATTCACGGTCGTAGCATTTGACATTGACGACACCAACCGAAAGCGCTCCGCAGATGCAGGAATCGTGACCACCAGCAGCATGCAGGCAGTGGCGATGCACCTGCCGTCACCCCGTATCGTCTGGAGCATGGTTCCTGCGGGCGATGCCACGGAGTCGGTGCTGGCGCAATTGGCCGAGCTGCTCACGCCCGGCGACATTGTGATAGACGGCGGCAACTCCAACTACAAGGACAGTCTGCGCAGGTACGCCATGTTCAAGGAAAAAGGAATCAAAATACTCGATTGCGGCACCAGCGGCGGCATCAGTGGGGCACTCAATGGTGCCTGTACCATGATTGGTGGCGACCGAGATGCCTACGAGGTCTGCAAGCCCTTGTTTGATGCCCTTTCGGTAGAAAATGGCAGCCTCTACGTGGGTGCACCGGGCAGCGGTCATTTTACCAAAATGGTTCATAACGGCATCGAATACGGCATGATGCAGGCCATTGCCGAAGGCTTCGAGGTGTTGAACAAAAGTCCGTTCGACGTGGATTTTGAGGCTGTCGCAAAAGTCTGGAACCACGGCTCTGTGGTGCGCAGTTGGCTGATGGAACTGTCGCAAAGTGCCTTCTCCAAAGACCCCCAGCTATCCGCCATCAAGGGCATCATGCACTCCAGCGGCGAAGGCAAATGGACGATTGAAACAGCGCTCGAACTGGGCGTACCCACGCCTGTCATCGCCATGTCGCTGCTGATGCGCTTCCGGTCGCAAGAAGAAGATACCTTTGCAGGCAAAGTGGTAGCGGCCCTCCGCAATGAATTTGGGGGGCATGCGGTGGAGAAGGCCTGAAAAGTTATTGAGTTAATGGGTTATTGAGTTATGAAACCGACTAACCCACTAACTCAATAACTTAATAACTCAATATTTATGGATTCAATACAAAAAATAGAGCTGGAATTGCTCAGTAAGTCGGATTACCAAGAATTGAAAGAAGCAATGATAGAGGCCTATCCGAACCTTCCTGAACCAGCTTGGACGAAAAAGCAAATCAACACGCTGATCAATAAATTTCCAGAAGGGCAGATTGTGCTGAAGATTAATGGACAAATAGCCGCTTGTGCGCTGTCCATTATTGTGGATTACAGCCAGTTTTCCCATTCCCATACCTATAAAAAAATAACAGCCAATTATACCTTCAACACCCACGATGACGAGGGCAATATACTCTATGGCATAGATGTTTTTGTACGGCCAAGATACAGGGGCAACAGGCTCGGACGCCGCTTGTACGAATATCGGAAAGAACTTTGCGAAAACCTCAATTTGGAAGGCATCGTGTTCGGTGGGCGCATACCCAACTATCATCAATATGCCAATGAATTGACCCCCAAACAATACATCGAAAAAGTAAAGCTCCATGAAATACACGACCCTGTACTCGATTTTCAATTGTCCAATGATTTCCATGTCGTAAAACTCGTAAAGGGATACCTCGAAGGGGATGAAGCTTCGCAGGAGTATGCTGCCATAATGAAATGGAACAATATCTATTACGAAATACCCACGAAAAACATCAACGTAGCCAAGACCATTGTGCGGCTTGGCTTGATTCAATGGCAGATGCGGCCCTATAGGGGAGTGAAAGAACTCATGGAGCAGGCCGAATATTTCGTTGATGCATTGAGTGCCTATAAAAGCGATTTTGCATTGTTCCCGGAGTTTTTCAATGCCCCCTTAATGGCCGAATACAACAGTTTAACGGAGCCTGACGCCATCCGAAAACTGGCCGAGTTCACACAACCACTGGTGGAAGAGTTTACCAAACTTGCCATATCCTACAATATCAATATTATAACCGGAAGCATGCCCGAATTGGTGGACGGTGTGCTGTTCAACGCCGGCTACCTGTGCAAGCGCAATGGGATGGTGGAGCGTTTCGAAAAAATCCATGTCACACCAGACGAAGAACGGATTTGGGGAATGAAGGGTGGCAGCCAAATCCGCACTTTCGATACGGACTGCGGCAAAATCGGCATCCTTATCTGCTATGACGTTGAATTTCCCGAACTGAGCCGCCTGATGGCACTGGAGGGCATGAGCATCCTATTCGTGCCCTTCCTCACCGATACACAGCATGGCTTCTCACGGGTGCGCTATACTGCACAGGCAAGGGCCATCGAGAACGAATGTTATGTGGCCATTGCGGGCAGCATCGGCAATATACCAAAGGTGCATAATATGGACATGCATTATGCCGAGAGCATGGTGTTCAGTCCCTGCGATTTTTCCTTCCCGCCGAGCGGCATCGTCTCCAGCGCCACGCCCAATACAGAAATGGTGCTCATATCCGACGTGGATATTGATATGCTGAAAGAACTTCACAATTATGGAACGGTGAAAAACCTGAAAGATAGGCGGACGGACTTGTATAGGTTGAAGAAGGTGAAGTAGGTTGCTGAATTGTTAAATTGTTGTATTGTTATATTGCCTTGGCTACGTTTACTAAACCTCCAAAGGTCTCCCCATTACCCACAGAATAACCAATTGATTTTCAATATTTTAAAAGCCCCAGAGGGGCGATTATATTTGTAGCAATTGGATTAGCCCCCCTTTTTCAGCCCCAGCGGGGCGATGATTGGGAAAAAATCTGAACAATCATCGCCCCGCTGGGGCTTAATGAATCGGTATTTGTCGTTTCTACAAATATTCTCGCCCCGCTGGGGCTTTCAAGGCGTTGATTTTCAATGAATTATTCTGTGGGTAATGGATAGACCTCCAAAGGTTTAGTAAACGTAAGTCTTACCCCTCACATCCCTACCTAAACAACCACTCCATCACCACGGGATTATAATTTTCCTTTACATTCGTGCTTCAAAATATTGACACGATAAAAAATAAAATAAATGAAGCTTACAAAGTCAAAATTGATGGAAGCGGAAAAAATTGCACTGCAACTATTCAACGCAATTGAGGAACGCCAACTAATAAAACCCGGCAAATCGGAAAAGGAACTAAATGAAGAAGTTTTCAAGTTGGCGGACGAACTTTTTGGAATAAAAAAGTTCTGGCACAAACGAATTGTGAGATGCGGTGTCAACACGTTGTCACCTTATGATGACAATCCTCCCAATTTGATTTTACAAGAAGATGATATTTTGTTTTTTGATTTTGGGCCTATCATTGAAGAATGGGAAGCAGATTTTGGTAGAACCTATGTTTTAGGAAACGACCCTTTAAAGCTCAAAATAAAGTCAGACATTGAATTGGCTTGGCACGAAGCGAAGGATTGGTTTCACGCACAAACTAAATTGACTGGTGCAGATTTCTGGCAATACCTGCTTGAACTTGCAAAGAAATATGGCTGGACTTATGGAGGCCAACTTGGCGGACATCTTATTGGACAATTTCCGCATGAAAGATTAGCCCCCGAAGATTACGGACTTTATGTTCATCCTGAAAACAATAACGACATGTTTTTACCGGATGCCAATGGCAACAAAAGGGAATGGATTTTAGAAATTCATTTTGTGGATAGAGAAAAACAGATTGGTGGTTTCTTTGAACAATTATTGACGTAATTATAGATTCGTATTGACGACATTAGACTTATACTCAGCGCTAATAGGTTTTGTGCAAACCTCATTTCGCCCCTTCGGCCGCCCATCGAGAGGCCGGTGATTTAGATACGATTGGTATCCACCGGCATTTCCTTGATGGTCGAAGCCTTGCGTGAAATCTTGATTGACAAGGTGCGCATTTTGTATTGTGGAAGTGTAAAACAATACAAAATACGTACTTCGCATTTTAGATTGTTTTGAAAATGGAAACCAGTTTTTTCGATTTGTAAAACACTGATTTGCGGAATTCTAAAAAAAAATTAAGCCTAAATTTGCTACAATCAAGCACCATTTTTACCTTTGTGTGAAATCTGCGAGAGGTTCGCATATTATCACGTTGTGCGTCACTTTAAACAGACATTTCGTAACCAATAATATTTTGACAAATTATGGCTTGGAACAAGTATTACATTTTCGTAACGACACCAAAATCAAAAGACCTTGCTGACATACTTTCCAAATTAAACTTGGGACAATACAAACCAGTTAAAGAGGGTGCAGCAGCGTTTTGTCCCTCTTTTATGATGCAGCGACAAAGTTGTTCATC
>CAZDSU010000105.1:0-17098 GCA_964508135.1 uncultured Saprospiraceae bacterium
AACGGATTGAGGTTTTTTGATTACTTTAATCCTTCGTACACCCCTAATGGAGAATTCTCCATTCTCAGTTATTCAATGTCCACCGTTCAGCCCACCATTGTTGGCAGGTACGCTTTCCTGGCTGGGTGGCGCTTTCACCTCGCCCTTGATGGTCAGCGTATGAGTGTCTGGTGTTTCGTTGGTCGTCAGCGTCACCGTTTTGTTGAAATTGCCCACCCTTTGCGTATCGTACCGAACGTCAATATTAGCGCTTTCGCCGGGCATGATGGGTTCCTGTGGGAAAGTCGGCATGGTGCAGCCACAAGAGGCTTTGGCGGACTTGATGATGAGCGGCTCGTTGCCTGTGTTGGTGAACTTGAAGTGGCGGACGGGGTCTGCGCCTTTTTCAATCACACCATAGTCAATGGTGGTGACTACGAAGGTCATCACCGGGCCTTGCGCCAGAGCAGCCATTGCCCCGAAGGCAAGGAAGCCGAGGATGAAAAGGAATGATTTCATTTTAATTAAGGATTTGATGGTGCATAATAAAGTTGAAATTGAGTCATGGGGTAAAGGTAATTATTGGATTTTAAACGGCAATAGCCTATACCATTCAATTTTGCAACATGATTTTCTGAAAATGGACATCTTTGATACTGTTCATTTGCAAGTGGTAAACCCCTCCCGCTAAGCCGCTTAGATAAAGCGGATTGGCACCACCGCCAACCTTCATCGAGCGCACCAGTTGCCCAGTTGGACTGTACAGCAGCACGGTGGGTTCCTCCTCCATATTTTCAGGCAACAGCAAAGTCAGTTCACCACCGACGACGGGGTTGGGGAAGACCCTCAGATTTCCGAAATCTTGAAGATTTCGAAAATCTACGCTCACCACTTTCGACAACTCCTCGCCGCCGTCGAAATCCGTTTGCCGCAGGCGGTAGTAGTTTAATGCCCAAATCGTCTTTTTATCTTTTCCTGATTCAGCAATAGCGGGCATTGGGCGGTACCAGTCCATGAACGAACTGGAGTCTTTCCATTCCATATTTAGTTCGTAGAGGTAGGATTGGCGTTCGGAGGGGGACATAGAGTGAAAGGAATTTTCTTCCAAGCCCGCTTGGGCGAGGGAAATTTGCTGCAAGCAGCAAAAAAACAAGAGGATGAACGGAAGGAAGTGTCTCAATTTCAATGCAAGGTATCGGGCGAAGTTGGGGAATTTTCTGCATAAATTGAATCCGTACTGCTTTATGCTGGTTGGACCAATTCACTCCGCTCCCTCCACAGCCTTGCTTCCACCACGTCCGCCATCGCCTCTGGCCGCAACTGTCCATTAAGGAAATCATTGACTTGCACGGCTGCCAAAAAAGGGCTTTCCACCGCTTCGGAATAGGCCTGGTACATTACTTCGATGTTCGGCATTTCCCTAGCCCAAGCTTTTACTTTTTCCAGCGTTTGCTCGTAAGATATCACCAAATGAAATGGCAGTGTGTCCTGCTTAACGGGTTTTCCATTGCGGGCGAGCATTTTTTGCTGCGAACTGACCACTTCCAGCACGTCCCGCTCCATGAAAATGATTTTGTAGTGCCAGTTCATGGGCAAGTGCGGCAGCAGGTGGGCAATAACTTTCACGGCTTTGCCGCTCGCCTGTGGCAGCCAGCTTTTGTTTTTTGCCAGATTTTTAACCGCCTCGTGTTCGTAATAGCCTTTGAGGTTGCTCTCGTCCGGCTGCCTTTCCCGGTCGGTGAAAATCTCTATGCCGCCCGCTTCCAGCATTTGCATCATCATCGAAGTGCCGCTGCGGGGCAGTCCGCTCACTATCACGATTTCGCCCCTGATGTTTTTTTCAAAATCCAGCCGGTACTTGTTGGCCTTACCGGGCTGCTCCAAAAATTGCGAGTAAATGGAAATGAGCCGCTCCCGCGCCATGTTCATGCCCGGTGCGAGGCGCAGGCACACGTCGAATGCGTTAACGGCGTCCTCATACCGTTGTATCGCCAGCAGCGTTTCGCCGAGGTAAAAATGGGCGGCGGGCTGGTAGTACATCAACCCGATTGCCTGCAATAATGCCGCTGCCGCTGCCTCGTGGCGCATCATGCGGTGGCGGCAGACGCCGAGGGCGTACCATGCGCCCACTTCCTCCGGGTCTTGCGAAACGGCAACTTCGAGAACGGCTTCGGCTTCCTCCAGCTTGTTCATTTGCAGGTAGGCGTTGGCTACCCGCTGGCGCAGGTGGGGCTGCCCGCCCGCTTCCTTTTCCACTTTCTGAAACAGCGCCAGCGCCTTGAGTGGGCGTTGCTCCGCCAACAGCAGCGTGCCTTCCAACACGTCCAATTGCGGGTTTTCCCGGTCGAATGTCTCCCGGATATGGTTGACGACCTGCCTCGCCTTTTTGAATTTCCCGACGGTTTGGTAGGCATTCGCCAAGTACGTTGCGAAACGCAGCACGGACGGGTTTTCGCCGTGAAGTTTTTCCAAAAGCTTAATGCCATCGTCCCACTGCTGCCCGTCGAGGTAAGCACGGGCGAGGTTGAAGTTGTTTTCGTCAAGTGTGCTTTTCACTGCTTTTTCCAGGTCATCGCCAGGGTCGGCGACATAGCCGAGGTCAATGAGTTGCTGCAATTCCGCCTGCATTTCTTCGTCGCTTGGTAACGCAGGCCTCCCCCCTGCCCCCTCCGAAGGAGGGGGTGGCGTGATGTCACCCCCTCCTTCGGAGGGGGCAGGGGGGAGGTTCTCCCAACTTTGAATGGTCTGGATTTCCGGCTCATTTTCAAATGCCTGGACAAGCACTTTTCCGTCCATGTCGGCTGCCACCGGCAAGCCGAACAAGGTGAGCAGGGTCGGCGTCACGTCGAGCAGGCTTGCCCCGAAAAGCAGCTCGTCTTTTTTGATGCCGGGACCGTGCATCGCAATAATGCCGAACGGGCTGTGTTCGATGGCAGGCCCGGCGGGTTCCTTCGGAATGGATTTCGGGCGGTTGTGATCGGGGTGGAAGCCATGGTCGCTGATGAGCATGACTGTCGTGTCTTCGCCTGCCAGTTGGAGCAGGCGGCCAAGCATCATGTCGTGGAAACGGTAGCCGCTCGCCACCACGTCCTTGTACAACTCAAAATCCTGGATGGAAACATGCTCTTGGCGTGGCGGATGGTATTTCATGAACCCATGACAGAAGTGGTCAATGGCGTCATAATACACCGCCATGAAATCCCATTCCTCATTTTCCAAAATATAGGTGGCGGCACTGTGGATGGTGGAACAGTCGGCGAGGATTTTGGAAATGGAGCTTAGACGTTTGTCTTGTTTTTGGTCAATTTTTTCAAAATCCGGCACGAAGGGCTGGATGTGGTTGCCCGTCAGTTCATTTGGATGCACCCTCAGCTTGGCAAAAAACTCCCCTTTTTCAGCGGGATGCACGGTGCCTTTCACCAAGTCCCAGGGCTGACCAGGGCGCATTTCCGCAGGAGCACGCTGGTAAAAATTGGAAATCATGGTGCCATTGACCGGCTCGGCGGGGTGCGATGGCCACCAACCGACGACGTGGGTTTTCAGCCCGTGCTGCGTCAGGATGTTCCAGATTGCCTTGCACTTGCGGTTGGTGTTGTAAATGGGCCGGATCCCCTTGCCGCTTGGGTCAGGTTCGGTGAAGCCGTGGATTCCGTGCTTGTAGGGCCGCTTGCCGGTGGCAATGCTCGTCCAGAGCGTGGGCGAGAGGGGCGGGTCGAGGGTCGCCATTTTGCCTTTGACGCCACCTTCGACGAGGCTTTGCAAGGCAGGCATCAGTCCCGCATCCATAAGCGGATTGATGACTTTCCAGTCGGCGGCGTCCCAGCCTATGAGAAGGACTTTTTTCATGAAATTGGGAAATTGGAAATTAGGAAATTGGAGATGCTGGCTTGGGCGATTGATTTACATTCCGCATTGATGCCCGCTTTCCCCGCCAGAGCATTACACCGGCATAGCCCAGTGCCAGCAAGCCCAGTGAACCTCCTTCGGGGATGTCATAAACCTCGCCCGTTTCGGATTTGAGCACGGGTGAGGTTGTATTTTTAACTTGTTTTTCCATATGGGAATGTTTGGATATTGAGAATTCAAAGATTCAAACCAGTGGTTTGTCAGATTAATGCTGACGGTTAAAAAAAGTACGTGGATTAACGTCGGGGAGGTTTTGAACCTCCCCGACGTTGTGCTAACCTCCCCGACATTATTAACTTGACAAACCACTAGTATCTCTCAACCCCTCAATCTCTCAACCCCTCAATCTCTCAACCACCAGTTTGCGATAAATCCGCTCCGCCCCGTTGTCCATTTTTACAAAATAAACGCCGGACGACAGCCCGGTAAAGTCAAACGACAAAGTAGTGCTGCCTTCAGCAATGTTAATATTTGGCAACTTTTCAAAACTTGTCAAATTTCCAACGGCATCGAAAACGGATACATTCCACTCACTGTCTTCCTTTGCTGTAAAATCGAGGTGCACCGCTCCTCCCTCCGTGGGATTCGGGTAAAACTCGCCCGCCACTGCGCCCTTGCCACCGACCGTGACCGTGACGACGGGGCTAAAATCAAACTGCCCATCGTAGTCAACCTGACGCAAGCGGTAGTAGTAGGTCTTGCTTTCCCGCAGGTTTTTGTCGTCGTAGATATATTCCTGGAGGTCGGCGGTGGTGCCCTTGCCTTCCACCCAAGCGAGTGAGCGAAAGCTCGTGCCGTCTTCGCTTCGCTGGATATCGAAACCGGCGTTGTTTTGCTCGGAAGCGGTTTGCCACCGAAGCTGCACGTCCTGCACCTGCAACGATGCGGCGAAATGGGTCAATTCAATGGGCAAAGGCGCTTCGCCCGCAGTGATGCCCACATCGGGATTGCTTTCATACGCCCAGTCGTGGATGACGATGTGGTTGACGGCATAGAAAGTAATCCTAACCCAGGCGTAGTGCGTCCCACCTCCTCCCATCGCTCCCCTCACTCCCATAAAGCGAGTTGTCCCAGGTGCGAGGGCATCCCAACGCGCAAATGGTGAAGCACCGGGCTGTCCGTCGGCCATGCGGTTTCTACTTCCTGATGCTTCATTCCACGAAGCTCCAGCATTGAAGGAGAAATTTGCATTTCGAGCATAAGGTAACACGTAGGCACCACTAATATCTCCATTAAATCCATCTACATTAAAACCATTGCCTGTATAGCTCCCGTCATTTACGTTCAAATTGCCAAATGTCGTAAAGGAGAACCTGACGTCATTGCCCCAGGCATTGTTAACATCTATGTTCTGAACGGGATTCGTGGCATTCAATGTAATGTCCGGCGGGTTCGTATAAACAATCGCCCCTTCAGCAGGTGACATGCCCGCCAGAAAAGCAGCGCCCAGAGGCAGTAACATGGACGAGGTGGAGACAGGTTTCACCAGTGCTTTCGACTGATTGGCGTAGGTGTGGAGCAGCCGCTCCAACGCAGGATTGCTCCTTTTTGAAGGTGTGTAGGTATTCATAAGAAAAGTTTTTGGTGCTGATGGCGCTGGTCTCAATAGCCAAGCATTACCGCCATGGGGGAGCCTTTTTCAAGCACTTAGGGGGGATTGGTGTTTAAACAAATACTGCACCGTAACAATCAAGCGGCGTCAAGTCCTAAAAAATTTACACCAATTTTTGAAAAAACCAATGCTGCTTGGCTGCCTATTCAATTGTCTTGGCAGGATTAAAATAAAGGTGTTCCCCAGAAGCTACATAACCCAACTGGTTGGTCAGCAGCCGTGTTTTTCCTATGATAAAATCGGGCGTGTTGTGGTGGTGGTGGCCATAAATCCAGGCATCGGCGCCTTGCGATTCAATCAAATCGTGCAATTCAGTGGTGAAGGCTTCATTCAAAATATCACCCTTGTACTGCACTGGGTAATTCAGGAAGGTTGGCACATGGTGCGTCACTACGATGGTTTTGCCGGCAGTTTTATTCGCCAATTCGGAAGTGATAAAGCCAATGCTTTCCTCGTGCAATTGGTTAAACTTATCGGCAGTAAAATTGAAGCCCTTGTATTTTATCAACCGGAAATCGCTTACGTTCCGCTCTATTTGCCACTGGTTGGCAGGGCTAATCTTTGACCAAAGCGTGGAGAAAACAAACCGGGTTTCGTTATGCTGTACCGCAAAATTGTTGACTAAATGGACGTTGCTTTTCAAGTCCTCCTTAAAACTGCCCTGTCGCTTGGCCAAGTCAAAACCGTAGTACTCGTGGTTGCCCGGCACCCAATACGTTTTCACAAAATGGTCGGAGACATATTCGAAAAAATCCCGGTGCTTTTCCATCACGGCAAAAGGCACAATATCGCCTACCAACAACAGCACGCCGCCCCTCGGCTGCAAGGGGTTTGCCTTGATGAACTCCAGGTTTCTTCGAAACTCCAGGTGAAGGTCCGATGCATATTGGATGACCATTCTTATTTCTCAAACGTCAGCACCACCCGCTCGATAATATCGCAGCACTCGTGCAACTGCTCCTCCGTCATCACGAGCGGCGGCGCAAAGCGAATGATATTACCGTGGGTTGGTTTTGCGAGCAGGCCGTTCTCGGCCAGTTTCAGGCAGATGTCCCAAGCGGTATGGCTGTCCTCCTCATCGTCAATGACGATGGCGTTCAGTAGGCCCTTGCCCCGCACGAGGGTCACAAGGGAGGTCTTCTCCATCATCCAGCGCATCCGCTCCCGGAAGAGCTTGCCGAGGTACATGGCATTTTCGGCAAGTCCTTCGTCCTCCACCACTTTCAGCGCTTCGATGGCCACCGCGCAGGCCAATGGGTTGCCGCCAAAAGTGCTACCATGTTCGCCCGGCTTGATGGTCATCATGATTTCGTCGTCGGCCAGTACGGCGGAGACAGGGAACACGCCGCCGGACATCGCCTTGCCCAAAATCAAGATGTCCGGGCGGCTCTCGTAGCGATTTTCGCAGCTTATGGCGCAATCGCAATTGCCGCAAGTGGCCAGTAGTTTGCCCGTGCGGGCAATGCCCGTCTGCACTTCGTCAGCGATGAACAGCACGTTGGCCGCTTTGCAGAGGCGGCGAGCTTCGGGCAGGTAGTCTTCATCGGGTACATAAACGCCCGCCTCACCTTGGATGGGTTCCACAAGGAAACCAGCCACGTTCGGGTCTTCGAGCGCTGTGGCCAGTGACTTCAAGTCGTTGTAGGGCACGATTTCGATGCCGGGCAGGTATGGCCCGAAATGCGTGGTCGCTCCCGGATCTACGGAAGCGGAGATGATGGCTTGAGTACGGCCATGGAAGTTGCCTGCGGCAAAGATGATTTTAGCGTTTTGCTCCGCAATGCCCTTGACCTTGTAGCCCCATTTTTTGCAGAGCTTCATGGCGGTCTCCACGGCTTCCACGCCTGTGTTCATCGGCAGCACCCGATCGTAGCCGAAGTACTCGGTCACGAACTTTTCATAAGGGCCCAACTGGTCATTGTAAAAGGCACGAGAGGTCAGCGTCAGCTTCTCCGCCTGATTTTTCAAGGCATCAATGATGCGAGGGTGACAATGCCCTTGGTTCACTGCCGAGTAAGCAGAAAGGAAATCGTAGTAGCGCTTGCCGTCCACGTCCCAGACGAAAACGCCCTCCCCTCGAGAAAGTACCACTGGCAGCGGGTGGTAGTTGTGTGCGCCATACTTGTCTTCGAGTTCCATGAGTTCGGCAGCGCCGAGGTGGGTTGCTTCCTGTACCATTTTCTTGAGTTATAAGTTGTGAGTTTTGAGCTGGGGCTTTGAGGAACGTGTGCGAAATAACTTACCATTTTGGACGGCGTCTTATTGGTGCTGACCTCGTTGGTAAAACAGTTGCGTAGCGATGCTATGCGCCTGTTTCACTGCCTTGTCATCACCAAGAATACACTCGCCGAAAACGGCAACTTATTTCGCACACGTTCCTGAAAAGCACCTGACAAGCCCAACCCGTCCAAATTGAGTAATTTTCTGCAAAGTTAATGGTCAGATTCTGATTCTACCATGCTTTCGGGCAAATCAACGTCCAATCTATCACAAGCCCTTATCAAGAAGCAATCTAGATTAATTGCAACGAAATGACAATCTATCCAAAACGGCGCATTACTTTTGCCCAACGTTTTCAACCACAACTACATGAGCAAGCAAAAACAGTTGTTTGATGAAGAAGGCGGGACGCCCACCAATGTCCACCGCCACCTGCCGTTCTGGCTGCCAGTGCTCCAATCCAAGAAAAAGAAGAAATGCTGTAAAAAACACAAGGAAGGCAAGCGCTGCAAGAAATGCCCGGGCGCTTAATTGTCATCGCCGAACTGGAGTTCGGCGACACATTATTTCTTCAACGTAAAAACCCTCGACACATTGAAGCCGAAATGCACCCCGCCATTGCGCCAGTCGCCAATGGTTTCGGTAACGTACCCTTTTTCAATCATGGAGGTGGAGTTGGTAAAATGCAGTTGGAACACGTGCCCACCCGTTTCAATATCAAAGCCAATGGAAAGCGAGTTCCGGTAGCCGTCGGCCAATTGGTCGGGCAGCACGTACACGTACTCGGCGTTGATGGCGACCCGTTTGGTGATTTTTTGGCGAACGGCAGCTCCAAGTGCCAGCACGTCGTTGCTTTCTGACTTGGTGCGCACGAGGTTGCGGTGAACGAGCGTCGGGGAAAGTTGCAGGCTGAAATTGTTGCTGAACTTCCGACCTACCATCAACTGAAAAGTGTAGTACATGCGGGAACTGGTGTAGTTTTCCCGGTCGGGGTTGGCCCAAGGAATGGTCTTGATGGCCGTGGAGGCCAACAACGAGGCCGTGACAGGCATAACTTTCGCCCCGCTACTTTGCCGAAGTACCTTGTATTTCAGAAACCCATCATAAGTCTTCTCATAGCTGCTGCGGCCAAAACCAACCGTGAACCTTTTGGTGATTCCGTAATCTGCCCCAATGCGGATGGAGGCTTGGTCTAACCCGAACAACTCCGAAAAGCCACCATTGACGAAGCCGAATCGGTGCGAAATCTTGATGTCCAGCACACCGCCCGCCGTGCTTTCGATGGAGTGCAGGTTAATGACCCGGTTGGTTTTGAAGGCCGCTGTGGCGAAATCCGTGGTAGGCTCGTCATTGCTGAGGAGCGCCAGCAGGTCGTCTTGTGCGGACAGCACGGCCAGGTTCAGCAAGCTGAACACGATAATCAAGGTTCTTTTTTTCATGATTGAAAATTATTTCTCCACGCAGCGCACCAGCACTACGTCCATCAGGATGCCTGTGCAGGTACATTTGAAGGTGACGGGGTCTCCCGTTTTGAAGTCGGTGCGCTTGTGCTTGGCCTGGTCGTCCAGCTCGCAAGTGACCCCAGCCATGGAGTCGCCAGCATCCAGACGGACGATGGTCTTGCCATCGGTTTTGGTAGCTTCCCGTACCTCGCCAGTCACTTCAATCACTTTGTCGTTGTACTTGGCGTTGGCTTCCTCCTCCCCCGTTTGAAAGGCCGTGAGGAGTTCATTGGCCGAAATGGTCACGTCCGATTTTGCATTGGCATTGCTTTCATGGCCCCGAGTGAATTCGTAAATGCCGTAGATTCCTGCCCCAAGGATGAGGATTCCTGTGATGATGAGTAATTTTTTCATAAAAAAAGGTTGTGGTGATGGATGGTTGGATTTCGGGTTGAAGGTAAAAGATAAACGCTTGCTAATTCTGCAATGCGCCGTCATTTATCCAAGATTCAATCTTTTGGATGTCGCAATCAACGAGTTGTCCTTCGTTCTTGGGCATTAGCGAAAAACCAGGACTGTGCTTGATTGCGCCTATCAACTGTCCGCTGTCCACGTATTTCTTCAAATTTGCGTAGCCCTCCAGCGTGATGTTGCCGTTGTTGTTGGCGGCATCGTGGCATTTGTAGCATTTGCTACTGATGAGCGGCTCCACCACCCCACCGTATGTGACACCCGTTGTGCTGCATTCAAGCGTTGGGTAAAGCGCTTCCTCCACATCATAGTAACAGGAACCGAAGATGGTCGCCGTGACTAAAATGCTGACTATCAAGTATTTTTTCATAAAGTTATTGCTGAATTGTTGGGATTGTTGAATTGTTTGGGCATCTCCAACCCAATGAAGTCTAATTCCCAAAAAGGATTTTGCAGCCACCGGCTACCGACTGCCGAACTGCTGAACTAATTATCCAGTGCGCCCGCATCAATCCAAGACTTGAACTTCGAAATGGTGCAATCGTCCAGTTTATTTCCGCCTTGTGGCATCTTTGGGGAGTCACTTGCCCAAGAAATTGCGCCGTAAAGTTTGCCATTTAGTGCCACGGTTTTCACGCCGCTGTAAGTTTCCAAGCTGATGCCACCGGAAGGGTTGGTTCCGCTGTGGCAGCCCTTGCAGTAGGTGTTGATGATGGGGTTCAGCGTCTGCGAAAAGCTGACATCCGTAGTATCGCAGCCCCCGGCGTTGGGGTCACATTCGAGGTTTTGCGCACCTTGCAAAATCCAATTGCTGATGACCTGAATCTGGTCTTGGCTCAAGGCAGCGTTGGGCGGTGGTGGCATCCGATCGTCTAAGTCTGTCTCCGTGATTGCCTCGTAAATTTTGCTATCGTTGGGGTCGAATGGCTCAGCTTCGCCACTCTGCATCACGTTGGCGTAGCTGTCCAAAATGACGCCATCCTGATGGGAAGCGGCATTGTGGCAACCCGCCATGGCACAGTTGGAAATCAAAATCGGCAGTACTTCCGTCTCAAAATAGACCTTGTCTGGGTCGCAGGGTGTGCCAGAGGGTATCGTGTCAATGACGCCTATCGTGTCCAATGTATCGGTGGAGTCAATGGGTGTCAGGCCGTCGTCGCCGAAGAGTGGCTCGTGCTTGCACGATGTGAACATGGTGGCAAATTGCGCCAGCAAACAAGCAATGGCCAACGACAAGATTATTCTACGAGGTGATTTTTTCTGAACCATGAACCAAAGGTACTTCCTTGGCATCCTGGGTAAAAAGCCTAAACCCCTGAACGGGAAAATTGCCCTGCTGAACTTATTTATCGCCCCTACTTTTGTGCTTTTCCTTCACCAAAATCATGAAACCTTTGGCGGATGCCCAGCTATTTATTTCAAATTGTGGCCCCGTTCCGTAGGAACGACATCTTTGTAGCATTTTGCCAAACGGCACTATCTACGGAACGAGGAGTCACAACATGAGCTATCTAATCACAAATACTTTGAAGCGCTGGTTACAACTTGTGCTGCTTCCGCTTCTCGCTGGTGCGGCAGTTTACCGCTTCCTCCGGTCGGAACGCACGGCCATTTTCGGCGATGGAACTGCGATCGAGCTACCGCTACCGGGGATTCTTTTACAGTCGCTGCCGAGCTTGCTTTGGTCTTTCGCACTCGCTTCGGCACTGTTCCTCATTTGGCGGCCTCCGTCCAAACGGGGCGTTTGGGCTATCATCGGAAGCGCATTGGCAGTGTCACTGCTTTTCGAAGCTTGGCAGGCCGCAGATTTTGGCATTGGCACGTTTGACTGGAACGATTGCCTGTTTTCTGTGGCAGGCTGTTTGTTTTCCTTGCTCGTTTTTCAAAAAAAGATGGTCCATGAAAACCACGACTAAATTGCTCATTTCAATTCCCGTGTTGGCTTTTTTCCTGTACCTGGCTTGGGCTTGCTCCTATGAAAAGGACTATCTATATCCAGCTTTTGTTGAGTTTTTGATTAAAAACCAGTCCGACAGTTGCACTGTCAACGGCCTTGAACTTACCTACCGGGTACGGCGTGACAATATTGACACGCTCCTATTTACGTCCGAGGAAATACTGCCTGGTGACTCCCTTTACCGTTATGAAGAAGCATTAAAATACCTCAAACTCCACTACACCTGCAATTGTCCAGGCAATGTTTTTTCACAAGTCGTTTCCCTGCAAATTGACTCGTTTGCAATCAACGAAATCGTACTGGATTGTGATTAGGCAGGAACAAATGGTCAAATAAAAAGTCATTCCATCTCCTTCAAGTCCGGCGGCACGTAGCCCCGTCTCGCTTCCACCGACATCATTTTTTCTTTGGAATAAAACTCTGTCCAGAGGTTGCGGTCTGCCAGGGTTTCATCGAAAATGAGGTCGTCAAGGGCGTCCTGGTTCCAGTACACCTTGCCATCGTTATCAGCCAACATCTCTCGGATGGCCCAAAGCCAGAAGACGGTCATGGTCTCGTGGTAGCCGTTGTGGTCGTCGTTCACGCCACCGACGGATTCGTTGTAACGGAGCAGCCTAGTGCGCATTTCGGGCAGGGCCTTTTCGCCGTAGCGGGCAAGGAGCCAAAGCCCTGCAATGAGGTGCGATTCGTGGGTCCATTCTTCCTTCGGCAAGGTGCATTCGGTGAAGCCCTTTATGAGGTTTTCGGCATCGGCGATGGCGTAGAGGAAATCTTTGTTTGACATAAAAACGGGCTGTTGATTGACTTGAGTTTAGCGGCCCAAAGGTAGGAAGCTGTTTAGACTTTCCTCATTTGGCTAAAAAAGGCGCTTTTCCGCCCTGCAATCAACAATTTTCTCGGCAATAGCGCTGCTATTCCCTCTAAAATTCTTGATTGCAGGACAAAAAATCACTCTTTTTTATCTCAAACAGGAAAGTCTAAACAGCTTCTAGGATTTTCAATCAATCTCCAGTTTCCTAAATTGCATTTGAAATTCATCCCTCTTTTCCCAGCAACCATTTTTTGAAGACAGGGGAACGTTCCGTGCTTACGACTGTCGCCTTGTCAATGGGCGGGTCGAGGATGAGCTTCACCCTTGATTTTGAGTAGGAATACATCTCCTTGATGCTCTCGATGTTGACGATGAACTGCCGATTGATGCGGAAAAACGACCTTGGGTCTGCAATTTCCTCCAACTTTTCCAGCGACGGCTCGATGGGATAGCGCTTGCCGCTCTTGGTCATGATAAATGTGATCTTGTCCTCCGTGTAAAAATAGGCCGCCTCCCGAAACTCGACCACTTTGATGGTTTGCCCAAAACGGATGAGGAACCTGCGGTTGTACTCGTCACGCTGCATGGCGCTGGCGAGGGCCGTGTAGTTGATGTCGCTCGGTTTGTGCAGCTTGATGTATTTGCCAATGGCCTGTTCCAGCTCTGCTTTTTTGATGGGCTTGAGCAGGTAGTCAACGGAGTTGACCTTGAAAGCCTGCAAGGCGTACTGGTCGAATGCCGTCGTAAAAATGATGGGACTTGTGATTTCCTGGTGGTTGAAAATTTCAAAACTCAGCCCATCGGCAAGGTTGATGTCCATGAAAATCAGGTCGGGCATCGGGTGCTGGACAAACCAGTTGAGGGATGCCTCGATGCTGTCGAGTTGGTCGAGGATTTCGATGCTTGGGTCAATCTCCTGGATGAGCTTGGCCAACCTGCGGGCCGCCGTAGTTTCGTCTTCGATGATGAGTGCCTTCATTTCTTGATAGTCTTAGTTCGTTTTTAATGAATAATCGGAATGCGCACCTTGAAATGGGTCGCCGTTTTTTCTACTTCCACCCCTCGACCGTTCAACATCTCGTAGCGGCGTTGGAGGCTAGCCAGGCCAAACTTGGTCGAGGCTTCGGGTTGTACTTTTGGTTGCAAGTTGTTTGCCACCGATATGCAATCATTCTCCTCCATTTTTATGTCAACAACCAAGGGCTTTAGCTTCGAAATGACGTTGTGCTTCACGGCATTTTCCACCAAGATTTGCAGCGTCAATGGCATGATATAGCCCGTTTGGCCATTTAGGTTGACGTTCAGGTTGAAATTATCGCCGTACCGTTTTTTCAGCAGGTAGCCGTAATGCTCAATCAGCTCCGCCTCTTCATTCAGCGTAATCACTTCTTTGTCACGCAATTGGAGCATGGAGCGGTAAAAATCCGAAAGCTTCTCCACGTACTCCACCGCCGCTGATGGGTCTTCTTCGATAACGGCAATCAGCGTGTTGAAACTGTTGAATAAAAAATGCGGGTTTATCTGCGCCTTGATGACGGCCAACTCGTTTTCCACTTTCTCCTTTTCGAGAATAACCACCTTTTGTTTGCGCTTGTCCCTCGTTATCAAATACCAGTAGAACAAGCCGGCACCGAGCAAAATGCTGGTCAAGATAAACCACCACCGCCGCCAAAAAGGGGGCATGATTTCAAAGGACCAAGTAATGACGGGTTCGTCCAGCCAAGCTTCGTTTTCCGTGCTGGTCACCATGAACGTGTACTTGCCCGGTGGCAACTGGGGATAGTTGGCCTGCCTATCTTTCGAGAGAATCCAATCGGGATTGTGGCCACTCAATTTGTAGCGGTATTTCACGCTGGTCGGGTCGGTGTACCACAGACCCATGTAGTTGAACGTGATGTCGTTTTGGTCGTGAGCAAACTGCGTAACTTGTTGAAAGTCAATGGGTACAAGCGAGGCGGACACCGCTTCCAACCTTGTTCTTGGGTCTTTTTCGAGCGCTTCGCTCAACGGGGTGTACTTGATGATGCCCTTTTTCACCCCAATCCAAATATTGCCCCATCGGTCAGTACAGGTGGCGTTCAAGTGCGGCTCGATTTCACCCAAGCCCATCTCTTCGTCGTAATAAATCAGGTGGGTGGTACTGGGGGTGAGCAGGTCAATGCCCGAAGGATGTACGATAACTACTTGGCCTTTGGCATCGGTCACGAGGCTGGTGATGGCCAGATCACGAACCCCCTCTTTCATGGCCAGGTGGGTGAAACCCGTTCCGTCAAACTTGAAAATACCATCTGCTGCAGTGCTTATCCAAAGGTTGCCATCATGGTCTTCAGTGAGCGAATACACGGCTTTTAGGCCGCTGCCCTGCAAATTTGAATTGCTCGGTGGCCGATTACCAAGCATGGAGTAATTGCTGATTTTTCCATTTTCGAGCTTACTGATGCCCTGTCCGTCGGTGGCGAACCAAGTCCGTTTCTTGCTGTCTATCAGCACTTTGTAAATGTAGTCGGTACTCAAACCATCCTTTTTCTGGTAATTCCTGACAACAGGCGACCCGCCGTCCAGCAAATTTCCCGAGTTTTCTATTTCCGAAACGCCCCCCAGCGTTGCCAGCCACACTTTCTCGTTGGCCCCAGCTATGGAAAGTACATTGTCGTTGGCGAGGCCGTTCTTTTCCGAAAACTGCTTTATTCGCCCGGTCTTGGGGTCAAAACAAAACGCCCCTTTCCCAAAACTGCCTATCCAAATCCTGCCAAAACCATCGCTGAACAAGCTGATGATGTTCAGCCCAAGGTTGCCAAAGTAAGCTTGGAACTTATCCAAGTCGTCCTCGCCCAGTTTTCCAGAAAAAAGCCCTTCGGGCGTGCCAATCCAGAGCCTGTCCTCCCGGTCAACTATCATCGCCTGCACTTCGTGGTCACTGCTTTGAAGAAACTCAAATTGCCGGTTGGCATACGTGATGCCTTCGGTGTTGCTCACCATCCAAATATTCCCCTCGATGTCCCGGTGCAAATCATAAATCTTTGCCCGTTCGAGGTTTTTGCCGCCTTTCAGTTGCCTCAACCGCTCGTCCTGCAAACTGTACCGCCAAAGCCCGTTGCCCTCTGTGCCAATCCACAGTTCTTTGTCCTTGAACAGCGCCAGCCGGTTGACCGTGCCGTGGTTCCAGCCCTTGAGCGGGAAGTCGAAACGCCGCTCCTTTGTTTTGTACAGGCACACGCCCTGGTCAAAACTGCCAATCCACATGTTGCCGCTTTCGTCCGGCATTATTTCACGGACAATCTCATCGGGCAGGCCGTCTTCACGGGTGAGGTTTTCGACCCGTTTTTTGCCGTCCTTCACACTGCAAATGCTAATGCCACCGTCCGTACCGAGCCAAATCCTGCCCTGTCCATCTTGTGCCATCACATAAATTTCGTCACCCGCCAGGCCATCATCCATGTTGAAATTGTAAAGCCTGCCATCCTCTGTGTAATAGACGCCCTCCCCGTAAGTGGCCATCCAGCGCCTGCCAGTTTGGTCTTCAGCGAAGCCCATTATCGGTACTTTTGGCGTGCCTTCCTCCGGCATCCATTGCAGGAGCTTTTTGCCTTGGAGATAGTAAATGGAACCATCCTCGTACCCTATCCACAGCTTCTTTTTTTTGTCTTGGTAAATGGCCCGAACGTGCTGGCTGGTGGTGTCGCTTTTCAAAAATTGGATGAACTCAATCCCATCAAAAAGAAAAAGCCCCTGGGTGGAGCCAAACCAAATCAAGCTGTTCCTGTCCTCGTACATCAGCTCCACCTTCGCATTCGGGTAGGCGTCCGTGATGCGGCAGGTTTTGAAGTTGGGCGACTGCGCCCTCATCGTCACCGCTGTAGCAACCAACAAAAGGATTTGAACCGTCTTTTTTTTCATCAAAAACTTGGGATTGTTTGAGGTTGATGCTCGCTTCAACCTCCCATTTCCACAAAATCCGCATCCACCTCGACGGATATTTCTTCGGCAATTTTTTGGTAAACAATCTTCGGGATGGCGATGCCATGCTCGTCCAGCAGCACGGTGAAGTTCGAGCGCACCTGGATTTTACCGTTCTTGGTCGTCACCTCGCTTTTGATGATGCGTTCTTTGGAAATGCCGTGTACGGTCAGTTTGCCTTTGGTGCGGATGGTGTAACTGCCATCCTTGGTGAAGTCGTCTTTTTCGATGATTTTGCCAGTAAACGTTGCCGTTTTGTACACCCTGCTTTCCATGTAGTTTTCGTTGAAATGCTCTTTCTGCAACGGGCTGTTGAAGCCCTCAAAACTGCTCATGTCCACCGAAAAAGCGAAGGCCCGCTCTTCCATGTCAATCACGCCTTTCAGCATTTTTGACTTGGCATCAATGAGTTCCAATGGGGCGTCAGACTTGAAACTCACCTCGCCACGCTGAATGGTGAACTTGGTGCCTTGCGGAAACGCAAAACCCAAAAAAAGTGCTGAAAACAAAAGAAATGACAGCCGAAGAACCATACAAGGGTATTTAGAAAAATGAAACCAAAGCTATCAAAAAACCAGTCCACCCCACCCCACTCGCCGTTTGTTTTCGCCAAACCCGAAAAATTGCCCGCTGAAATGGCATGACCCTGTAGCTTGCGGACTTGGAACACTATTGAACGTGAGGTCTTGATTAACTCAAGCTGCAATTTTCACAGATTTTGATTTTGACGGGAAGAAAACCCT
>CAZDSU010000106.1:0-8058 GCA_964508135.1 uncultured Saprospiraceae bacterium
TGAACAACTTTGTCGCTGCATCATAAAAGAGGGACAAAACGCTGCTGCACCCCCTTTTTGGTTTTTTCATTCTCGGAGGATCCGGTATCGTATCAAAATGCAACGCTAACTCAAATATCAAAGCAGGAACTGCGATAATTTTTACCGATGTCCTGGTTGAAAAAAGCAACTTTAATAATAACGGGGAGGTTGGCATCTATTTATTCGGAGTCAATAATTCACTCATTTCTAAGAATAAAGCGACAAACAATCCCATCTGTGATTTCAATCAAACAAATTGCAGCGGCAATACGCTTACGGACAATGATTTTGGAACCAGTTGTACGGGTTTATAAAAAATTCTGAAAGCCTATATTTTGAATCAAATTGCCGGGATGATGTAAAATCATTCTGGCAATTTTTTTTTGCCCAGGCCAAGCATCCAATCCGAAAAAACCGCCTCCCCTGGCGAGCTGACCGCCGGCATCGCCCATGAAATCCAAAACCCGCTGAACTTCGTCAATAACTTCGCTGAACTCAGCGTGGATTTGGCGAAAGAACTCAACGAGGAAATTGACAAAGAAATGAAGGACAAGGACTTGGTGAAAGATTTAGTCAGTGACTTGACCCAAAACCAAGAAAAAATCAACCACCACGGCAAGCGTGCCGCCGCCATCGTCACCGGGATGCTCCAACACGCCCGCACGAGCACCGGCAAAAAAGAACCCACCGACCTCAACGCCCTCGCCGACGAGTATTTGCGGCTGAGTTACCACGGCTTGCGGGCAAAGGATTCCAGTTTCAATGCCCAGATGGTCACCGATTTCGACCCGACGGTCGGGATGGTAGAGGTGATTCCGCAACACATCGGACGGGTGTTCTTGAACTTGGTGAACAATGCGTTTTATGCGACGCAGCAGCGGAAGGCAAACGTCGGGGAGGTTCAAAACCTCCCCGACGTTGAGGGTTACGAACCGAAGGTTTCCCTATCTTCACGCCGGACAGAAAGCGGCATGATTGAAATCCGCATCCGAAACAACGGCACGGGCATCCCCGACAGCGTGAAAGCCAAAATTTTCCAGCCTTTTTTCACCACCAAGCCGACGGGGCAAGGGACGGGACTGGGGCTTTCGCTGGCTTACGACATCGTGACGAAAGGGCACGGGGGGACGCTGGAAGTGGAGACGAAGGAAGGGGAAAGGACAGCGTTCATTGTTCATCTACCAGTAATTAAAAATCAAAATGAGCCATTATAATTCTATCAAAATGAAGCACCAATATTTTTATGGCTTGCTGATTGGCCTGCTGTTGATTGGCAAACCATTTTCATTGCTTGCACAGCAAATCAAATTTAACCGAGTGGACCCACCATCGGTCACCTTCTCGGGGTTTGTAGGTGGTATTGCCCAGGACAAAAGCGGCTTTATCTGGATTACCTCCCGCAATGGATTGTTCAGGTACGATGGCTACAACTATAAAAGATACGCACCTAAAACGGTCACGGACTTCCGGCTGGAAACCGTGTATATAGACCGGGAAGGAGTCTTCTGGATTGCCACTTGGTTAGAAGGGTTATACCGCTTAGACCCGGTTACGGAAACCTGGACCTACTATCAGCATGACCCCAATGATAGTCTAAGCCTTCCTGACAACCGTGTAAGGTCTATACTTGAAGACAGCGAAGGCACCTTCTGGATTGGCACACACAGCGGCCTTGCCAAATATGACCGGGGCACTGGTAATTTTCACACTTTCAAGCATGACCCCAACGATGAAAACAGTATCAGCGACAACCGTGTCCGAAAGATATATGAGGATAGCCAGGGAACGCTCTGGATTGGAACAGGCAGTGTATGGACTGGAGAAGGAGGTGAAACCGACGAAGGCGGCCTGAACCGATTTGATAAAAAGACAGGCAAATTCATTCGTTACCTGCACGACCCTGCAAATCCCAAATCCCTCATCAACAATAAAGTGCAGGCCATTTTTGAAGACAGCAGGGGCGTGTTTTGGGTAGGCAGTGCAGGCGATGGACTGCATACCATGAACCGGGCGACCGGAAAATTTGAGCGGCACCACTATGACCCCGCCCATCCGGAAAAACTCAGTAGGCCAAAATTATCGGCATCCAATAATGGTGGAAGTGACCACATTACTTTCATTGCCGAAGACGAAACAAAGCAAATATGGATAGGCACTTTGAATAACGGCCTTGCCAGGTATGACCCCGCCTCGAAAACAACAAAACAGTATAGCGCGAACGAAGATTTTAATGCCTGGTCTTTCCTTAACTCCAGTGACGGCATTTTATGGATTGGTGATTTTAAAGGCACATTGTACCGGGTTGACCCGTCTCGCAAGGATATACCCTATTCATTCCTTGGCGCCCAGGTATTTTCATTCGAAGAGGATTTATCCCAAGAATTATGGATTGGGACGGATAAAGGTATTTTCGTTAAAAACCGGAAAACCGGAGCTATCAGACAATTTGTACATGATAGTCAAAACCCAAATAGCCTTAGCGGTGATTCGGCAACCAAGATTCTCTGCGACCCATCAGGCACAATGTGGGTTGGGACCAATAACGGCCTTAACCGTTTCAACCCCGAGACCAACTCTTTTACCCGTTACCTGCATGACCCCGAAGACAATTCCAGTTTAAGTGAATCTGATTTTATCCGAGAAATAGCCGATGGCGGCGGTGATTCATTATGGCTTGGCACCTCCAATGGCCTTGATTTGATGATGAAAACAACCGGCAAATTCACACACTTCAGGCACCTTGCCGAAGACAGTAATTCCATTGGAGGTAATTTTATCGAGATACTGATGCCTGAAAAATCCGGCAACTTGTGGGTGGGGACATGGGACTTTGGCGGCCTTAATTATTTGGAACGAAACAACAATAAAGTCACCCGGTTTCTGCCTGCCAATTTTATTACCAGCCTCCTGGTTGATTCCGAGGGCAGTTTTTGGGTCGGAACTGATGCTGGTCTTTACAAAAGAAAAAATGCATTGGATGACTTTGCAAAAGCCTTCGATATTGATATGCCCGGTGCTACCAGTGGGGTTTCAAGTATGGTGGAAGATGACCGGAAAAATATTTGGGTAAGTACACGAACAGGAATATTGCAGATCAATCTGCAAACAGACAAGGTCAAGCTTTATGCAGACGATTATGGTGTCAAGGTTGCCCAAATACCCTATCAGGGTGAATCTTATAAAAGTGAATCCGGAGATATTTACATAGGGGATAGCCAGGGTTATTATACCATAGCCCCTGATGAAATAAGTACGAACCCTACCCCCCCGGATATAGCCATCACTGATTTTAAAATTGACGGGCAATCGGTACTAATGGGTAAGGACGGTCCCCTTGCAAGTCCATTGGAAAATTTGACAAGCCTATCGCTGCGCTACAACCAGAATACCTTCACCTTCAACTTCGTGGGCATTCACTTCGCCGGCCCGGAACACAACCGCCTCCTGTTCATGCTGGAAAATTACGACCAGGAATGGCGGGTAGCTGGCGCAGATAAAACAGCATATTATAGCAATCTAAGCCCTGGACAATATACGTTCAAAGTGAAAGCCGCCAGCAGTGAAGGTGTATGGGCAGAGAGGTCCATCAGCATTACCATCACACCGCCGTGGTGGAAAACATGGTGGGCTTACACGATTTATGGGCTTTGTTTAATTACCGGAATATTTTTAGTTGACCGTTTTCAGCGGCAGCGCATCATCCAGCAGGAGCGGCGGCGAACCATCGAAAAGGAGGCAGCCCAAAAAAGGGAAATCGAAAAAGCCTACTCCGAACTTGGGGTCGCCCACGAAAACCTCAAAGCCACACAATCCCAACTCATCCAATCCGAAAAACTCGCCTCCCTCGGCGAGCTGACCGCTGGCATCGCCCACGAAATCCAGAACCCGCTGAACTTTGTCAACAACTTCTCGGAACTGAGCGTGGACTTGGCGGAGGAGTTGAAATTGGAAATTGGGAAATTAGAAATTCCGGCACAGGACAAAGGATACGTGGGGGAAATCTTGGGCGACTTGGCTTCCAATCAAGAAAAAATCAACCACCACGGCAAGCGGGCCGCCGCCATCGTGACCGGGATGCTCCAGCACGCCCGCACCAGCAGCGGCAAGAAAGAACCCACCGACCTCAACGCCCTCGCCGATGAGTACTTGCGGCTCGCTTATCACGGTTTACGGGCAAAAGACCCTACTTTTAACGCCACTATGAAAACCGATTTTGATGAAACAGTTGGGAGCGTGCCAGTCATTCCGCAGGACATAGGCAGGGTGATACTCAACCTGATTACCAATGCTTTTTATGCGGTGATTGAAAAGAAGAAAGAAGCTGGTGGTGATTATGAGCCAACAGTTACGGTCAGCACCAAGCGGGTGGCGAGCGTGGACTCCCTTTTAGGGGCTGGGGACAAGCTAGAAGTAAGCGTAAAAGACAACGGCAACGGCATCCCCAAAGAGGTAATAGACAAAATCTTCCAACCCTTCTTTACCACCAAACCCACAGGACAAGGCACCGGATTGGGTTTATCATTGGCTTATGATATTGTGAAGGCGCATGGTGGGGAGTTGAGGGTTGAAACGAAGGAGGGGAAAGGGGCAGATTTTAATATCATTTTACCAATTGCATAAATGAACTGCATGAAATTTTTATTAAAAATATTGCTGTTTTTATTATTGCCGGCATTTGTCAATGCACAGAACCGGAAGCAAATGGATAGTGCCTATCTTATACTTCAGGTTGCAGCGAATGACACCGTCCGAATGGGTGCTTACTCAATATTAGGGGGCTTGTACGATGATATAAGCGTCGATAGTGGTCTGTACTATTGTAACAAAGGAATAGCCATTGCCGAAAAACTCGACTTACAATTAAACAAGGCTATGATGCTGGCATTTATGAGTTGGCCTCTCATGAAGACGGGAAATTATCCCGAGGCACTTAAGGCTATAAACCAAGGACTTAAAATTGCCGAAGATCCTTCCAACATGAAAAAAGCAGGATACCTGAAAAATGGACAAACCCTGCAAATGTACCGGCTTAGTGTAATCGGCATACTTTATTCTGCCCTCGAGAGCCTTTACCTCTATGTCGGTAATTATGAAAAACAAATTGCAATTGCCCATGAAGCAATTTCACATTTGGAGGCCGCAAAAGATTCTATAAATCTTGCCGGAATATACCCTGACATTGGTGACAGTTATTTAAAATTGAACAAGTTCGATTCGGCCCTTTTCTATCAACAGAAGTCACTATACTATTATTCAAAGTTACCTCTTGACGTCAGAAAATTTGAAGGCAGTACGTATACATCTATAGGTACTATCTATGAGAAAATAGGAAACACCTATCTCGCCCTGGAAAATTATAAAAAAGCAATACAGGTTAGTGAGCAGCACGATAATCCTCGGCATAAAGGAAATGCATGTCTTCAATTAGCCAATCTGTATCAATTGCTGAAAAAATCAGATTCGGGTTTTCTATACGCTAAAAAAGCCCTTGAAGCTTTTACGCAGGGTGGCTACAAAAAGGAAGAAGCAATTGCTTACCGAATGATCTCAGACTATTATCATTTTCAAAAAAAAACAGACAGTTCATATGCCTATTTAAGACTGGCTACTGTATTAGATGACAGCCTTGACAAATCAGTAAAAACCAAACTCCAGGAATTTCAGGTAGCGGCGTTCAATCAACAATTAGCATTACAGCAACTGGAGCAAGAGCGAATTGAAAAGGAGGGTAAGCTAAAAACAATAACTATCATAGCATTGATTGCTGTATTCAGTACAATTGGATTCTTACTTTACCGCAACAATCGTCAAAAGCAAAAAGCAAATCAAGCACTTCAGGATAAAAACAACCAGATAGAACAAACGCTTAGCGATTTAAAGGCCACCCAGAAACAATTAATACAGTCTGAAAAAATGGCCAGCCTCAGCGAACTGACCGCAGGTATCGCCCACGAAATACAAAACCCGCTAAACTTCGTCAACAACTTCTCAGAGATGAGCGTGGATTTGGCGGAGGAACTCAAAGAAGAAATCAAAAAGCCTGAAAAAGATTGGGGTCTCATCGAAGAACTCATGGACGACCTCACCTCCAACCAGCAAAAAATCAACCATCACGGCAAGCGGGCAGCGGGCATCGTCACCGGCATGCAGCAGCACTCCCGCACCAGCACCGGAAAAAAAGAACCCACAGACCTCAACGCCCTCGCCGACGAGTACCTGCGACTGGCCTACCACGGCCTGCGGGCGAAGGATTCCAGTTTCAACGCCAATATAGTCACCGATTTCGACCCGGCAGTCGGGAAGGTGGAGGTGATTCCGCAGGATATCGGGCGGGTATTTTTGAACTTGGTGAACAATGCGTTTTATGCCACGCAGCAGCGGAAGGCAAACGTCGGGGAGGTTCAAAACCTCCCCGACGTTGAGGGCTACGAACCGACGGTTTCCATTTCATCAAAAGGACGGACAGCGGGGTGGAGTTCCGAATCAGTGACAACGGCACTGGCATCCCCGACAGTGTGAAAGCCAGGATTTTCCAGCCGTTTTTTACCACCAAGCCGACGGGACAGGGCACGGGGTTGGGGCTTTCGCTGGCGTATGATATTGTGACCAAAGGGCATGGGGGAACACTGGAAGTGGAAAGCACGGAGGGGGTTGGGACGGAGTTCATTATTCAAATACCTGCTTGAGCAAGTCGAATGGAGCGTGACTTGCTCCCAACCAAAACCAATAGAAGTCCATTACAACCCCTCCAACACCGTAAACGTCGTCCGCCTGTTCAACTGGTGTTCCTCCTCCGTGCAGCGGGCACAGGCGCAGGTGGCCTTCGGCAAGGACTCGCCGAAGCCCTTCGCCGAAAGGCGTTCCACCGAGATGCCCCTCGACACGAGGTAGTCCACGGCGGATTGTGCCCGGCGTTGGCTGAGTTCGGCGTTGTATCCGTCGTTGCCACGGCAGTCGGTGTGCGAGCTGAGTTGGATGCGGATTTTCGGGTTCAGTTCCAAGTTGCGGGCGAGGGCGTTGAGCGTCGGCTGGGCGTCCGGGCGGATGTCCCATTTGTCGAAGTCGTAGTAGATGTCCTCCAGCACGATTTCCTTGTTGAGGAATATTTTGTCCAAGACCACCTCCACTTCGAAGGTCTGTACGGGGTTCGAGGGGTCTTTGCCAATGCCCTTCGTGGAGAAAAAAGTCTCCCCCGTCAGGTAGCCGTTTTTCGTTGCAATGAACTGATAATCCGTGTTTTCCGCCAAGTCCAGGCTAAAAAAACCGTCTTCGGCTACCGTAATTTTTTTCACTTCCTTGCCAAATTTCACCTCCACGTTTGCGCCGTTGAGCGGCTTGCGGCCCAGCAATTTGGTGTCAGGGTTGTCGGCTTCTGTGTAGATTTTTTCGAGTACGTAGCCTTCCAGTTTCAGTTTGTACTCGGCTACTGGCTTTACTGGCTCTGGCGGCGGTATGCGCCGCTCGAAACGGTAGAGGTCGTCGTTTCCACTACCATCTGGGCGGTTGGAACTGAAGTAGCCGACTTGAAGCACGTCTTTCGCCCTTTTCGCCTGATAATCAACCACATACGCAAAATCATCGAAGCCGGAATTGAGGGGCGGCTTGAGGTTCTGCACGGGCGCCCAGGCGCCAGCGGCGGTTTTGTAGGTCTTGAACACGTCGAGTCCGCCCATGCCAGGGTGGTAGTCGGAGGCAAAGTAGAGGGTGTCGCCGTCGAGCCACGGGAATTTCTCGTTGCCGATGGTGTTCACGGTGCGGGGTAAAAGCTTGGGTTCGCCCCAAAGCTCGCCCTGTCGCTCGCTCGACCAGAGGTCGTAGCCGCCCCAGCCGTCCTTAGAGTTGGAGGAGAAGTAGAGGGTGTTGCCGTCGGCAGTGAGCGCCGGATGTCCGTAGTTCACGCTGTTCTGCTGGAAGGGCAGTGCAGCGGGGTCCGTCCATCGGTTTCCGTCCCATTTGCTCGACATGATTTTGCAGAAATTGTCCTCTTTTTTGTCGCCGTAGCAGCGGGTGAAGTACAACTCGTTAGCTGCTTTGTTA
>CAZDSU010000106.1:8068-16708 GCA_964508135.1 uncultured Saprospiraceae bacterium
CGTGGCCGTGCCCTCGTTGGTGGGTGTATTTAGTTGATTGTCAAATGGTTGTACGTCATTGGTTTGAAGGTCGGCGAGGAACAGGTCGGAGAATTCGTTGCCAGTCCACTTGTAGGTTTCGTCGCCAGTGGCGGCTTGGCGGTCGGAGGTGAACACGATTTTTCCGCTTTGGAAAATGCCCGGGGCGTAGTCGGCACCGGGGCTGTTGAATGGCAGGGCAGTGGCAGAATAAGCCTTGGACTTTTCTTCCTTCCAGCCCTTGGCCACTTGGCAGGCAGCAATTTCCCGCTTGTACTCGTAGGGGCTGCCGATTTCGATGCCCAGTTCCTTGAACTGTTTCATGGCCTCGTCGTACTGTTCGAGTTGCTTGAGCGTAAAGGCGTATTCCCGGAGGGCGTCGGTGCCGTAGCCGTCGTCGTAGGCTTTTTTGTACCAGTCCGAGGCGCTGGCGGGCTTGTTGAGCATCCGGTAGCTTTCGGCAAGCTGGAAGGCGATTTTGCCCTTTTCTACCCGGCTTTTTGCTTTTTGGTGTTCTTTTTTGAGTAAATCAACGGCCACAGCGTATTGTTTCCGCTCGACGGCGAAGTTGCCGTCCTTCACTTTTTGTGTGTAAGTGCAGGCGGCTAGGGCAAATATTGCGAAGCAGAAAAAGGCGTATAGATTCTTCATCAGGCATGTTTTTTTGAGAAAAACGCTTGTCTTTGGGCTTTGTTGCCGGGGATTGGACGGCTAAATTACCGAAACCTATTTTGGCTTGCGCAATTTTTGCACACCGCCTCACTAAAGCCTTTCAAAACTCGCAATTTTCAGGGAAAAAATTGTTTCTTTGTTGCGGCTATCGAACTACACAACCTACAAATTCAAACTACAAACTTCTATTACTATGAGAAATTCATTGCTTGTCACTTCCGACCTTCGCTCCGTTGTTTTGGTAGATACGATGCAGGATGACCAGCGCCTTGCCATCGGAAAACGGGGCGTTTTGCTTTCTGTGCTCGGCTGCGAAATCTGCGCCACAGAGGTGCCCTCCAACCTTGAAAAGTTCGTGGAAGCTGCCGTGGGCGGCAACAAGGCGTTCTATGAATTCGATGCCGCCGATGTCACCAAGAACCAACTTTGTATCACCTACAATGATGTGAACAATACGGTTTTTATTATTGGGATAACGGATATTGGCGTTGGTTTTGCTGGCCCACTCGAAGTGCCACAGAGCAAAGTAAAGACGTTTTCTGTGAGGATGAAAACAGATGTTAACGTTGGCTTGACATCTCCAAATGTTATCCTGGTCAGGCTCGAAACCATTGGCACTAGGAAATTCATTCGGTTTTATTATTTGCCATCGGCATAACGGAAGGTGTTATTTTAGTTTGCTGTTAACCCAAATCATGAGTTCGTCCAATCCTAATAGGTTCTCTGCATTAGGCTGTTCTTTTATTTCGGATAAATATTGCTTTAAATGGCGGAGAGAAGGCTTGAAATCGCTGACAGTGGCGTTGAATATTTGTTTTAAATAAACGTTTAAAACCAACTCTTCGAAGGCTTCATGTTCAGTGTCGTTTAATTTGAAAAATCGGTTTGAAGAGCGTATTTCCAATTCAGTTTGTTCAATTTCTTCGAGTTCATACAGCGCAATTACTTTGTATAGTCGCATTATTCGCTGTATGTCTAGTCTGCCACTGTTTTTCATTGATTTGATAATTATGTCCACCCATTTGATACAATTACGGAATTCACCAACCAGGAAGTACACAGTAGCTATATTGCCCGCTAGGGCAATGTTTTTTCTTAAGCCAAATTTATTCATACCATCAATTATTTCGGGCAATAATTGACTCGCATCTTTAAATTCATTTCGATTTAGGTGGTATAATAATTTGGAAAGTGAAAGGTATTGGAATATCACTTTTTGATTGTGTAGGCTGACGCTTAATTTTTCGGTTTTTAAGCGTTCAAACCACTCTTGTGACTTTGAAAAATACCCTTCAATTTTATAGCAAGTATTGACCAAGTTTGAAACGTTGATGATATAGCGATGGAATTCCTCCTCCTTTAAAGTGGGAAAATCGTCCCACCATTGCACTGCTTTTAATGAGTAATGATATACTTTGTCCAAATCACCCAAAAGGTTGTAAAATGCAGCGTTGCATTGATAAAATCGGCGGACAGCTTGGGCGGATTTAGGTTTGTTTGTTTCTTCCAAGAGTTCTATTGGCAACCTTTTCTTGAGCGTTTCTATGCTTTTTTCATCCTTCAAGCTGAACTCCCGAAAAACCTCCAACAACAACCGATAATACAAATCCAAATACCGCAACTCCTCGTCAATCGCCCGCAGCGTCCGCTCCCGCTCCTCGTTCAGCTTCTCGATATGCTCCAACTGCACCCTTGCCCGTCGGTCGAAGAGCGACACCTGCTCTTCCCGGTTGATTTCCAGCAGGGTAAACTGGTCTTCCAGTTCTGCTGCCATGTACTTGGCCTCTGAGATGCGCTCGGTGCTCTGGTCGTACAGTCCCCGCTCGTACAGGTAGCGGGCATCCATCAGCCGCTCCTTCACTTGGGCGGCCTTGGATGACTGGCTTCGGTAATCCCTCATGCTACGGAGGATGGCCTCGTAGAGGTACGCCTTGTCGGAGGAAAGGTTGGCGGCGAACCGCTTCTTCAGCGGCTCCTCGTTGTACTCCTCCATGTCGTTGACGGCGTCGAAGAGCGAAAGGTAGCGGCTATCGGTGCGGCCACCTTTCTTGGCATCCAGCACGAAGTAGCGTTTCTCCGATTTGGACATGGCCTGTACGAGGTGAAAAAGGTCTTCTTTGCTGCGCATGGTTTGGTGTTGCCCCTGACCCCTAAAGGGGAACCTAAACCGTTAATTCACTGGTAAGATTCCACTTTTGGGAGTTAATAGTTTGTTTGTTTTTCCTTACAAATTGGCCTAAAAATCCGAAAATAAATTTTTTTCAATTTTTTTCAAGCCGTTGGGAGTTCCAACTTGATAGAGTTGGTGGGGCTGTTTTTTTACCACAACAAGATTCAATTTAGCGAATAGCAATTTTCTAAAACACTGTAAAATAGTGTTTTATGATAAAATATTTTAATAATCGAACTACTGCTTTTTCATTACTCCTGCAAAACTCCATCGGTAGGAATCCCAACTGCACCGAAAAGTGGATTGTAGCCACCTTGGCACCGCATTACTTTTGTATCATCAAAAATGATTAAGTCAAAGGACGAATCAAGAAAAGAAAAAGCAGATAGTATTCCACGTAAGGAACAAGACGATGAACAAACATATCATGGGATTAATTTGAGATGGCGAGTGTTGGGTGATGAGACTTCTTCGAAAGACCCTGACCTCAATAACCCGCCCTTTTTTAGTTCCTAGTTCGACAGTGGGCAGGGGGCAGTCTTGGCAACTGCTAAACTTTGAAGGACAAAACAATGAACAAACCCTTTTATAACCAATAAGATTGGAGCGGTTATAAGTAGTTATTTTCTGTAGTCGGGTTTACCCGGAGCTTGTTGGTAAACCCTTTTTTTTGAACTTCCTATTTTCTAGTGATACCCGGCAAAAGCGACCGGAGCATTAAACAAAAGGGTGAAAACTACCCCCCCCGGCGAGGAAGCACAGCCCGGAAACAACTGGTAAAGGCTTCGCAAACTGATGAGTGTCCAAATGGATTTCCCTTGAACCGGAAAGGCATCAAAAACCCATTCTCATCAGCATAACAAGGGCGCTTCCTTGCCATTTTTGAGATTAAAGTAGTTGAGGATTTGAGGGCTTAAGATTGCCCACTCTCAGCGAATGAAGATTTTATATTGGGTGTTCTCATAGTGTGTGGGCTACCCCTGTGCCGAACGAGGTGCGGGGAGTAGTTTAAAACTCCAGGGTTTGTTGAACGTGAGTTCGGCAAGCCCTTTTTTTGTATTGAGTTATTGGGTACTGCACGGCTATTGTATGGAGGTTGCCGTCGCTAACTTGTTGATTATCAATGGTTCAATTTTTTTCATGCTTTTTTTTGCTTCATTTTTGAACCCGTTTCGGGAGAAAATCCACAAATAACAACTTGGGAATAGAGTTAGCCAAGGCATGTCAAAAATGTAATTCATTCATTACCAAGCATTTGTTCAAACAGTCCTTCCATACAATAGCCGCGCAGTACCAGTTATTGGATTATTGAGATATTCAATAGCCCAATAACTCAATAGCTTAATAACCCAATAGCTCAATTCAAAAACACCCCAAATGGCTGATTTTCAGCTATTTGCACGTCAATATCTTCGAGTAGGGTAGTGGCCAACGAGATGCCGAAGTAGTCCACTTTGACGGGGAAGGATTTATGGGTGCGGTCAACCATCACGGCGACCTCCACTTTTTTGGGCAAGGTTTCGAGGATGGGCTTGCAGGCGTAAAAGATGGTGCGGCCCGTGTTGGCAACGTCGTCCACCACGATGAGGGTCTTGCCCTTCACGTACTCGATTGGGATTTCGAGCTGCACCTCCGTGGCGAGCGGGTCGGCAGGGTTCACCCGGAGGTGGGTCAACGTTATTTTCTGGTTGGAGCTGGCGGTCAATTCGGCATGGAGCAGCCGGGCGAAGGCCATTCCCCGGTTGTTGATTCCAGCGAGGATGATTTCAGGCTCCTCGTAGTTGTGCTCTCGGATTTCGATGGCGAGGCGCCTTATTTTTTGCCTTATTTGGCGGTCGTCAAGTACTTGCATAAGCCTAATTGTTTGTAGCCACGAATTTAACCAATTTCCAATTTCCTAATTTCCAATTCCTCTCATGCTCCCGCCACCTTCGTCGTCGCAAACAGCCGCTTCACGCTGTACCGTCCACTGCCGTTCACCATCACCATCAACAGGCCACCAACGATGGCCAGGTTTTTCATGAACATGACCCCCTCCATCCGCCGGAAGACTTCTGAGCCATCCATCTGAAGCTGCGGGCAACTGACCGCCATTTTGCACTCAATCGGCACGTTCCAAAAGTCGTGGACGATGAACGTCACCGGCACCCAGTACAGCAGTAAAAGAAAAGACCCCAAGCTCGACCGGTAGCCCGTCAAAATCATCAAACCGCCCAGCACCAGCAGCACGATGGCACCGTAGAGCAGAAAATCGGGCTGCCAATTCAGCCCGTAGAAGTCCATTTTGGCCTTGGTTTCCTTGAAAAAAAAGATGGAATCGTAGGCCTCGTACAAGAAAATAAAGGACAATAAAATCCGTCCTAGCAGGTCAATAAAATTTTTCAATTGCTTTTGTTTATGGTGAACGATTCAAATGGGGCTGCAAAGTTCTGTTTAAAAATCCGAAAGAAACGCACCTGCACTATTTAAAATAAAGCACCAGCACCTTCCCGCCCTCCAACGGTTTTTTCTCGTTCCGCCAAATCATCTCGCCATTCAACCCAGCGGGAAGCATCACCACAGCCTTGTAGCCATTGGCCATTTGCTCCAGATTCACCGAAATATTGCCCTTCGGGTGCGGCATTTTGCCTTCTGCAAAAGTCAAGTTGCCCAAGTTCGGCTCGATGAGCACCGTGGCAAACCCCGGCGAGCCGGGATTGATGCCCAGCACTGTGCTCAGGAACTGGTAGTTGGGTGCTGCGCTCCAGGCATGGCAGTCGCTGCGGGTAGGTTCCGGGCTTTCGGCGAAGGTGGTCAGGCCCATGTCCAGCATTGCCCGCCAGTCGTTAAGTTGGGCGTTAAAAGCCTTGCCCATTCCGTGCTTTTTCAGTGCTTCGAGCAGGTAGAAGCGGAAGTAGAGCGTGGTCTGCGTAATGCTTTTGTCGGCCATTATTTTTTCGAGCAAACCGGGCTGTTGCGCCTTCGGCAATGCGTCCGTCAGCACTGCCATGATGTTGGCGTGCTGGCTGAAACTTGTCTTCGCCGGGGTGTCCGCCAACAGGCCACGTCCAGCGTCCCAGCACAGGCGGTAGGTCGCCTCCACGAGTGCATCAGCGGTGCGGATGTAAGTAGCAGCCTTGTCTTTTTCCCCATAAAAATCGAACAGCGCCGCCGCCTGCCGCAGTGTGTAGGCGTACTGCAACGTGAGTATGCTCGACCCGCCCCGTGCCACACCCGGCGGCACCCCGCCGATGCGTTCCTCCTCGCTCCACGGCCATGCCCAGTCCACGAAGTTCCACCACTGCACCGGGCCGAGCATTCCGTTCGGAGCGATGCGGGCCTCATGCCAAGCCAGTACACCGGCTATGCCTGGACTGAATTTTTTCACAAAAGCATCGTCCTGTCGGAGCATCCAATAATCGTAAACCATGCTGACCCAGAACATGGAGTAGGTCGGGATGATTTGCATGTCGTTGCAGGGGTAGCGGCTCTGCGTGAGGCCGTCGGGTATGCGGCTGTTGTCGAAGTCCTCGATGGACTTGCGCACGAGCCAGTCGTCGCCGCTGACGTACATGGTGATGAGCGCCTGGATGCGGGTGTCGCCGACGTAGCTCAGTTGCTCGTAGTACGGGCAGTCGAAGTAGGTCTCCCCGGCGCAGCGTTGGGCGGTGCGCCAGCCCACTTCCCAGATTTGCGAGTGGCTGGGGTCGCTGCTCTTGAACGCCGCTTTTTCTTCCAGTGGGTAGCCGTAGCTCATGCCGTGCAAGTCGTTGATTGTCAATGGCTCATCGCCCGTTTCGATGTCGAGTTGGAGCCAACGCCAGGTGCGGAACCACAGCGGCCGGAACGTGCGCTCCTTGCCGCCGTCCGGTCGAAACTGGTCTTGGATGCCCATGATTTCCTTGCCCTCCCACTCGTTGCGATTGCCTTTTTGGCGGTTTTTGTCGAACAGCGCCTCGGCGTAGGTGAGTGTAATTTTCGAGCCTTTGCCGCCCGTGGTAGAGAGGGTGGGGTAGGCGTTCACGAGTATTTTTTGGTCAATGAGAATTGTTGCTTTCGTCTGCGCTGGCACTTGCAGCGGTAGCGTTTTTGCAGCTTGTTTTTCTTCATTTTTTTGGGTAAAAATGGCTCGCTTCACATCGCCCATTGGTATTTTTCCTTCGGTAAACAGGGGGATGCTCCTCGGCACGAGCATCCAGTTGCCATCCGAACCGAGGGTTCGGGGCTTTCCGGCGAACCAAAGCTGCTCGGCGTTTTTCCATTTCGAGTCGTCATAACCGGGTTGTTCCCAGCCCCAGGGGTAGCGGCTGCCGTCCACATCGTCGCCGTCGCCGGTCACGAGGTAGGATTGCAACTTCGCCCGGTCAACGGGCAGCGGTTTGTACGATTCATTTTTGATGACCTTCCATTTATTATTGGTGTTCACGTAATACCCTTCTTCTTCGGTATTGCCTTGCAGGATGAAGCCCGTCTGGTAGCTGATTTGTGCAAACGGCGCATGTTCGGCGGCGTTCCAGACGATGGCGGCGATGGTGTTTTTGCCCATTTTCAGTTGCGGGGCAATGTCCACCGTCTCGAAGTTCCAATGCCCAAGGTCGCTGCGGGCAGGGCCGCTGCTCACGGGTTGGCCGTTCACGAAGAGCCGGTAGCGGTTGTCGGCACTGACGTGGACGATGAAGCTGCGAGGACTTATTGGCAGGTCAAAAGTTTTCCGAAAATGATAGACGCCGTACTGTTTGGGCGACTCGCCTGGGCATACTACCCAGCGGGCTTTCCAGAAATTGTCGAGGAGATACGGGGCGATTTGGGGTTCTATTTGGCCGTTGGCCGTTGGCAGAAAGGCCAATGCGAGGAGGAAGTGCAGGAGTTTTTTCATAAAACAGCTTTGATGAACAAAGCTGCAAGGAAAGGAATTCTGCGTGTTTATTTGCCCAAATTCTTTAAAATCACGGCTTTGACCTGTTCCATCAGACCATCCACATCCGCCATCGTCAGGCCAGCCGTCTCGATGGGCTTGCTCCAGACGATGCGCACGGTGCCGGGCCAAAGGTCGAGGCCAGCCGCTTGGTTAGAGATTTTTTTCACACCGATCAACGTCTGGATGGCGATAGGCTTGCCCGATTCGATGGCGATGCGGAAAGCCCCCTTGTGGAACGGCAGCAATGGATCGGCGGTGGTGTTGCGGGTGCCCTCTGGGTAAACGAACACGGAGTAGCCCTCCTCCAAAGTCCGGTGCAGGTACTTCATGCTCGAGGTGCGGGAGGAGGTGCTGGAGCGGTCCACCAGCACACTGAGCTTCCGCACGATGAAGCCGAACATCGGAACTTTCACCAGCTCTTTTTTCGCCAAAAACTTGTAAACGCTGGGGTAGGCACGTGCATTTATCATAAAATCGAGCGCCGTGAGGTGGTTGCTCACGATGATGTACGGCTGTTTGAGGTCAATATTTTCAAGTCCTTCAATCTTGAACCGCACCAACGTCAGCCCGAAGAACAGCCGGGTGTAAACATGGTGGCTGAACCAGAAAATGTACCTTACCCACGGCCGAGGGAAGAGCAGGAAGGCGAGGTAGTAAAAAGGAAAAAGAACCAACCAGAGTAGGAAAAAAACGAGTATGCCGTAGATTGCCCAAAGTTTTCGGTGTATTTTCATCATTGATTGAAATTGGGGGCAAATCTCTTATAATTTAGACTTTAGACAAGAGAGTTTAGACATTAGATGGGATCGTTGGCCTTTCTGATGTCTCTGTTCTCTCATGGAATACGTTGACAACAAAAATGTGGATAACTTTAGGGAAAAAG
>CAZDSU010000107.1:0-15999 GCA_964508135.1 uncultured Saprospiraceae bacterium
AAAAAATTCATAACGCCCTGTAAACGAGATGTTTACAGGGCGTTTTTTGTTGATGGGACTGATTGCTGCTTATTTTTCAATACATTCGCCCCCATGACAGCAAACCAACTCAAAGAACTCGAAAACCGGCTCTGGGAAGCCGCCGACCAACTTCGGGCGAACTCCAAGCTCACCGCCACCGAATACTCATTCCCCGTCCTGGGCCTGCTTTTCCTTCGTCATGCTTACCGCCGTTTCAACGATGCAAAGGAAAAGATAGAAGTCAACCTTCCCACGCACCCGCAACGGGGGCGACGGGCAGTCACCAAGGATGATTTTCAGCAAGCCAAGGCCATTTATTTGCAAGAAAAAGCCCGTTGGAACTACCTTGCCACCCTACCCGAAGGCAAGGACATCGGCGAGGAAATCAACGAGGCCATGCGCCTGATAGAAAGCGACTATGAAGCCCTTTCGGGCGTGTTGCCAAAGGATTACCAAACCTTTGAGAAAGACCTTTTGCAACGTCTTTTGCGCATTTTCAACGATGAAAGCCTCGACCGAATGCCGGGCGATGTGTTCGGCAGGATTTACGAATATTTCCTCAACGAATTTGCCAAAAGCGGTGCGCAGGAAGGCGGCGAGTTTTTCACCCCGCCGTCCTTGGTCAATACCATTGTGGCCATCATAGAACCCGACCACGGCATCGTTTTAGACCCCGCTTGCGGTTCGGCGGGCATGTTCGTACAGACGGGGCATTTCATAGAGGAGGAAGGCGAGAACCCCGCCTCGAAGGTCTCGTTTTACGGACAGGAAAAAGCGGACACAAACACCCGTTTGGCGAAAATGAACGTGGCCATTCACGGCTTGGAAGCGAGCATCTTACAGGGCAACACCTTTTACGATGACCACCACGGCATGACCGGGCGCTGCGATTTCGTCATGGCCAACCCGCCTTTCAACGTGGACGGGGTGGACAAGGCAAAGGAGAGCGTGAAGAAAGACCCACGCCTGCCCTTTGGCCTGCCCAAATCGGACAACGCCAACTATCTATGGATTCAATATTTCTATGCCTATCTGAACCCCAACGGGCGGGCGGGCTTCGTCATGGCATCATCGGCATCGGATGCAGGATATTCGGAGCGGGACATCCGGGAACAATTGGTGAAAACGGGGGCGGTGGACGTAATGGTGAGCATCGGCACGAAGTTCTTTTACACCCGTGCGCTGCCCTGCACCCTTTGGTTTTACGACCGGGCAAAGGAGGCCGACCCCGAACGCAGCGACAAAACCCTGATGCTCGACCTTCGGGACGTTTACCGCAAGGTTTCCTCCAGCATCCACGATTTCACGCCGGAACATTTGCGCAACATTAAGGCCATCGTGGGGCTATACCGGGGCAATGATGACCCCTTCAATTCGGCCATTGAAAACTACTATGGCGAAGCAAAGGAGGCACTGAGGCAAGCGGGTGCAACGTGGGAGGAGCTATTGGAGAACGAGCCGCCAAAGGGCGAGGGCTTGGCCTTGGACATAGAGCGGACAGCCTTTGCCGATTGGGAAGAAATAAAGTTGCTCGCCGACCTGAAACGGCTGAAAAAGCATTTGAGCCATGCCCACAAGGAACTCACCGCAGAAGCCAAAAGCCGACTGCAAAGTGACGAACTGAAAAAGGACAAAGCCCGTCGGGAAAACCTGCAACGCTACCTAAGCGAAACGGAAAGCAAGGTGAAATCCTTCCACGAAGCCGCCGACCATGCCCTTTACTTTGAGAAGGAATTGAAATGGTTGAGCGAACGCTTCCCCGAAGGCAAATACCGTGACGTGCCGGGCTTGTGCCGGGTGGTGACGCAAGCCGAAATAGCCGCCAACGATTACAGCCTCACCGCTGGGCGCTATGTGGGCGTAGCGGCGCAAGTAGATGACGGCTTCGACTTTGAGGAGCGAATGGCCGAAATCAAAATCGAACTCGCCGACCTTGACCGGGAAGCGGCGGTTTTGGCGGGTACGATTCAGGAACATTTAAACGAGTTGGGGCTATGAGTTGGAAGACCTATAAAATTGATGAAATTAAGGCTAAGGGCAAATACACCTTAGTTGGTGGCCCTTTTGGTTCAAATCTTACGACAAGGGATTATGTGGAAGAAGGGGTTCCCGTTCTTAGAGGTTCAAACTTATCAACTCAAAAAAGATTTACCCATGAAGACCTCGTTTTTGTTTCGGAGGAAAAAGCCAAAAAATTAACTCCTAACCTTGCCTTTCCCAAAGATATTATGTTTACCCAACGGGGAACACTTGGGCAAGTTGGCTTAATACCCGAAGGGGTTTTTGAAAGATATGTGGTTTCACAAAGCCAAATGAAGCTTACCGTTAACCCTGAAATGGCATTACCTGAATTTGTCTATTACTTTTTCAGTACCGACGAAGGGCGAAGGAATTTGGAAGCCCATTCTATTACTTCGGGCGTTCCTCACATCAATCTTGGGATACTAAAAAACCTTGAAATCCAACTTCCCCCCCTTCCCACCCAACAAAAAATCGCCTCCATCCTATCTGTTTACGATGACCTGATAGAGAACAATTTGAAGCGCATCCGGCTATTGGAAGAAGCGGCGCAACACCTGTACCGGGAATGGTTCGTGAGGTTCCGCTTTCCCGCCACGGCGGACAGGCCGAGTTGGGAGGCGGTGCGGGTGGTGGATGGGTTGCCGGATGGGTGGGAATTCAAAAGAGCCGATGAAGTTTTTGAAATCAAGATTGGAAAAACACCACCAAGAAATGAAAGTGAATGGTTTGAAAACGGCAAATCAGAGATAAAATGGGTATCTATTAGGGACATGAATTTGTCATCGGTTTTTGTTCTCGAAACAAGTGAAAGTATTACCATTGAAGGGGTTAATAAATTCAATATGAACATTGCCCCATTAGGCACGGTAATTCTTAGTTTCAAACTCACAGTTGGGGCGGTTGCCATTGTGAATGAAGACATGGTAACAAATGAAGCCATTGCCCATTTCAACATTCTCGATTGTGATGCGATGAACAGTTTTTTTACTTATTGCTACCTAAAGAACTTCAATTTTGAGAGCCTTGGAAACACCTCTTCTATCGGAAATGCTATCAATTCAAAGATTGTAAAATCAATGCCATTCCTTTTGCCTGATAAAACAGTTGTCAAAGACTTTGGCGATGTAGCGACCGATTTTTTTGCTCAAATTAAAAACCTGCTTTTGCAAAACCAACGGCTGAAAGAGGGGCGGGATTTGTTGTTGCCGAGGTTGATGAGTGGGGTTTTGGAGGTGTGAGGGATTGGAAATCCCTCACACCTCAGGCTTTCCAATCCCGCTGGCCCGGTACAAAACCAACGGCTGAAAGCGGGGCGTATGTTGTTGCCGAGGTTGATGGGTGGGGTTTTGGAGGTGTGAAGCTGCTTTTCTAAGTAAAAAAAATGAGCTATTTTTTCTTAGAAGTTCATTTTTTGTAAAATAAGCTAATTTGATTTAGCTTATTTTCTTAATTTTGCCCCATTATGGCAAAAAAGAATCCACTACCGCCTTTATCCGAAGAACTCATCATAGACCGTTTGCGTTTTGAAAACCCTTGGTGGATGAGCGGTGCAACGGATGATGAGTACCGGGATTTCAAGCACCGGCAGTATTTTCAATTGTTCCAACCGCTGGTGGAAGAAACCGACATCCGCCGTTCGGTGGTGCTGATGGGGCCACGCCGGGTTGGCAAGACGGTGATGCTTTTTCATTCCATGCAGGCATTGATGGACAATGGGGTTTCGCCCCTTCAAATCCTGTACGCCAATATCGAAAACCCGGTTTACAACAATATCCCATTGGAGCGGCTATTCCTATTGGCCCGCAAGGCCACCGGGAGGGCAGACGCCAAGGGGTGGTTTGTTTTTTTCGATGAAATCCAATACCTGAGAGAATGGGAAGTCCACCTCAAAGTGCTGGTGGACAGCTATTCCCGAACCAAGTTCGTGGTCAGTGGTTCGGCGGCGGCGGCGCTAAAGCTGAAAAGCACGGAAAGCGGGGCGGGGCGGTTCACGGACTTCATGCTACCACCGCTCACCTTCCACGAGTACATCTACCTGAAAGGGCTTGACCATTTGATGAAGCCTTCGGCAATGGACTGGGACGGCAACACGGCCCGTTTTTTCTCCACCATCAACGTGAAGGAACTGAACAACCATTTTATTGACTACATCAATTTTGGCGGCTACCCGGAGGTCATTTTTTCGGACAAAATCAGGGCGAACCCCGGCAGGTACATCCGCAGCGACATCGTGGACAAGGTGCTGTTGCGTGACCTTCCAAGCTTATACGGAATCCAAGACGTGCAAGAGATGAACTCATTGTTCACGACCTTGGCATACCACAGCGGCAATGAAGTTTCGTTGGACAGCCTCAGCAATGCCAGCCACGTGGAAAAGCACATGCTCAAAAAATACCTTGAGTATTTGGAGGCGGCATTTCTAATCCGCACCATTCACCGGATTGATGATAACGCCAAGCGTTTTCAACGGGCAAATTTTTTCAAAATCTACCTCACCAATCCGTCTTTGCGAAGTGCCCTGTTCGCCCCGCTACAAGCCACCGATGAACAAATCGGCAGCATGGTGGAAACCGCCATTTTCGCACAGTGGATGCACCGTGACTGGTTCACGCCGTGGTATGCCCGTTGGAAGGACGGCGAGGTGGACATGGTGGGCATTGACGATAAAAAACTGAAGCCAATTTGGGCGCTGGAAATCAAGTGGAGCAACCGTTTCTTTGATGCGCCGGGCGAGTTGAAAAGCCTGATACAGTTCTGCCTGAAAAACAATTTGCGCTCGGCCCTCATAACCACACTCGACAAAGAGGGAACGGCAGAGGTTCAAGGCATTAAGCTACATTTTGTGCCAGCATCCGTTTATGCTTATGTGGTGGCCAATAACACGATGGAGCAGAAGCGGTGGAAGTAGCGGATAAACCGTCAATATGTTTTCTATGAACCAGTCAGCGTTAGAAATTGGTGAATCTTTAGCCAAGTATTCGTTGAAGAATTGGAGGGAGCCGTTCGATTTCGCAAAGAACAAATTGCAATTGCTCAACCCCTCACAATTTGTGGTGCAAACTGTAAGAGCGCCAGGTATTTACTTTTTTGCCACAATTGAAGACCATAACCTTCATCTTGACCTCAATTTCAATGCAGGGACAGGGGAGTTTTTAGAAGCTGTGGCAAACATATTTTTGAAAAAGACGCAACAGTTATGCGTTTTCGGAAATATTCAGGACGTATTTTTGGAAATCGAAAATTACTTCAGCACAATTCATAACCATTCAAATAGCTAATGGCCTACGCCTACTCCGAAGACAATTTCATCGAAAAGACCGCTATTGCCATTTTCAAGGAAATGAACTGGCAAGTTGCCAATGTGTACCAAGGCGAAAGATTTGGGGCGGGCGGCACTTTGGGCAGGGCATCGGAGGCGGACGTGGTTTTGCGGGAGCGTTTCATGGCAGTGGTGCGGGCGCTGAACCCCGACCTGCCCGAAGCGGCCTACCTTGCGGCCTTTGAGGAGATAAGCAGCGACAACGCCGCCAAGACCCTTCCCGACCTCAACTGTGAAAAATACAAGCAACTGAAAGAGGGCATCCCGGTTGATTACCTCACCGAAAAGGGCGAGCGGGTGGAAGGCAAGCGCATCCGGGTTTTTGATTTTGACGAACCCGGAAAGAACGATTTTTTGGCCGTACAGCAAATGTGGATAGAGGGCAAATCGAAGCGCCGCAAGCGCCCCGACATTGTGGGCTTCGTGAACGGCATACCCTTGGTTTTCATCGAACTGAAAGCCCACCACCGCAAGCTCAAAGTGGCCTTTGAAGAAAACTTGTCCGACTACAAGGACACCATTCCCCACCTTTTCCACTGCAATGCCGTTATCGTTTTGAGCAACGGCTTTGAAAGCAAAATCGGTTCGCTCACATCCAAGTTTGAGCATTTCCACGAATGGAAGCGCATCCGGGAAAACGAGGAAGGGGTGGTGAGCCTCGACACTATCCTGAAAGGTGTCTGTGAAAAAAGCCGCCTCCTCGACCTTTTCGAGAACTTCATCCTGTTCGACAATTCGGTGGGAAAGTTGGTAAAACTTATTGCCCGAAACCATCAATTCATTGGCGTAAACAAGGCCGTCGGCCATTTCGAGAACCAGTTGAAACGACGAAAAAACGGCGAAATCACAAAGGAGGAGGCGCAACGATTGGGGGTGTTCTGGCATACGCAGGGCAGCGGGAAATCCTATTCGATGGTCTTCCTTTGCCAGAAAATCCAAAGGCAGTTTGGCGGGGCTTACACCTTCGTTTTGGTAACAGACAGGGTGGAACTGGATAAACAGATTTACGGCACGTTTGCCGGGGTGGGGGCGGTGACGAACAAAAAAGCGAAGGCGGGCAGCGGCAAGGAATTGAAAGGGCTTTTGGAAACCGATGAAAAGTACATCTTCACCATTATCAACAAGTTCAATTTTGACGGCACGGTAACGGAGCGGGAAAACATTATCGTAATAAGCGACGAAGCCCACCGGACGCAGGGCGGCACCTTGGCGCTGAACATGCGGAAGGCTTTGCCCAACGCCGCTTTCATCGGCTTCACTGGGACGCCGCTTTTCAAGGATGACGAACTCACACGGCGGATTTTCGGCGACTACGTTTCTGTTTACGACTTCAAACGCAGCATCGAAGACGGGGCGACCGTGCCGCTTTACTATGAAAACCGGGGCGAAAAACTGCGCCTCGACAACCCGAAAATCAACGACGAAATCAGGACGGCCATAGAAGCCGCCGAACTCGACGAAGACCAAACCGAAAAGCTAAAGCGCCTATTTGCCAAGGACTACCCGATTTTAACGGCTGAAAAACGGTTGCGCTCCATCGCCAAGGACGTGGTGGAACATTTCAACAACCGGGGCTACAAGGGAAAGGCCATGTTCGTGGCATTAGACAAGCTGACAGCCGTTAGGATGTTCGACTATATCAGCGAGGAGCAGACCAAATACATCGCAAAGCGCAAAAAGGAAATCGAAAAGCTGACAGACGAACAGGAATATTTGACCCAAGCCAAGGCGCTGAAATGGTCGGAGGAGACGGAAATGGCGGTGGTGGTAAGCCACGAACAAAACGAAATCCAACGCTTCACCAATTGGGGCTTGGACATCGAACCCCACCGCCTCAAGATGAACGAAAGAGACCTCGAAAAGGATTTCAAGGAAGATGACCACCCGTTCCGCTTTGTCATCGTTTGCGCCATGTGGTTGACGGGCTTCGACGTGAAAAGCCTTTCCACCCTGTACCTTGATAAGCCAATGAAGTCTCACACCCTGATGCAGACCATCGCAAGGGCAAACCGGGTGCATGACGAATGGAAGAACAACGGCCTAATCGTTGACTACATAGAGACCTACAAAGCCCTTTTGGAGGCATTGGCCGTGTATGCCATCGGCGGGGACAAGGGCGGGGACGGTGAAGGCGGCGAACTGGAACCACCCGTAAAGCCGTTGGAAGAATTGGCGGAAGACCTGAAAGCCACAATAGAAGCGACCGTGGAATTTTTGCGGGAAGATGTTGAGTTTGATTTGGGCAAGGCCATCGAAACAGAAGGGGTTTGGAAAATAAAGGCCATTCAGGAAGGCGTGAACGCCGTTTGCCTCAACGACGAAAGCCGGAACAAATTCGGGGTGCTGGCAAGGGAGGTTTTCAAGAAATTCAAGGCACTGTTCCCCGATAGCGCAATATATGTCTATCAACCACAGCGGGACGCCATCAATGCCATTTATGCCGTCATCTACCGGAACGAGGAAGAATCGGACATTTCCGCAATTGTCCGGCAGGTGCAGGAAGTGGTGGACAAGTCCATCGAAAGCCTGAACATCGCCTTGGAACCCGTTGAGGGCTTTGGCAACATGGTTGATTTGAGCGGATTGGACTTTCAGCGCATCGAAAAGGAGTTTCTGAAATTAGGCGACAACCAACCCGTTGCCGTGCAATCGCTAAAGGACAAGATTGCCGACAAGCTGAACCAGATGCTAATGGACAACCCTTTCCGGGTGGATTATTACGAACGCTACCAACGCATCATTGAGGAATACAACACGGGCAAGGAATACGGGGCGATAAAGGAAATCTTCGACAAGTTGGTGGAATTTTACGGAGACTTGAGCGAGGAGGAAAAACGGGCAGTCCGGGAAGACCTGAACGAGGAAGAATTGGCGGTGCTGGACATGTTGAGCCGTGACAAGAAAATAAGCGACAAAGAAAAAGCCGAATTGAAGGAAATCGCCAAACAGCTTTTGGAACGTCTGAAAGCAAACGAGTTTCGGGTGGTCAATTGGTTTGAAAAGGAACAGACGAAATCCGCCGTCCGGGTGGTCATCAATAATTTGCTTTTCGACAAATTGCCTTACCCTACGTTTGAAGACCGGGACATCGAAGTGAAAACGGAGGTGCTTTTTGATTTCTTCAAAAGGCGGTACGATGGGAGGGTGGCGGCGTGAAAAAATGGCTCATGACGGCTTTGTTTGAAACGTAGCAATTACCAGTGTTCAGCATCGAGAGGGCAGGTTATCCAAATCACGGGTACGCCACTGCAATCACCGCCTTCCCCTCTGTCACATCAATAAAACTGCCCTGCTCATTCCACAGTCGGCAGGTAAATTCAAGGGTTAGTTTCTTCGTTTTTTCCCCTTTTTCGTTGGTGTCATATTCATCCACTTCAAGTATTTTTATAGTAGCGTTAGGCTCCTGTGGTTGGCGGTCGGAGCGGTATTGAATGCCTTCGGTGTTCGTATATACGATGGTTATTTTGGATAATTGGAGGCTGTCGGCATATATGATTTGATAGTATTGGCTATCAATCAACTCTTGTTGGATGGAATAATCAAATGCAGCAACACAAATAGTGGGAAGTGTACCCGAAACTATTGTAGTGGAAAGCCCGCCAGATACAGCGCATCCCAATGCATCGGTTACAGTTACAGCGACGTATGTCATTCCAACAGGATTAAGCTGTAAATAATAAGTACTACCGGTTATTGTGCTGTCACTCCAAAGATATTGGTATGGAGCAACGCCAGAAGGCAGCGCCGTTATAGTAATAGAATTAAAGGTGAAAGTGTCAATATTGAAATTTAGCTGGCAATTCTGTGCATTGCCATTCGCCGTTATATATTTCGTGTAAAAACCTGAACAACTATTATTTGCTGCCTTGACAGTCAATGTAACAGGAACGTTATGAGGGGTATCTTCGTAAATATGCGATATAGAGTCTTGAAGCGTAGTATCCCCGCCTTGGTCGCCAAAATCCCATTCGTAGATAACCTGAATACCAGATGGCTGAATGCTCTGTGTAACGAAAAAAATAGCATTCCATACGGTATCAATGGTTGTTACTAAAGTCGAATCATTGCCGCTCATATCCGCAAACCCAAAACTATGTTCCAATGCTTCGATAATATCGGGTGAACCCTCTGCCAACTGTTGGTAGTCACGAATATGAAAAGCCAGCGATTCCCCACTGACAATACTGTCCGTTTTTGTAAAGCTCCCCGAAAAAACATGTACGTCGAAATCATCTTTTTCAAAGGAGGAGAACATATAAAAATCCTCCACGCCAGCCTGCCATGCCTTGGGATTGCCGTCGAATTTGGCCTCAGCCGTGAACACAGGCTCGCCGTCCTCGGGGTCGAGTTCCACCTTATTGCAAGCTGCGAACAAGGTGCTAATTATCAGGAATTTATAAAAAATTAGTCGCTTCATTTTCTGTCATTTGATGAAATAGACCGCCTGGAATCCCAGGTAAAAATTATCCGATTCCTTCAATAGAAAACCACCCAAGGGCGGCTCGAAATCTTTGTCCAAAATGCCGCCAAAAGTGAAGTTCGCAGTCAGCCCCAACGACCATTTGCCAAAGGCCCGGTAGCGATAGCCAAGCTGTGCCGTTGGGGTGAACCTCCGGTAGCCGTCCGTTGAAATCCAGCCGCTAATGTCCTGCTCAAACCGCTTCACCGGAGGCTCGCCAACCTTTTGGTAGCTGCCCGTTTCGCCATGAACGCCCGTGAGTAAATCAAGCAACAGACCGGCTTCGAATTGATGGCGACTGCGCTCCCAGCCCAGCAGCACGGGCAGACTGAGGTGGTGCAAGTTGTTCGGGCGGAGGAGCAGCGTGTCCATTTCCAGCCCGAAGCGGTAGTTGCGCTGTGCGGCCAGTTTCGTGGCCTCGAAACTGCCGCTGCGGCGCTGATATTGCAACCCACTGGACAGGTACCAATTGCCTGGCAGGTCGTAGCGGACAACTAGCCCGGCACGTAAGCCAATTCGGGTTTGCTCGCCATTGCTTGGACGGGCGTTCAGCATTTGCGAGGCCACCAGTCCGAGGTGCCATTTTCGCTGTTTGGCCACCTCGATTTTGACGTTGGCAGCAAGGTTTTTTGGCTCAAAATTGCTCGTCACGAAGGCGGGCAGCAGGGCCAAAAAATCGGGTGCATGCTGTCGTTCGAGATGCTCGGTTTCGGGTGGTGCCTGCGGCAAAATTGGCGACTGCTGTTGCTGCGCAAGGGTTTGAGGGTTTGAGAGATTGAGGGGTTGAGAGATTGAGGGTTTGAGGGTCTGAGGGGTTGAGGGTCTGAGGCTTGCGACTGCTTCACTTTGGTTGTTGTGCCCTTCGGGAAATGGGGTCGCAGCGCCTTCGTCCTGACCGTTCTCGCTGGACTGGCCAGTTGGTTTTGTCCCGCTTTTTTCATCAGAAACAGGCGAAGCCTCACTGCCCGAAAACCGTGTTTGCGCAGCAATCTCAACTGGGTTTTCAGCCCGTTGCTCCCCGCCATTTTTACCTAAAAGCCACCAGCCAAGCGCCACCAGCGCCAGTACGGCCAGTCCACCACCGAACCACCAGAACAACCCCCGGTGCTTGCGTCTGCGCTCGTCGGCTTCGAGCAGTTTTTCTGCCCCAAGCCAGTGCTCCTCCTTCATCTCGAACTTCCGGTCGTGGAGGTTGTCCTTGAAATATTTGTCAAGATTATTTTCCATTTCATTTATCTGCATTGTGGTCGCCCAATTTATTGGGCTGACCGTTTGCCAAATTCAGTGGCGGTCAGCCCAATAAATTGGGCGACCACATTTATTTTTTCTCCTTCACAAATTGCGTCATGCCCGCCTGCACCAGCATCTCCCGAAGTCGCTGCCTGGCAAACGACAGGTGCCATTTCGAAGTGCCGTCGCTGATACCGAGCAATTCACCGATTTCGAGGTGGCCGTAGCCGTCAATGGCGAACAGGTTGAACACCTTCTGGCTCATGGGCGGCAGCGAGCGAATCATCGCCTCCAATTGCCCGGCCTCAAACTGGAGGTCGGCGGTGTTGAAATCCACCAATCCGTCGTGGTTGTTGGTGTCCGTAAAGTCTTGGTTTTCAATGAGTTCGTGTACTTTTCGGTTTTTTCGGAAGTCGTCAATCAGCGTGTTTATCATGATTCGCCGAATCCAAGCCTCAAACGGCGTGTCGGCATTGTACCGGGGCAGGTTGTTGACGATTTTCAGGTAGCCCTCGTTCACCATCGCCACCGCATCTTCCTCCGAGCGCCGATACCGCACGCACACACCCATCAAAACGCTGAAACAACGCTTGTAGAGCTGGAACTGTGCCCGGCGGTCGCCATTGGCAGCGTCGTGAAGGAGTGGTTGGGTTACCATTTTAAGAATTGAAAATTGAGAATGGAGAATTGAGAATGCCTGCCAGCCCATTCTCAATTCTCAATTCTCAATTCTCCATTTTATTGCTTCACAACTTTCGCAGCTACCACTCCCTTTCCTGAGGTCACTTGCAGGAGGTAGAGGCCGGGTGGAAGGCTTGCCAAGTCGAGCATGATAGACTGTCCACCCTTCACAACTTGTTGATTTTCAATGAGAACCGTTGAGCCGTCGAGCCTTGAGATGCTGATTTTTGCCTCAAAGTTGTTGCTGGCTTCGAGCCAGATGTTCAGGTCGCCAGAGGTCGGGTTAGGCGATACTTCGAGGCCGCTGCCAGCGAGCAGTTCATTGATGCCGAGGACGATTCCTTCTTCCGTCACCTCAAAATCATTGCCACTGGAGGTCGGGTTGTCGGCACTCAGCGTGACCCAACGAACGGCTTGTTCCATGCCCACGATTTCCACTTCCAGCTTGTAGGTGCCAAAGGGCAAGCCGCCGAAACTGTACTGCCCCTGCTCGTCGGTTAGGGTGTGGGTGATGGGCAGTTCGTTGCTGTCGAAGAGGAGTACGCTGGTATTTGGGCGGGGGTCGCCGCTGCGGTCGCCTTCTCCATTGGCGGTGAAGCCGTCGCCCTGTGTCACGGTTCCGTTGATGTTGCCGGAGCCGCCGGTGAAGTTGGAGCCGTCATTCAAAATGATGTTGAATAAGCCGGAACCTGCTGATGGCAGCGTTATCAAATCGGCTTCATCCCAATGCACGGTGCTGAAATGGTAGGTTGGCATGTACCCGCTGGCACCGGGGGAGTTGGGGTCAAGCGTTGCTTTTACGATATAATTGCCAGCGTTGGTTTGTTGGCCAAAATCATAGTGGTTCGACCAGCCAGCAGGGTCGCTTTGGATATTGACTGTGCCCATTGGTTCCCAGACATTGCTGTTTGGTGAGTTGAAAAACAATTCGACCATTCCCTGAATTGGGCCCGGATTATTGAGAGAATCTGGGAAATACAGATAGCCACTGATGTTGAAATTATTGACTATTTGATAGGTGTAGCAAGCATTTGCAGTGCATCCGCCGCCCGAGATGGTCACGCAGTATGTGCCAGCGTTATTTGGGAAAATCACCGAGGATGCTTCACCTGTGCTCCAAAGGTAGCTGATGACGTTTGAGGGAGCGGAGGCGATGGCGTAAAGCCCCGTCATGCCGATGGTGTCCGATTCAAAAATCCAGACAGAGCAGCCGTTGTTGGTGCCAAAAATGCAATCGGTTGAGATACAGCCGTTTGCATCGGTGATGGTGACGCAATATTGGCCAAAATAAGCGGGGTCGAGCGGGATGGAGGGGGTGTTTTGGCCCAAGTTCCACGAGTAGGTGAAGGGGGCGGTGCCGGAGGGATTGGCGGTCAAAAGGTCCCCAGTGTTGGTACTGTCGAGGGTGATGACGACACTACAAGTGTCGTTAGAGCCACTCCATTGCCACCACCAGCAATAACTGCTGGAACACCCGTCGCTGTCGGTCATGGTGACACAATACGTCCCGTTGGAGGTGGGTAAAATGTTGGAACTGGTGCTGCCATTGCTCCAAAGATAACTGAACGGGGCAACGCCGAATGGGTTTGCGGAAAGCCCGCTCGCTGGGTTAGCACTGATGGTCACGCCGCAAGTGTTTTGCCCAAAAACGCAAACATCAGAAGAGCAGCCAGTATTATCTGTCACGGTCACGCAGAAGTTGACACCCCATTGTGTGAGGACGATGGTCTGAGTGGTCTCACCTGTGCTCCACAGATAAGCGAATGGTGCTTCGCCAGCTGGGTTGGCGGTCAGGATGACGTCACCGGTGTTTGTCGAGTCAAGGCTTATGCCCACGGAGCAGAAAGTGTCAATCGCCATTGTCGGCTCATTGTATCCATTGCCCCATGCCGAAATGGAAAAGAGGCAAAATAGTAGTAGTTGAAAGATTTTTTTCATTGTTGAAATTCATTTTTGATTGGTGTGCGAAATCGAATTCGTTTTCAAACACTATCACGAAGGTAGGGTGGGGAAGGTTGGGTTTGGTTGGGAAGAAAAGTAAAATTACATTTGCCTGAAATTTCAAACCAGCACCATGTCATCCATCTCGAACGCATACGAAACTACGCCCTTGGAGGATTCCACGGTGTTTCTGTTCGAAAGTGTTGGCAGTAAAGGCCCGGTAATCAAAGTCGTATTATTTCAACACGTTTTGGGGGATCTTTACAATCTTGCCTTTGGTGATTTCATCGATGGGGGGCTGAACGACAAAACAGTCACAAACAATAATGATGTAGCCGCAGTTTTATCTACTGTGGCAAAAAGTGTCTATGATTTTTTGGAAAAATATCCCGGCAGTAGGCTCAGAATCAGGCCAGTTGATGAAAGACGGCAGGCGCTTTACAATTTCGTTATTCGGAGTAGGCTCGAAGAAATAAAGGCGCATTTCGAGGTTTTTGGCGTGGAAAATGGCTTGAAAAAACCGTTCGACCCAAAAATACTGTTCACAGAGTTTGAATTACAGCACAGAGTTTCCTAATTTGCCAAACAATCTTCAATCATGTTGAAAGCAAATAGAAAAAGCGATAAATTGCCAGTAACGAATGGTGACAAAAAACGCAGTTACCCAGACGACATGCAGGGTGCGCTTGATTTTTTTGAAAAAAACAAAGGTGAAATACAGCTGCCCGACCGCTACTATGCTGTCATGAAAACTTGTATCCAAGAAAAAATGCAGGAATTGTTTCGGAGAAACCCTGCATCGCCGCTAAAAGGGGTGGTTGCTTCAACCCTCAATGAACTGAACCCTAACATACCTGGCGATAAAATCATCGAGCTTGCCATTTTTACCGTCCAATGCTGGAACGACTTATTGGCAAAATTCAACCAAACCCAGCAAAAAAGACAAGTACCTGCCACCGTTTAAGATGCAGCCACTCGCCGAACGACTCCGCCCCACCTCCCTCGACGATTACGTCGGCCAAGCACACCTCGTCGGCCCGAACGCCATCCTCCGACAATCCATCGAGAGCGGCAAATTGCCTTCCATGATTCTTTGGGGGCCGCCGGGCGTGGGCAAAACGACCTTGGCCAGCATCATTTCCCATCAACTCAAGCGACCGTTCTACACGTTGAGCGCCATTAGTTCTGGGGTGAAGGACGTGCGGGAGATGATTGAAAAGGCGCAGGGGCAAAAATTCTTCAGTGCCGCAAACCCCATTTTGTTCATTGATGAGATACACCGCTTCAACAAGTCGCAACAGGACTCGCTGCTGGGTGCGGTGGAGAAGGGCGTGGTAACGCTAATCGGTGCCACCACGGAGAACCCCAGCTTCGAGGTCATCTCGGCCTTGCTCTCCCGCTGTCAAGTCTATGTGCTCAAGCCCCTCGAAAAGGAGGAACTGGTACATATAGTTAATGTGGCGCTGCAAAAGGACGAGTACCTGCGGGAGAAGGACATCGAAGTGGCGGAGTACGAAGCGCTGCTCATGTTTTCCGGGGGCGATGCCCGAAAGCTGCTCAACGTGCTGGAGCTAGTCACAGATTCCGGTTCCCGGAATGACAAGGTTGTTATCACCAACGCGCTGGTCGAGAACGCCATCCAGACCAACCTCGCCATCTACGACAAGACGGGCGAGATGCACTACGACATTGCCAGCGCCTTCATCAAGTCCATGCGGGGCAGCGACCCCAACGCCGCCGTGTACTGGCTGGCCCGCATGATTGAGGGTGGGGAAGATGTCGAGTTCATCGCCCGCCGCATGATCATCCTCGCTGCCGAAGACATCGGTCTCGCCAACCCCAACGCCCTGCTCATGGCCACCACCTGTTGGGATGCCTGCCGGGCGGTTGGCTTCCCGGAAGCTCGCATCGTCCTCTCGCAATGCGTCATTTACCTCGCCACTTCGCCCAAGAGCAACTCGGCCTACATGGCCATCGGGCAGGCGCAGCAGCTCGTCCGGGAGACGGGCACGCTGTCCGTGCCGCTCCACATCCGCAATGCGCCCACCAAATTGATGAAGGACTTGAACTACGGCAAAGACTACCGCTATGCGCACGATTATGAAAAGAACTTTGCTCCGCAAGAATTTTTACCAGAAGAGGTCAAAGGCAAACCCCTCTACGTGCCGGGCAAGAACGCAAGCGAAGACCGCCTGCGGCAATGGCTGAAAGAAAGGTGGAAAGAAAAGTATGGTTTCTGAAATGAGACTTTAGACAGAAGGCTTTAGACAATGGTGATGCCCAAAATTACTTGACAGGGCGGGAGTTGGGGTTCACTCGCAAAATC
>CAZDSU010000108.1:0-15837 GCA_964508135.1 uncultured Saprospiraceae bacterium
TGCTGTTCAGGAAAGCCTTGCTGTCTTTCTCGCCGAGGGCTTTGATGGCGACGTAATAAGGGCGAAGTTGGATGTCGTAGCCCGTTTTTTCGAGGGTTTGAAGGACTTCGTGGGCGTAGCCGAGCTTGTGGGCGACGGCGGCGAAGCGATGCCAATCGTCTTGGGTATTTAGTGAAAATTTTCCATTGGTTTGTTCAAGTGCCTTTTGAAATTCTAATGAGGCGATGCCGAGGTTTTTTTCGTAGAAAGCAAATAGTGTACTGTGCAAGTAATAACTATCTGTCAAACCGTCTTCTGGTTTTAGCTGCTCAAAAATAAGCTTTGCATCGGTTAAGCGGGCCATGTTTTCACGGAAAAGAAAAATAAGGTTGAGTTTAACAGAAACAAAAGATGGGTTTATTTTGAGCGCTTGTTGATAGGCATTTTCTGCTTCATCATAACGCCCTAAATAGTCCTGAAATAATTTGCCCAACCCATTCCAAGGATCAGCATAGTTTTTATCTAGTTCAATGGCTTTGCGATAGGCTTGTTCGGCTTCAACATATTTACTCATGTGGACTAGATATAAGTTGCCCAAATTGTTCCACGGTTGGGCCATGTTAATATCAAGTTCGATTGTTCTGCGGTAGGCTTGTTCAGCTTCAGTGAAGCGTCCTAAATGCTCTTGATACAACGCGCCTAAATTATGCCACGGCCAAGCGAAATATTCATCTAATTCAATGGCCTTGTGGTAAGCCTGTTCTGCCTCATCATAACGCGCCAATTGTATTTGGTACAAATTGCCCAAATTATACCAAGTAGCTGCGTCGTTTTTGTCCAGTTCGATTGTCTTGAGATATGCTTGTTCAGCTTCGGCATACCGTCCCATGTGGTCTATGTATAAATTGCCAAGGCTTTTCCACGGAAAAATGAAGTTATTGTCCAGTTCAATAGCTTTGAGGTAGGCTTGTTCAGCTTCGCCCTGTTGGCCAAGATGTACTGTATAGATATAGCCCAACCATGCCCAATCCCGGCTACTTCTGTCATTTAATTTCAAAAGGTTTTTGAGTTTTTCAACTGCAATCAAATAATCATTTTTCTTGTAGGCTGTATTTACTTCGTCCCGGATTTGTACTTCTTTTTTAGTCAACTCCTCCTTTGGAATATCAAAATTCTTCAAAACATCAGGGTCATCCATTGCAAAATTAAGCAACGCCTTGTACCCCCTATTCCTAAGCCTGTTTGCCAAATTCTTATCTTTCACTGCATCCGCCATCGCCAAATGCAACCCCGCATGGTCAGGATGATTTAAGTCTCCTTTCAACATCTTCCTCGCCACATCCGGCAACTCCTCCCCGTACATCGTCGCCAAAAACTTCGTCAGGCAAACCAACTCCCGTTTCTGCCTTCGACTGCTCCGCCGCATCAAATACCAGATGTTGAAAAAGCGCTCGCTGATTTCATAAGCGTTGCCCTTGGCCCTGTAGGCGTCAAGGCGGTTTATCCAGCCCGTGTCGTAGAGGCGCTTGATTTGGGGGGAAAGCTGGGCGTTGTCCAGATGGGTAATTTCCCGCAACGCTTCCAAGTGTGCGGGGTCCCAGTGCATGGCAATGGCGTCCAACACCACTTGCATTTGCGCTGGAAGTTCCTCGAATCGGGATTTATAGAGCGAAGTGGCCATGTCCATCAGCGCCTCCAAATCGGTTTGAATGCTGATGGAAAAACCTTCCCGAATCAGTGGGTAGAGCATGGTGAGGGTGCGTGGCGTACCACCCGTAAGTTGGTACAGGGCTCGAAGTCTGCCACGGTGGGCGTAAAGTTCATTGATGAACGCCGTGTTGTTTGTGATTTCGGCCAGGTTTTTCAAGGTGTCCAGCACCTCGTCAAAGCTCAGTTTTTTCAGAGTCTGAATCTTGAAAGCGTCATAAAACGGTGCCCCGTAGTCCACCACGTCTTCAATGCTGTGTGCACTGGCCCCGACGAGGATGGGTGCCCCGTTTTTCATCAAAATGGCCCGCAGTTGGTGCTGTTCTTCCTTGCTGATTTTGTTGAAAATCAAGTTGAGGTTGTCCACCAACAAGACCACCCGCCGATTCAGCCGCTTGCTCCAATCTTTAAAATGGGCATACATTTCCATCGCAGAGATGTTCCTTGCCTGCTTTTGCCACCTATCAATATCAGCATCCAATTCCACTAAAGACGCTTGTTCGCCCGCCCTATCCAAAGCGTCTGCGAGTGCATCCAAGCAGTTGAGCCAGAACTTGGAGAGGCGGTCAATATTGTACTGTTCCTCGGGAAAGGTCAGTGGCAGGAATGCCTCCCGGTGCGGCTGTTTCCTGAACTCTGCTGCGATGCGGTGCAGCAGCGTGGATTTGCCCATGCCCCGCTCGCCGATGACGAGGTGGTGCTGCGGTATGTTCCCCGGCGGCTCGGCCACCAACAGGTCGAAGAGGTACTTGAAGACACCTTTTCGGGTAATGAAAATGCGTTCAATTTCCTCGTCGGAAAGCCGACCGGGGTTGTAAATGCTGATTTGGGAACTGAGGAACGGGGTGGTTGTGCTCATCTTACAAATCGGTTGTACCAGAAGTCCCTGATAAGTGGTGAACGAAAAAGGTAAAGTCCGGCCTCGTCCATGAGATAGCCATCGTTGCGGAGCATGTAGAGCAAGGTGCTGAGGCGGTCTTCGCCGATGTCGGGGTCGTTGTTGTGCCGACTCAGGAGCAGATTCAGTAGGTTATCCCTTTTCGTGCCGTTTTCCGCTTGGCAAATATGCTTGAGGAGTGCAAAAGCGTCTTTTTCAAGTTCTCCGTACTGCTCCTTCAGCCGTTCTACCCAAGTGTTCAGGTAGCTTTCATCAAGCAAGGCTTGGTAGGCGGTATCCACTATTTGCTCATTAACTTCCGCCTTTTCAATTTTGATAATTGAGCTGATTTTTTCAAAAAGGATTTGTAGAAAATAGGGAAGATAATACCTGACCTTATCCAACATCGCCTGACGCACGGCGTCGTTGAGTTCGATGCCGCTGCTTTTTTCTAGCGCCTTGATGAGTGCAAAGCTGGTCTTTGCGTCAAATGCTTTCAAGTGGTAGGGCGGCACATCGTTTAAGGTATCGCTCAATTGATGAGCGTAAGCAAAGTTTTCAATGCCAACTGAACTGCAAAAAACCCATCGGATTTTGGTGCCACTAACTTGACGCAAGCTGCGCAGCCAATGGAGGAAATTTGCAACTTCTACCTTACCGTTTTCAGCTTTAGCTATGCTGGTGAGCAGAACGGCGAGTTCGTCAAAGAAGATTAACGTGGGCTTTTGGTGGTCAAGCAGCTCAGCGATTGCTTTGTAAACATCTTCCCGTTGGCGCTGCCATTCCAATTGGATTTCTACATCTTCGTACTTAATGGTCGGCTTCACGGACTTAAACTGTTCAAGCAGTCCGCCCGCCTTATCTTTTACTTTTTCCCACCAAGACAAACCTTTTAGCTTGTCAATAAACAGTGCAATAAACGCTGGTTCGGTATGGATTTCTTCCAAGTTGATTTCCAACGTGTCCCAACCTTTTTGCTTCGCAATGGCCAATAACTTCTTCGCAAATGAGGATTTTCCGACACGGCGGGGCGCAGGCAATATGATGCTGTTGCCGTCCTCAATTTTCTGCCAAACATAGGGTAGTTCGTCTTCTCTACCGAAAAAGTCATCACCTTCCACAGGAGGCCCAATTATGTTTCTCATGTTTTGAATATTTTGAGGCAAATTTATAGACAAGATTGCATACATACAAACTTGTCTATAAAAATATAATTGATAGGCGCTCTAAGGCTTCACCTTCCCGCTCAAATCCAGCAACTCCACTTTCCGAAACTCCACCGGGTGGCTCTCAGCTTGCAGGGCAATATACCCCGATTTCAACGGCCCTTCGTGCTTTGCAAACCAATCGTTCTTCATGTTCAGGTAGTTGGTGTTTTTTACATAATAGATTGAAAATCAGGCCCATGTATTCCGCAAAAACCGCAACCAATTCCCGTGCATGATGCCTTCCACATCCGCTTCCGAATAGCCCCGCCGCCTCAAAATATCAGGAATTTTCTGCAAATCCGCAATCGTCTCCACATCGCTGGGGCACTGCTCGGTACCAAATGCGCCGTCCAAATCAGAGCCAATGCCCACGTGGTTAGCATTCCCAGCAATTTGGCAAATATGGTCAATATGCTCGGCCAGTTTTTCGAGGTTGCAGCCCGCTGACTGCGGTGTGGAAACCCGTTTCACCCAGCCCGGCACCACCATCCAAGCGTCCATCACCGCCCCGATGACAGCCCCTCGACCAATGAGTTCCCGAAGTATCTCATCCGAAAACTGGCGATTGTGGTTCACCAAGACCCGGCAGTTGTTGTGGCTCGCCCAGATGGGGCCGTCGTAGTGCTCCATCGCCTGCCAAAAGGCATCGTCGCAGAGGTGGGTGGCATCGAGGATGAGGTTGAACTCAGCCATTTTTTTCAACAAATCCAGCCCGAGCTGTCCCATTTTTCCGGTCGAGTTCGTGCCGTTGGCGTAGCGGCCAGGGCCGTAGTGGCCGGGGCCGATGGCACGGAGGCCGTACTGCCAAGCCCGTTCCACGTAGTCCGGCGTCACCATCGAATCAGCACCTTCGAGGCTCAGAATGTATCCGATGGGCTTGTTTGCTGGCGCAATGGCGGGGTCGTCCCAACGAGCAATGTGGGCATCAAGCGACTGTAAATCAGTGATTTGCGCAAGTTCGCCCGCCTCTTCCATTGCCCGGTACCAGGCCAGTTGCCCCTGCGTGTGCGCCCAGGCTTGTTCTGGAGAGTGCCAACCGGGCAACGGGTTGTCGGGAGCTACACACCGGGCAATCTGTGTGGCCACCACGAGGCCGATATTGCCCTTTCGGAGTTCTTCAAAACTCACGGTCGCATGACCACGGTCGGGCTTGTCGGTCATGCCCGCTTCTCGCTGGTTGATGTCGGCGAGGGGCGACCGAAGGTTTCGATTCCATTCCATAGCGTTCATGGCGAGGTCGAGGTGGGCGTCAATGATGAACATGATATTGAGTTATTGAGTTATTGGGTTATTTTGCGGTCACGAGCGGTCGTTTTCCATTCAGCATTTGCAATGCCATTTTCGACAATTATTGCCCGCTCATAAAGCGCAATGGTTGGGCAAATATGATATGGAATGCCAATCAAAACATCGCCAACTTTAAAGCCATGATTTGCACCAGCTTCCATGACCAAATGCTCCTCACTTTGGCCGATGGGTATAAAATCTGGCGCATCTGGAAAATATATTCGCTTGCCAATTTCATTCTCGGCAGCCACGGATTTATGCCCCAAATCGAGGCATATTTTCGTGGCATCGGGCAGGGAAATCACCCGTGAAACCAGCACGGCGGCTGGGAAAAACGGTTGCTCCGCGCAAAGGTCGGAATAGCCTTTGTCCCAGTAAACAAAGGTGCCTGGACTGCATTCCACACCCGGTCTTTTGCAGTGAATTGAAAACGTCGGTGAGCCGCCAGCAATAATTACCGGCGCATTAAATCCGGATGCCATTATTTGCTGCGAAACTTGCGATACTGCTTTAAAAGCCTCATCGCACAATACTGTTTTTTTATCAAAATCCATATCCCGAATATGGCCATCATACGCCTGCAAGCCAATCGGCTTAATGCCATTTAAATTGCTGCAAGCAAGGTATAATTCGATGGCATTTTCTGGTGCAATGCCCGTGCGGTTTTGCCCAATATTTAAATCAATATAAACGGGTACAACAAGACTATTTTTCTGAAAAACAGCAGCCATTCGCTGCGCCGTTGACAAATCATCCGTCAAACAGGAATAAACCGTACCGGGATAATTTTTTATCACCCCAACAAACCGCTGCACTTTCGGCCCGACGGGCTGGTACGCCAACAACACATCCGGTGCCCTGCATTCGCCCAGCATCTCCGCCTCGGCGATGGTGGCACATTTGAATTTGGCGATGCCCGCTGCCAGCATCAGTTGCGTTGCATCGGCGGATTTGTGGGTCTTGACGTGTGGCCGCAGTCGCCCCACATCACCGACCATCCGCACGGCGTGGGCGATGTTCTGCTGCACCTGCTCCTTGAAAATGACAAGGGCTGGGGAGTCAATTTCATCTATATTTTCAACTCGAAATTCCATAGTTACGACTGCTTTTCCCCAGCGCCGCCTCGGCGGCGCTGGGGAAAAGTTATTATTGGGTTGAAAAATTGCGTAGCAATTTTTCAACCCCTTTTATCAAATTTCAACAATTCCCTCAATTTCAACTGCCACATTCCCAGGCAGCGAACCCATGCCCACGGCGCTGCGCACGCCTACCCCATGCTCCGGCCCCCAAAGCTCGGCGAAAAGCTGGCTGCATCCGTTGATGATGACGGGATGGTTGGTGTAGTCGGCTGTGGCATTGACCATGCCGAGGAGCTTGACCACCTGTTTCACCTTGTCCAAACTGCCGAGGTGTTCCTGCAAGGCCGCCAAAATGGCGAGTCCGCATTGCCGGGCGGCGTGTTGCCCCTGCTCATCGATGAGGTCGGCACCGAGCTTGCCGGTTATGAAGCTGCCGTCGGTGTTGACAGAGACGTGGCCGGAGAAATAAACGAGGTTGCCGACGGTGAGGCAGCGCTGGTAAATGCCTTTGGAAGTGGGCAGCACGGGCATTTCAAGTCCCATCTGCGCCAGTTTTGATTCGATGTTGGTAGCCATAAGTTAATTTGAATTGCAATGATAGTTAACTCCATGAATCTCATGGTGTGGAAGATTTACGCCAACCCGTCTTATGCTTTAGGTTTCAGAAATTTGGTACTGGGCCAGAAGTGTTAAAGCAGTGCTTAGGATTACTAAACCTTGAAGGTTTAGTAATCCTTCCCCCACCCTTTTGACCCATTACCCAAAATTTTACAGACTTTTGCGTGTAATTTTTGCCGACACATTCAACTGACACCAGTTTGAGCCGCATAATCAATTTCCTAATATCCCTATCTCTGCTGCTATCAGTAGGGGTTTCGGGCAGTTTAATGGCTCAAGACACCCCTCTCACAGCGGATGTCGCTGAATCTCTCTGGCCATCCATCAAAAAACAACTGGAACAACCCGGCGGCGACACTGCCCGCCACTTCATCTTCCAACAGGTACGCAGCCATTGCGGGACGGACGACCAATGCCAATACGAAGCCTACCTCGAAATCATGCTTAAGCTGGAGCGGCGCTTCAACCTGCCCTTGGCCATATTTGTTGGGGAGGAGATGGTGAAAGTAGCCCAACGAAAAGGCAATTTACGGGAGGAAGCTACCACCTACAGGCACTTGATCCGCTATCATGACTCCCTTGGCAACCGCCGTTTGGCATTCAAAAACAGTGAAAAGGCGTTGAGCTTGTTTAAGCAGTTGGGAGATGGCCCAGCGATGGCCATTACCCAAATGGCCATGCTGGAATTTAGTCTCAGTTTTCGGAAATTCGTGGATGTGCTGCCAGAAATGGAGGCGCTGCTCGACCAGGCCATCGCCACCAGGGACACGTTCATTGCGGCGCAATTCCACATTCGGCTTCTTTATCTTACCCAAGAAGCCAGGATGTATGAAAAAATGGAGGAACATGTTGCGGCACTTGAAAAAATCCCCGTGTCCGACCCTATCAAAACATCGGAATATTACTTGGCCACCATTGCTGCAATGGGCCGGGCAGATTTGTTGAAGGTTCGAGGAATACTGGCAGATGCGGAGCCTTTTTACAAAAAAGCCTTACGGTTGTGCGAAGACAGACCTGACCGATGGCTCGAAATCAAGATACTTTACACTTTGTCGGACTTGGAATGGGAGCGGGGGAATGTGTTAGCGGCAAAATCCTACCTTGACAAGGCACAGCAAAAGGCGGAAAACATGGAACTCGACGAATTGCTGGCATCCATTTTTGAGCGCAAGGCGAAGATGGCGGAAGCGGAGCGACGCTATGCCGATGCTTTGGAATTTACCAAAAAGCATCGGTTCCACGACAACAAGTACAAATCACAAAGTGCCGGGTTCAATATAGAAAACTATTACCTCCAACAGGAAAAAGAGCAATTGGCAACGCAGCAAAGAAACCAAGAACTGGAGTTGCGAATCAAGAAAACACAGCTCCGCAACGCTTTGGCCATCGCTGCCCTTATCGCCTTACTCACCGTTGCACTACTTGTCGGCCTGAACAGGCAACGCAAGGCGAAACAGAAACTGGCCACCCAAAATGCCGTCATCCAGCAGCAGGCCGAACAACTCAAAAGCCTCGATGACGCTAAGTCCCGCTTCTTCGCCAATGTGAGCCACGAGCTGCGCACCCCGCTCACACTGGTACTTAGCCCCATCAAATCCTTATTGAAAGAAAACCAATTAACCGAAAGACAAAGCCGCCTGATACAAACCGCCCATCAAAGCGGAAAAGAACTGCAACAGTTGGTCAACGAAATACTCGACCTGCAAAAATTGGAAGTGGGCAAAATGGAACTGAATGAAAAGCCCACCACGCTCGCCCCGTTTTTCGGAAGCTATGCTGCGCAATTCCAGTCCCTGGCCGATCGCAAGCAAATTGATTTTTCGATTGAAACAAGCCTTGACAACCAACTGTCGGCCAGCATTGACCAAGACAAATGCCGTCAGATACTGTACAACCTGCTTTCCAACGCCTTCAAGTTCACCACACCGGGCGGAGAAGTTAAAGTGAAATTGGAAATTGGAAATTGGGAAATTGGTTTGCCTCGTCCCCCAATTTCTCAATTTCCAATTTCCAATTTCCAAATCACCGTCTCCGACTCCGGCCCCGGCATCCACCCCGACGACCTGCCCCACGTGTTCGACCGCTTCTTCCAAACCACCCGCCCCGACAAGCCCGCCGAAGGCGGCACGGGCATTGGCCTCGCACTTTGCCACGAATACGCCAAGCTGTTCGGCGGAACAATCGAAGTGGAAAGCACACTGGGCAAGGGGACTAGTTTCCGTGTCGCCTTCCCGGTCAAATTGGTGGACAGCCCGCCGTCGGCAGTCGGCAGTCCGATGCCGGATGAACTGGGGATTGAAGCAGTTGTAGCGCTTGCGAAAAAGAATGTACCCAACCCGGCAACTTCCAGCGAAGCAAAACCCACCATCCTCGTAGTGGAGGACAACCCAGCTTTGCAGGATTATATCCGCCTGATTTTGGAGGAAAAATACCACGTCGTCACCGCCGAAAACGGCCAAGTTGCCTTACAATGGTTGATGGGTGACCTTGGGCCTGACTGCCAACTGCCAACTGCCAACTCATCCTCAGCGACCTCATGATGCCCATCATGGACGGCTACCAGCTGCTCGAAAAACTGAAGTCCGACGACGCCACCCGCCACATCCCCGTCATCATGCTCACGGCAAGGGCAGAGGCAAGGGACAGGCTAAAGGCCCTCCGCATCGGCGTGGACGACTACCTGACCAAACCATTTGACGAGGAGGAACTGCTGGTGCGGATTGAAAACCTGTTGGCCAATTCCAAAAACCGCCAGCATGTCATTGTAGCAACTAAACCCGATACAAACTTGCCAGTCACCGAAGAAGTGACAGCGGGCGTCTCCTTCGTCTCCGAACCAGACCGGGTTTGGCTGGAATGCTTTGAAGCCTTCGTACAAAGAAACATGGCCAATGATACGCTGAACATCCCCTCTTTGGCATTTGAATTTGCCATGAGCGAATCCACCCTGCTTCGGCAGTTGAAGCGGCTCACCGGGCTGTCGCCCTTGCAGTATTTACAGGAAGTCCGCTTGGACAAAGCCCGCCACCTGTTGGAAAACCGTAGCTACGATTCCATCTCAAAAGTCGCCGACAAAGTGGGCTACGGCGACACCCGTTCTTTTTCAAGGAGTTTCAAACAGCGGTTCGGGAAATTGCCCTCTGATTTCCTAAGTGCTTGATTTTCAACGACAAAATCTACTCCTGACGGATTTTGCTACCTGTGCCTTCCATTTATTTTGACGGAAAATGCTACCAAGTTGATGGAAAACATCACGTGGACCACCCCCACTTTTGCTGCGAAAGAAAAAGACAACGGCCATTCATTTTTATCGAGGCATAAGGCAGAAAGCGAGACAAAATCACCCACTCCGTTGCTTCCATGAAAAATGCTGAACCCTGCAAGCGCAGCAAGACCAAATGAAGCAAAGTCGTACCACTTTAAAGCTAAAATAAGATGCGGACAATCATTGCCAACCTGCATATCCCATATTTGACTGCATGGACGAGGTCATCTCCACAGCCTGTGGCGATGGTTTGTTATGCCCAAATCCAAGCTTTGAAAGGTCAAAAAGAGACTAACCAATTATGAAGGAGTATGCCGAAAATCCTGTAACAGAGTAGGCAATAAATTCACTTTAAATCTTTAAGAAATGAAAGAGATGAAATCAATCATGGCCATTTTAATCCTCCTCCTTGGCCATACAGTTTTGATGGCTCAATTCTCCGTAAGCCCGTGGCAAATCCATGAGGGCAAAGAAGGCGTTGTCAGCCACTACAATCCCCGTAATGGAGACCCCAGCGCCTACGCCATGGCCAAGATACCCGCCCAAAACGACAATGGTTGGAAAGAAGCCCCAAAAAACAGCGCTGGCGATGTGTCCATTGACAAGCCATCTACCATCAAATGTCTGGAGCAATTGGACTTTACCTATTTCCAGACCTCGGTGAATATCCCGGCGAACACGAGGGTGGACAAGTTCAATGTGTCTTACGACAAAGCCGATGATGGCGCAAGGATTTACATTTTCAATTCTAAATTCCCTAACGGAACTTTCGACCCAGCAGCAGATTTGATTATAAGCAACAGTAGGGACAACACAGGAAACGTTGACCTGAAAGCTAAAATAGTCAATGGCTCCAATCGCATCGTTATCGTCCAGTTCGACGACTGTGCGGATAGGAACACGGTGTCTGGAATCAATATTCTTGTCAACGGGAAGGAGATTGAGCCGGAAAAAGACGACGATTTCCCCGTGACCATATTTGAGCACACCAATTATGGCGGCAAAAGCCAAGGGTTAAAGGAAGGGATAAACACTGGGGTTCTCCAAATCGGAAACGATGTGGTCAGCTCCTTGAAAGTGAAAAAATGCTGGAAGGTCACGCTTTACGAGCACAACCCCAATAATGGAAGGCAGTTGGTCATTACGGGGGATTCACCCGACCTGATTCCAATGAATTTCAATGATATAGTATCGACTATCAAGGTTGAAAAAGACCCCGGCTGCAATTCATCCGCCTCTGTTGACCTGCCCAGTAAATTCAAGGTACTGGCCTATTCCGTCGGCGAAGGGAAAAGCGACAAAGACGCCTACTGGTTTGCGTTGAACAACAACGACAGCAGAGGGCGCATCTTGAGCCAGGCCAAGCTGGGTAGCAATGCAAAATGGATGGAGATACAGAGCATTGACCTTGGCAATGACACCTATGCGTTCAAAGTGATGAACGCTGGCGCTGACATGTACCTCACCGCCCGTGACAACAAAGAAGTTCACGTGGAAAAAGCGGCTGGCGGCAAGGTGCCAGAAGGTGCCAAGTTCAAGTCAGTGTCGCCGCTGACCTCAGCACCGGGCGCCAAGGAGCGCAATTTCCGATCTTTCCAATCTGAGAAGTTTGCTGACCATTACCTTCGCCACTCAGGCTTTGCCATGTTCGTCCATACGAGCAATGGCTCCGAGCTGTTCAAGCAGGATGCTTCTTGGCTCATTGAGAAAATGTAAACCAGAAAAGCGCAGGGGCGGAAAGCGGGCATCATGTCCACTGCCCACCGCTGCGCTTTTCATTTCCACTTTAAATTTAGCACAATGAAAAAACATCATTCCCTATTCGTATTGACCGCCCTCCTAAGTCTCGCACTGCTGGTACCCGCCTGCAAAGACGACGACACCCCAACCGACCCCTGCGCTACCGTCACCTGCGAGAACGGTGGCACCTGCGCCGATGGCACCTGCTTCTGCCCAGACGGCTTCTCCGGCCCCAACTGCGAAGTGGAAGACCCCTGCCACGAGGCCAATACGAACAACGAATGGGGCTACGACGACTTTGGCGGGCCTGACTGCTGGAACGACATTTGCTGCGGCACCGGCTGCACTGGCGACCATCAAAGCCCCATCAACATCGTCGGGGCAGTACCGAACAGCAACCTGCCAGAACTGCTGCTGTTTGGCAGCGAGACCACGACCAAAATCGTACACAAAGGCCACACCATCGAGTTCGAGCAGGAGCCGGGAAGCTACCTTGAATACGGCCAAACGGAGAACGGCCTGCCCGCACAGTTCACCCTCGGCCAGTTCCACTTCCACGCCAAGAGCGAACACCAGGTGGGTGGCAACCACGCCCCACTCGAAGGCCATTTGGTCTGCCGCAATGTCTGGAAAAACGAGTACCTCGTCATCGGGGTGATGTTCGAGGAAGGCGCCTCCAACCCCTTCTTGGCGCAGTTCGTTGACCACCTGCCCACCGCAGCGGGCCAAGAATTCGAGGAGGAAGAACTGACCTACACCGCCTTCGACCTGCTGCCCGCCAACCGCAGCTACTTTACCTACTCCGGCTCGCTGACCACTCCGCCCTGCTCGGAGGTGGTGAAATGGTTAGTGATGGAAACCAAGGTGCAGGCTACCGCCGCCGAGATTGAAGCCTTCACCCAAAAAATACCCAACACCCACCGCCCCGTGCAGCCCCTGAACGGGCGAGTCATTGGCCATGTGCAGCTCTGAGTGAGGAGGACGAGGTGGAAGATTGGAACACGGATGACATAGATTGGACACGGATTTAAGATATCTTATCCGTGTCCAATCTATGTCATCCGTGTTCCATTTATACCCAAGTTACTGCTTGAATTTGCTCCCCCGCCCATCTTTTATCACCCCTTTCCAGTTCATCCCAAACCCAAAATCATAGCTGTGGCCCTCCGTGTCCTTGTGGCATTTCATGTCCTGCGGGGCGTCCTCGGCTTGTCGTTCCACTTCGCTCATGCTGGCGGGCATCTGCATTGGTAGCAGCCCCGACGGCTCCGCCTTGCCGCTGATGATGTCCAGGATGGCTTGGTCCTGTACCCGGAAATTGACCAAGATAGCCGTGGCCTTCCCCTCGAACTCGCTGAACACCAACGGGTTGTCCATCGTGATGCTGACGATGACGGGCTTGCCCTTCATCTTGGCGGCGGTCTCCGTCACCATGCCGAGGTCGGTGGTGTTGCGGGTCTTCACGGTCTTGCCCTTGTAGCTGCGGTTGGTGAAGCTCTCCATCGGGTCGCCGCCAGCGATGCTCGTGGCACGGGCCTCGGTGGCGGTGTAGTCGCCGTATTGGAGGCTGATGGGCACATAGCCGTTGCCGCCAAGTTTTACATCGGCGCTGTCGTAGCCGATGCCGGACTTGGGGCTTTCAATGAACACCAGCGCAGCGTCCGCCTCGTCGGGATTGTCGGTTACGTTGTAGTATTTCTTCACGATTTCGATGTTCACCGGATAGTCTAATTTCTCCGGCGTCTTCATGCCGAGGAAATTGGTGCTGGCGGGCGTGAACTTCTTCGGCACATAAACCGACTTCTTGCCCGTAATGGGCAGCACGTTTCCTTTGTTCTTCAACAAGACCTGGGATTTCAATTGCGCCTCATAACCCGCTTTCATGAAGTCGGGATTGCCCACCACGGCCTTCGTCGATGCGGGGTCGAGGTAGGGGTTTTCGAACAGGCCCGTCCTGAAAATATTGCGGAGCAACCTGACGGCGCTCTGCTCCATGCGCTCCCGCATCCATTTCTCACCATGCTCCTTCACGCCCATCTGGTAGGCATCGAGGATGGGCTGCGCCACGTTGTTGCCGCCGAACTGGTCAACGCCCGCCATCAGCACTTTGTAGTGGCGATCCGCAATGCTCAGTTTTTCGATGCCCCACGGCTTGCCGCCGATGAAGGAGTTCATCACCGTATGGTCCCCCGTGATGCCCCAATCGGTGCAGGCCACGCCATCATAGCCGTATTTTTTGCGGAGCAAATCGTTGATAATGTACGAGTTAAAGGCATTGCCCACGTTCTCGCCGTTCTTCGTGTCCTGGTTCCAGGAAATGGTGTAATACGGCATGATGGCCGAGGCCATCTTGGTTTTGCTTTTTAGCTTAAATGCCCCTTCTGTAAACGGGATGAGGTGCTTCTCAAACTGTCCGCCGGAATACACGGCGAACTTGCCGATGGCATAGTGCGCATCCCTGCCCGCCTCGCCGCTGCCGCCGCCGGGCCAGTGCTTCACCATTGCGTTCACGCTTCCGAGGCCCCAGCCGTCGGCTATTTCTTGGTCGCCAATGGAGGTCTGGAAGCCGCTGCAATATGCCTCGCCCATGGCCGCCGAGAGCCACGGGTTTTCGCCGAAAGTGCCGTTGAAGCGCATCCAGCGGGGTTCGGTTGCAATGTCCACCTGCGGGCTGAGGGCAGTGGCGATGCCCAAGGCCCGGTACTCCGCAGCGGCTACTTGCCCGAAGCGCTCCGTCAGCACCGGGTCGAAGGTGGCGGCGAGACCGAGGGAATTGGGCCACATCGAAATCTGGCCGCCCGCCCCGGCATTGTGCTCTGCGCTGCTGACCGTGCCGTGGCGTGGGTCGGAGCTGTTGTTGGCGGGGATGCCGAGGCCGATGCCCTCTGCCAGCACCTGTATGTTGTTGTTCCATTGCGCAGCGACCTCCGGCGACTGCACGGATGTGATGAGCACGTGGCGCAGGTTGTCCTTCATCATGAAGTCGAGCTGCTGGTCGGAGAGGTCGGCGGGGTTGGTTTCGCCCTTGGCAAATGGCTGGCCGTTGTAGGTGCCGCCCATGAAGCCGCCTGCCCTTGCGGGGATGGTCTGGTGGCGGCTGTAGAGCATGAGGCCCGCTATCTGCTCGATGCTCATTTGCGAAGCAAGGTCTTTGGCCCGTGCGTCGAAGGGCAGGCGCCAGTCCTCGTATTTGTCAAGTGCGCCATTCTTGTTCAGGTCCTTGAACGCATGGCCGTCTACCGTCAGGATTTTCACTCCGGAATCGGTGGAGTAGCCGAGCGTTTGACCACCGATGTTTCGGATGGTGATGATGTTGCCGATGGCGGATTTGGCGTAGTTTTCTTGCGAGAAAATGTCGGTCGCCAAGAACAACAGCATTGCAGCGCAAGTCGTAATTAAGAATTTCATGGTCAAAACTATTTATAAAAGGTACAAAGTGGTTGATGATTTTCATCGAAAAACAAAAACCGTTGTTGAATGGGCGAAAGTAATCTTCCCCCAAAATTTCAGGTCATTTGATTGATTGAAAAGTGACGAAACGCCAGATTGTGTCGGCATCTTCTGCCTTTGCGGTTTGATTTCCCGTGCGTTTGATTCAAACTCCGTATTTTCCAACATACGCTCAACTTAATTGAAGAATTTTTGGACTTTTACCACCAGCCTATGTTTGCAACAAACAAATGATAGTAGTGAAGCTGTTTGGCTTTCATTTTATTGTCTCCACAACTTGTGACAGCAGGAGTCCCAGCGGGAAGGCAGTTTTCCAAAAAAAAACTACATTTGGGATTGACAATCCACCTTCACCTTGTTAAAACGTCATACATACCTCTTAATCCTGCTGGCAATTCCTGGGCTTTCCATTGGCCAGGAACTTCGGTTCCAGCAATTCACGATGGAAGACGGCCTGTCCAATGAAGGTACTTACTGGCTCGAAAGCATCATCCAGGATCGGGAGGGGTTCATGTGGTTTACCACTTTCAACGGCCTGAACCGCTTCGACGGGAAAAATTTCAAAAAATATCAGTAAGTAGTCAATCAGAATTATTCGATACATTTTGTTCTTTGAAATCTATGGTG
>CAZDSU010000109.1:0-15303 GCA_964508135.1 uncultured Saprospiraceae bacterium
AAGATATAAGTCCTACGGACTTGATTATCAAGCCCTTATTGCCATGACTCATGTTAAGATAAGTTGGTGTTGGGAATTGGGTTGCCCATGCGGGATAGATTGGGTACCGAGTCAGCCCATCCAAGCACGAAGGGCTTAAGCTTTGCAAGAAAATAGAATTTGTGTCATCCATGAATTCGGGTGAACATAAGCCGAACGCTCCGGTTCTGGTTAAAACGAAGCCTTCCACTGGTAGTGCTGCGTTCAAAATTCCTTCAAACACTATTGCAACATGCATCACGGAAACGTTTTCTCTCCCCAATCACGTTGGTTTTTCCTGCTTTTTAGTCTCCTTTTGCTCATCAATTTTGCCTGCTCGAAAACGGAGGGAAGCCCCGCTACAAGCCTGAAACCACCCATTGGCGAAGCCATGAAACCCATTGAGGACACCGTGCTAGAATTGGATACAGCCGACTACAAAAGCAGGTTCGACGCCTTGAATACTGGTGATAAAAGTGGCAAGTGGCTGTCCCTGAAAGCGCCCTACCCGAATGTAGGTGCCCTCCTTCCATTCAACCGGGTGATTGCCTACTACGGCAATTTCTACTCGAAACGGATGGGTATCTTGGGGGAGTATCCTGAAGATGAGATGCTGGAAATGCTGCAATCAGAAGCCAAAAAATGGGAGCTGGCCGACTCCCTGACACCCGTTGTACCTGCCATTCATTACATTGCCGTCACTGCACAGCGAAGCCCCGGGAGAGATGAAAAATACCGCCAACGAATGCCGAAAGCGCAAATCGAAAAGGCGTTGACCATTGCCAAAAAAATAGACGCTATCGTCATTTTGGACATCCAGATTGGTTTGAGTTCGTTGGAGGAGGAGTTGCCGCAGTTGGACAGTTTTCTGTCCATGCCGAACGTGCATTTGGGCATTGACCCTGAGTTTTCGATGAAAACGGGCGCTCGCCCTGGCAAGAAAATCGGCAGCTTCGATGCCGAAGATGTCAATTATGCAGCTAAATACTTGGCGGGCTTGGTCAAATTGTACAACCTTCCCCCAAAGATGCTAATCGTACACCGCTTTACGAAGCCGATGCTGACAAATTACGAGGACATCACACCGTTGCCCGAAGTTCAAATCGTGGTGCAGATGGACGGCTGGGGCGGCAAAGCGAAGAAAAAGGGAACTTACCAGCACGTGATTTATCCGCAGCCGGTGCAGTTCTCCGGGTTCAAGATTTTTTACAAGCACGACACGAAGAAAGCAACGCAGGTAATGCAGCCAGAGGAGGTGCTGCAATTGGTGCCTAAGCCGATTTATATTCAATATCAGTGAGTGCGTACGCACTAGATAAATCAGTGATTTCAAGAACTGGGACGATGATGTCAAACTTGAAAAGCCATTGCAAAGGTTATGACGATTGAACGCCTTGCAACGTCGGCGGGCTTCAAAATCCTGCCGATACCCCACAGAATAATTCATTGACCATCAGGGGCGTAGCCCCGGCCCCATTTGTAGCAATCAGTTGAGGAGGTATTCAAAGGGGCGTAGCCCCGGCACAAAAAGCCGTGAAAATAACCTGTGCCGGGGCTACGCCCCTTAAAAAAGGGGTTGTTGTCCTATCTACAAACAGGGTCGGGGCTACGCCCCTGATTCTGTGGGAAATCAACAGGCTTCAAAATCCCATCGAGGTTGTAAGGCGTTCAACTCACCGAATTCCGATTGGCACCACCAACTTGACGCTCAAATTCCTGCCCGTATTGTAAATTCCCGCCACGCCCGTCACCGGATTTTCCGGGGCATACTTCAAGCGGCTGAGGTGGCTGAAATATGCCTTGTCGAGCAGGTTTTGGGCGGAAAGGAAAAGGCGGCAGACCACCATTTTTTTGGCGTTCATGATGTCAGCGCCAAGGCCAGCATTCAGCAGGAAATAGCCGCCCGTTGGCGTTTCCGTGTCGTATGCCGAATAGACATTTCCTTGCTTAAAAAAATACTGGCCCTCCACTTTCAAATAGCCAGTCTGCAACGATTTCCACGGCTTCTGCAGTTGCGCCCGCAGCTCGCTGTGCAGTTTTGCGGGCGGCATGAACGGCAGGTTCGATAAGGAGTCAGGTGCATTGCGCAGCTTGCCCCGCACGTAGGAAAAGGAATTTTCGAAGTGCAAAAAATCGAACGGGTGAGGGTGGATGTCGAGGCTGACCTCGCCGCCGTACAGCGCCGCATCGCCCTGCACAAACCGGAACACCTGAGAACCGCCAATAAGCGAGTCGCCCCCACCAATGGTTTCCTGTTTTTCCAAAAAAATAAACTGCTGGATGCCGTTGTAAAAACCGCTGATGTTGAGCGCAACGTGGTCGTCCGTGAAAGTCAGGCCAGCGTCGGCTTGGAGGCTGGTTTCTGGTTTCAGGTTGCGATTGCCGACTTCGTAGCGAAAAGTGCCCTCGTGCTCACCGTTGCTGCCCAGTTCGGAAAGGTTTGGTGCCCGGTAGCCCCTCGACAGGTTGAGGCGGGCGACCAGCGGTTTTGAAATTTGATAAGTAGCGCCCACACTTCCAGTCATGTTGGTAAAATCACGGTGGAACTTGGCGAACTTCTCCACCGCATTCGGGTCGGTCGGCGCCACGGGTTCTTCATTTTCACCGAGATAGAGCGGTTGCGTATTCAGGTGGCGGTAATCGAAACGCAGTCCGCCGCTGAGGAACCACTGGTTGATTTCCTTTTGTCCAAAAAAGAAGATACCGGCGTCGGTCTGCTCGTAGGCAGGGATGAGGTACTCCGCCCCAAAGTTTTGGTTGGTTTGGCGCTGTGCGCTCAGTCCGGTCGAAAACTTCCAGTCGTTTTTTTCTGGAAAAAAATATTTCAAGTCGGCGTTGAATGTATTGAGTTTGAAATAAAGCTCGGTGGCGTCAGGGTTGAGTACGTCGCCAAACTCCCGGCGTTGGTTTTGTTGCCAAGCCAAGTCGGTGGTCAGTTTCGACTCCCCGAAAAACACTACGTTCGACCAAACCATCCGGTTGTGGTTGATGCGCTGTGACGGCACGCCGATGCTGTTTTTCCAGCCATCAAGGTCGCTGTCCGAGTACGAGCGTTCGCCTTCCGCTCCGTCCACTGCGATAGGGCCAACGAATTTTCCGAGCGAATCACGTTCGCCTTCAGGGATGCCGATGCGCTGGTTGTAAGTGCTGAAATGAAGTTGCGAATGACCCCAACTGCGATTGATGCCAACGAAACCGCTGCCTGCGTGAAGCTCGGAACCGCTGTTCAACACGTGCCCATCCACGGGGTTGCTGAAGTTGCCGGAACGCTGCCACGTGCCACGGCCCTGCCAATGAAAGCCATTTACGTTGCCCGCCTGCATGAGTGATGCACCTGCGAGGTTGTTGTTCGTTTGAAATTCAGTTTGTGCCTCGGCCACGATTTTGCCCTCGGCAACGGGGTGGGGGAGCAGGAAATTCACTACACCCGCCATGGCGTCGGAGCCGTAGAGCAGGCTGCCGGGGCCTTTGATGATTTCCACCCGCTCCACGTCGTTCTCGTCCATTTCGATGCCGTGCTCGTCGCCCCACTGCTGCCCCTCCTGCCGGATGCCGTTGCGCAGCACCACCACCCGGTTGTAGCCAAGCCCCCGAATCACGGGCTTCGAGATGGCCGTGCCAGTGCTGACCTGGCTGACCCCTGGCAGTTTTGCCAGTGCATCAATCAGGTTGGTGGAGCTGTTTTGCAGCAAAACATCCCGCCGAACCTGCACCACTGGCACGGGGTTTTTCGCCCGCTCGGTGGAGAAGGAGGAGCCTGTGACGATGACTTCCTGCATTTCCACTGCCGTTTCGGGCAGCAGGATTTCGATGGAAGCTGTGTCCGTGCTTTTGATTTTGAGAACCATTTTGGCGAAGCCAACGGCGGAAACTTCGGCGAGGAAGTTGCCTTTCGGCAAATTTTGCAGCGTAAATGCGCCGTTTTCATTGGTGACAGCGCCCGTTTTTAGGTCGGAAATATAAACCGTTGCACCAATCAGCGGTGATTTGTCGGTGGCATTGAGCACGTGCCCGCGGATGCTGTTCTGTGCTCCTAAGGAAAAAACGGACAGAAAAAATAGTGTAATAATATGGAAGTACTTCATGGCCTGCCTTGATGGTGGAAGCCCGCCTACGTCTCCCCGACGGTGGCACCAATGCCTTCATGCCGTAAAAAACGGCGGCGGCGCTCCTGATGAATGAATGTAAAATGGAAGATAAATCAGGCAGCCAGGCAAGGTGGGCCACGGAGTTGGAAATGCCAATTGACCCTGGATATCAATGATTTTTGGTAGAAAAAGCTGCTTTGGAGCGTTGTGCAAACGGGTGTTTCAACCGAAAAAGCATGAAATTCCAGCGTTGCTGGCGCAAAATGGAACACGCAAATAAAACAGTCCTCGGGGTGGTATTCTTCGCCGTGCAAGTGGGTGCCGCTCCCGCTGTCCGTGCAATGCGCCACGACATCGTGGTGGTGTTCCAAAAGGTGGTGAACCTCCTTCAATGCAACGACCTGGAGGATGAGTGCCGCCAACAAAAAGGCGGCGATGCGGCGATATGTTGCGCTGTTTTTCAACAAAACTGAAATAAAGGAAAGCGATTTGGCCCTAATAAGTTTTGTTCGGCCTTCCGTTTATTGGAAAAAATTCCATTGAATCCTGAAATATGCAGTGGGTTGCACTTTATCTATGCCTTTGGTATAAGCATAATTTAAGGGGTCATCCACCCAATGGTTTACGTTCACCCCTATGCCCAAGCCGAGCAGGAACCCCTTTTTGAAACGGTTGAGCCTGAAATATTCGGAACACCAACCGCCGTTGATACGGGTGGTTTCGTAGTCGCCAATTGCATAAGATGCGTTCAAGAAAAGGCCGTTTGCCCTTACTTTTTGCTTGCTTTCTTTATAGAACCTGTTCAAAAAGTAGTTGACCTCCCCGCAGAGCAAAAGATTTGCACCCAACTCCAATTCATTGTTGTAGCGGTTTTGCAATGCTTTCAACTCTGGCTGGACACTCATGTCAAAATAAAATTCTTTGGCTGCCTGCAACCGGAAATGAATCCCGATGAAGTTGCTTTCCCCAAACAGGGAAAAACCAAACGCTGTTTTACCGCCATAATCCACGGGGTTGGTGCCAATTCCCTCAATCGTCACCTGCTTGACTTCTCTCATGGAAATGATAATCTCCCTGCCATTGGACATCTCCATTTTGATGGCACCGTCGTCCAAGCGCTCGATTATCTTGCCCTTGAGCACGGAGCCGTCCTTGAGGTAAATGACATCCGTGTTTACCTCTTGGGCAATTGCAACGGTGGAAATCATCAGGAAAACGAGAAGCGAAAAAGTTTTCATGGCTACTATTTTTTGAAACTACCGGGCAGTGCCGCCTCGATAATTTCTTTAACGTCTTGCAACGTCAGGTTCGCTGCATCCTCGGAGGTCATTTTTTTACCGTCTGCTTTTGGAAACGACACATTGTTTTTCTTGAAACGGATGAAAGGGCCCCACCTGCCGTTTTCGATGGCGATGTCCTCTTTTTCCCACTGTTGGACGTAGCGGTTGGCCTCCTTGTTGACTTTCGCCTCAATGAGTTTGTGTGCATCGTCCACGGTCAGCGTTTCGAGTTTGAACTTGGCGGGTACGTTGATGTAGAGGTCGTTCCACTTGAGGAACGGCCCGAAACGGCCCTTTCCTTTGGAAATTGGGAATCCTTTGTAAGTTCCAATTGGCGCATCCGCCTGTTGTTTTTCCTTCACAAGCTCGATTGACCGCTCCAGCGTTACCTCCAGCGGGTCTTCGCCCTTTGGCAAAGAAACGAATGCCTCGCCATGCTTCACATACGGCCCAAAGCGGCCAAGGCCGATACTCAGATCCAGCCCTTGGTATTCGCCGAGCGATTTTGGTAGGGTAAAAAGCTTGAGTGCTTCTTCCAGCGTTACCGTTTCGATGCTGAGGCCAGGGCTGAGGTTGGCAAACTTTGCCTTTTCCTCTTCGCCGAGTTCCTCCTTGGAGCCAATCTGCACGGCGGGCTTGCCGAAGCGAGTCATGCGCACCAGCACGGTGCGGCCGCTCACGGGGTCTTTGCCGAGGATGCGTTCTCCGGTGGCACGTGCGCTGGTTTCCAGCGCATTCTGCACGGTGGCATGGAAGGGGGTGTAGAAATCGCCCACGGTTTTCACCCAGTTTTTGCCGCCTTCGGCGATGATGTCGAAGTCCTTTTCGATGTCGGCGGTAAAGCCAAAATCCATGATTTCCTTGAAATGCTCGAACAGGTAGTCAGTCACCACCATGCCCATGTCGGTGGGGAAGAGGCGGTTTTTCACGGCACCTGTTATTTCACTTCCCTCAGAGGTCGTTATTGCACCGTTTTTCAGTGTCAAAATCGCAAACTTGCGCACCTCGCCGTCCCGGTTTTCCTTCACGACGTAGCCCCGGTTTTCTTCCATGATTTTTGAAATCGTGGGGGCGTAGGTGGAGGGTCGGCCAATGCCCAACTCCTCCAATTTGCTCACGAGCGCAGCCTCCGAGTAGCGGGAAGGCGGGCGAGTGTAGCGCTCGGTGGCGGTCATGTCCCGAAGGTCGAGCGCCTGGCCGACCTTGAGCGGTGGAAGTATTCCTTTGTTCTCTTCGTCCTCGTCCTCGTCGTCCGATTCGAGGTAAACTTTGAGGAAGCCATCGAACTTCAACACCTCACCTTCCGCTTGAAGCGGGGAGCCTGGGTGCGTGGAAATGCCGATTTTCACAATGGTGCGCTCCAGTTCGGCCTCGGCCATCTGGCTGGCGATGGTGCGTTTCCATATTAGTTCGTAAAGGCGCATCTGGTCACGGTCGCCGCCCGGTATTTGTTGGTTGGTGATGTAGGTAGGCCGGATGGCCTCGTGCGCTTCTTGGGCGCCCGCCTTGTTGGTCTTGTAGCGGCGAGTATGCACATATTTGGGGCCGTACAGGTTTTCGATTTCCTGGGCGATGGAGGCAATGGCCGTTTCGCTCAAGTTGGTACTGTCGGTACGCATGTAGGTGATGAAACCCGCCTCGTAGAGCCGCTGCGCAACGAGCATGGTGCGGCTCACGGAGAAGCCGAGCTTGCGGCTGGCTTCCTGCTGGACAGTGGAGGTGGTGAACGGGGCGGCAGGTTTGCGCTTGGCCGGTTTCACCTCGATGTCGTTGATGTTGAAAGCAGCGCCAATACATTTTTTCAAAAAACTGGCGGCATTGCCCTGTGTGTCAAACCGTTCGGGTGCTTCGGCCTTGAGGATGGAGACTTTGCCCTCCGTACTTTTTACGTTGAACTCGGCGGCTATTTTGAAGAAAGGGGTGGTTTCGAAGGCTTGGATTTCACGCTCCCGCTCCACCACGAGGCGCACGGTCACCGACTGTACCCGACCTGCGGAGAGTTTGCCCTTCACTTTTTTCCAGAGCAGCCCGGAAAGTTCGTAGCCTACGAGCCTGTCCACGATGCGGCGGGCCTGCTGGGCGTCCACAAGGTGCAGGTCGAGCTTGCGGGGCTGGGTGATGGCCTTTTGGATAGCTGGTTTGGTGATTTCGTGAAAAACGATGCGCTTGGTGGTGTGCTCGTCGAGGCCAAGCACCTGACAAAGATGCCAGGAAATGGCCTCTCCCTCGCGGTCTTCGTCCGTTGCGAGCCAAACCTCGTCCACCTTCTTCACGGCGTCCTTCAGTTCCTTCACCACTTTTTGCTTGTCGGGCGTTACGACATAGTTGGGCTTGAAGCCGTTTTCAACGTCAACGGAAATATCTTCTTTCGGGAGGTCACGCACATGCCCGTAGCTCGACTTCACGGTGAAGTCGCTGCCGAGGAATTTCTCGATGGTTTTTGCTTTGGCTGGAGACTCTACGATGAGGAGATTCTTGGCCATAGGTTACTCGTTGTTTTGGATAAAAATGTGAAAAGGCAGCGTACTAGTCAGTTCAAATACCAATGTTTATGGGCACCAGAAATGGGCAGGACGCCGCCAAGAAAGGCGCAAAAGTATGAATTTTGAAAAACCAAGCACGGTGAACTTGGTCGAAGCACATTAATATGTGGCGATTCTGAGCGGCAAACAGGGATTCCGGTTAGTTTTTTTGGTCGGATGGCTTCTCCAATTTCTTTTTTTCTTCGTGCAAAATGGTGCCTTTTTCCAGCCGTTTGCGCCTCTCCTCGGCTTCCTTCTCCTCGAATTTTGCCACAAGTGCCTTTATCTCCAGCGGCTGCTTGGTCAAGCTGCGGTGATAGGTGATGATAAAAAACCGAACCATATCGTCGGGGTGGTGGATGCCTAGTTCTTGCATGTATTTTGATAGGCGGGAACCTTCAAAAAGGCTCCAGTTGTGCGTCATCCAGCGGCCTAGGCTGAAAAAGAGCTTGGAGACTGCCTCGTCCTCGCTCACGGCTGCGAACTTTGCCTTTGACGGTGCGTCAATTTTTTTGCTCAACTCCATCAAAACTTCGTTCACGTCCTTCGGGATGTAGGTGCCGTAAAGTACCTCTTGGCGCAGCCGCCATTCGTATTTTTCCGTTTCGGAGCGTTCATGGAGTGTATCTACTTGGGCTTGCATCGCATTTGCGAAGCAAAACAATATCAGGGATAAAACAGCTAATTTGTTCATTTGCAGCTAGTTGTGCTTTAATGTGTTGGAATGAGAAGGAAGGTGATGTAAAAATTGGAGGATAAAAATTCACCGTTCAAACGAGCCATTCCAGAAGGTTCTTGCATATTGCGCAGAGAAAATCTTGCCGCAAAACTACGGCCTAACCTTCAATCAGTGTGAAAAACGACCTTTCCAATGTTTTGTGCCAACGATTTTCAGGTAGATTACATCCTGAAATCCCTCTCAATCTCTCAATCTCTCAAACCCTCAAACTCTCAAAAATGAGCAACAGCAACAAACCCAAAGTCCTTTTTTTGGACAAAGCCCATCCGTTTCTCGAAGCCCATCTGACGGAGCGAGGCTTTGATTGTCACACGGATACGACCAGCCCTAAGGTGGAGGTTGAAACATTCGTCGGCCAGTTCCAAGGTATCGTGATGCGGAGCCGTTTTGCCATTGACAAAGCCTTCCTCGAAAAGGCTACCAACCTCGTTTTCTTGGCAAGGGAGGGCGTTGGCGTAGAGCATATTGACGTGGATTTTGCCGAGTCGAGGGGTATCAAGGTGCTGATTTCACCGGAAGGTAGCAAGGATACCGTCGCCGAACATGCCCTCGGCCTGCTGCTCTGCCTGATGAACAACCTCAGCCGAGCCGACAGACAAGTGCGCAACGGCCAGTGGGTGCGGGAGGCCAACCGGGCCGTGGAACTGAAGGGCAAAACAGTGGGCAGCCTCGGTTACGGTAACATGGGGAGTGCCTTTGCCCGGCGGCTAACAGGTTTTGGCGTACGGGTGCTGGCCTACGACAAGTTCAAGACAGGTTACGAAGATGGTTTCGCTGAAGAGGTTGGTTTGGAAACGATGTTTCAAGAAGCCGATGTTTTGAGCGTACATATCCCTTATTCCGTTGATAACCATCACTTTATCAACGATGCTTTTTTAAAAAGCTTTAGGAAAAATATCTACTTGGTCAACACGGCTCGTGGTCTTGTGCTGAACACCGCAGACCTGGTGGCGAACCTAAAATCCGGCAAAGTGGCAGGGGTCGCACTGGATGTGCTGGAATACGAGGAGACTTCATTTGACAAGTTCAAGTTGGAACAGTTGCCGCCTGCTTTCGACTACCTCTGCCAAGCTGACAACGTGGTGCTCTCGCCGCATATCGCCGGGTGGTCGTTTGAAAGCAAGGAGAAGCACGCCAGGGCGCTGGCGGAGAAGATTATTAAATTGGGATATTGAGAAATTGAGATATTGAAGGCTGTGGGCATCATTTTCAATTTTCAATTTTCAATTCTCCGCCTGCTTTCCAAGTATTTTTTGATGGCTGTGAAGAAAAGTGGAATCAACGATACGAAGACGATGCCCAGCACGATGAACGAGATATTTTTCTTCACGAACTCGATGGAGCCTAAAAAATAACCTGCCAAAGTCAGCAAAATAACCCACGATACACCTCCAACGATGGTGTAGGTAATGAACTTTTTGCGGTCCATTTTGGAAAGCCCGGCCACAAAAGGAACAAACGTGCGGAAGATGGGGAAGAAACGACTGAGAATGACCGCTTTTTGGCCATGTTTTTCGAAAAAGTCATGGGCCTCTTTGAGGTACTTGGGGTTTAGCCATTTCCTTTGTTTGCCGTCCAGCAGCTTTTCACTGAAATACAAGCCGACATGGAAATTGACCGTGTTGCCCAAAATGGCCGCCGTCATCATGATGAGCATCGAGGCCCAAAGGTTTAGCCCGCCGCCCGTTGAGCCAGCGATAACACCTACCGTGAACAGGAATCCATCGCCGGGCAAAAAGGGTGTAACCACGAATCCCGTTTCCGCAAAAATCACCAAGAAAAGCACGGCGTAAATCAACAGTCCGTAATCGGCCACGATTGCGTTCAGATAATGGTCAGTGTGTAGTATGAAGTCAATAATGGTGTCCATTCGGGCGAGTTAGTTTTGAAAATTTCGGGCAAAGGTAAGGCGAATGAGGATTTGTAGGTGCGAGGATTTCAGGATTTGACTTGACACTTCTCAAATCCTCGCATCTACAAATCCTCATTCCTAAAAAACAAAAGGGCATGGCATATGCCACACCCTTTTGGTTCCCTCCGAATGAATCGGAAATTACTGAGCTTTCTGAGCAGCAGTAGTATCTGCTGGTGCAGTAAGTGCACCTTGGGCAGGTGCTGCTTCCGTTGCAGGAGCTGGTGCAGCTTCCTGCGCAGGAGCTTCCTGAACAGTGGTGTTTTCACGGCAAGCCGTGAAAAGAACAGAAACGGTAAGCAGTGCTACTGCTACGAGGCTGAATACTTTTTTCATGTTTAGATGAATTGAAAAATTGAAAATGATGAATATTTAGTCTTTGGTCAGCCTCATTAGGCAAACCTGTTTAGTGCTAGGAAGATAATTTGGTGGAGTGCGTTGGTCAGGTGTTTTCGGTTTTTCATAGAGGGAGTCACTTTTATTACTTCTAATGGAACACGCAATGCCGATTTCGAGATTTTCATCAATTAATTTCAAAGAAACTGAACCACTAACCGAAATGAAATACCGATTGTTCGGTCAAAGGGAAAAAAATTTTTGCAAAAATATGGGAGTTACTGAATAATTCACCCCTATTCCAAAAATAATTCTGTGGAAGAAGTGCAAATTCCTTCATTTTTCATTTTTTCTTTGAAATAATCCCTTCAAAATCAGGTAGTTCCATGCAAGTGAGACAATGTTTGGCAGTAAGGCCGCCTTTTCTGGCGGAGAAAACTCCGTATTTTATGTCATTGATACCGCCCGTGCTATGTGCATCCGGGTTGATAGAAATCAGCACATTTTTGTCCAAGGCATAGGGAATCCAAGTCCAATCAAGGTCGAGGCGGTGGGGGTTGGCGTTCAGTTCGATGGCCACGCCGTTTGCAGCACAGGCGTCTATGATTTTCCGGTGGTCTATTGGGTAGCCCTGGCGGGATAGCAGCAGCCGACCGGTAGGATGCCCGAGTATAGTCGTGTACTTGTTCTCGATAGCCTTGAGCAGGCGTTGGGTGGCCTTTTCCTCGTCCATGCGGAGGTTGGAGTGGACCGATGCGATGATGAAGTCGAAGCCAGCCAGCATCTCGTCCGGGTAGTCGAGCGAACCGTCGTTGAGGATGTCGCTTTCGATGCCCTTAATAATGCGGAATGGTGCCAATTCCTTGTTCAATGCGTCAATTTCCTGCCATTGCGCCAGCACCCGGTCTTCCTTGAGGCCATTGGCATAAAACGCCGCCTTGGAGTGGTCGGTGATGCCAAGGTAGCTATAGCCCATGTTTTTGGCGTGTTCGGCCATTTGGCGCAAGCTGTGCAGGCCATCGGACCAGGTGCTGTGGGCATGCACCACGCCACGGATGTCGTTGGGTTCCACGAGCTTGCCGAAATGCCTGCCCAATGACCAGGGTTCCTCCCTCAATTCGGGCTGGAGGTAGGGCAACCCGGCCTTTTCAAAAACAGCCTCCTCGGTGGCCAGTCCCTTGAAATCCATGCCTTTGGTTTTTTCCAAAAAGGCTTGGAGGAATTTTTCCCCGGCAGAATACCTGAAAAGTTTGCTCCCAAATTCCGCAGGGGCGCAGTGATAAATGGTGACCGGAACTTCATCGACGGTGAGGCCTGAATAGTTGCTATCCTGCTCGCTTGTTTTTGCAACTAATTGATTGTCAAATATTTGAGCAATATCATTTTCGCTTGCTACAACCAGTTCGATGCGTTCTACCACATTGCTGCGGCGGCGGAGGACACCAGCGAGGCTTATTTTTGCCTCCGGCAATACTCTTGAAACGCTTGCCAAGAAATCCACAGCACGGCCATCGAGGTCAGCGAGGAGGTACTTGCCCAGTGATTTTTGAAAATAGTCCAGCTTTTGACGAAGGTCTTCCTGCGTTTTTTCACCAAATCCCTTTAGTTCTACCAAGCGGTTTTCGTTGCAGGCATAGCGCAGTTCGCCGATGGATTCCACGCCCAGTTCCTTCCAGATGACCCTGATTTTTTTTGGTCCAAACCCTGGGATGTGCAGCATTTCCCTTACCCCGGGAGGGGTCATTTCTTCGTATTTTTTCAGTGCTTGCATGGAACCAGTCTCCAGCAATTCCCGGATGCTGGTGCTGGTGGAACTGCCAATTCCCTTGATTTTCTCGATATCGCCTGCGGCCATTTCTGCCAACGATTCAGGCAGCTTTCGGATGGTGAGGTAGGCATTTTGGTACGTCTTAATCTTGAACGGGTTCTCCTCGTGCAGCTCCATGATTTCGCCGAGATACTGAAATTGCTTGGCTATTTCTTTGTTTGTCATCGCATTGTGTTTGGAAGGCCGAAAGGTAGGACTTAAAACAAAAATTGCGCTTGAAGATTGTCGCCAAGCGATAGGATTGCCAATAGCAATCTTATCGTTCTCCAATGAATTAAGCAACTAAACCCTCGGGAGCAAAAGCGTGGGCGTAATCTGCCAAGTAGCTGAAATGACGGGTTAAGTGCCCGTCCCGGGTAATGGTTCCGAGTTCGATAACTTGGCTTTTGGGCTTGCAAAGTTCAGGCAAAATATGTGTCAAAAATTGTTTGCCAAAAGCTTCGGAAGCGTCCCGTGGCATTTCGTTGGGCAGGTTGTCAATGCTCATCATGTCCACGCAGCCGGGCTGGTGGGGCGGCGTTTCTTTGCCGGTTTTGGGGTCGAAACCATAGACCGGGTCGGCGATGGTGGAGGCCCGCAGCGTTGCTGGAATGGAGGACACGGGCCCTATGTCGCAGGTCACGTCGGCGATGACTTGGATGTTGAAATCGGGGCTGGCCATTTCTTCCAAAGTAAAAAAGGCAGGTGCTCGGTTGTCCCAAAAAATACCGTTAATCATGATGTCAGCGGCGCGGTAGTATGGGGCGAAAATGCTCTTGAACCTTTCTGGATGCTCGTAAAAATCGCTTTTTGCGTAGGCTTTTCCGTTTTTCTTGGCCACGTAATGCTGGCAATTTAGCTGTGTAAAAACAGCATTTAGAAACGTTTTTTCTAAAAAATCTTCTGGGCTGACTTGTTCAATGCCCATGTCACGCAGCACATGGGCGGCGCCCGTTGCTACCCTGCCTGTGCCCGTAAGCACTATTTTTACAGCTGGAAAATGAATGGTTTTGTAGAAGCTGGTGGCTTCTTGGTAATCGTGGAAATCCTTCATGCGGGGCATTGAAAAAGCGCCCGTCCGTTGCCCAAAGGTCCAGAGCGCATTGTGCGCACCGACCATTCCTGCGAAGCGGCCAAAGGCAATCAAGCGGTTTTCTTGTTCATCCTTGAGCACTTCATAGTCAACCAAGCGGATGTTTTTGTCCAAAATTGCCCAGAGCAACTTGCGGTTGTAAGGCTGTTTTTTGATGGTATGGGAAAAGAAGAAATAGGTTTTGTTGGGTATCAACTGTGAAACCGGTACTTCCTTTACGCCCATCAGTACGTCGCAGTCGGAGATGTCATTCGTTACCAAAATGCCTTGCTGTTGGTACTCTTCATCTTTGTAGCATCGGGTAGGGCAGGACTCTACCACGATTTCGACCGGAAAATCGTGCATGGCCTGCTTGCACTGTGCTGGGGTTAGCAGAACCCTGAAGTCCGGCGGCACTTTGCCTTCCTTGATGATTCCTATCTTCATTTTCGTTTGCTGCATATTTGGTTAACGTGTCGCAAAAGTAGCCAATTGCCCTCAACGGGCGGGTCTTGCAAATTCCGTACCCACAGATTATTTTTTTTTGTAAAAAGATGGAATGGGAGAAAATTGACCTTAAGCACTCATTCTATTGGGTTTAAACATGGAAATAAAAAATATGGGAAAACATTTCCAAAAATAGCTTTGTCAGTGTTGATACGTTCAGTATTAATACTTAGTTTTGCGATGCTTTCCCCCCTTTAGTATTCTCCTCCCAGCTGTGTTACATTTACCATCAACTTACTAAATTGAGAGAACATGACATTCCTTTGCTTTACCATCGTTATTGCTGCCCTCTTCATTACTTTGTTCAACAGCCACACCAACCACCAAGAAGTATCTAGTAGCAACAAGCCTCACTAATCATCGAATCCCCTCCAATCGAAAATCGTCATTTTTTGTCAGGCCAACATTTGTCCCAAAAGCGGGCTTGCTGTCTCGCGCTAGTTATTTGTCACGCTTCGGCACGAAACTTTTTGCCTGTGGAAGAAGTTTATACTTTTGCTGTCCGTCTCACTCAAAAAGTTGGGTCTAAAAAAGCGGAACAGCTTGAGAAAGTTCAAACTTCTCAGCAACAAAAATGGGGGCGTACCGGAATCGACAGGGAAGAATAACCGGTAGGTAAGCATGCCGGAGCAAGGATGGTCACTCCGTAAAAAATGACATTCAACCTTTAAATGGCAACTATCAGTATGCCATGGCTGCCTAGTTCTAGGAATTAGAAGGCCATTATGCCGTACGCTTGACTTCCGATACACAGCGTGCCGCGTATCAACCAACTTCGGGATAGCCTTGCGGAGTGCCTCGGCCAAAAGGCGAATCCCGGCAGCTTGCTGTCGGGTTTGGGGATAAGGTGCAAAGCGGCTTCGTTTCTGAGCCTACATTGCGCACGAAAACCTAATCAGAAAATAAGCATGTAGAAAGCTTATGGGTGCTTTCACTGGACCCGGGTTCAACTCCCGGCGCCTCCACCAAAAAATTCATAACGCCCTGTAAACGAGATGTTTACAGGGCGTTTTTTGTTGATG
>CAZDSU010000110.1:0-15084 GCA_964508135.1 uncultured Saprospiraceae bacterium
TTTGCGTCCATACCCCAAATTTACAGGAAAGGGTTCATTGCCATATGGCACAAATGCAGATAGTGACTTTTGGAAATATGTTGCCAAACGGCACTATCTACGGAACGGAAACTCGAACTCCAATTTTCAATTCACCAGCACCAGTTTGCCAGTCGCCACCTCGTCCGCCGTTTGAAGGCGGAAGAAATAAGTGCCAGTCATCAGCAAATCCAACCTGCTGATTTTCAACTCGTTGTAACCTGCGACGAAACTGCCTTGCTGCACATTCACCAGCCTTCCGGCGGCGTCATACACGGATAAGGTTGCTTCTTGCGCTTCGGGGAGCGTGAAACCAATGGTGGTGGTTTCGCTGAATGGGTTGGGCTTAGCCAAGACATTAGATGATAGACTATAGACATTAGATGAACTGCTGCCGAAATTCAATTCCAAATCAAGCAGTTCGCCATTTTCAAAATAGGCTTCTGCTTGCGTGTAGTCGGAACTGATGCGCAGTGCTTGCGAGAGGTTTCCGCTTTCTTTTGCTTTGAAAACAAGGCTGAAAAGCACGGCATCGTCCGGTAGGCTGTTGGGCATGGCATCGTTCCACGAAGTGGTCAAAACGCCCTCGTCGAGGAGCCGGAAACCGAAGTTGGCCTCGCTCACCGATGCCAGCTCGCCTGATTCAACACGCTGAAAATCAAGCAGTTCCGAATCAAACCGCAGCGTGAACTGGTAGCCCACGATTTCCTTGAAGTTTTTTACCGTGAAATCAACACGCTGCTCCTGGCCGGGTTGCAGCGCCTCGTCACGCACCGAAAGCTGGAGCGTCTGGCCACTGCGCTCTTCGGCGGGAACGTCGAAGTCGTTTGGAGCGGCGTTGCCGTTCACGTCGCCAATTTTGATGGCCACAAAATCAACGGCATCCATGTTTCCGCCAAAATCGTTGATGTTGTAAACTTCTGGGAACACCTCCACGAACGGGTTGAGCGGGTTCGGGAACGAGTAGCCCGCATCCACGAAGCGCCACGATTGGTTGTTGGCAAACGCATCGGTGATGTGTAGAATCGCCTTCTGGATTTCCACGATGTCGTAGGTCGTCACCGTATTGGAGTGGTTGGCGTCGGCAGCAATGAATTTGTAGGGCGTATCGAGTGTGTCGTTTCCGAGGATATGGCGCTTGATGAGCACCATGTCGAAGGTCGTCACGCCGTTCAGCAGGTTCGTGTCTTTTTCTGGCGACACCGTGTAGTCGCCGCCAAGTGGCACGGCTGGGAAGCCGAAGTTGCCATTGGCATTGGTCATGGCCGACTGCGAAAGCGGGTCGTTGAGGCCGATGTGAACGTTCTGCACGTTGAGGCCCGCCTCGTTGGTGACGGCACCGCCAACGCCAGCGTACAGCGGACTGCCACCACAAAAATTCATGTTGTCCTGCACGATGAGGAAGGTGGAACAGAAGTCTTGGTTGCCGCTGGCATCCGTCACCCAGAGTTCGATGGGCTGCTGGCCGAGGTCGTCGCAGTCGAACGTGGCCCCGGTGTCGTTGATGTTCGGTGAAAAGGACAGGAGCAGGGTTCCGGGGCAATTGTCGAAGCTACCGGCGTCGAAATCACTGGCCCAGGTCGTCACCATGCCCGTTTGCATCAGCTCGATGATGAGGCCGTTCTTACAGTACGGCGTCGGCTTTTTGTCATCTTTTACCAAAATAGTAATTGAACAAGTTCCCGTGTTGCCACAGCCGTCTGAGATGGCGTAGTTAGCCGAGTAGCTGCCGGGGTTCACGTTCGTGAACGGCCCGTAGCCGTTGCCGAAGCTGCTCGTTACGGTCACAATTACGTTCTGGCTGCAGTCCTGGATGTTAGTCACTTGCGGCAGCGTGAAGTTGCCCTTGCAGTTGTTGTCCACTGCCACGACCATGTTGGCGGGGCAGGTAAAAGTCGGCGCTGCGTTGTCCGTTACCATGATGATTTGCGCTCCTTCCCATATTCCCGTATTGCCGCCAGGCACGTAGGTACACCAGTTGATGACCTTCCAGGTACGCACGATTTTGAAGCAGGCCGGGCCGGACACCGTGAACACCTGGTCGTTGAAATTGGTGGCCAATAACTCGCAGTCGCTGGTGGTCACCGGGGCGTTGTAAGGTGCGGGCAGGTTGCCCGGAGTGAGGTCGTTGAGGTCAACGCAGCCTGTCGTCACGGCGTAGTTCGGCGGAAAAGTGACGGTCACGGGCGTGTTGTCCACCGATGTGATTATTTGGTTGCAGATGCTTGAGTTGCCGTTGCCCAGCGTCGCTTTCCAAGTGCGCACGATGGTGCCCACGTCGCACATGTTGAGATTGCTGGCGTCGGTGTAAGTGATGACGGGCGTTCCGCAGGCCGCTGTGGCCGTGGCCTGTCCCGTGAGGCTCAGGTTGAGCGGGTCTTGCGTGCAGTTGATGGTAATGTTTTGTGGGCAAAGAATGGCCGGCTGCGAGTCGTCGGTCACGTGAACCGTCACCATGCAGGAGTTGGTGTTGCCGCTGGCGTCGGTGCCGAGCATCTGCACGGTCACGTTGCTGCCCACATCGTCGCAGCAGAACTTCACCGAAGGTCCATAAACTGGCTGTGTGCCGCAAGCCGCCGTCATGCGGCGCACGGTGAGCGCCACTTGGCTGCAATTATCATAGCTACCACTATTGAAGGCGTTGGGGTAAACGAGCGCCACACCATTGCTGTTGAGCGTCACCACAGTGTACTGGGTGCAAATCATGGTCGGCGAGTCGTCGTCCACCACGGTCAGTTTCATGGTGCAGGAGGCCGTGTTGCCGCAGCCGTCCGTCACGTTGTAGGTGATGGTGTAAATGCCGGGGCTGACGTTGTTGATGACGCCGCCGTTGCCCTGCACCTGCCCTGCGGGCGTGTTGATGGTGACGGTGAAACTGGTGGAGCAATCATCGGAAATGCCCACCGGCGGCAGTATCACCGTGGCCTTGCACTGCGTGGCTGAGGTCGTTCCAGCGGTCAGGTCGGCGGGACAAGTGAGCGTCGGCGGGTGGGTGTCTTTTACTGCAATAATCTGCGTATAGTACTGGATGGTACTGGTACACCAGCTCACCACGGTCCAGGTGCGCAGGATTTTGTAGCTGGCCTGGCAGAGCGGGATGGTCTGGTCGCTATACGTGACGGACATGTTGCAATAGCCCGTGCCGTTGGGTATCGGGTAGCCGCCGATGGACGGGGTGCCCGTGTTGGCAGGCGTTGTGTTCGGGTTCACGCAGTTGAGCATTGGCGCACCAAAACCATCGTAGTGAGGCGGCCAGGTGATGTTGGCCACCGTTGGTTTCAGGATGCTGATGGTCTGCATGCAGGAGCTGGCGTAGCCGCCTGCATCCACCGCCAACCAAGTTCGGGTGATGATGGCGGAGTAGGTGGTGCCGTTGCAACCCAGCACCTGCGTTTGGCTGGTGTAGCTGATGTCAAAATCGGAGCAGTCCGTAGCGGTGGCCGTGCCAGTGGTAGCCGGGGTGGTTGGCGCTGTGCAGGCCACCACTACGTTTGCTGGACAGGTGAGTGTGGGCGCTAGTTTGTCTTCGATGTTGATGTAGCCCCAGCAGGAGTTTCCCGAAGCGATGTGCTTCACTTTTGCAATCAAAGTCTGGCCGATATAGTCGCTGTTAACCACCGGACTGGTGGGTATCGTAAAATTGTTCAGGTCCATGACCGTCACCTCGAAGGCCGACGGCCCGTTGGGCGAGCAGTTGGTCGGGTTTTGCAGTATCATGTTGTAAAGAATCGTGCCCTGGCAGGTGGCCGGTAGCGAGACGTTGGTAGAGTTTGAGCAGGCCATGCTGCACTGTGCGTCGAGTGTCGTGGCCGCCGAAAGCCCCAAGAGGAGCAGGCTGCCTTGTAGGATTAGGTGCTTGTAGGCACTGGAAAAAGCGGACGTTTTGGTTGAAGAACTGAAAAATGCCCGGTTTTGGCAAACGGGTGTAATCGTTTTTTTCATCGGATTACTGAATTTGTTGTGTAAATCGGTTAATTAAATCGGTTTAAAACTATGGTTATGTTCTCAATGGCCGGCATTAAGCCATTTCATTGAAAATCAATTAGTTACTATCATTTATACTCTGCACTAATAGGTTTTGTGCAAATCAAAAATTGTGCAATGCTGCCCCTCCTCGCCGCCTTCGGCGGCTCGTCGGGGGAGAGGGTCTTTTGGGGCGTTCCGCCCCAAACCCCTGTTTGCACAAAACCTAATGGCTCAAAGTATATGTTCTTATAAAAAGCCATAAAAACATACTTTCGGACGGGTACTATACCTGCCGAAAAAGCCTAAATTCCATGATATACCGAGACAACGAAGGGGATGCCCGGAGCTTAGTTCCAGTAAGTGTGGGGGCTTGAGTTATTGGGGTATTGAGCGATTGGGGTATTGGGTTATTGGGGCATATACCATTATTGAAATAACCCAATAACTCAATCGCTCAATACCCCAATAACTCAATAACCCAACACCATGTGCAGTTAAAACGATAGCATCAGCATGGCCTTGCCTTGTTCATTGCATCCTGCAACTAGCTGAATCTATTTGTAAAAAGGGTAGATAAAACAATGGCCTAAAAGCGCTTCACGAAGCGTTCAAAATGACTGGTTTGGCCTTGAAATTTTCAGTAAAAAAAAGATGAAGTAAGAATGCGGAAAACGAGTGTACGAAGTTTTGGATAATACTTTTCATGGGAAAATCGGTTACGGATTATAAAATCGGTTCGTTCATGTTGGGCAAAGGTAAGTAACATGTTTGTATTACCAAATAGTTTTTGAAAATAAATAATGTGATGGCCGGAAGACGGAATCCTTCCCATAGGTCATAGAATAAAATTCCAGTATCACGACAACAATCAAAATTATTGATTGAAAAAAAACAGTACTGCAAAGTATCCAATGATTGCAAAAAGTAGGTTATGTTTGCCCCCGAAGTCAGGCCAAGTACCCAAGGGATGCTTGGCTTGAAAAAAAGTGCTTACCCATAGTTTTCAAACCCAGGCGGCAAGCGTGTGCCGTTTGAGGTCTTGTTAATTGCTGCAGCCGATACGCAGCAACCTGTATGATTGTCCAATTTCCGTTGGAAGTTTCTAAAAAAGTGTGGAGCATTGAGCTTGCCAATGCCATGTGCCCAAATCGCAAAAAGAAAAACGGCCCACTGCGCCAACAGCGGACCGTCCGATGATTAACTTATTTTCGTTAACCAATTAAATCAGTGCAAAATTATGAAAAAGCATGAAAAAGACTTGACAAAATTTAGTTTGACTGGATGCCGGGCAAGAGGGCTAAAGCAGCTTTATTGCATGGCTATTGCTTTCGCAATGTTTGCTGAGATGCTGAACGCACAGAACCCTTGTGAACCGGAGGCTCAGTTTTTCGCTTCGGTAGCAAACGGCCAACTCTTGCTGCAGGTGGCCTTGCCCAGTTTGGACTCAACAACTGCCTATGCTTGGTCAACAACAGGCTTGGGAGGGTTCTCGGGCACAGGCACGACCTTGAGCGCAACCCTACCAACTGGCCCGACAACTTTTTCCGTGAACTTGAACGTCGCCAACGAGTACCTCAATTCCAATTGCAGCAAAACGGTTACACTCCTTGCTTTATGCCAAGAAGCAAATTTCACCTTCAGTCCAAATGAGTGTTCGGTAAGCTTCTACCCAAGCACACCCGGCGCTATTAGCCATTATTGGACTTTCGGGGATGGCAACTCCTCCACTGCCGCATCGCCCTCACATATTTATCTACAGCAAGGGAGCTACACAGTGTGCCATACTATAACAATTCAAGGGCCTAATGGGACAATTATCGTTGACACTTGCTGTAAGGTAGTTGACGTAGAATGTTCTGGCGGTGGCGGTGGGAACGGCACCATTGACCCGAGCGAATGTTGCCGCTTGAAGGTCTGCTTCTCGCACCCCATCCAAGACCCAACAGCCGCCTACTTCTGGGACTTCGGTGACTGCCATACCAGCACCGAGATGAACCCCTGCAACTATTACGACAATATTTCAACCTACCCGCTGAACCAAGGCGGCACACCGAGTGTGGCGGTGCAAAGATGTATCACGCCAAGTGGAGGCACACAGTCGTGCTCGTTTATCTTTGTCAATTTGGTTTCTTTGTCCCAGCCTGCAGCAATCTATGTTGGCGAGCCGGGCGTCACCACACCCATGGACGTGGTAAGTTGCATCAACGGCATGCCTCTGTTCCCAGGCGCAACCATGGTTGGTCCAAAAGAAATACATAATATTGGCGAACTGGGGGTCAACAAAAGCTTCACCTTTAGCAATAACATCAATTTTTGCATGGACCCCTGCTCGGGGATGGAAATCTCACACTACCGTATCCTCACTTTTGACAACAACATAACTGTAAAAAACAAGTGCTGCCTCTGGAGGAGCATTGACTTGGGCTACTCCTCAACCTTTGTTTCCAAGAACAACAACAACATAGAAGGTGCCCAATACGGGCTGCGGACACTCGCCAACGGGGTAGTTTTGCAGTTGAGCGATACCTATTTCTATGATAACTGGGTCGGCATCTTTGCCCGCCATCCGCTCACCTTTGCCACTTTTGACCGTAACTTGTTCCACGCCAACGCAATAGACCCGCATTGTTCAGCACTTTCCTGCGACCAAGAGCTGCAATCCCTTCTACAAATACCACACCTCCAGCGTGGCTTTGCGGGCATCGTGGGCAGGAACACCATCATCAACCTGCCAGCCGGTGCGGCGGCGGACAACAACGTATTTCGGTTCATGGACAACGGCATCTGGCTCCACAACTCCGACGCCGAAATCAGGCGGAGCGACTTCCTTTTCATCGAGGATGAGGTGTATGGCGAGAAAAGCGGCAACGCCATCCGGTTCAACGTGGCCAACGGCACACATTCCCTAAAACAATGGGGGGACGGCACGGAAATTTCCTATTCTTCAACAGGCGTGAGGGTCGAAACCGCTCCTGGCACCGTTGACAACAGCTTCATTGACAGCCGGAACAACCACATGGACGTCAACAAATATGGCTATCGGCTCGAAATCGGCGGTATTCTGGCAGCCGGCAGCACCATCCGGGACAACCAGATTTTTAGCAACCATATCGGCATAGAAGCCACCATGAAAAATGCCGAGAACAGCAACAGCCATTTGAATATTGCCATGAACCATATTGCGATTGACGAGATTGACAATGGCATCGGCATTCTTGTAAACGACGCTGTGCCGCCCACTGCCGCCACGATGTTCCATGATATAAACGTGCTGGAGAATTTCGTTACATTGAATAAGGGCCGCTCGGCCATCGAGGTCAACAATTTCAAGGGCACCGACGTGGCCTTCAACGTGCTCCAAATCAACGAAACCTCTGGCGGCAATGCGCCCCCGTACCCGCCCATCGGCATTTACGCCAGTGGTGGCAAGAAGAACATCTTCCGCTGCAACACGGTGACGGGTACTTCCACTGGCGGTCCACAGCACGCTTTCGTCACCGAAGCGAGCCGTGACAACACCATCTCCGGCAACGCAACCAAGACCACGAGGATAGGCTTTGACTTCAGGGGCATCTGCGGCTCTACTACCGACTTCATCTGTAACACCATGGAAAACCATGATGTAGCGATGCGCTTCTGGCTGGGCGCAAAGACTGGCAACCAGTTCAACAAGGGAAACCAGTGGCTAGGCACTGCTTTTGGCATAGCCGCTTGGCATATGGGCACTTTACCCAGTCACCTTAATGATTGCAGGTTTAAGGCAGCAACTGGTACCAACCAATGGCCTCCGAGTATTGATGCACCTAATGGTTCACCTCTATGGTTTACGAGTGGCAGCTTCGTTGCCTGCTCCGACGAGTGCAATTGGATGTTTCAACCCGACAGCACCAATGACATGGACCTCGCCATCGCCACCACGGGCTTCGATATGCCAACGAACAATGGCGTGTACAACTGGGACGCCCGTCGGTACTTGTACAACAAGCTGGCGGCGAACCCGGCCTTGGCCAACCAGAGTGCCACCTATTCGTCCTTCCAAGCCAACCAGGCTGGCACGTCCGTGGGCTTGCTGCAAAGTGCGGTAGAACAAACGCATGGTCTGTTTGCAATACCAGCCGCCAGCCAGCAGGCATTGGACACCAATTTTGCGGCCATTCAGGCTGCCATCTCGTCCATTTCCACCATTGATGCCACCATTGCTGCTGGCGGACTGACAGAGTCGCAGTTGGCCAACCTGCTTACCGACAAAGAAACCCAGACTACGAATCTTGTTTCCCTGCAGACAAGCACTGAACAATTGCAAGCCCAGCTTTTGGTCAACCGGACAACTGCCGCCAACAACGTCATCGCCTTCAACAATGGTATCCTCACCAATGCCGTGCATGACCAAAACGAAAAGACCCTGCTCGGCATCTACCTGAACACCGAGGCAAAGAACCTGCCCATGACCTTGGCCCAAAAGGCACAAGTGCTGGGCATTGCGGAACAATGCCCAGAATCGGGTGGGTATGTTACCTATTGGGCCAGGGCCTGGTACACTGCGCTGACAGGCATACTGGTAGGGCCACAAGGTTGTATGTCCGTAGGGGAAAGGAGTGGAACAACGGGAAAACAGGAAGGAGAGCCTATCCCTACTGTTGGCCAGTTCCAAATAGCGCCCAACCCGGCACAGGACTTCGTCACTGTGACTTTTGACCCGCAGTCCGATTGGGAGGATGCAAGCATTGTTTTGTTGGATGCAGCTGGCCTTGCTCGTTTGACTCAAAAAATCGAACACGGCGACAAGGAAACCACGCTTTCCATTCAAAATTTGCCCAACGGCGTCTATTGGGTTTCTTTGAAACCGGATGGCCATGCAACATCAGTTCAAAAACTGGTAATTCTAAGGTGAACTGAACACCGCCCTGTAGCTCTTTGGCGGGGGATGCGGGGCGGTGTTTCTTTTTCATTTTCAACTTACTACAATGAAAACATCCATCTTCATTATAACAGTCATGATGTTTCACGCCTCAATTTTCGGGCAGCGGCACGATAATAATTGGATAATTGGGTATGACTTAGAGAGTAATGCAAGCCTGAGTGAAACGATGCTAGTCTCCTTCAACAGCTCACCGCCAAGTATTGTAAATTGGCCTGTTGCTTTAGATTTTAATACTACTACATTGACTGTCAGCGATGCCGAGGGCAATCTCATTTTCTTTACAAATGGGATTCAAATACACGATGCAAGCGATAACCTTATGCTGGGCGGGGATAGCCTCAATGCTGGGCAACTTGCATATGAAAACTGGGACAATGGATACCCTGCTTTTGAGGGAATACAAGCGCTTCCAACAGGAAACGATATTTACTTTTTGTTTCATGTGAGAGGCGAATGGGAAACAGAACCAGTTGTACCTGAATTACTTTTTACGGTGGTTGACATGAAACTAAATGGTGGTCACGGAGAAGTTATCCAAAAAAATCAATTAGTAAAGATAGGCCAGAATTACGAATTCCCAGCCGCCACCCGCCATGCCAATGGCCGTGATTGGTGGGTAGTGTCCCCCGAATTGTACCAGAACAAGATTTTCACCTGCTTGGTCACCCCATACGGTGTTGCTGACACCACAACACAAACCATCGGCTACAAGCCCCCGGCACCTGATTCGATAGGAGTTGGCCAAAATTTTTTCTCGCCCGATGGGACAACTTATGTTGACTTGGATTTTCTTAACGGTGTCCGAATATACGACTTTGACCGCTGCACAGGTATGTTGAGCAATTTTAGGCAGATACCAGCGAGCATTGCGCCAAAGACTTTGGGTGGGGCCATTTCCCCAAACTCCCGATATCTATACATTACAGCAGATGACGCCTACCTTGTCCTTCAATTCGACCTACAAGCAAATGACATTGCCGCATCCATGGATACCGTGGCTGTATATGATGGCTTCATGCAAGGGCCATTCGAATCTATATTTACTTTCATGCGCCTCGCTCCAGATGGGAAAATATACATAAATACAAATACCCGTCATTTTCACGTCATCAACAGCCCGGACACAAAGGGTCTGGACTGCGACGTAAGGCAACACTACCTGCCACTTCCACAAGAACCGCTGCTTATTCCCGTGTACCCCAACTACCGCCTCGGCCCCATAGATGGCAGCCCCTGCGACACGCTGGGCCTGGATGTAGCGGCGGGGGAAGAACAAGCACCCGAAGAAGAAACAAGCAATTTTTCCATTGCTCCCAATCCCGCACAGGAATTGCTCAACCTGACTGGCCAAGTACCCCTGCATGGGGATACCACTTGGGAATTGTTCAACTCCCTGGGCGGAAACGCAATGAAGATTAGGCTGCCTCCCGGGAGCCAGCACCAAACCATCGCACTCCATGGTTTGGCTGTCGGCATTTATTACTACAAGGTAGCCTCGGATGGAAAAACCGTGCAATCGGGAAAATTAATCATCAACTGACCTAAAGATAAGGTGTGCCGCTGCGCCAACAGCGTCCCGCCCGATTTTCAACTTTTTTTCTTAATCAATTAAATCTTTTTTCAACATGAAAAAGCATGTAAAAAACTGGAGAAACGCCAATCGCCTGAATTGGCAAAACATTCATCAGCTTTGCTGTAAACTGGTGCTGCCGTTGCTGCTGTGGGGGGCGGTAGCAGTAAGCATCGCAGATGGGCAGTGTTCGTGTACAGGTGGAGGGTACAATATTGGTATTGACCCTACGAGCCAAACAAACATCTTGTCGAGTGGGCTGCCCGCAGGCGGAGTGACTGGTGCTTGCATAACTATCAATGGGCAGCTAAAGATTGGCTCAACTTACATTTTTGACAACTGCATTATTACCATGAATGATAATGCTGAAATCCTACTGGACAACAATGTCGATGATGTAACCATCACCAACTCTACTATTCAAGGCTGTCAAACCTTGTGGAAGGGGATAAGTCTAATTGAAAATGCCCACCTTAATTTGGAGAATAATACGGTAAGGGATGCCATCAACGCCGTGACGATGGTAAGCCATACCTCCCTACGTGCAGTCAACAACACATTCTCCCAAAATTACGTCGGCCTTTATGTGCCCTACAACGCTTTTGGCAATACCATCTTCTTTACTGGTGGGAAAAGTGGATTTAGTGGCAATACTTTCGTCGGTAGTTCAAACCTTCTGCCACCCTTTAGTTCGCAAAAACCTTTCGCAGGGATTCGATTTTACAATGTAGAGAACAGGTTGATAGGCAATGGCATCAATGGAAGTATCCAAAATACGTTTGATGGCTTAGTGTATGGCATCATTGACTATGAAGGTCATTTAAATACTTATTCTGGGTGTATTATGCAAAATATGACCTCTCAATTGGGTGCTGGCATTGATATTCAGGCAAATAATGCCACCGTCACTGTTCGTAATTGTACCATGACCAACGTTCGAATTGGCGTTCGAGCAAGGAATAACTTACAAAAGATTGATATCCACCACAATTCCATCGGCTATACTTTTAGGGGCGTTGAAGTGGATGAACAGAATTGTAGGGAAATCTTTGTCACGAATAATAATTTTAGTGGTAACAGCTCTTCCTTTAACACGGGTGTCCAAATCCTCAAGGCAACTAATGGGAACTATTTCATTGACGTTTCCCAAAATGTATTCTCGCCAAGTGGCGCTGCAATTGCAGCTGACAATGTGAATGGGAAGCTAAGAATCCAGTCCAATATTGTGAACTTGAGCAACCCTATTGGGGCTCCGGGAATGATACAAACAAACTTGGCATCCGGCCCCACGCTTATCGAAGGCAACACCATTAGCCCAAATGCAGCAAGTGGAAATGCAAACATAGGCCTCAACCTGATAAACAGCCAAAATGCCCAAGTCACTGCAAACATCATAACCGGTAACGCAGGTTTCAATGGCAGCAATTTCGCCACCGCCATCAACGCTGGGTTCTCCACCAATCACCTTTATTGCTGCAACAACGTGGACAATTGGTGGGCGGGCAATTGGTTCCAAGGCATCTGTACAGATACTAGGCTTAAAAATACGATATACGGCCACCACAATACAGGGCTTTATCTTTGGAATGCACAGGTTACGCCACAACCCAACCATGGAAACACTTGGGCAGAGCCTAATATTAATACGGTTTGGGATGCGGTGTATTCTGGGAATGCAGCAAATATTACATATTCAGAAATTACCACAAAACTCCCTTTAATCCCCAATGGGTACACGAAAATACAAGTACCATTTGGAGCCTCTCCAATGGACTGGTTTCAGTTCACTGGGAATGACCCTAGTTGCCAAGACTGGACAAATTGCGGTGAGACAGCATTCGAGTTTCAGGAGAACCCAAACGAGTTTGACGAACTGACCCCTACTGACCTCGATGCGCTCAATTCTCCTACCTCCAACGATGATATTGCCAATGTGCTGCACTGGGAGTCTCAGCGGTATTTGTACCAAAAGTTAGTGAACAATCCAACTTTGGTCAACTGGAACACCTCGGTTGCCACATTTTACAACGATGCCCAAAATGGGTTGATTGGAAAGTTTTATGCCGTCGAAAAAGGAATCCGAGGATTAAACACACCTTCATCGTCCTTGTCAACCAGTTATAATTCCCTACTTGACGATTTGGAAGCCATTGGCATTGCAATAAATGAAATTGATATACAGCTCGAATCTGCAAATGAAGCGCAAACAACAACGCTGTTGGCAGAAAGGGAGGATTTATTGGAACAAGTAGAACAGCGTCTTGGCCAATTGGACGAAGTAAAAGGGCAAATAGCCAGCGAAAAAACGGGCCGGATTGCACAACTTTTGTCAGATAACGCTGCGATTGTACCAGTTGCCAGCTACCAAGGCTATCAAAAAACGGCTTTTGAGATTTACCTGCAAACCGTAGCTGCTGACAATACAAGCTTTAGCACCAGCCAACAGGCGAGCCTTTCGGATATATCCTCCAAATGTCCATCCACCGATGGTGTCGGGGTCTATTGGGCAAGGTACCTGCGGCAGTACTACGAACCTGAATGGGTATCCTCGCTTGACGACTGCGGGTTATTGTCGCTGCGGAGCCAAGAGGCGACAGCGGAAGGCCGTCAATTATCGGGCATTTCAGTGTTCCCAAATCCGGCAAGCACTATCCTGTACCTGACCATGGGCGAGGTGACCAGAGAAACTGTCTCCATTGCTGTTTTTGATGTGTTTGGAAAGAACGTCTTGAACAAGGAACTCAACCTGGGCGACGAATCCGCCGATATAGATGTTTCGGGTCTCACACCTGGCATATATTTCTGTACCGTAAAAGACGGCAATACCATTTTGCACACGCAAAAACTGTCCATTGCCCGATAACCTATTCATCATCAACATGCAGGAACGCTTTGTTCCTGCATGTTTTAATGCTGTATCACATGAAATTTCTTGCACTTGTTTTCTCAATAATGGCAGCTATCCCCTCCTATTCCCAAAAAGAAGACTACAACTGGATGCTGGGCGGTGGCAGCAACGTATTCGACACGCTGTACACCATCACCCAACTGGATTTCAACACCGGGCAGGCCAACTTTGTCAACACCAATCTGCAATACCCCGATATGGGTTCACCCACCAATGCCAGCATTTCCGATGAAAACGGCAACCTTGTCTGTTATACCAATGGCGTTGAAATTTATAACTCCAATCACAACATTCTTGAAAATGGTGCAAACATTCATTCTCCTACTTCTTTTCCAGGAGGGTTTGTTGCTATACAAGGTGCAATAATATTCCCATACCCTGAAAATTCTGAAAAATACATAATGATATCATGTGATGATGTTCAATTTATAGTTGATGGGTGGCTAGCTCCTGGATGTAGCCCGATAACTTACTCTATAATTGATATGAATCAAAATAACAATCAAGGAGCAGTAGTTGATAAGAATGTGGTATTAAACTTTGATACAATCCAATTCGGTCAGTTTTCTGGTGTCCAACATGCAAATGGTAGAGACTTTTGGGTCATAGGTGCCCCTACCTACGATTCCAACAAATACTACAAGTACCTCATAGACCCCACGGGCGTCAAGCTGCACAGCACTCAGGAGGTTGGAATGAACATCAACCCCGGTCTTGGTCAGGCCGCCTTCTCTCCCAATGGCGAGCACATGGCCTATTACCAATGGTTCGGAATCATTGGAATTTCCACTAGCATTGAAATCAGTTTCTACGACTTCGACCGCTGCTCCGGTGAACTGTCCGACCATACCCAAATCATCTATCCAGGATTGCAAGCCCCCGGCGGCATCGCCTTCTCCCCCAACTCCCGCTTTGTCTATACCCCCTCATGGGACAAGGTCTATCAGTTCGACCTCTGGGCGACGGACATCCCCGCCTCCCGCATCACCGTGGCCGAGTACGACGGCTTCCTGGACGAGCGGGGGCTGCCCACCCGCTTCTACCAGCCCAAGCTGGCACCAGACGGCAAGATTTACATCACAGTATCTAACGTGAACTCCCGCTACCTCCACGTCATAGACCAGCCCGATTCGCTCGGCACTGCCTGCAACGTCCAGCAGCACCAAATCCTCCTGCCCACCTACCACGACAAGTACATGCCCAACCACCCCGTCACACGGCTAGGCAAGATGGTGGGCAGCCCCTGCGATACCATTCTGAGCAGCAGCGTGGAGGTGGAGCCGGATTTAGTGAAGTTCGAGCTGCACCCAAACCCCGCTTCTTCTTTTGTGGAAATCAACTGCGAATTTCCATTCGGCAAAACGGCAGTATGGCAACTTTACAGTGCAGCAGGTCAGTTGGCAAAGCAAGCCGAACTGACAAATGGTAGCCAAAACGTGGTATCACTGGAGGGGCTACCGAGCGGGTTGTACTTTTACAAATTGACCTGTGAAAATCAGGCCGTGCGGCACGGGAAGCTGGTCATAGTTCAGCCTTAAATCAACGCTTTTTCATCATCTATACTGTAAGCCGTTAGGATTTGTCGAAATGTGAAAAATAAAGGTAAGCCTGGTACTTTTGATTCGCTAAAAACAAACTACCAATGCTTAGAGGCTGTTTTAAAACCTATTATTGCCTATTCATCATTATCCTAATTGATGC
>CAZDSU010000111.1:0-14473 GCA_964508135.1 uncultured Saprospiraceae bacterium
CGTCGTTCCAGCCGAGCCGGATCTTCACGGTCACCGGCACGCGCGTCACTGCCTCGCCCACCTCGCGCTCTTCGTCATGGCGCTCTCGGGCTGGCTCGTCTTCTTTCCCAACGCGCCCTACATCATCACCGATCTGATGCACCTGCGCTCGACGCGCGGCGCTCCGCTCTGGCTCGACCTGCTCGTCGTCGGCGCCGCGGCCTCGGCCGGCCTCCTGGTCGGCCTCGAACACGGTGACGCCGTGACCGGCCAGGAAAATGATTAGCACATCCTCGGCATTGGCACTGGCTGCTATTTTTTTGAAAGTCGCCCCAATATTGGCCTTGCTGGGCAACAAAGCGGGGTCGGCGGCATCCGTCGTCAGCAAGGTGACGTGCACCCGGTCCTTGAACATTTCGGTGCCTTCGGCAATGGTTCTCAGCGTATTGGCCATGGCCCGTGCGTCCTTGTCAGGGAAGCCTAGGTCAATGTCGTTGCCGTCGTAATCGGAAGTGCCCACCACGATGGCGTAGAGGCTTGGGTCAGGTGCCGGGCCGAAGTCGAAGTTGAGTTCGTCGTCGCCGCCACTTTCGTCATCGCCACGGCTCTTTTTTGCGAACGGGTGCAGCACCAGTTCGGGACTTTTCAGCCAACCTTCCTCGTTGTAGGCTCGCACCGTGATGGTGTTTTGCGCCAGCAGGCTGTCCGCCGAATAGAAGTGGTTTTTCAATTCGTCGAGGCCCACCGTGCAGCCGACCTTGCCCCCACAGGCATCGGCCAGCACCTCCGAGCCGTTGATGGCAACGCTGACCTTGCCGTAGCCTCCCGTGCGTTTTTTCAGCGCAATGACCAATTTTTCACCTTTAATTTCCGCGGCGAGTTCCGGGTACAGCGCAAGTTCGCCGAGTGCATCCACCTGGCGCAGCGACCCCTTTTTGAAGCCAAGCAAGATGGGCAGCAAATCAGGTTCGTAGTAACGCTCTTTGAGCTGCTCCAGCTCGATGGTCTCCAGCCCGACCACAAAGTACATGGACTTCATCGCAGCCGGCGAGGCATCGAAAAGGCCAGCGGGCGTGATGGCCACCCAGTCCTTTTGGTTGATGTGGAAGACCGTGCAGAGCGCTTCGCCCGTGCGGCCATCCCACATTTTCACGCTGCCGTCGTAGCCCGCCGAAATGGCCAGTTTGCCATCCGGCGAAAAGGCGACCGTCTTCACGGGGGCTTTGTGCCCCCGCAGGAAGGTGGGGTTGTCTTCGTCCAAATCCCAGAGCAGCACGTCGTTGCCAGAGGCGAACAAGAAGCGGCTGGCATCGGGAGAGAATGCAGTTCTCGAAGGCGACCCGCAATAAATCCTGTTCCCGGGTTTGTCCGTTGGAGTGGTCAGGTCAAACTCTTTTTTGAGCTTTCGCTCCGCAATGTCCCACCATTCAATTTTGAAAGATTCGCAGGAAATGGAGAGGAAGGATTTGCCGTCAGGCGAAAAAGTGACGGGCGACCAACGGCTGGCCTGGCCGGGAATATTGGCCACGAGCTTGCGCTGCGCCACATCGTACACCTTTACCGTGTTGTCGTCGGCACCCGTCATGGCCTGCAACCCATCGGTCGAAAAGGCCACGGCGGTTACTTTCGCTGAATGGTCGTTGAAGGTTTTCAGCGGCGTTCGGGTCTCCAAATCCCACAAAATCACGGAGTTGTCGTCGGAGCCGGTGATGGCCAATTTCTCATCGGGGGAGATGGCCATGCAGTTCACAAAATCATTGTGGCCAGTTAGCACTGTCAACCTTTTGGCAGTTTCAAAATCCCAAAGTATCAGCTTCAAGTCGTCGCCGCTGGACAGCAGGTACTTGCCCTTGGGCGACACGCAAGCGGCAATTACGTTGTCCTGGTGGCCCAAAAATGCCCGCTTCACGCCGCCGCCCTCCGTGTCCCAAACGACGATTCTTTCATCAAATTCAGGCACCGCCACGGCGTATTTTTTATTGGGGGAAAAAAAGACCTGCTTGATGATTCTCGAATAGCCGTTGAGGGCGAGGACTTGTTTTCCAGTAGCTATGTCCCACATTATCAATGCGTTATCAAATGAGCCAGAAATCAGCTTGGTGCCATCGGGCGAAAACCGGAGGGCCGACACCTCCTGTTCGTGCCCGGCCATCCTATCGGTGGCCACCTTCGTGGCAATGTCCCAGAGCACCACGGAATTGTCGCTGGCGCCGTAGGCCACGAGGCTGTCGTTTGGCGAAAAAACGGCGGTCAGCCCGTGGTCGGGGGAGTAGGAATCCTTGAACTCGAAGATGGTTTGGGCAGCGTTGTCCGCCATTTTCCAGAGTTTCAGGCCACCCTCCTCCGAGCCGGAAAGCACCATTTGCCCATTTTTTGAGAGACTGAGCGTGTTGACCTGGGCCGTGTGGATGTTTTTTAACAGGAAGTCGGCTTGCCCTTTCGTCACGTCCCATCGCTGCACGGAGCCGTCCGAGTTGCCGGAGTAAGCCCATTTCCCATCGGCGGAGATGACCAGTGAGGTGATTTGCTCGGGTTGCTTCGCAAAGGTTTTGACGAGCTTACCAGTGCGCACGTTCCAGCGTTTCAGTTCGTTGTTGGCCGTCAGGGAAAGCACCTCCTCGCCGACCGGTGACATGGCAATGGCCGTGACTGGAGGTTGCACCGCCGCAAGCCCAACCGAGGGGTCCACGAAAACCCGCTGGTTATCGCCACCCACTTTGCCAATCTCCAGCGACTGCAAGGAACTGCCGGTCACACCTGTCCCGCAAAGCAAGTATTTGCCGCCCACGCCAAACTCGACCCCAAAAACAGGCGCCTTGCGCACTTCGTCCCGGTAAGGCTCCCAGGCTTTGATGAGCTTGCCATCGGCCAGTTCCCAGAGCCGGATGCTCTTGTCCTCCGAACCGGATGCGGCGTATTTGCCGTCCGGTGAAAAAGCGATGGAAAATATGCGCCCAGAATGCCCGACTGGGACGCCGAGTTCGGGCTTTTGGGAGAATGCCAGCGCTGAGGAAAATAGCAGAGTGGTTAGGGTGAAATGCGATTTTTTCATTGTCGGATTTTAAAAAAAATAGGGTACTTCGACACAAACTTACTAGATTTCCGAAGTTTGATAGAGAAGCTGTTTAGACTTTGAAAATCGTTGCCCCAAAACTGATACCCTTTTCCAAAAAATTGAATCAACAACTAATTACCCAGCCATGAAACAATTGCTAATTCTTTGCCTTGTCTCTGCCTTTTGTCATCCTGAAAGGACCGCCGCCCAAGTCATAGACCTTGACGGAACCACCACCCGTGCGGTCGTCATCGGCATCTCCGACTACCGGGAGCCGCTCATCCCCGACCTGCGCTTCGCCGACCGGGACGCCCAAGCATTCGCCGACTGGCTGCGCTCGCCGCAGGGGCTAGCCCTGCCCGATTCGAGCATCCGCCTCCTCGCCAACCAGCAGGCCACCACTGCCCAGATGATCGTCAACCTCGACTGGCTCATCGAAGCCAGCAAGCCGGGCGATCGGGCGTTCATCTACTTCAGCGGGCATGGCGACGTGGAGCGGGTCACGAAGTTCAACCTCGGCTACCTGCTCAGTTATGATTCGCCGCCCGCCGTGTACGGCGCCGGGGCGTTTTCGCTGCAATATTTGCAGGCCATCCTGAGCACGCTCTCCGAAAACGACGTGCAGGTTTTCATCATCACCGACGCCTGCCGGGCGGGGAAGCTGGCGGGCAACAGTGTGAACGGTACGCAAGTCACTGCCAACCAACTGGCACAGCAATTTGCCAACGAAATCAAGGTCTTGAGCTGCCAGCCCGACGAGTTCAGCCTCGAAGGCGAGCAGTGGGGCGGCGGGCGTGGCTGCTTCAGCTACCACCTCGAAGATGCCCTCTACGGCTTTGCCGACGCCAACCACGACCAGTCGGTGGACCTGCTGGAACTGCGCCGCTACCTCGAAGACCATGTGAGCGCCGAGGCCGCCCCGCAAAGCCAGGTGCCGATGGTGTCAGGTCCCGTGAAGACCAGGATTGCCGCCGTCCGGGAAGGCGAAGTGGCCGCCCGAAGGGCCGCCAAAGGAAACCAACCAGTGGCTTTCCGAGCCATCGAAAACAAGGGGATGGAAAGCCGATTGCTCGAAAAAATGGACAGCATTGACCGCCGTTTGTACGCCCAGTTCCTTGCGGCCATTGATTCCGGCCACCTCATGTCCCCACTCGGAAAAAGCGCCAACGACTATTTCAAGCTCCTGGTAGAAAAACCGGAAATGGCGGCACTGCACGGCACGATGAAGCGCAAGCTGGCGGCTGCCCTCATGGACGAGGGGCAGACCATCCTCAACGAAATACTTAAGACCGACCCCGAGGTCTTGGACAATGAGTTTGCAAACCGGGTGAATTACGACCACCTGCCCGCTTATTTCGAGCGGGCGGCGGCGATTTTGGGCGAGAAGCACTATGTCTGGCGGGATTTGAAGGCGAAGGAGTTTTACTTCCGGGCGATGACGATTCGGGAGGAGAACTACCCGGATAGTAGTGCTGGCTGGCTTACAGATGAAAAAAGGAGGCTATTGGAAAAGTCACTGGAATGGGATAATACCTCAGCGGTGACGTATTGGCAATTGGGACGCACTTTCCCGTTATCCTCCTCGGAACGAATAGTCTTTTACAAAAAGGCCACCACAATTGCCCCAGATTGGGCATTGATTCATTATATGTTGGGTTGCACTCTCAAAGACCCGTTGCCAGGCATCTATCATTTAAAAAAAGCCATTGAACTGGATTCCAATTTTTTATGGTCTTACAACACAATATCCTATAGTTATGATGAGCTTGGGCAGAAGGATTCGGCTACCTTTTGGAGAAAATTGTACGTCCTGAAATTTTTCCAAAAAATGACAGAAGACTCTGCTTCTGTCACGGTTACTGAATACTACATTCTAGGAAATGCCCTATGGCGATTGCGGGAATATGACCAAGCAAGGACGTTTTTGCTGCGGGGTGAAAAGATTTCAGGGGGAAAAATGGCTGTAATTTATATGCACCTGGCGGTCGTGTACACGGATTTGCTGGATTTTGAAAATGCCATCTATGCTTGTAAAAACGTGATGAAACTCACCAATGACCCAGAATGGGAGAGTACCCCAGGCAATATTTACTTCTATTTTTTGAACGACACCACCAGTGCAATTGACACATGGGTAAAAGCAGTGAACGGGGCGGAAATTCAACAGGTACAGGCGTGGTACATCTTGGGCAATTTTGCCAAAGCCTATACTTTGGCAAAAAAGAATATCCAGCCAGGTGAGTCTTATAGGGTGATGACTTTTTACATAGCGGAGTCCGCCCGCCAAATGGATATGGCAGATACCTCCCGGCACTATTTTAACCAACTCGTCGGGAACGGGAAGATTGAATACAAGCGGAACGATTTCATATACCCAGGTTACGTTTTTGCAGCCCTTGCTCTCGACCGCCTCGGCAAAAAGCAGGAATTTCAGCAATTGCTCGATACCGCAAACACCCAGTTGGAAGGCGACCCCTGGCTCCACTTCAATCTCGCCACCATTTATGCCCAGACCAATCAAGAAAAAGCCGCCATCGCCTCCCTCCAAAAAGCCATCGAACTCGGCTGGCAGCCCAACCCCTTGCTTTGGCTGCAAGGCACGCTCTGCGACCCGCTGCTCAACCCCATCAGGGAAACGGAGGCGTACAAGGCGCTGGTGCGGGAGCATTTCCCGAAGTATTACGACATCGCCACGAGGGTGCCAGGGAAGCATTGACAATTTTGCGGGAAGGGAAGACTTCAATGCAATTTGCAGGAAGCATGAAATGAAATTTTGAATTTGAATTATTTTGAAAAAAACGTTCCGTCAGTGATAACCAATCATGAAACCCGGTATTGATGGTCATAAAACAACTGAATTTTATCATTTTTCAATCTCGATATCATGAAAACGAACAAATTTTTCTTCGCTGCTGTCTGCTTGTTTTTGTTGGGAAACGCCACTTTTTGCGAAGCGCAAAAAATCAACTTCTGGAGAGGTGGAACGCCGGGACAAGAAACCAACTGGAACTGCGCCAAGAACTGGAGCACCAACTGGGTGCCCGATGCTTTCCATAACGTCATCATCGCCGATGTTTCCAGCGGTTCGGGTTTTTACCCGACCATCAAGGACGGTGGTTTGGAGGTGAACACACTTATCCTGGAGTCGGGCGCTGCGCTCGACATAGCAAAAAAAGGGTCGCTGACAGTTGTCACCACGCTTGACAAATACGGTTCTGGTGAAATGGAAGTGAACGGAACCTTGTACGTCCCATCGAGCACCTATGCAGGGGGCATGTCGCTCCAGTCTATGGCAGGCATCGTCGCCATGCGCTCCGAATAAATTGCCAAAAGAGGAAGCATAAATATCGTTTTGAACAGTTTTTCTGGATTTAGCAGATTATTTCCGAGTTTTTCTTTGCATAACTAATCATAAGGAAGCCCCCGGCAGAAAAGTTGGCCGGGGCTTTTTAACTTTGGCCGGATGCTTTGTTAATGATGAATGATGAATGATGAATTCACCCCGACCTTTGGCCGGTGATGATTTGGAAATCAAGTTGGTCATTTATTTTTTCAAATTCACTTAGTGCTTCGTCAATTAAATAGTGTCGGGTTAAAGCAAGGGGCTTGGGGCGGCGCAGCCGCCCCAAAAGAACCTCTCCCCCGACGAGCCGCCGGAGGCGGCGAGAAGGGGCAAATACGATAGTTTTTTTGACCCGTCATTATTGATTTGACAAAGCACTTAGGAACGGGAAATCAGATTGTATGCAAGAAATAACTGTTGACGGTGCTTACCTGGCCGAACTCCGAAAAGGGTCGCCCAAGGCGTTCGAAGAATTGTACCTCCGCTACTTCCGCATGGTGGAAGATATGGTGTTCAAGTTCAACGGGACTGCCGAGGATGCCCGGGATGTTTTTCAGGAGGCGCTGTTTGTCTTTGTGAAAAAACTGCGGGAACCAGATTTCACGCTGACCAGCAAGGCCAGCACGTACATTTACGCCATTTCACGCAACCTGTACTTGAAAAAAGCAGGCAAGACAACCGTTGAAATCAGCATGGACCAGCAGCAGTTCAGCCTTTTTGCACAAAGCGAACCTGACCCCGAGGGCCTGTCGCCAAATGAAAAGGACTCGATGCTCTCCGTGATGAGCGATAAACTGGGGCAGTTGGAAGAGGACTGCCGCACCGTGATCATGTACTCGTTTTACCAAGGGCTTTCCCATGCGCAAATTGCAGCGCTGACCGGGTACACCGAGGCATTTGTCAAAGTCAAAAAATTCCGTTGCCTGGAATACCTGCGCAAGCTGGTCAAGGCCACGGACATTTTCAAAAACCTGTAACGATAAGCACCGCATGGAAAACAGCGCCTACATCATAAGAATCCACCAGTACCTGGCCAATGCCATGGATCTGGTCGAGAAAGCCGCTTTTGAAACAGAAATGAACGCCAATGAACAGTTGGCGAAAGACATAAAACTTGAGCAAAAACTGCTGTTGGGCATCTCGTTGACAGGGGACGAAGATTTGAAAAAAAACATCGCCAGCACCCACCAGCGCCTTTCAGGACAGCGGTTTTTTGACAAAGGGAATGTCGTTTCAATCAATGCTAATAAATCAACCAAAATACTTGTCATGAGAAAAGTAATGTCCATCGCAGCAGCAGCAATAGTCCTTATTGGGCTAGTCTGGTGGGGATTCTTCCGCCAATCGCCCACTTCCGCACCAAATTCGGAGCAGATTTTCGCCAGCAACTTCAAGCCGGAGACCACGAAGGCAAAAAGCATCGAGGCAGCCCTGGAGTCGCACGGCATGGTGGATTCCATGAACACCCAGGACAGCCTTCGGGAAGCCCTTTCGCTCTACAACGAGGGCAAATACAAGGATGCCTCCGTGGCACTCGACACCTTTTTGGTGTACCACCCCGCCAACGACACGGCGCTGTTCTACCTCGCCATGTCGCACCTGAACGACTCCCGTTACGCCCGGGCATTGGAACTACTTGACCCCATTACCAGAACTGAAACCTCAGCCTTCAAGTTGGATGCGATGTGGTACCTGGGCCTCTGCTATTTCAAAGTGGACGGGGGCTTTGCCAAGGCCGAGGAAATCTTCACTCGACTTGCCAGTATGCCCGAAAGCAAGGACCAGGAAGCAGCCAAAGGGATACTGCACCTGATTGGACATTGAAAATTGGGTATGAGGTATGAGGTATGGGGTATTGCCATTCCGCAAATTCCTAAGACCCCATACCTCATACCATACCTCATACCTGCCATCCCCTCCCCAAGCAAATTTCACAAACAACTTTTACCACTAACGCTATGCTAAGATTCAAAATAGCTTTGGCCGTGGCATTGGTCTTTGCTGGCGCAATGGCTGAGGCGACCAACACCATCATCTCCGCCGCAACGCCCGCCGTTGCCCAACAAATACTGGACAAACTTTACCTCGCAGCGGGACAGTACGCCATAAAGAAACCAGGCTTGGAAATGACCAAGGAGAACATGAAAGTGGCCGCCTACTACCCTGCCCGCAACGTCATCGTGTTGGACGAGAAAACCTATCTACTTTGCCGCTCACTGGGCAAGGATTCCAGCCAGGCGCTGGCCTTCGTGCTGGGCCACGAGCTGTCTCATGCCTTTCAGAAAGAATTGGGAAAAACCAAGTCGGGCACCAACTTCCTCAGCTACGACCAAACCTACAAAGTGGACACCCGGACGGAAAAAACGGCGGACATCAACGGCGTCTTCACGGCTTTTTTGGCGGGCTACCGACTGTCGGGAGTGGTGCCGAAGCTGCTGCCCAAGCTCTACGAAGCTTATGGCCTCACTGGTCGGACGCTCCGTGGCTACCCCAGCCTCGAAGAACGCAGCCAATCGGCAAAAGAGGTGCTCGAAATCACCGACGAACTAATTGACCTCTACGAAACGAGCAGCTACCTGTTGGCCGCTGGCTACTACGACCTGGCCGCCACCAACTACGAGTACATCCTGCAATACTACCAGGGCCGGGAGGTGCACAACAACCTCGGCGTGCTGTACCTGTACCAGGCCATGGAACACTACCTGCCGCAGACCGACCGCTTCGTTTACCCCATCGAAATTGACGCCGCCACGCAGCTCAAGAAAATAGACAAAGCGAGGGGGCCGCAGGAACTTTCCATGCAAGAAAAATTGGTCAGGATGCAGCTTTTGAACAAAGCCAGCAACCATTTCATGCAAGCAATCTCGCTGGACAAAAACTACCTGACCGCCAAACTGAACTACGTCTGCGCCCTCGGGTTGCAGCAAAAACCGAAGGATGCACTGGCCTATTTTCAAAAGAAAAAACTGCAAAAAGCTGCTTCGAAAAGCAAGGCCGAGGCCGAAAAATTCAAGCTGGTGGAGGCCATTCTCAGCGCCTTGATGAACGACAAACTCGGTGCCGAAGCGGGTTTTCACGACTTGCTAAAATCCAAAAACCAGCCCGTGGCAGTGGCCGCTCGCTACAACCTCAATGTAGTTCAAAACAAAGTCATCGTGATGCTGCCGGAACATGAGTTCGAGTTTCCGGAGCGGTTCAAAACCATGATGAAAAATGTAAAATTGGGACGAATAAGCCAAGTAGAGCCATTGGTGCTGAACGAAAAAGGCGACTTAGTACGGCATTTGACCGAGGGTAGCACAGACACGTTTTCTTTCGGAAACAAGCGGGGCAACGTCCTCAGCATCATCCGGTTTAAGAACAAAATGGCAGAGGGATTTAAACTGGAGGAACTGACCGAATCGCTCGACCAGTCGTTTTTTTACAACCTGGTCAGCACGACCACCGGCTATTTTTTAACCTCAGAAAAAGACGGCATCATCATCAAAGTGACCAACGATGGGAAGGTGGAGGAAATGGCGAAGGTGGTAAAGCATTGACCAAGGAAGTGGTTGTTGCCAGACCGTGGCCGTGGTCATTGCCGAAGGCAACCACTCCGACAGGGTTTGCGCCGCTTTTGTCGCCACGGTTGTCGTCGCTTTTGTCATTGCGCAACAACCCGTCCTCGTATTGAGGGCAAACGTGGCGAATACCGAAACGAGGACGGGTTGCTGCGCAATGACAAAAGCGACGCGAGGATGAAGCGAACGAAATAATCACCATTTTTAAAAAAAAATCCTTGATTCCCATCCAATTAACGAGTTTTGTCAGTGAAAAACAGCCCTGAAAATTCTTCCTGCAAAACTTCAAAATGAGAAACATCCTACTGCTTATCCTCTGCCTTTTCAGCAGCTTATTGCCAGCCCAAGAGAACACCCGGACGGGCAGCGACGATGGCGTGAAACCACTGCTCGTCGGTGAAGCAAACGAAACCCGTGCGCTCATCATCGGCATCTCCGACTACAAGGACGACGGCGTCGGCGACTTGCGCTTCGCCAACAAGGATGCGGAAATATTTGCCAGCTACCTGCAATCGGAGGCGGGTGGCACCCTGCCCGACGTGAACATCTGGCGCATGACCAACCAGGAAGCCACCCTGGGTGCCATTGACAATGCCCTCGACTGGCTGATAAAAGAGACCAAAAAAGGCGACAAAGTCATCATCTATTTCAGCGGCCACGGCGACGTGGAGCGCCGCACGCTCTGGCAACGGGGCTACCTGCTGACGTACGACACCCCTGCCAACAACTACCGCAACAACGCCGTCCGAGTAGAGGATCTTGACGAAATCATCAAGACGCTCTCGGTGGGCAACGAGGCCAAGGTCGTCGTCATCCTCGATGCCTGCCGCTCCGGCAAATTAGCCACGGCTGGCCCCAGCCTCACCGCCGAACAGCTCGAAAAACAAGTGGAAAACGAGGTGCGCATCCTTTCGTGCAAGCCCGACCAGAAGTCGCTCGAAAGTGAGATTTGGGGCGAGGGTCGAGGGCTTTTTTCCTTTTTTCTGGTAAATGGGATGAAAGGCTTGGCCGACAAAGGCTCCATGCCCGACAACATCGTGACCTTCGAGGAACTGAAGGACTTCGTCAAAAGCAACATGGAAACGGCCCTAAGCGCCCCCGACATCTCGGCCCGCCAAAACCCGGTTTTCGTGGGTGACGAAACCTTCGAGCTGGCAACGGTGGATGAGAAAGTGCTGGCAACGGTGAACCAAGAACTGAGCTTGGCGTCGGCAGGCCCCAGTTCGGGAGCAGGTGAGGGAAAGGGCGTTGTGGAAAAATCGCCGGATACCCCCACACGGGGCAAGGACGATGCGCTCATCGGCTTCGTGCAAGCGACAGACCTCTCGAAACTGGCCGAAGACCCCGACTTCAAATCAGTTGTGGAGGCCGCAGACCCGGCAGGCTTACTGCGATTTTTTACCCAAAAACTCACAGTTGATTCCATCAAAAACCAGTTGAGTTTGGAGCAGCAAACTTGGCAGGCCAGCTTTTTGGCAGCGGCTGAACGGGCGGAGAACGATGCCCCATTGCGCCAGCAACTCCAACAACTATTAGCCGCCCGGCTGCATGACCAGGTGCAGGAGGTCATCAGCGACTACCTGCGTGGCGATGCACGGGAACTCGACAAACGACACTACACCGACCAAGCGGAAAAGTATGAGCAGTACCCACTGATGCTCAAGGCGGCGATGCAGATGTTGCCAAAAAGCCACCTGCTCTACCACAAGGTCGAGGTGAAATATCATTATTTCGATGGAGTGTGTACCCGGCTGGCCAGCATGATGTCCGACAACCCGATGTCACAGATACCAGAGGCGCTGGAAAAGCAAAAAATGGCGCTGGCATTGGACGACAAGGCTGCCTACATCCACAACGAGTTGGGGCTGCTACATTGGATGCAAAAGGACCTAAAAACGGCGAGGAAGCATTTCGAGACCGCTGCCGAACTTGCCCCAAACTGGGCGCTGCCATTGGCCAACCTGTGCGCCCTGCTCATTGAAACAGGGGATTTTGCAAAGTCAGAGGAGTTCGGAAAAAGGGCGATGGAACTGCAACCCGATTATTTTGGCACTTACGTCAACCTTGGTTATTTGGCAGAAAAACAGCATGATTTGTTGAAGGCCGAAACCCTGTACCGTAAGGCTCGGCAACTGAACGACCCGCACTACCTGCCCTTTGAGCGGCGGGCCTATTTGCAGCTCGAAACGGCCCGCTACAAGGAAGCCGATTGGCAGTTCCTGGAGATGGAGCTTCGCAAACAGGGGACGGTGCCGCCATTGACCGTGTTCACGGTTGTAGCTTCCCCGGAGTTTATCATTTATCCCGAGTTCGAGTACCCAAGCCTCTCGGGGCCGGGCGTTGTCCACAAAAAGCCGAAGACAGCGGAGGAGTTTTTCATGACGGGAAAGGCGTATTTTGAACAGCAGCAGCCCGATAAAGCGGAACCGTTCTTTAGGCAAGCCATGCGGCTGGCCCCCTCCCACCCCGAAGTGTTTTATTACCTCGGCAAAATCTGTTATGACCAAAGGCGGTACGAAGAAGCCGAACTGTATTTTGTGCGGTTGGTGAAACTGCGCCCGGAGGTGGAGTTCATGCCATTTTTCTTGGCCGATGTTTACCGTGACTGGCACCGGCCAGCGGAGGAGGAAGCGATTTACCGCCAGTTCATGCATCAAAGTGAGAACGAGGATGTGTTGCGGACAGCCTACCTGTCGCTTAGCAAGCTGATGAACGGACAAGGCCGCTACCCCGAACAGGAATTGTTGCTCTGGAAATTCTTCGAAATTGATAGGAAACCGGCAAGGGATGCACTCTCCAGGTTTTATCATTCCATGGTCGAGCTTTTTCCACACAACCCCGATTGGCTGTACTGCCAAGCCAATTTCCAGTACCATCATGCCGGACATGCTTTGGGGGTTTGGACCATGAAGGAGTTGGTAAAAATGGACAGCACCTATCCTGCGAATGCTTTTATCTATGCCCGAGTTGGCAAGTATTATTTGGAATATGGCGACCAGCCCTACCTCAACGAATCGGATGAAAGATGGCAAAACGACATACCCGAAGCCATCGCCCATTTGGAGCAATCCGTCCGGTTGGCGCCCACCTTGCCTACGGCAAAATACGAACTTGCCACGGCCTACCTCCTGCTGTTCCGATACGATGAGGCGCTGGCGGTGCTGGAAAGCCTGCGGGACTCCAACGACCTGCACACTGCAAGCCGCCTGCAATTGGCCGACCTATTCATGCGCTCCGGCAGGTTTGGCGAGGCCAATGCACTATTGGACAAAGCTTGGAATATCTACCCCGAACCCGTTGTAGGTCTGCCCGAACTAACCGGGAAGCTGCACCAACTCCAAGGCGAAACAGCCAAGGCCATTGATTTTTATGAACAAGCAACTGGGCTGGAAAGGGAATACGACAACGGCAGCCTCTGCTACACCCTCGCCCGGATGAACGCCCGCTTGGGCAAAAAAGCGGGGACAGCAAACTGGATTGAACTGGCATATACAAATGGCTTCCGTTATCCAAGGGTGCTGAAGTATGACCCAGATTTGGACAAGTTCCGGCAGGATGCGGATTTTGTGGCGTTGTTGGGGAAGTGTCCTGAGCCAGTTGGAGATTGAGCGGATGGCCGCAGTTGGATTTTAAGATACGTTATGTGGTGTCGGTGTCAGAAAAAGGAAGGGCGACGGTGGTGCATTTGAAGTATGGGAAGGTGACGCCGTGAAAAAAAAATGGTGGAGGGTTGGTGGTTTTGTGGGAAAGGGTACTTTTGCTACTGTTCAGCAAACATTTATGAGAAAACCCAGATGACTAAGTAAAGTCGCAATGCGGGTTTACTTACTCCTTGAAAATAACGTTACTGGCGACTTTCCCGAAAACGAGTAAGTGAAGACGAAATTCGTGTTTACTTACTCGTTTTCGGGAGTGCCGTTGTTAGCGGCAACAAGAAAAAAAATAAAATCCCGCAAAACGCAATATAGACAAGCGAAATACAGTATGTAATTGAAAATATAAAATCGAAAGTAAACACAAATCAAGACAAACGCACCTCAATGAACAACCAAGACAACAAACCATCCCAAACGGCAAATCACAACTTTTTGTTGACCATAGAAGAGACCCCTTCCCTCAATTGGCAACGGATTGTGGATGTAAGCCAAAACGACAAGACCCAAATGGAAAGGGTTGTAGGAGAATTCGTCCAATTGGTGGAGACAAACCATCGAACACAGCACTCACCGAAGTTCTATGCCGACAAATTGAGCATGACCGAAAGCAACCTCAGAAAAATCTGTCAACAGGAAATCGGGTTTCCTCCGAGCCATTGCATTTATGCCAGGTTGATGCTTGAAGCATGTGTGACGTTGAAATACCCAAAATCAATCAAAGAAATTGCTTTTGAACTGGGCTTTGAAAGCCCAAAATACTTTGGAAAATTTTTCAAGAAGTATAGTGGGCTACCTCCAGATTCTTACCGAAAATACATTTTGAAACCTAAGAGGCTGTTTTAAAACCTAAAAAGAGGTAAAAAATGCTCAAAACTGAGAG
>CAZDSU010000112.1:0-13817 GCA_964508135.1 uncultured Saprospiraceae bacterium
GCATTGGAAAAAAATTTGACGCTAAGTTACTCCATACCTTAATCGTTCAGTACCCGAATTAGCATTTCTTGGATTAATTTTTTGACAAAGGTAGCCTTTCCGATAGGTCTCAGTTGTATGTCATTTGAAGCCCACCGGAATATTCAGTCAAATGGAGCATTGGCGGCAACTTTTGGGCTTTTTAGGTGTCAATGATTCAGCAACTATCCGGTCTATTTTGTTGAGGCCATTCCACTAATTTTTGCACCTTTTTTGAACATCACCAACTTTGATTTTATGAAAGTACTGCTTACAACGGTGTTTACAGCGTTCGTTATTTTCCTCAGCCAGGCACAACCGCCTGAAATCACCACGAAGCATACTTCTGCCTCCCGCATTTCGCAGGGGATAAAAATTGACGGCAAGCTGGACGAAGCGGCCTGGGTAACGGCGTCCCCGGCTGGCGATTTTGTTCAAAACACCCCCAACCCCGGTCAGCCTGCCAGCAACCACAGCGAGGTATGGGTGCTGTACGACAACACGGCCATGTACATCGGCGCAAGGTTGCTGGATGCCAGGCCCGACAGCATCCTGCGGGAAATGACCGAGCGTGACAATATCGGCAATGCGGACTGGTTTGCGGTCATCATTGACGCCTACCGGGACGGCAACAATGGCGTGGGCTTTGGCGTGACGGCATCTGGCATCCAGTACGATACCAAGTTCTCGGCATCGGCGGAGGGCGGTGGCTTCGGCGGGGTGTTGAATTCCGGTGAGGAGTCGTGGGATGCGGTCTGGGACAGCGAGGTGGAATTCACCGACGAGGGCTGGGTGGTGGAACTGAAAATCCCGTACTCGGCTATCCGTTTTCCCAACGCTGAGATACAGGTCTGGAACGTGAACTTCGTGCGGGAGGTGCGGCGCAAGCGGGAGATTTCGTATTGGAACGAGGTGGATCCCAACATCACTGGCTACCTCAACCAGTCCGGTACGATTGGCGGCATTGCAAACATCGAATCGCCGGTGAGGCTTTCGGCGACGCCCTATTTTTCGGTGTACGCCGAGAATTTGTACGATAAAAACAACAACCCGAAGAGCACCTGGGGCCGCAGCATCAACGGTGGCATGGACATCAAGTACGGCATCAACGATGCCTTCACGCTCGATGCGACGCTCATCCCCGACTTTGGACAGGTGCGCTCGGACAACCGGGTGCTCAACCTCTCGCCGTTCGAGGTGCAGTTCGATGAAAACCGCCAGTTTTTTACCGAAGGTACCGAGCTTTTCAACAAGGGCGGGCTGTTTTACTCCCGGCGGGTGGGCGGTAGGCCACTGCATTTCTCGGATATTTATGGCCAGTTGGCAGACCACGAGGAGGTGGTGGACAATCCCGGCGAGTCGCAGCTCATCAACGCCGCCAAGGTGTCGGGCCGTACGAACAGCGGCCTGGGCATCGGGGTGTTCAACGCCATTTCGGCAGAGACGAAGGCTACCATCGAGAACATAGAATCGGGCGATAAACGGGAGGTGACGACCAGCCCGCTCACCAACTACAATATTATGGTGCTGGACCAAAACCTGCGGAACAATTCCTATGTGTCGCTCATCAACACGAACGTGCTGCGCCGGGGCGACGATTATGAGGCGAACGTGACGGGCACGAGGTTTTCATTTAGGAACAAGGCACAGTCCTACGCCTTCAACGGCAGGGCCGTCGTCAGCCAAAAATACTACCCCGGCGAGGCAGACCTGGGGCATTCTTTTTTTGGTGAAATGAGAAAGACCAGCGGTAAAATCCAATGGGCACTGAGCTACAATCAGGAGAGTTACGACTACGATCCCAACGACCTCGGGTTTAATTTCAACCCCAACGAAAAAAGCATTTTTGGGAACTGGGGCTACCATAAAAAAGAGCCGTTCGGCAAGTTCATCGAGGCGCACGTCAGCCTGGTCGCTTTTTACAGTCGGCTCCACCGGCCCGATGTTTTCAATGATTTAGGGTTCGGCACGGAGTCCTGGATCATGACCCGCAACCGGGTTGCCTTCGGCCTGTTCACGTGGATGGAGCCTGTGGAGGCGTTCGATTACTTCGAGCCTCGCACCGATGACTTCAGCCGGTACTACCGCTCCCCGACCAACTTCAACTTTGGCAATTCTGTTTCGACCGATTACCGGAAGAAACTGGCGTTGGATGGCCACTGGAATTTCAGGAAATTCAACGAAGACGGCAGGTATCGCCTCAATTTTAACCTGTCGCCCCGCTACCGGGCGACCGACCGGCTGTCGTTTTTCCTGAATGTCGGCAGCTACAATTTCAAAAACGACGTGGGCTACGTGACCACGCTGGCCGATGGGGGCATCATTTTTGGCAGGCGGGACAATATCACGGTGGAAAACGTCTTCAACACCACCTATATATTCAGCAACAAAATGTCGCTCTCGTTCCGCTTGCGGCACTACTGGTCAAAGGCCGAGTACAACAATCTTCACCTGCTGCAAGCTGATGGGACTTTGGGCGACACGGCATACGACGAGTTCAGCGACAACAGCTTCAATGCATTTACGGTGGATGCGGTGTACCGCTGGCGGTTTGCGCCGGGCAGCGATATTTTCATCGTTTGGAAGAACAACACGGAGGACTTCAGTTTTGCCAATGACAAAATCCAATACTCCTACCAAAACGGCGTGAAACGCCTGACGGATTTTCCGCAAAGCAACAGCCTGTCCCTTCGAGTGATTTACTTCTTGGATTATTTGAACTTGAAACGGAAGGGTTAGAAACTTTTGCCTTTGTCCTTTTTACTTTTGCCTTTAGTAATCAAAGCTGCCAGGGTACGAACTGCAAGGCCAGCACCAGCACTACCATGAGAAAGTGGATGGCTTCGGCCCACTGCGACTTCATGGACGTGAACGATAGCCCCAGGAAAATGCCCAGGGTCGGTGCGAGTAAAAGGAAATGCTCAAACGTTACGTTGGCCTGGAAAGGGGCAGAAATGCCTGCGGAAATCAGCACCCAGTAAAGGATGTTGATTTTTTTCTGGACTTGGATGTTCTTTTTGGCGAGGTAAAAATTGTTGTTTGCCAGCACGAAAATTGTGGCAATGATGAAAATCGCAAGTTTCACCCAAGTGTCCCAAGTGAACGCAATTTGGTTGAAATTGAAAAAATCAAAGTTTCGGGCTATTTGGTTTTCGTAAAAGAAATCGAATTTATTGAACCAGAAAAAATAAAGCCCTGCAAAGAAGTAGGGAAGAAACATGCCCACCAAAATCATCAGCAGCTCCTGCAACTTGAACGCCCGCAAAATGCTCAGTGCGGCCAGCAAAACGATCAAGAAAAACACGAACGGAAAATAAAATAGGCTTGCCACCCCCAACCAAAGCCCGGTGTTGAAAATGCGGTCGGCACAAGCTGGGTTTTTGTAGGTATCAAATATCTGATAGAGGGCAATCAAGAAGAAAGTATTCCCGATGAGCACTGGCGAGAGGTAAAGGAAATCGGGTATTGCGCAGCAGCACCACACATAAAATAGGCCGGGAAAAAGGTTTATTTCGTTGGAGAGCCGATAGTTGATGGAAATCAGGTTGACCAAATATCCCTGCCCCATCAACAGCGCAATCGCAATGATATGCGCAGCCAGGTTCTGCGATGACCCAACCATGTCGTACAGCACGTCGCACAGCACTCCATGCCCGGATGGCTCCCATTGGAACGGTGCGATGAATACGGAAAACCGCAACAGCAAGATGTACACAATCAACATCACGCTGTAAAAAACTTGGTTGGTTCTGAAAAAAGTAAGCACTTATGAACGGTGAACTATGAACGGTGAATTGTGAACGGTGAATGGGCTTGTGGGTCTTTTTCGAGGAATATTGGGCGAAATTATGGAATCGTTCTTTGGCAATCACTCTTTCCGCTCGAACAAATCGTTCTCCAGCTTCTTTGACCCGCTTTATTCTGCAATTCAGCACAAAAATCCTCACCCAGAAAGCAATGCCCCAAAACCAGCCCCAACTAATCTTTTTTTTGACCGATTGCTGACCCATTCCTTCTTAGTTGGCAGTTCGACAGTTTGCAGTTTGCAGTCAGTTCGACAGTTGCTTAGTCAGTGCCTAGGTGAACAGTCCGAGACTTCATGACTGATAGACTGCACACTGTCTGCAAACTGCCAACTGTCGAACTGCCAACTCCTATGGCACTTCCACTTTGTTCAGCACTTGGTTGATGATATCTTCTTGCGTTACGTTCTCCGCCTCCGCCTCGTAGGTCAGGCCGATGCGGTGCCTCATGACGTCGTGGCAGATATTGCGCACATCTTCAGGGATGACGTAGCCCCTCCTGCGCAAAAAGGCCAAAGCCTTGGCGGCCAAAGCCAAGTTGATGCTGGCACGTGGCGAGCCACCAAAGTTGATGAGTGGCGCAAGGTTGGCCAAGCCGTAGTCTTTTGGGTAGCGGGTCGCAAAAACGATGTCAATGATGTACCGTTCGATTTTTTCGTCCATGTAGATTTTCTGTACGGACTTCCTCGCCCGAAGGATGTCGGCAGGTTGTACCACCGGCTTCACCACTGCGTCCACCTCTTCGCTTAGGTTGCGTCGCATAATTTGGAGCTCATCTTCCTTCTCAGGGTAGCCCACTTTTACCTTTAGCATAAACCGGTCAGTTTGCGCCTCCGGCAATGGATAGGTGCCCTCCTGCTCGATGGGGTTCTGCGTGGCCAGCACGAGGAACGGGTCTTCCAGTTTGAACGTCTCGCCCCCGATGGTCACTTGGCGCTCCTGCATGGCCTCTAGCAGCGCCGATTGTACTTTGGCTGGGGCACGGTTTATCTCGTCCGCCAAGATGAAGTTGGCGAAGACCGGACCTTTGTGTACCGCAAATTTGGTGGTGCCAGGGTTGTACACCATTGTTCCAATGATGTCGGCAGGCAACAGGTCGGGCGTGAACTGAATCCGGTGGAATTTGGCATTGATGGCGGTGGACAAGGTCTTGATAGCCAGTGTCTTTGCCAAGCCAGGCAAGCCTTCCAGCAAGATATGGCCCCTGGTTAAAAGCCCAATCATGAGCCGTTCAATCATGTTTTTTTGGCCCACGATGATTTTGGACGTTTCTTCGTTCAATTGCTCAACGAAAGCACTGTCATGGTATATCTGCTGGTTAATTGCCTCAATATCAAGTGATTGCATCTTATTCTAGGTTTTTGGCGTGTTGGCGAATTGGCGAATTGGGTATGCCCTACCCAACACGCCAATTCGCCAATTCGCTAACTTGCTAATCAATCATTTCCCACCCAGTGTAGCTGTGCAACACCTTGGGCAACCGTATGCCTGCTGGGGTTTGGTTGTTCTCCAAAAGTGCCGCCACGATGCGGGCGAGGGCGAGGGCACTGCCGTTAAGGGTGTGCGCAAGGCGGGTTTTGTTGCCGTCCTTGAAGCGCACTTTGAGGCGATTGCTCTGGTAGGTCTCAAAATTTGACACCGAGCTGACCTCCAACCACCGCTCCTGTGCCGCTGACCACACCTCGAAGTCGAAAGTGAGCGCGGATGTGAAGCCCATGTCGCCGCCGCAGAGCCGAAGGATGCGGTAGGGTAATTCGAGTTTATCCAATAAGCTAGAGACATGTGTAAGCATCCCATCCAACTGTTCGTAGGAGTTGTCAGGGTGGGCAATCTGCACGATTTCCACCTTGTCGAACTGGTGAACCCGGTTGAGGCCTCGTACGTGCGCGCCATAACTGCCCGCCTCCCGGCGGAAGCATTGCGTGTAGGCGGTCATTTTGATTGGAAAATCTTTTTCATCCACAATGCTGTCCCTATATATATTGGTCACGGGGACTTCGGCGGTCGGGATGAGGTAGAGGTCGTCGCGCTCCACGTAGTACATCTGGCCCTCTTTGTCAGGAAGTTGACCGGTGGCCCTGGCAGAGTCCTTGTTGACCATGAGGGGAGGGGCTATTTCTTCATAACCAGCACGAGAAGCCTCGTCGAGGAAAAAATTGATGAGCGCCCTTTCCAGCCTTGCGCCCTTGCCCCGGAATACCGGAAAGCCTGCCCCGGTCAGCTTTACGCCAAGGTCAAGGTCGAAGATATTGTATTTTTTTGCCAACTCCCAGTGGGGCAGCGCACCGGAGTGGAGAGTAGGCATCGGTTTTTCCCAAGGTTTGAAGACCTCGTTATCATCCGGTGTCTTGCCAGGCGGTACAGAGTGGTGCGGGATATTTGGCACGGTCAGCAGAAGCTCCTCCATTTGTTCCGATGCAACCTTCATAACGGATTCGAGGTCTTTGGCTTGTTCTTTCAAGCTTGCGACCTTTGACTTGATGGCCTCGACTTCTGCCGCTTTTCCAAGCTTGAGCAGGGCTCCAATTTCACTGGCAAAGCGCTTTGATTCGGCAAGGTTGTTGTCCAATTCCACTTGAGCGTTTCTGCGCGTCTCGTCCGCTTCCAAAATGCGGTCAATCACCTGGAGCGCCTCGTCCGAGAAGTTGCGAATTTTCAGGCCTTGGATTGCACGTTCTTTGTTTGTTTTTAAAAAACTCAGTTCAAGCATTGCGAAGGTTTGATTTTACCAATAAAAGAAAAGGATTTTTCGTTGAAACGCAGTACGCAAAACTATTGGAAGGAGATGTTGTTTAACTTCTGATAGCGTATTAGGCACTATGCGACTTCCCGACGAAAACAGCTGAAAATGCAGCATGTTTTCCAATCTTCCGAATCAAAATTCAAATTTATTTTCAATTGTATTTTTCTAAAAGTCAATTGCTAACAAATAAAAAACTACTTTTGGAAAATTTTTTTGGCAAAGGTAGTATTTGAAATTTGAAACTTGTATGTATTTTTGCCGCACAAACTTAATCACGCCACCTGTTTTAGTAGTCGGTCTATTTTCGAACTTCAGAATCGCAACTCCTTTGTTTTTTCCTATTTAATACAAACGAAGCAAAACAGTGTTGAGACTGAGATGTGTTGGCGCAGAATGTAACCCGTTGCAGGTTTTGTCCGTAGCTACAGTTTACATCCCCTTGGCAAAATTACCCTGAAAGACAATTCCTTTCGCTAGGAAACCGTAATCAATAGCGGTTCCGTTAAGTTTCAACAGCCTGAACTGATTTTTCACAGCATTTTTTCAATCAAACCTTTTCATTTTACAAAATACATTGACGAAAGGAAGCACTATCAAGTAATATTTTCTTCAATGTGAAGCATTTTCAAGTGAGTAACAAGACCACTAAGCTTCTCCGACAGAGGCAAGTTCGTTATGGGTTTTGTCCTTCCTGTTAAACTCTATATTAAATTATGTACGACATTTTGCAATTAAACGACATGCTCGTTCCCGAACTGAGGGAAGTCGCCGAGCGCCTCGAGATAAGTGGCTTCCGTCGTTTGGCCAAGCAAGAACTCATCCACAAGATTCTTGATCAGCAAGCTATTGCCGGAAAAGCAAGCACTCCTGCCCCGCCGCCGCCGCCAACACCAACACCCGAAGAAAATGTTGCCGCAGAGCAGCGCCCAGTTGCGAGGAGAACTTCGCCCGGCTATGCAGAGCAACGCGACGAAGATTTTGGCGACCGTGGCGCACGCCGCGAGCGCATCGTGAGGGATAGCGGTGTGCGCAGTGGTGACCGCGATCCACGTGATGCTGGCCGCCCTGGTGACCGCGACCCACGTGATGCTGGCCGCCCCGTCAGGGACAGCCGCGACCGTGACCTCCGTGACCGTGAGCCCAGGGACCGCATTATCGCCAACGACTACCGCAGCCGCGACAGCCGCTTCAACACCCCACCTCCACCGAAGCCGCCCACTCGGCTCGACCCCATTGACGAGGACGACGACTATGACGACGATGTTGAAATGGACGATGAAATGGAGATGGTGGTCAGCAGGCCCGCTGGTGGCGGTGTTGACACCGACATCATCGTTGACGCTCCGTTCGTGCCAGATGAAGAGCCGGTTTACGAAAGCCGCTCCAGCTCAAGAGGAGAGCAGTTTGACATCGAACTTGATGGCATCATCGAGGGTGAGGGCATACTTGAAATGATGCCCGATGGCTACGGCTTCCTCCGCTCCGCCGACTATAACTATCTCACTTCCCCCGACGACATCTATGTTTCGCCTTCGCAAATCAAGCTGTTTGGCCTCCGCACCGGCGACACTGTGAAAGGTGCCATCCGCCCGCCGAAGGAAGGTGAAAAGTACTTCGCACTGTTGCGGGTATCGAAAATCAACGGCCTCGACCCAAAAGACATCCGTGACCGGGTGCCTTTTGACTACCTCACACCGTTGTTTCCGCAAGAAAAATACAACCTCTGCGTATCGCCAACCGGCAGGGATTTCAGCACCCGAACGATTGACATGTTCACCCCCATTGGCAAGGGCCAGCGCGGTCTTATCGTGGCGCAGCCCAAGACTGGTAAAACTTTCTTGCTGAAAGATGTTGCCAACGCCATTGCCAAAAACCACCCCGAAAGCTACATCATCGTGCTGCTCGTGGACGAGCGCCCGGAGGAGGTGACGGATTTTAAGCGCAGCGTAAATGCTGAAGTTGTAGCCTCCACCTTCGACGAGCCAGCTGAAAACCACGTTCGGGTAGCGGGCATCGTTTTGGAAAAAGCGAAGCGCCTCGTCGAGTGCGGCCACGATGTGGTCATCTTACTCGATTCCATCACCCGTTTGGCCCGTGCTTACAACACGGTAGCGCCTGCCAGTGGCAAGGTGCTCTCAGGTGGTGTGGAGGCCAACGCCCTGCACAAGCCGAAGAAGTTCTTCGGTGCAGCTCGTAACATCGAAGGTGGTGGCTCGCTCACCATTCTTGCCACGGCATTGATTGACACAGGTTCAAAAATGGATGGCGTAATCTTCGAGGAGTTCAAGGGTACCGGCAACATGGAGCTTCAGCTCGACCGCACCTTGGCCAACCGCCGCCTCTGGCCAGCGGTTGACCTCACCAAGTCTAGTACTCGTCGCGACGACTTGCTCTTTGACCGTGACACGCTTCAGCGTTTGTTCATCTTGCGCAAGCACCTCTCCGACATGAAACCGGAGGAGGCGATGGAGTTTCTGCTCAAGCACATGATGAATACCCGGAGCAACGAGGAGTTCCTGGCATCCATGAATGGATAATTTTTAGGCAAATATTGCCATTTGAAATAGAGCGGTTCTTGGTTGATTTACCAAAAACCGCTCTTTTTTTTGGCCAGTTCGGAATGCCGAACGAGCTTTGCGAACCATCAAAAAAATACTAAATGACAACCAAAAAAAAACTGCAAAGCCTTAGGGCTGCCATGAAATCGCAAGGGCTTGATGCCTATGTAATTCCTTCCGCTGACCCCCACCAAGGCGAGTACGTGGCCGACCACTGGAAATCGAGACCTTGGTTATCGGGGTTCACCGGGTCGGCGGGTACGGTGGTAGTGACCGCCGACCACGCCGGGCTTTGGACGGACAGCCGCTATTTCCTCCAAGCTGAAACGCAACTGGCTGGCAGTGGCATCACGCTGCACAAGCTCGGCATACCGCATACGCCAGAGCACCTGGATTGGATGAAGGAAAATCTCACAGAGGGCAGTAAGGTCGGGCTTGATGGGAGGCTGTTTTCCGTGGGACAAATACGCCGCATGGCGAAGCATTTTTACCAAAAGAAAATGGAGATAGACTCCAGCGTTGATTTGATTGAAAAAATCTGGACGGGCCGCCCACCGCTGCCACAAGGCCCTTTGTTTGAGCACGATGTGAAATTTGCGGGAGTCACTCGACAGGAGAAACTGGCGAAAGTGCGGGAAAAAATGGGCACGGCTGATTACTACCTCGTATCCTCCTTGGACGACATCGCTTGGCTGTTCAACCTGCGTGGTCGTGATGTGGAATGCAACCCCATATTCTATGCTTACGCAATGGTGGGCCAAGAGGTGGCTTGGCTTTTTATTGAAAGCGCCAAAGTGCCTGCCCCGCTTAAAGAAAAGCTGAATCAAGACGGCGTGTTGCTGAAACCGTATGATTCTTTACAGGATTTTCTGAGCAAAATTGGCGAGTCCCAAACCGTCCTGCTCGACCTAGGCACGACGAGCAACCAAGTTTTCAACGCAATTGCCCCAAGCTGTGTATTGGAGGGTGACAACATCGTAGCCGAGATGAAGGCCATCAAGAATGATACGGAGATTGCCCATTTGAAAAAAACGATGGCCCGTGACGGGGCTGCGCTTGTGCGGATTTTCCGTTGGCTGGAGCGCACCCTCGACGAGCGCCCCGTGCCGGAAGCAGAGGTTGCCGAACGATTAACGGCGTTCCGTAGCGAGTTGGAAAACTATTTTGGCGACAGCTTTGATGCCATTGTCGGATACAACGGCAATGGCGCCATTATCCACTATCATCCTGCATATGGCACCTGCGCCAACATCGAGAAGCACGGAATTTTACTGCTCGACTCCGGCGGCCAGTACACCGATGGCACCACAGACATTACCCGGACGGTGGCGCTTTCCACACCTACTGCTGCTCAAAAAACGGATTTTACCCTCGTGCTGAAAGGCGTGTTGGGACTATCCATGGCGAGGTTTCCGAGGGGTACCAACGGCGTGCAACTAGATACCCTCGCTCGCTCACCCATCTGGCAACACCATGTGAACTTCGGGCATGGAGTGGGGCATGGTGTCGGTTTTTTCCTCAACGTACACGAGGGGCCGCATGGTTTTTCGCCAGTAGCAAACTCGCCAAGGGCAGCCAAGGCGGTGGAGCCTGGCACGGTCACGTCCAATGAACCGGGCATCTACAAGGCTGGGCAGTACGGCATCCGCACGGAGAACCTGATACTTTGCGTGGAGGATTTGGAGAATGAATTTGGAAAATTCTACCGTTTTGACACACTGACGCTGTTTCCGATAGACCTGAATTTGGTGGATAAAAACATGCTCACGGAACAAGAGCGGCTTTGGCTGAACGCCTACCACGAGGAGTGTTTTGAAAAAATTTCACCTTACTTAACGGATGAGGAAAGGGCGTGGCTGCGAGAAAGATGTGGCAAACTATAACGAAAAAGGGATTGAGCAGCCGCTCAATCCCTTTTTCGTTAACCAGTGACGCTCAGGATTTTTATTTCCACCCGCTGGTTGCGTTTTCGCCCGACGGGTGTTTTGTTGGTGTCAATGGGGTTTCGTTTTCCGTAGCCCTTGTATTGCAGGCGCTTCCGGGCTATTCCCTTCCCTACGAGGTGGTCCACGATGGCCTTTGCACGTTCGGTCGAGAGCTTGTCGCAGTATTCATGAGATGGGATGCCGTTGGTATGGCCACCGATTTCCACAGTCACGTTGGGGTTGGATGAAAGGAAGCTGTACACTTCGTTCAGCACGGGCATTGAACTTTTCTTGATGGTGGAGCTGTCGGCGGGGAAGTAGAGCTGGTCCATGCGGATGGTCTGTCCCTTGGTCAGCTTGGCGGGGTCTTCCAGCTCCTTTAAGATGACCGGTGTTTTCTTTATTTCAGGGGAGTCGTTTTTCGGCAGTTTCGGGGTATCCGACTTCGGGCCGGTGGGCGTTGGCCTTGCATCAACTACATCCAATTCTGGAGTTGTGGCCGAACACGGTACGGGGATGATGTCGGAGGCGTTGTCTATCAACAGGTTTCCATTGTAGGGAAATGGGGTTGGTGTTTTATAAAAAGCTTCGAAAATGATGTAGGAATGTGTCTGCTTTGGCTCAAAGCGGAAGTTGTAGGCCAGCCAGCGGGTGTTCACTATCAGCGAGCTTTCTGCCAGCAGTTCTGCTCGGTTACAGTAGCTGGAGCCTCCCCAGATGCGAAGCTTGACAGGTGTGGCATAGTTGACTGGCGCCATGCTCACCTTGCTCGGGCTCATGTAAACCTCCGACCGTGTCAATGACATGCTAAACTCATAGCATTTTCCCGCTTGCAATGAGCCGCTCAAACGCTGGGAAACCATTTCCCAGGTATCGTTTTCCCTAACAACGAGTCCGATATATGTTTTCCCATGAAACGGGGCTTTTGTTACCTCAAAGGCTCCAAGCCCATCTTTTGGGTGAACATCGGGGGGAGTTTCCCCGGGCATTCCGCAGTCGTACCACCCATCTGGGAGCCTGTTTCCACCACCACCCTCGCCAGGTACGCCTTCAAATGACGGGTTTATAAGCTTTATCGGTTCTTCTTGACCAAAAAGGCCAATAGAAAAGGATAAAATAGGGAATATTACGAGGTAAATCGAACGTCTCATTGTTCGGTTATTTTTTACAAAACAAAATTCAAAAGTTTCTAACGTGCTAACAGGTGGATTAGTTTGTTACAGTTGTCAGGATTGTTTTAAAAACAGATTTTCACATCAAAAGCTGCTTGTAAAATGTAAAAAGCACAGAAAATGTTCGAATAACAACAAAGCGGGTTGGCCAATTACGCCGATAGTTGGCCAACCCATTTGCTTTATTTAAAAGCATTCAACCCTGTGACGTCCATGCCCGTGATGAGCAGGTGGATGTCGTGGGTGCCTTCGTAAGTCAGCACTGTTTCGAGGTTCATCATGTGGCGCATGATGGGGTACTCGTTGGTGATTCCCATGCCGCCAAGTATCTGGCGTGATTCACGGGCCACGGTCAGCGCCATGTACACGTTGTTGCGCTTGGCCATGGAGACCTGGGCGGGTGTGGCCTTGCCCGCATTTGACAAAGTGCCCAATCGCCATGCCATTAGTTGCGCTTTGGTGATTTCGGTTATCATCTCCGCCAACTTTTTTTGTGTGAGCTGGAATCCACCGATCGGACGGTCGAACTGTATGCGCTCTTGTGAGTAGCGGAGCGCCGTGTCGTAGCAGTCGAGCGCCGCCCCGATAACGCCCCAAGCGATGCCGTAACGGGCTTTCGAGAGGCAGGACAGTGGGCCTTTCATGCCCTGTACGTTGGGAAGCACGTTTTTCTTTGGCACCCGCACGTCCTCAAAAATCAGTTCGCCGGTGATGGACGCCCGCAGCGACCATTTGCCGTGGATTTCGGGGGCAGAGAAGCCCTTCATGCCTTTTTCGACGATTAAGCCCCGAATCACGCCTGCTTCATCCCTTGCCCAAACTACGGCAATATCGGCCACCGGGGAGTTGGTGATCCACATCTTGGCACCATTGAGGATATAGGCATCGCCGTCATCCTTGACGTTGGTTATCATGCTGGCCGGGTCGGAGCCGTAGTCTGGCTCGGTGAGGCCGAAGCATCCGATGTACTCGCCACTGGCCAGCTTGGGCAGGTAGTGGCGGCGCTGCTCCTCCGAACCGAACTTGTAGATAGGGTACATGACCAACGAGCCTTGAACGGATGCCATGGAGCGAACGCCGGAGTCGCCACGTTCCAATTCTTGCATGATGATGCCGTAGGCGATTTCGTCCATGCCGCCGCCGCCATACTCTGCGGGCAGGCTTGGGCCAAAGGCACCGATTTCGGCCAGCCCTTTGAAGAGGTGGTGTGGGCACTGCGCCTTGTCGGCGTATTCTTCGATGATGGGCGATACTTCCGATTTCACCCATGCCCGCACAGCCTCACGGGCCAGCAGGTGTTCTTCGCTTAAAAGCTCGTCCACACCGTAATAGTCGTGGTACTGATAGCGGTCTTCTTTTGCTTTTTTGGCAAATGCGGCTGTGCTGTTGCTTGAATCGTGCATAATATATTAATGTATAAGAGACCTGAAGGTGAAAAACGGATGGATATTTTTCGATTTGCCACCTTCCGATGCGGGTTAGGGTATTTGATTTGCGGCGCAAAAATAAGTAAATGGAGCAACAGTTTCCAGTCTTCTGAATGGGGTGCGGCTCCAATTTGATGTACTTTTAAAGTCCATTTTTATCGACATATTTCC
>CAZDSU010000113.1:0-13811 GCA_964508135.1 uncultured Saprospiraceae bacterium
CAGGTCATCATTTCTTTTGGCATGGCCATTCGAGCAAATAAAAAGACCTATAAACCTGGGCTGTTAAAAAGGGATAAAAAAAGTTCCCCCTATTTTTGAGGCTCTAACCACTCAAAAAGGAGGAACTTATGTCCGAAGACAAGAGCGAAGCTAAGGCAAATAACTGGAAGAAGAAAGCCAAGGAGCGTCAAAAAGAAACAGCCAAACTGCGCAAGCGGCTGAACGAGGTGACCGCCTCCCGGGACAATTGGAAAAAGAAGCACCGGTCGTTGAAGGACAGCATTGCCAAAAGCGGCGGCCCAAAACCCCGTGGCCACCATTACCCGATGCTGGTGGTGGAGCTGTGCGTCAAGTTGTGCCGCTACGGGGGGATGAGCCTAAGGTGCTGCGAGCATTGCCTGAGGTGCGTCTCGACGGCCCTTGGCCTTGGTGCTCCCAGCCACGTGAGCATCAGGAACTGGTTGCTCAAGTACGGGTATTACCTGCTGCAGGGCCGGGGAGGTGCGCCGCCAAGCGGTGGGAGGTGGGCGTTGATAGTGGACGAGAGCGTGGCCATAGGCACCGAGCGGCTCTTGGTGGTGCTGGGCCTGGAGATTGGGGGATGGGAGTTCAAGCGGCCGCCGGCCCTGGAGGACGTTCAGGTGCTGCACCTGGAGGTGAGGGGCGAATGGAAGGGCGAGGCGGTCGGCGAAGTGCTGAAGGGGGCCATTTCGGGCAGGCAAGTGGTGCAGGGGACGAGCGACGCCGGGCGCAACCTGTTGAATGCGTTCGAGTTGTGCGGGCTTAGGCACCTGCCGGACTGCAGCCATGCCTTCGCCGCCATCCTGGAGCGGCACCTGGGCAACGAGGAGCAGTTCAAGGAGCTCGGCACACTGAACGGCCAGTTGCGCCAATACTGGGCAACGAGCCAGTATGCGAAGTGGATGCCCCCGAAGCACCGGGGCAAGTCCCGCTTCATGAACGTGTTCCCGGTGGTGAAATGGGCCGAGAACATCCTTGAAAAAGAGCCGGGGCTGCCCCCGGCAGTGCGCCAAAAAGCAGGCTGGCTGTTTGAGCACAGGGAGTTTTTGCGGGATTTGGGCTGCTTGCGCCAAATGGTCAAGCAGCTGCTCTCCATGTTGAAGCGCCAGGGCGCCTGTACCAGGTCGCTCGGTGCGGCCCAGGTTTTTGTCAATAACATTGGAGAACGCCTCCGCCAGGGTGCAGTCCATTGGCAAAAAGATAGGGGAGTACCTGCAAGTGCTGGGGTCAAAAATCACGGACGACGAAACGGCTTATTTGTGCTGTTCGGACATCATAGAAAGCCTTTTTGGCAAGTTCAAATACGCCCTCAACCCCGCAAACCCATCAGAAATTACCGAACGGGCCCTCGTCATCCCTTATTTTTGTGGAAGCCTGGATGCGAAAGAAGTGAAGATGGCCTTGGAAAATGTTACGAACGAACAGGTTAAAAACTGGAGAAAAGGTAAGGGCAAGCCTGCAGCGACAAACTAAAAACCGAACGAAAAAATAAGGCGTGGTTTTAACACCCCAGGTTTGAGGGAATTGCACAACACTTCCAGCAATACCTGCAATCAAACATTCGAAAGCACTATTTCTTTGCGTTGAGGAGGTCAACCAACATTTGGGTGATGTCGTGTTTTTCGTTTGCAGTGAGCATGGGGCTTACGATTCCGCCGTGGATGAGGACATAGTCGTAGCCATTTGCCTGCTGGAGCGAGTCAGCGAAGTGCTTGATGTCACCGACAAATTTTTCATCAAAATTGTTGGTTTGCTCCTTCAGTTCCTGGCTCGCCTTTTCTTCTTGGCTGGCAATGGCCTGTTGCTTTTTGCCGAGGCTTTCTTCGTACTTCTGCGCCTCATTTGGCGTGATGGTGCCGGACTGCGCCTTGGTCATGTATTCTTTGTACTCTTTTTCAAATGCGCTTTGCTTGGTTCTCAATGAAGCCTCCGTGTCTGCATATTTCTTTTCAAGTTGTTTTTTGATGGCTTGGTAGGCGGTGCTTTTTTCGTGCAGCGTGTCAATGTTCACGTGTACAATTCGCAATGGTTTTTCAATAGCTGTGGAGTCGCTGGCAATGGCCTCCGTAGCGGTCTTAGCCTTTTTCGGCCCCGAGAATTTGTCAATAAACAAATATGCGACCGCAACTAGCAGGACGATATTGAGGATAAGGGACAGGTTTTTCATGATGCTGTTTTTTGTTTTTAGTGGCGGCAAAGCTAAGGATTTTTCTATCTGGAAATCGGCGGCAGTTACCCGATCGCAAAATCCGTAAACTCCCGCTCTTCGGTAGGTATCCAGCCCAGCACGATGTCTGATTTCGGGACGCCCATTCTTTCTAGTTCACTCACCGGGTCAGCGTCCGTCCAGTTGACTTGCAGCCAGATTTTACCATTTTTTATGTCAAAATGAAGCGGACAGTGATGCACAAACTCATCACCATTCCAGCCGATGGTCACCAATTGGTAGTGGTGGTTTTCTCGGTCGGCGACCACCTGTATCTCAGCATCAGGCATATTGGCATAAGGCGTGGCGGCGTATTCACGAAGGATTTTTGAGAATGAAAGACTCGTAGGTTTTTACTTTATCCATTGCTCGATTTTTTTCTGGCTTATGTTGCTATGCTGTCAGCCTGTCTTGCTTTCAGTCATGCCATTTTGGCTCATGTCGCCTTTGGGTGAAACAGCGGTACTCGTATCGAGAGAGCGGATTCGATAACCCGCTCTCTCGGAAAACTTGCCTAATTCACTCAAAATCGACAGGAGTCGCCATTCTCCATTTTTCACCTCCCGTGGCATTGTTTGTACTTCTTCCCGCTCCCGCAGGGGCAGGGGTCGTTGCGACCCACCTTCGGGTCTTGGCGCCTGATGGTCTCCTGGTGGACGGGCTGCGAAGCGGCCTCTGCCGCTGCACGTACCCGGGCAGCTTCTTCTGTCATCGGTGCGCCGCCGCCATCGCGGCTGATGCGCATTTTGCTCATGTCCACCCGCTGTGGCTCACGGGCCTGCTGCACTTGTTGGTTGGCGGGCATGGCCAGCGTACCGTGCGAGAGGTACGAGGAAACCTCCTCATTTATCACATAAACCAGCTCCTCAAAGAGCTTGTAGGCTTCCATTTTATAAATGATCAACGGATCTTTTTGCTCGAAACTGGCCGACTGCACGGACTCTTTCAGTTCGTCCATACCGCGGAGGTGCTCCTTCCATTTTTCATCCAAAATGGCCAGTGTCACGGCCTTCTCCACATCCCGCATGATGCTTTTGCCCTTTGATTTCACGGCGTCCTCCAGTTCGGCGGCGATGGGCAACATGCGGCTGCGGCCATCGGTGTAGGGCACGGCGATGCGGCGGTAGCGCTGCCCCTCCCGCTCGTGTACCTGCTGGATGGTGGGCAGCAGTTGGTTGATGAGCTGCTGCTCTTTGCGGTGGTAAAAATCGTAGAACTGCTCCTGGAAGCGGTCGGTCAGGTCTTCAACCTTGCCTGCGTTGTACTCCTGCTCCGTGAAGTTGGGGTCAACGCCCAGTGTGCTGATGCAGTCCCGACGGAAAGCCTCAAAGTTGCCGTTGTCTTTGTGGGAGGAGATTAGGCTCTCGGACATGCCCCTGAACATCATGTCGAGGTCCACTTGCAGGCGCTCGCCGCTGAGGGCGTTGTAGCGTTTGCGGTAAATGGCCTCCCGTTGGATGTTCATCACGTCGTCGTATTCGAGCAATCGCTTGCGGATGCCGAAGTTGTTCTCCTCCACCTTCTGTTGCGCCCGTTCGATACTCTTCGTGACCATCGAGTGCTGGATGACGTCGCCCTCTTGGTGGCCCATTTTGTCCATCAACCCTGCGATGCGCTCGCTCTGGAAAAGGCGCATGAGATTGTCCTCCAACGACACGTAGAATTGCGAAGAACCCGGGTCGCCCTGGCGGCCTGCACGGCCCCTGAGCTGTCGGTCCACCCGGCGACTGTCGTGCCGCTCGGTGCCGACGATGGCGAGGCCACCCACGGTTTTTGCCTCAGGCTTTAGCTGAAAGGCCGAGACCAGTTCGTGCTTTTCGTCAATTATTAGCTCTTTGCCCGTGCCACGCTGCTTGAGGGTGTACGGGAAGCCGCCTTTGCCGCTACCCACTTTCACCACGTCAAAAAGGGTGGGAGGGGCGAGCTTGATGTCCGTGCCCCGACCAGCCATGTTGGTGGCGATGGTCACGTTTCCGTGGCCGTTTTCGTCCTGTTGGCCTGCTTTGGCCACAATGGCCGCCTCCCGCTGGTGCTGTTTGGCATTGAGCACTTCGTGTTTAACGCCCCTGAGGCTGAGGAACCGGCTGAGTTTTTCGGAAATGTCCACCGAGGTCGTACCAACTAAAATGGGGCGCCCAGCCTTGCTCAGTTGCACGATTTTGTCCACGACAGCATTGTATTTTTCACGTGCGGTTTTATAAACTTCGTCCTCGCTGTCCAATCGCTGGACAGACACGTTGGTCGGGATGACGGACACGTCGAGCTTGTAGATGTCCCAAAGTTCCTTGGCCTCTGTTTCTGCCGTACCGGTCATACCACAGAGCTTGTGGTACATGCGGAAGTAGTTCTGGAGCGTGATGGTGGCGTAGGTTTGGGTGGCTTCGCCAACTTTCACGTTTTCCTTGGCTTCCAGTGCCTGGTGGAGGCCATCGGAGTAGCGGCGGCCTTCCATCATACGGCCGGTCTGCTCGTCCACGATTTTCACTTCGCCTTCCATGACGATGTACTCCTCGTCTTTTTCGAAAAGTGTGTATGCCTTCAGCAACTGGTGCATGGCGTGCAAGCGGCTCGATTTCACCGCAAACTCCTGCGACAGCTTTACCTTTACCTCTTCCTTTTCGGTCTTGTCCAGTTCGCTGTTGTCAATCTCGACCATGCGGGCTGCGAGGTCGGGCATGATGAAAAAGCTGGGGTCGTCCTTGCCACGGGCGAGCCATTCGGCCCCGCCGTCGGTGAGTTCCACGCCACGGTTTTTTTCGTCAATGGTAAAAAGCAGCGGCTCGTCCACGAGGTGCATGTGCTTCGAGTTCTCCTGCATATACTGGTTATCGGCCTTTTGCAGCATGACTTTCACGCCTTCTTCGCTGAGGAACTTGATGAGCGGTCGGTACTTGGGCAATGCCCTGTGCGCCCGCAGCAGGGCGAGTCCGGCTTCGCCTTCCTCGTTGCCAGTATGGCCTTCGGCAAACATTTTTTTGGCCTCGGCCAAATATTGGCCGGCCAGTTTTTGCTGGGCTGCCAACAGTTTTTCTACTTCTGGTTTAAGGTTTTTGTACTCCTGTTCCTCTTCGCCCTCGCCCACGGGGCCGGAGATGATGAGCGGTGTACGGGCATCGTCAATGAGTACGGAGTCCACCTCGTCCACCATGGCAAAGTGGTGCTTGCGCTGCACCATCTCGTCAAGAGAGCGCACCATGTTGTCGCGCAGGTAGTCGAAGCCGAACTCGTTGTTGGTGCCGTAAACAATGTCGCAGAGGTAAGCCTTGCGTCGAGCTTCCGAGTGCGACTTGTGCTTGTCAATGCAATCAATGGTGAGCAGCAGGAACTCCATGATGGGTCCAATCCACTCGCTGTCACGTCGGGCGAGGTAGTCGTTCACCGTCACCACGTGAACGCCCTGGCCACTGAGGCCGTTGAGGTAGGCGGGCAGCGTGGCCACGAGGGTCTTGCCCTCACCGGTGGCCATCTCCGCAATTTTGCCCTCGTGCAACACCGAGCCACCGATGAGCTGCACGTCATAGTGGACCATGTTCCAGGTGATTTCGCCACCGGCGGCCACCCAGGAGTTCTTCCAAATGGCCATGTCGCCCTCTATTTTCACATAGCTTTTCGACTGGTTGGCGGCCAGCTCACGGTCGTGGTGAGTGGCCATCACGGCGATGGTGGAGTTCTCCTTGAAACGGCGGGAAACTTCCTTCACAACGGCAAATGCCTCGGGCATCAGTTCACGCAGGATGTCTTCGAGGTGCTTGTCCCGCTCTTTTTTCAGTTCGTCCAGTTCCTTGAAAAGGTCTTCTTTTTGGTGGATGTCCTCAGTTTCCTTGGCCTGCACGAGTATGCTCTCGATGTCCTGGTCAATACCAGCGAGGTGGTCGGCGATGCGCTGGCGAAATTCGAGGGTTTTGTTGCGGAGTTGGTCGTGGCTGAGGTCCTGGAGTTTTTCCCATTCCTCGTTTGTGGCATCCACGATGGGAGCGTACTTGTCGTAGTCCCGCTCGTGTTTTGATTTGAAAAGCGATTTGAAAATACCAAGCATGAGGTGAATTTCGGATTTGGGATTTCGGATTTCGGATTGGGGCACGGGTAATCCGAAATCCCAAATCCGAAATCCGAAATCAAAAAAAAGTGTGCAAAGATAGAACAAGCTTAGGTTCTGTCGGGTGGGAAAGTTTTACACAATTCGTACCGGAAGAAAAAATATGACGGGCTGGCAGGTTTTTGGAAAAAAGGTGGGACGTTTTGGCAGGGAGCTTTTAGTTCGGCAGTTCGACAGTGGGCAGTTGGCAGTCAGTTTCGGAGTTCGGCAGTTCGACAGGTGGCAGTCAGAACCCTACTGCTGCGGCCTGACTGCCAACTGCCCACTGTCGAACTAAAATCATGGCCTGTTAATCCTGCGGTTGCGGCGCTTTTCGTAGCCGTGGATGAATGGGCCTTGCTCGATGGTTTTGCCAGGGTGACAATCCCAAGCTTCCGGGGCGTACACTTTGGAGAAAAAATAGACTTGTTTCTCGTTGCCGGGATCCAGTATGCTGATGTCGTTGCCGGGGTTTGAGTTCAGCGAGTTGGGCAAATGGTTGAATGGATCCTCATTGGCCATCAAGTACAACGACTCCGGGCAGTCGGGCGATTTGTTGGAGAAAGTGAACAGTAGCGTCTCCTCTCCAGCATTGAAAAACATCGGTGGGTCGGCAGTCACTAGCCCGAAGGAGACATAATCCTTTTCCGGGTTTTCCTTTGGCGTGGGCACGTATGCGTTTTGCTCCCAAGTACCGCTGAACGACTTTAGTGCGCCAAACTGCGAGCCGGGAGGCGTCACCAACGTCACCTGGCCGGAGCCGATGATGAGATAGTCGGATGGTTCGACCCCATCCTCCGGCGTGGCGAAAACGCCCCAAGCGAGGCTGTCCTGTAGCCATTGGAGTTTGAATTGGATTTGTGAAAAAACAGGGGTGGCGGCAAGGCAAAAGGCCACAAGTACCCCACTGGCAAGTGATTTTGTGGAAACCATGGTTGTGCGTTTTTGAAAAATTCGAGGGGGGAGGTTGAAAAATGGAAATAACGGGGAAGAAAAGGCAAGTTTAGTGCCAGAGTAGAGCGGTTTTCGAGTTTAATCGGGGATTCGGATTTTGGGCAAATAGGACCTGAAACCTGGCAACAGGAGACCTGAAACTGGAGTTACCTCACTGCCCCCCTTCAAGGGAAGCAGTTTCATCGCTGCCAGCTTGGCGATGTATTGGGCTGCCTGCGGGCTGTACAATCAGCGGAGAGTATGCTCCAACCATGTTAAAACTCGTGGGCTATTTTTTTTGACGTCTTTCCGCATCTTTTCATACCTCCACACCTCATACCTCATACCTACTCATCCCCTTCCTTCTGTTTTTTCTTCTTGTGCTTCAGCACCTTGGCTTCGAAGTAGAAAATGATTTCCTCCGCAATGTTCTTCGATTGGTCGCCGACCCGCTCCAATTTGCGTATCATGGACATCACCAACAGGGAGTTTCGGACCTGTTCGGGGTAGTTTTGGATGCACTCCATCACCCGGTCGAGGGCGGCTTCGTCAATCTTGTCGAGGATTTTGTCCCGCTTGAACATCGTGCGGGCGAGGCGGGTGTCTTCTTTGTCAAACGCTTCAAGCGTGTCGGCAATCATCTCGTTGGCTATGGCGTACATCTCCAGGATTTTGGTATGTTCCAGAATGGCTTTGTTGAAATCCGTGTCGGCATCCAGCACAAAATCCGCCACGCTGGCAGCGATGTCGCCGATGCGCTCCAGGTTGTTGCAAATTTTCATGGTGGCCAGCACCAGCCGCAGGTCCGTGGCCACTGGCTGGAACAGTGCGAAGATGTTCTCGCAGTCCCGGTCAATCTTCAATTCATAAGAATTGACACGCTTTTCATTTTCCACCACCTCCTCTGCGAGGTCACGGTCAAAATTGGTCAGGGCGTCCTTCGCCTTGTCCAGTTGGTTGATGACCAGCCGCCACATCTCGATGATGTCGGCCTTGAGCATTTTTAGTTCGGAATCTAAGTGAGTCATTCGATTTCGGATTTGGGATTGCGGATTGCGGATTGGGGTTGCGTGGTAATCCGCAATCCGCAATCTGCAATCCGCAATCAGGTTTACCCAAAACGGCCAGTGATATAATTTTCCGTCTCTTGCTTTGAAGGATTGGTAAATATCTTTTTCGTTTTATCAAATTCAATTAGTTCGCCAAGGTAGAAAAAACCTGTGTGATCGCTCACCCGCCCAGCCTGCTGCATGTTGTGGGTCACGATGATGATGGTGTACTTGCTTTTCAGATCAAAAATCAGGTCCTCGATTTTGCCTGTTGAGAGGGGGTCGAGCGCCGAGGCAGGTTCGTCCATCAGGATAATCGAAGGCTCGATGGCCAGCGCCCGTGCGATGCAAAGCCGCTGCTGCTGACCGCCGGACAGTTCGAAGGCCGATTTTTTCAGCTTGTCTTTCACCTCGTCCCAAAGCGCCGCCTGGTGCAGCGTCTTTTCCACTTGGTTTTCGATGAAACTGTTGTCCGTGATGCCGTTCACCCGCAGGCCGTAGGCCACGTTCTCGAAAATGCTCTTCGGAAACGGGTTTGGCTTCTGAAAAACCATGCCCACATTGCGCCGCAAGGCGTCAATTTTTGAGGATTTTATCTGGTAAATATCTTCGCCGTCCAACAGCACTTGGCCCGTGATGCGGGTGAACGGGATGAGGTCGTTCATCCGGTTGAACAGCCGCAGGTACGTGCTCTTCCCGCATCCCGATGGCCCAATCAGCGCCGTCACCGAGTTCTCCGGTATGGCCATGGTGATGCCCTTCAGCGCATGAAAATCGCCGTAGTGCAGGTGTACGTCTATGGTTTCGAGTTTGTTGGACATGTTGTATTGTTGGAATTGTTGTATTGTTAAATTGTTGAGGGAATCACCGCTTGATTGTTGAATTGTCCCAAATAACAATTCAACAATTTAACAATTCAGCAATCAATTCATCTTCACTTTATTGCCGAAATAATTGCGGAGCAAAGTCGCTAACAAGTTGACAATCAACACGATAACGACCAGCACGAAGGCCGTTCCGTAGGCCATGGGGCGGCTGGCTTCTATCTGTGTACCGCTCGTTGAAATCACGTACAGGTGATACGGCAAAGCCATGCACTGGTCCATGATACTGCCAGGCAGTTTGGGCAAAAAATAGGCGGCCACCGTGAAAAGTATCGGCGCCGTCTCGCCCGAAACCCGCCCGACGGCGAGGATGAGGCCAGTCAAAATATTGGGCAGGGCGATGGGGAGTACCACCTTGCGGATGGTGTACAGCTTTGAGCCGCCGAGTGCGTAACTGGCCTGCCGGAAGGTGTCGTCCACCGACTTGAGCGCCTCCTCTGTGGTTCGGATGACGATGGGCAATGCCAGCAGCCCCAGCGTCAGCGAACCTGCAAGGATGCTCGCCCCAAAGCCCATTTGGTTGACAAAAAGCGCCATGCCGAACAAGCCGAAAATGATGCTCGGAACGCCCGCCAGGTTGTTCGTCATCATTTTCACAAAGCGCTTCATGGGGCCTGCCTTGGCAAATTCGTTGACATAAATGCCCGCCATCACACCTACCGGGAAGGCAAACAACATGCTGCCCGCCACCAAGTACAGGGTGCCCATGATGGCCGGGTAGATGCCGCCTTTGGTCCGTAGGTCGGTTGGCATGGCGGTCAGAAACTCCCAGTTGACGACCCCGATGCCTTGCTTAACAATGAAAAACAGGATGAGGAACAAGAGCGCCACAATGCCGTAGCTGATGACCCTCGATAAGCCAAACATGACCGCTTGGCCGAGCTTTTTTCGTCTTTCGTTGCTTTCAGGAAATTTCATTTTTCATTGTTGTATTGTTGAATTGTTTGATTGTTGGTGTCACGTGGGTAACAATTCAACAATGTAACAATTCAACAATTTTATCCCCGCTTTGCGGAAACCCGCTCTACTAAAAAGTTGATAATCAACGTGATAATGAACAAAATGCATCCCAAGGCAAACAGCGCCTTGAAGTGTAGGCCGCCAAACGGTGCCTCGCCCAACTCGGCGGCGATGGTGGCTGGGATGGTGCGCACAGGCTGTAAGAGCGAGTGCGGCATGATGGCCGAGTTGCCGGTGACCATGAGCGCAGCCATCGTCTCGCCGATGGCCCTGCCGATGCCGAGGATAGCCGCTGCCGTGATACCGGAAGCGGCGTAGGGCACTATCACCTTGCGGATGGTTTGCCAATGCGAAGCACCCAATGCCAGGCTGGCCTCCTTCATGGCCCGTGGCGTGGTGCGCAGCGCATCTTCCGAAACAGTGATGATGGTCGGCAAGGCCATGATGGCCAACACGATGCTGCCCGCCAGCGCCGTTTCGCCCACGGGCAGGTTGAAGGTGCTTTGTACCAGCGGCACGATGACCACTAGGCCGAAGAAACCGTACACCACCGACGGGATGCCTGCCAGCAGTTCGATGATGGGCTTCAGGATGCGGCGCACCCGCTCATCAGCGATTTCGGCGAGGTAAATGGCGGCAGCGAGGCCAAGTGGCAATGCGAAGATGATGGCAAAAAACGAGACCAGCAGGGTGCCGAGCAGTAGCGGCATGACGCCCATGCTGGCTGCTGGTCGGCTGGTCGGGAACCACTCGGTGCCTGAGACGAACTTGCTGAGGGCCACCTTGTCCACTTGCACGGGCACGGCGAATTGCAGGGCGTTGCCAACTTGTTTTTCAGGAAAAAAACCGATGGTGCCTGGCAAGCTGTCCATATAACTGTCTATGCAGTTGGGCAGCCGCTCGAATTTTGAGCCGAGTTGTTCTTCTGTGAATGCCTTGCCCAGTTCGTCGAGGGTGAAGAGTGTGATGGTCAGGTCGTTGCCGCCAAGGGCTTTCCAGTTGGTGGTTTTTTGGTCAAAAATATCCTTGATTTGCGGGGCAGTGAGTTCCTTGACGGGGTTGCTTTTGTGGACGAGTAGGGTAGTGCCTTCTTCGACGGGCGTCATGTTGAAAAAGGAAATGCCTTCCTTGAACAAGAAAATGACGATGAGCAGCACGATAAATCCCGTGGAGTAGCCACTGATTTTAATCAAACTCTCAAATACCGGCTCTGTGAATCGTCGTAGTCGCATGGATGAGTGGTATGGGGCATAGAAATGACATTTTTCAAAAAAATGTCATTTCTCCCCAGCAAGCGCAAAAGTCTAAAAAACAGCAATAGTCGCAAAGCCTAAGTTTGGGCTTTGCGACTATTTACCTAAAGTTCTTTAATAGTTTACTTTATCGGAACATACCCCGCATCAGCCACATTCTTCTGTCCAGCGTCAGATAGCACGTAGTCAACGAAGGCTTTCACTTTGCCTTCGTTTTTTACATCGTAAAAATAGTACAGCGGGCGGGCTACCGGGTAGGTCTTGTCTTTTGCGCCTTGAACGGACGGTGGAACGAAGGTTTTGCCGCTGTCATAAGAAACCGAAACCGCTTTTACGCCCTCGGTCATGTAGGCCAAGCCCACGTAGCCGATTGCGCCCTTCGTTTGGCTGATGGACTGCACGATGGCGCCCGTAGCGGGCATGTTCAGTACCGAAGAAGCGTAGTTTTTCTTGTCCATTACGTGCTCCTTGAAGAACTCGTAGGTGCCTGAAGAACTCTCCCGGCTATAGGCGACGATTTGTGCATCCGCACCGCCTACCTCTTTCCAATTCTTGATTTCGCCCGTGAATATCTTCTCGATTTGCTCACGGGTTAGCTGGCTCACTTTGTTCTCCGGGTGAACAATGATAGACAGCGCATCGAAGCCGACGATGGCTTCTTTCACGTCAATGGTTTTTTCCGTAAACTTCAGTTTTTCGTCCATTTTCAGTTCACGGGACGACATGCAGATGTCCGTCGAATTGTCCATCAAGGCTGTAATGCCCGTGCCAGAGCCACCGCCCACGACCGTGATAGCCGCACCAGCGTTGGCTTTCATGAACTCTTCGGCTTCCTTCTGGGTGAGGGGCAAAACAGTGTCCGAGCCTTTGACGGAGATGGTGGTTGTTGCGGCAGTTGCTGCTGTTTCGGTGCCTTCTGTTTGCGAAGCGTCACCGCCGCAGGATGCAAGGAAAAAGGAGAATGCAAGGAAAAGGAAATGGTAATTTTTCATTTTAAAAAATTTTGTGGTTGATAAGGGTTGATGAAAGTTGATGAGGTTGATAATAGACTGCTGGATTGGCTGGGCTTTTATCAACCCTTATCAACTTTCATAAACTTTTATCAACCTAAAAGTTCAATTGCGCTTGCAAACGTAGCAACCGCCCTTCTTGCAGGTTGTCCTGCTTCGCAAAATCCTCGAAACGGCGCTTGGAAATGGTGTACATGGCCACCAGTTCAAAGTTCTTTGAAGGCTGCCATTCCACGCCGATTTCGGTCTCTGTTACTTCGTAGCTGCGGGCGTCCAGTTCGTGCTTTTTGCCGCCCTCGAAGTGTTGGTAACGGGCAAACGGGATGATGACCTGCTTGCCTTTTTTCATCATGTACGACAGCGTCACGTAGCCGCCCTGGAGGTCACGGGTCTCGATGGAGTCGGTGACGGTGTTGAACTGAGGGCCTTTGCCCACGTTGTATTCCGCCTGTATGCCAAAGGGTTTTGGGTACAAAACGAACGATGCGGCCATGCGCTGGTCGGTATAGTTTCGGTCGGAGATGTACTTCACGTCTTTGGTCAGTTGGTCGGTGGGCATTACCCATTTGCCCGTGTAGCCTTGCAAGCTCGTTTCTATGATTTGGCCGTTTTTCAACTCAAAAGGCCAAGTGATGCGGCTCACGATATGCGGTTCGTCGTTCAGTTCCGGCTTGTTGGCGGTCTGGCCGTTGTAGGCGCCGAAGGCGAAAACACCGTAGTCGCCGGAGCCTTTGAGGCCGTCCTTCACGAGGCTGGAGAAGAGCTTCCGCTTGGCCTCCGGTGCCCACATGAAAAACACGCCGAGGTCACGCTCGTTGCTCACGGCGCTGTTCATGGCATCGTGGCGATCCAGCGGTAGGCGGTTCTGACTGGACTGCAAGTTCTCGAATCCGAAGGGCACTTTGCTCTGGCCGATTCGGAAGCGGAACTCGTTTTTATCGTCCAATCCAACGTCGAAGTAGGCATCCCGTAGCTGCGCAAAATGCAATCCGGTGGAAGAGGCTGAACTTGCCAGGTCTGGTTGCACGTAGAAATACACCCGTTTGCCCACTTGCCCGGAGAATACAAGCCTCATCCGGCGGATGAAAAAGCCGCCTTTGTCGCCCCAGCTCTTATCGCACTGCTCGCATTTAAGGTCGGGATTGGTTTCCAGTAGGCGGTTGTACCGAACCTGTGCATAACCTCGGATGCCGAAGGAATCATACCATTTTTTTTCTGGTTCTGGCTTGGGCGCTGCGTTGTCGGTGGGTTGTTGAGCCAGTGTTTGCGCAGCTAAAGCCATAAAAAGGCAGGTAAATAATTTTGCCACCAACTGCTTGCGCAGCCAGCGACGATTGGTCGTAGCCATGTTTTGTTTCTAATTAAGAATTAGGGGTGTACGAAGGATTAAAGTAATCAAAAAACCTCAATCCGTTCATTG
>CAZDSU010000114.1:0-13716 GCA_964508135.1 uncultured Saprospiraceae bacterium
ACGTATCTCATGCCGCAAGATAGAAAGTATCGAATAATTCAACTTGACTACTTATTGCTTGACGTTTTAATTTCTTCCACCAAATCAGGTATCAACTGGTTGACATTGTACCCGATGAAAATGTGGATGTGGTCGGGCATTGCCCCGATTGCAAGCATTTTGTGCTTGTAGTTTTGAACAATGCCAGTGATGTATTTCTCCAAATCATTCTTCCAATCTTTCTTGATCAATGCATCTCGGTTTTTTACTGCAAACACCAAATGGACATAACATTGAGTGTAAGTATTCGCCATAGCAAGCTATTTTCGTTCAATTTTTAATGGTCATCATTGGAGGTCGTAGGGGAATATATCCCGGTGCGCTGCACCTCGAATCTCTGTCCCGTCAATTCCTACAAATGTTTCGGTGCGCTGCACCTACTCAAACTTTCACAAACGCTTTCAACGTGCCGCACTCCTCCCCCTCGCTTTCGCCAAAAGGCCGGATGGTGTATTCGCCCACCGAGGAAGGCACGATGAACGTTTCGGCATAATGCACCACGAAAGGCTCGAACGCGCCCGTCGGGCTTTCGACGATGGCTTCCCGGCCCTCCACGAGGTTCAGCACGTTCAGGTTGCCGCCCGTGTCGTGGTGGACGGTTTTGGTGAACCAATGCCGCCTCGTTTCGATGAATTCTGTTTCGTGCAGGCCAGTGCGCTCCTCCCGCCAGCCATCGCCCTCGGCAATTTTTTCTACCCGGTTGAGCAGGTTTTTGGCCACCCATTTGGTCGTGCGTGACCATTCGATGTTCTGCTTGCCGTGCCCGATGTTGATGGGTCGTGGTAAACCGTCCATGCCAAGACGACCCCAATCCCAGAGCTTGAAAGTGAAAATATAGGGCGTGGCGCTGATTTCGAGCACGATGCTGTTCTTGCCGGAACAATGCACCGTGCCTGCGGGAATCAGCACATGGTCGTGCTTTTTGACCGCCCATTTTGCCACGTGCTTTTCGGCATCAAAAACGCCGGTCTGCTGTGCCGCTTCCAATTCGGCAATCAGCGCATCGGGTTGCACACCTTCGTTCAAACCCAAGTAAACACAGGCGTCTTCCTTCACGTCGAGCATGTAGTAGCTCTCGTCTTGGGTGTAAAACATGCCGAAATGCTCTCGGATATACTCCGTTAGCGGGTGGACTTGCAGGCTCAAATTGCCGCCATCCATCGTATCCAAAAAGTCGAAACGGATGGGGAACTCCGCGCCGAAGCGGTAATACACGTTCTCGCCGAGCAGCTTTTTTGGTTGGTAAAAAACGAGGTCAATGGCAGGCAGTTCCATCGTCATTTGCCCAAAATCGAGCAGCAGGCTGTTCTCCTCTGGCACGCAATCGAAGCACCAGGCATAGTTGACGGCAGAACGGTCGAGGTCGCAAACCTCCTTCATCCACTGCCCGCCCCAAGGCCCTGGGTCGAAGAACGGCACTACCCGAAAGGGACGTTCTGCTGTTTGCAGCAGGGCCGCTCGGACTGCCGCCCCGGTCGCCATTTTTGGGTTACCGGGGGTGTTCGTGTCCAGCACGAAATCCCAGCGTTCCATCAGTTTTCGCTTCAAACGGTCGGCCACCCGCCAGTCCACGAAGTAGGCACGTTTGTATTGCTGCGGGAATTCAAGGTCGTGGTTGTTGGCACCCAAGTTGGCGACTTCGTGCCGCCGCATCCGCAGTTGGATTTCCCAGCGGGCCATGTCGGCGTAAATAAGCAAGTCCCATTGCTCCGCAACAACCGAGGCGCCCGTACCATAAACCACAACGATGCCCTCCGATGCTTGGAGGCGGTTTTGCATCGCAGCCAACTTTTTTTGGTCAAAAAACTGCTCAATGGTCAGCCGTGTCATATAGCCGAAAATGCGGTCATCGGTTACGTCGGGGTGGGTCAATTGGTCAATTTTCGCTGCGCTCAAAAATGCGTCTTGGGCATGGAAAAATGCATTTGGGCAAAGCCCGTTGGCGATGGCGCTCATGATTTCGTCATCGTTTACGCCGGGATAGGTTTCCACGACGACAATGGTTTTTCGGTTGCCATGGGCAGCAATTTCAGCTTGTATTTTTTCAAAAATAGCCTGCCAGCCTGCCCAGCATTCGCTGTCGTAACCGGCGATTTTAACGGTTGGATATTTGTCGTAGTTGGGTTTCAATTTGTTTGAGTTGTTTCAAGTGCCAGGTAGCCCATCCCCAATACTCCCGCCCAATCCGGCTCCTGTGCCGCAACGACTTCTACCGCATTTGCCGGCAGCCAAGCGGCGTGGTTTATCTTATTTTGGATAAAAGGCAAAATCACGTCCGCGCTGTGCATCACGCCGCCGCCGATGACCACCCGTACTGGGTCGTAGGCATAGACTAGGTTTAGGATTCCCGTTGCCCAAGCTTCGAGGCAGCGTTCCCGAACGGCCAAGGCAAATGATTCGCCTGCTGCCGCCAACCTGAACACCGCTTCAAAATCCGGTTTTTCGCCTTTGGCAAACGGGCTTTCCGCGTAGCCAGGCTGTCGCTTCAATATTTCGGGCAATGCCCACGAAGAAGCCTCGCTCTCCAGGCAGCCTGTATTTCCGCAGTTGCAGCGCCCACCGTCGAAGTTGACGGCCATGTGGCCGCCGAGGTTGCCTGCGAGGTAGTGGCTGCCCTTCAGCAGCCGCCCATTGACCAAGGCCGCCGAGCCGACGCCCGTGCCGATGGTGACCATCACGAGATTGTCCGTGCCCTTGCCCGCACCAGATTGCCACTCACCGACAAGGGCAGCGCGTGCATCATTTTCCATGGCCAGCGGAACGCCCCAAGTGGCCTTTGCCCAGCCCACCAGGTTCAGGTCGTTGGCATCGTTGTATTTTGTGTATTTATACAGCAGCCGCATCTGGTCGCTATCAACGATCGTGGGAAACGCCATGCCGATGCCAGTGATTTTTTCACGGCCCGCCGATGCCAGCAGCAGCTCCACTTGCCCTTCGATGATGGGTAGCACGGCCTCAAAACTTTCGCTCGATGGCACGGCAACGTTGGCGGAGGCGAGCAACTGCCCGTTTTCCACCAAGCCGAATTTGATGTGGGAACCTCCGAGGTCTAATGCGATGACGGACATGTTAGGGTTGAAATTATTGGTTAAAATTATGGCTAAATGCGGCAGCGCCGCTTAATATTTGTAGCTGCCAAGTGCGTATTCTGTGAGGTGCGTAGCACCGCAATATTACGGTGCTACGCACCTCAACCCTGCTATTGCCTAAGCCCTACAAAGATTTAGCGGCGCTGCCGCTACATTCATGGCATCAGTATCCTGGGTTCTGCGGAAGCAAATTCTGGTTCAAATCAATCTCGCCCTGCGGCACGGGAAACAGGTCGTGAAAAGCCTGCGGCTGCACGCCCGACTTTGCCAGCGGCACCAGCTCCTCCAGCTTGCCGAAGCGTACCAAATCGAACCAGCGGTGACCTTCTGCGACGAACTCCCAACGGCATTCCAGCAGGAGCGCATCCTTGAAATCTTGGTAGGAAAGCCCCGCCAAATCTGGCAGGATGTCCAGTTCCGTCGTGCCGTTGAACCTGGCCCGCTTGCGCACTTGGTTGACGGCGTCGTAGGCTGCGGCGTCTGGCCCGTTTTTCAGCTCGTTCAGTGCCTCGGCGTACATCAGCAGCACGTCGGCGTAGCGCAGGTAGGGGAAGTCGTGGTCGGTGTTGCCCGCCAGCGGCTCCGAGGTTTTGTCCCAGTATTTCTGGAAATGCGGTTCGACGGTCGTGGTCGAACCGTCCACGTTTTGGATGTCGGTCAGGAAAGTTACCGCCCGCCGTTGGTCTTGCGCATCGAAGCTGTCGTAGAGGTTTTGGTTGGCGGACTGCCAGCCTTGGGCGTTCACGCCGGGGATGGCGCCGGAGAGTTGCCTGGGCAGCAGCCGCACGTTGAACTGCCCCACCTCCCAGAACGAAATGCTGTTGCCAGCCGTGCCGAAACCGATGCTGAACAGCGTTTCCTTGCCGTTCTCATTTGGAATCCTGAACGCTTCGGCGAAGTCGTCGTAGAGGCCGTAGTTGCCGGAGTTTATCACCGCCAAGCATTGGTCAACGCATTTTTGCCACTCGCCCTGCGTGAGGTAAACCTTTGCCAGCAGCCCCGCCGCAGCGCCCGTGGTAGCCCGGCCCAAGCCGTCGTTGGCGGGGTAGCTCGCGGGCAGGTTTTGCTTCGCAAATTCCAAGTCGCTGATAATTTGTGCATAAACCTCCGCTTTCGGGTTGCGGGGCGGCGTAATATCGCCATCGAGCGTGAGCACCAAAGGAATGTCGCCGAACAACCGGACGAGGTCGAAATAGAGCATTCCCCGCAGGAAACGGGCCTCGCCGAGCAGGCGGTTTTTCTTCGCCTCGTCCATCTTCACCGTGGGTATGCCGCCGATGGCGAAATTGGCGTTGCCGATGCCTTTGTAGGCGTTCCGCCAAATGTCGTACAATGTGCCGTTGACGGGCGTGTGTGTGAAGGTCGCCAACTGGTCGAGGTCGGTAGCGCCCACCAACTGGTTTTCCATTTCATCGGAAGCCAACCCCACCGCCACCCAGTAGCTACTGTGGTAAACCCCGCCAAACGTTGGTGCCGAACTGGTCGAATTCAAGATGCTGTAAACGGCGTTCACCGCTGCGATGGCGTCGTTCTCCGTTTGGAAGAAATTGTCCACGAACACCTGGTCCTTGGGGTCTTCTTCCAGTAGGCCCTTGCAGGCAATCGCCATGATTGCCAAGAAGAAAAAAAGGATTGAAAAGCGTAGGTATATTTTCATCGCAATGTTTTTTAATCTGACCATGCAAGCCGCAGCGCGGCGGAATCTTTGTAGAATTTGGCAACCAACCTGTGCCCAAGGTGCAGCGCACCGAAATATTTCGGTGCGCTGCACCTTGGGCCAGTGGGTCTATCTGTCGCTACAAAGATCGTCGGTGCGCTGCACCTTTGATTTATGCTAACTTTCAAATGTGGACTCATCGTCCACTATTTTTAAAATCCTACTTGAATGCCCCCGATAATCGTCCTCGACAATGGATAGCCGCCGTAGTCAATGCCTTGCAGGAGGTTGCTCTGTCCGAACGCATTGACCTCGGGGTCGTAGCCCCGGTAATTGGTTTGGGTGAAAAGATTATTGGCACTGGCGTAAATTCGGAACTTCGACAACTTTGCAACTTTCAGTCGGTCGGCGGGGAATGAGTAGCCCAAGGTCACGTTTTTGATGCGGATGAACGAGCCGTCCTCCACCTGTGCATCGCTGAAGATGTTGCGCTCGGCGGGGTTGATTTTCGGGTACTCGTTGCTGGGGTTTTGGGGCGTCCAGCGGTTGTCGTAAAACTCCTGGAGCACGTTCGTTTCGGCATTCAGCGAGCCGATTTCAAACAGGTAGGCGTTCACGATTTCGTTGCCTTGCACGCCCTGCACGAAGATGGATAGGTCGAAATTTTTGTAAGAAAACGTGTTCGTCAATCCCCAGGTGAAATCGGGGTTGGCATTGCCAATGATGGTACGGTCTGCCTCGTCCACCACGCCGTCGGGCAGGCCCGTGAGGTTGCCTTGGTCGTCCCTGCCGTTCAGGTCCTTGTACTTGCGGTCGCCCGCTTTCGGGCTTTGCGCCTTGAGGTGGGGGCTGCTCGCCGCTTCGTCGTCTGTCTGGAAAATGCCGTCCGATACCAGCCCGAAAAACGTCCCGATTGGCTCGCCTTCCCGCAGGATGCTCCAGCCCGCAGGCACTTGCAGTACGCCCGGCACGAAGATGTCGTTGCCGCTTGACAGCGCCGTGATTTCGTTGCGGTTGATGGAGAAGTTCAAGTCCGTTTGCCAAGTAAAAGCCCCCGTCATGTTGCGGGAAGTGATGGCTGCCTCGAAGCCCCGGTTGCGCAAGCCGCCGATGTTGGACAGGTAGCCGCCGAAGCCGGTCGTGGTAGGTAACGGCGTGAAAAGCAGCAAGTCGGTAGTTTGCTTTTGGTAAAGGTCGAAAGTAGTGCCGAGCCTGCCGCCAGCAAATTCGGCATCAATGCCGAAGTCCGCTTGGCTGGTGCGCTCCCATTTCAGGTCGGCGTTCGGGTAGCGCAGCGGCTCCTGCCCTATGTATGGTTCGGTGTTGTTGAAAACGCCTTGCCCAACCGGGCCGACCGTGGCCAGCGAGGCATACGGCGATATTTCCTGGTTGCCGATGACGCCATAGCTCAACCGCGTTTTCAGGCTGTAAAACAAGCCGAGGTCTTTGATAAAATCCTCTTCGTGCAGCTTCCAGGCGATGGAGCCGGAGGGGAAGAAGCCGTATTTGTTGTTTGCCCCAAATTTGGAAGCGCCGTCCACCCGGCCTGTGAGCGTTAGCAGAAATTTGTTGTCAAACGTATAGTTCACCCGCCCGAGGTACGACACGATGCCCCAGGTTAGCTCGCCAGTGGCAGCAGGTTGGGGGTTGAGGGCGCTGCCGAGGTTGTGCCATCCGGTGCGGTTGTCGGGGAAGTCCAGCGCAAATGCGAACAGCCGTTCCGACCTGAACGCTTGGAAACTGCTGCCCACGAGTGCGTTCACGGCATGGCGCTTCGCAATGGTGCGGTCGTAGTTGAGGGTAAACTCGGTGAGCCAAGTGTAGCCGTCCACCGTTGCCACCACAGCGTCGCCGTTGTTGGGTTCGGTTCTTTTCAAATAATTGGGGACAAACCGGTTTTCCTTCACCGAAAAGCCGTCTATGCCTGCACTGGCCTTCAGGTTCAGTCCTTCCGCCAGCGTCAGTATGCCGTAGGTATTGGCTATCACCCTTGCGTTGTGAGCGATGTTGTCGGTTTCGAGGGCGTCCGCCACGGGGTTGCCGATGTTGCGGCCACGGTCGTCCTGAAAGGTATAGCCGCCCACCACGGTGGAGTCCAGAACGGGTAAAGTGGAGGGAAACAGCAGCGCCGAGGTGGTGGCACCGGGCAACAACACGCCTGTGCCGGGACTTTGCGCCCCCGTCAGCACGCCCCTTGAATTGATGTAGCTGATGCCGACACTTGCGCCAGTTTTGAAGCGGGGGCTTATTTTTTGGTCGAGGTTCATGCGGAGGTTGTACCGCTCAAAATCGGAATTGAGGATGATGCCATCCTGTTTGTAGTATCCGCCACTGACGGAGTATTGGGTGCTTTCCGTGCCGCCGAGGGCGCTTATCTGATAGCTTTGGAGGGTTGCCTGTCGGAAAATGGCTTCCTGCCAGTCGGTTCCTTTCCCAAATTTTTCGGGGATGATGTAGCGGGCGTCAATCGGCAAGCCCGACTCCAAGCTGAACTCGTTCATGTAATTGGCAAAGGTCTGCCCATCCAACAGGTCCAATTTTTTCGTCACCTCCTGCACCCCGAAGTAGCTGTCGAAAGTGACGGAAGACTTGCCCGCCTTGCCCCGCTTGGTGGTAATGAGCACGACGCCGTTGGCGCCCCTTGAGCCGTACATGGCGGTAGCGGATGCGTCCTTCAGAATCTCGATTCGCTCAATGTCGGAGGGGCTGATGGAGGAAATACCGTTGAGGTTGCCGCCAGCAACGCCACCAGCATTGGTCTGCCCGTTGTCGCTGGTGATGAGCATACCGTCCACCACATAGAGCGGTTCGTTGCCCGCGTTGATGGAGCTGCTGCCCCGTATGCGGATGGAGGTTTCACCGCCGGGCCGCCCGCTGACCTGCGTCACCTGTACGCCCGCCGCCCGGCCTTGCAGGGCTTGGTCGAGCGAGGTTGGTGCCGTGCGGTTTAGGTCTTCGCTGGAAATGGAGGAGACCGAGCCGGTGAGGTCGCTTTTTTTGACCGTTCCGTAAGCCACCACCACCACGTCTTTCAGCAGTTCGGAGGCTTGCTCCAGCACCACGTCAATGACCGTTTGGTTGGTGACGATGATTTCCTTGGATTCAAAGCCAATGAAAGAGAAAACGAGCGTGGCACCTTTGCCCACCGCCAATTCGTAGCTGCCGTCTATTTCCGTGGTTACCCCGTCGAAGGTGTTTTTGATGAGCACATTGACGCCAGGCAACGGTAGGCCGTCCACGGAGGAGGTCACTTTGCCGGTCACAGTTTGCGCTTGAAGGGAAAGACTCCATCCCACCAGCAACAAGGCGGAAAGGACACGGGTGAGTAAGTTCAGTTTCATGTTTTTCTACAATTAGTTTAATGCCGCTTGAAAAGTCGTTTGAGAAAAAGCGAGCCAAATAATGGATGCTACTACCTTCTCTCAATATCTATCGAGTACTTGAATCCGTCACCTTTATAATAGACTTTGTTGTACTCCACCAACCGCCCATCGGTGTCGCAGACGAGGCGCTGCCGAAAGAGGATGGGCGCTCCTTCCTCGACCTCAAACTTGGCGGCAAGGGACTCTTCGGCGTTGATGGCGCTGATTTCCTCCCTCGAAACAGCAACGATGACCCCAAAATGGGTCTCCAGCATTTGGTACAGTGGGAGGGAAAAGTCTTCGCTGCCTGTCATTTTAAGTCGGGGATGGAACCATGAGACGGACAACAAGCTCGGTCCGCCCGATGTGCCCCGCAACCTAGAAAGTTGAAGGGTTTTGGTGCCTTCCTTGATGTGCAGCGCAGCGGCCACTTCTCCGTTGGCAGGGATTATTTGGACGCTCAAATCAAAGTTCGCCACTTCCACGCCGCGCTTCTTCATTTCCTCCGTGAAGCTCCACCAACTGTCCAGCCGGGTCGGAATGCGGCGGGCAGCGACCGTGGTGCCGACGCCTTTTTTCCGCACGAGCAGTCCTTCGTTCACCAGCTTGCCAATGGCGTGGCGCACCGTGTTGCGGGCCACGCCGAGCTTGTCGGCGATGTCCACTTCCTTCGGCAAAAACTCGCCGTTGCGGTACGCTGGCTGCTCGATGAGGTCGCGCAGCATCTTCTCCACCTTGTTGTGGAGGGGGGCTTTGCTTTGTTGGTCTAGCTTCAAATGCATAGAGGTATGTTTGAACATATCAAAGGTAGGAGAAATTTGAAACGGTGTATTTTTTTGGGGAAATTTTTATTTTTGATTGGGGTGCGAAGGTTGGGAAGGTTAGTGAACCTTCGTGAGGTTAGCAGGCGGACGTGTTCCATGGCAGCATCCATTTAGGTGCGGGTTGCCTGTCTAGCTAATGGCTGAATTAGAAAAGAAAATAAGGTAGGATGAGAGCGGTAACAAGAAGGCAGTAACCAGATTCAACTCTTCACGCCAGGAACATGCGGTTCAATGCCAACTAAAAGCACATTACTGCACAGCATTTTTTGGTTGCATGGAGCATGCAAAGCCAAGACTTAGGCCGCAGAGAACGAAGCCTTCCTTATCTTGCAGGAAAGTGTCTTTATTTCTCGCTTGCTTCATTCTCTTTTTCGAAAAACGCATTGAGCATCAGCTTCAAGGTAGGGTTGGTGATGAGCCGCCGCCTAAAGATAAACAACAATGACCCAAGCAGGCCATAAGCTACTGCCACGATGACGAAAGCTTCGGGGTACGACCCCAGTTTGCCAGCCAGCCAGAAGGCTGCCGCCAGCGACAGAAAGATGAGCACCAGCATGGAGAAAATGCCAAGCACCAGTGCGGTCATCATGGCGGAGGTGGTCTTGCTGATGCGCTCCGCTGCTTCGAGGCGTATGTAGTCGCCCTGCTGCTTCATGTACTGGCGGGCATATTCGAACGTCTCGCCTGCGGAACTCAGTATTTCGTCTGTATTTTTCATGGTGCGTCAAATAGGGAATAGGAAAAAAACAAGGGGTCCCACTAGGACCGCTTGTTTTTAAGATAATCAGGTTATGCCGATATACCCGTGTGACCATTCGTGCCAATCCTCTCGGCCTTGGCCTTCAGTTGATCCACGCCATCTGCCACGTTTTCTTTCACCTGTTCGGTTTTGTTGGATGCCGAGGTCATAACTTGCTTGGCCTTGGAAGTTATATCGGAAGCTGTGCTCTTCGCCTTTTCGGCAATATCACTTGCAAGGCCTTTCGCCTTTTCTGATTGCTCCTTGATAACGTTACCGGCCTTCTGGCGCTGCTCGCGTCCTTTGTCCGAATTTAGCATGTACCCGGCCACACCGCCGGCAATGGCGCCGAGTCCGGCAACTACTGCGATTTTTGAACTCTTTTTCATAATAAATTTATTGTTGTTTGATTAAATTTTGCTTTTGAAAAATGCAAGGTTGCATTTGACGGACGCTGTTATTGACTGGCCGCTGAAGCCTTCTCGTATGCCAGTTCCGCAGCGGGGCGTGCCATTTCCCACGCTGTTTCGTTCATTGCCTCCATTTGAGTCAGCAGGCTTTGCAACTGCTTGCTGTTCAGCTTCAACTTGTTGATACGGCCGATAACCTCGGGGTCGGAAGAATCAGCGGCCGTGCGCACCTGCTGAGACAGCGACTGAACGTCGTTGTTCATCCTGTCAATAAGCGCTTTAAATTCCTCTTTCGAATTTTCAAGAGAATCAATGACCGGACGTGAGGTCTGGGCGACTTTCAAGTCAGTTGTGTCTTCCATGTTTTAAATGAATAAGATGATGTGTTACAACCAAAGCGCCCAGGTAGAATAAGTGTTTTTGGTTCCCTTAAAAATTACGGAGCGGCTTTCATTAACTCAAACCGCCGGGGTTCCCTCATGTTCAATCACCATGCATTTTTAAGATACTGCTGCGTGAATTTGTGAAGGAATATCATTGGAACACAGACCTGCTGGATAATAGATGAAGAAAAGGGGAATAGGATGGGGGAATTTCATAGACAATTGATGAACATGGAAGGCAGCCGCCCGTTTTAGCCTCACACCATGAAGGTGACTTGGCAATAAATCACAACCATCATGAAAAAGCAAATTGTGGTCAGCATTGACCCAATGAACATCAAGCAAAACGTAATTGATTACGCCGAGGAACTGGCACGGATTGGCCATATGGAGCTACTGATTTATAGTGTTCAGGGCATGCCCCTCTTGTCGCAAGCCGACGGAGCGCTGACAAGCCCCGGTATCGAGTATGTGCCCGGCGTGGTAGAGGAAGTGGAGCGTTTCACCACAGCACTTTTTGAAAAGGTGAAGCAGCGTTATCCGCTCACGAGATTGGAGCAAGGCTTGGGCTTCCAGACGTCCTCTACCATTGGAAAGATGGAGGAAATGGAGGGTAGCGAAAGTGGTTCGTGCATGTTGGTGATGCCCAAGACAAGTGACCACGGTTGGTGGGACAACATAGTGGGAACCACAGAGACCGCTGTGGCCGCTGAGGTATCCTGCCCCGTGCTGTTTGTACCGGAAGGGGTGGAATTCAAGGGCATAACGAGAATCATGTACCTGGCAGACGCACAGTCGCTGTCGGATGGCAGGTATAAGGGCTTCCGCTTTTTGAAAGCTTTTGCCGAAATGCACTCGGCACAGGTGGTGGTGGGATTTATTTTCGACCCTGAGAACAGTGGCTTGAACCAGACAAAACTTGGCGAGGCCATGGATGCGTTCAAAGCCAGTTTGCCGCTCCAGTTTACCCACGAGTACCGTTTTTTCCTCCACAGCTCCTTCGAAGAAATACTGCAAATGGCAGGCATTACCCATACCGACATTGTGGCTTTCCCCTTTCGGGAGTCGAGTGTACTTGAGCGTTTTTTCGACCATGAAATCACCCGGATGCTCGTGCTCAAGGCTGATATGCCAGTGCTTGTTTTTTGATGATTTTTTTGCTTAAAAATTGGCGAAGCAAAAAATCAAACGCCCTCCTGTTTTGCAAGAAAAAGCCTAATTCTACTTTGTTACTTTAAAAAAAAATCTATCCAAGTGGGGCGATGCGCCGCCAAAACTTTATCAAAACTGCCATTTCCCCTCCTCGCCGCCTTCGGCGGCTCGTCGGGGGAGGGAGCCTTTGGGGGCGTTCCGCCCCCAAACCCCCTACTTTCCAAAGTGATATGTTCAATATTCTAAAGTAACAAAGTAGAACTAAGTTGTTTACAGAAAAGCGTTGTATGCTTGGAGGTAGTCCAACACCATTTTTCCCTTGCTGAAACTCTCCATGCCGTGGTGGTAGGTTTTTTCGGCTCAAGTTGGGTAGGTTTGGTAGGGGAACCGATGCCCGCGCCTCGTCGCTGGAGAATTTGACAAAAGTGACCTTCCATATTTTCCAACAGCATTTTGGTTCGTTGCAAATGCCTTCTGGCCCATAGCACCTTCCAATCAAGCTTCCACCTCGGTGCGCTGGCCATTTTCCACCAACTCACGTTCGGGGCTGTTGGCTCCATGCTGGTTGTTGCCAGCGGCGAAATATTGCTGCACCAGCGGAAGCACGACGGGCAGCAGATTGTACAGCGTCTCGAAAATGACCGTTGCCACGCTTTTCTTATTGGCGATTGTGCCTTCCAGCACCTCGCTGCCGTCCAGTTCCAGCTTGATGGAATGTTCGCTTTCGTGCGCTGCTTTTTTCAAAAAATACTGTTCAAGCAGTGGTATGGCCATCAGCACCGCCGTCGAGTACCACCCGGTACCGCCAGCGTTGACTTGCAGGTTGTTGTGTTGCTCGTCGCTGTTGTCCGGGTCGTTGGTCGTTTCCGCTGTTTTTTGGCTCACGAAATACTGCTGCGCCAATGGCAGCGCTACCAGCATCAGTTTCGAGAACCAGCCACTGCCGTTTTCTTCGGCTCCGTTTTCCAATTGTCCAAAGGATTTATCGTCGGAGCTTGAACCGTCGGTCAGCTTCTTCGCAATAAAAGCGCCGAGGCCAACGGCTCCAACGGGCAGCAGTACGTTGTGGAGCAGGAAATCACGCCCTTTGGCAGTGGTCTGCTCGGCACTGCGGGTAAACTCTTTGCGGATAATCCGCATATTGCCAACAAGGCGATCCTGTTCTGCTTGAAGTTCTGCGATGGTATTGATACGATGGGTAAGCATTGCGTTTAGGATTTAACAGGGGTGGACAATTGCCCACTTATAAATGGAAGGTACTCAACTCGAAATTCTTTGCTTTTTGGAGAAAAATGGGCGGGCACCCTAGAGCCACAGCTCGCCGATGCCACGCCCCATTGGTCTCTAGCTTGCCGATATTTCACGGAGGTGTTTTTTGGCCATATTGGCACCTTGTTGGAAGGCAGTTTCTGTGTCTTCCACCACGCCCTGTGCATCTTCGGAGCCGCTCTTGATGCGCTCCTGTAGCTTGGCGCTTACCTCGGAGGCATAAGCCTTGCCTTTCTCGATGATACTGCTCACCGTCGAAGCTGCCGTGGCAACTTTTTCTTGGGCAAAGTCACGTGCTTGACCACCGAACTCCATGGCCTTGGTAGCTGCTTCGTCGCGCACTTGGCGACCCTTGTCGCTGTTGATCAAATAACCGACTACGACACCGGTGGCGAGTCCGGCCAGAAAAATCCAGCCGCTGTTGTGGTGGCTTTTGTTGCTTTCAGTGTTGTTGGACATGATTAATATTTTTTAAGATTCGAAAATATTGCAGACTGCCCAAGTTGGCATGAGCGGCTATTCCAGTCCTGCCAGGTCAGCAGCTTGCAAGTGAGTAGATTAATCTTTTTTGGAATGGGTCGGATTGTTATGGCTCCGTTAAACCACATATTGATAACCGGGCAAAATCCCCTATGTTCACAACAGCGGGAAAATGAGCAAAAAAAATGATGCCCTTTTCTTTTGAAAAGTTGATACCCAACTGACACGACTCACCAAGATTGCCCCAAAATTTAGAGGCTTAGTTCTACTTTGTTACTTTAAAAAAAAATCTATCCAAGTGGGGCGATGCGC
>CAZDSU010000115.1:0-13272 GCA_964508135.1 uncultured Saprospiraceae bacterium
AGTCAAAGAACTTGTGATTATCCCGCAACTCAATCTAAATCAAGCACTTGCATAATATTCTTGCGATTCCGCAAAGGATATTATTGGTAAGGTACTAATTGTTTCAATGTGGTACAATGAGTACGGGAGTTTTGGACTTCTTCACCACGGTTTCCCAAACGCTGCCGAAGAGCGTTTCAAAAATCTTCCCATGGTGAGTGGCCCCAAGTATTATCAGGTCGGCTTTCACGTCGCTGGCCTCCTCCACCAGCGATTCAGCAGTGGTTCCTTGAATAAGCAATGCTTCTGCATCTATCCCTTTCTCCGAAAGGCCCTTGGCCATTGCTTGAAGGTCACGGTGTTCCTGCCTAAGCTCTTTGGCTAGGTTGTCACGGATGTACTGTGGGCCTACTTCGTACCCAACGAAGTCAGGGTCTGGTTCTGCGACGTGTACCAGCCATATTTTTGCATCGAATTTTTCTGCCCAAATAGCCGCTTTTTCCAGCAATTGGTTGGAGAGTTCAAGAAAATCAATGGCTACCAATATGTTTTTCATGTGGTCAAAGATTTAAGCAAGGAACCTTGCCGCCTATGCGATGTCCAATGGCTTCAAAGCTCCTTTTGTTGCTATGTCGGAAGTCCTTCCAGTTTCTTTTTGTTCAAAATGCGGATGGCTCCATCCTTGATTTCGATTAACCCGTCGTCCTTGAACTCGGTGAGGGTTCGGATGACGCTCTCCTTGGCCGTGCCGACGATATGGGCGAGGTCTTCCCGCAGGATTTGAATGTCTACCTTCCCTTCCTTGGAGTAGCGGTCGTGGAGCAACAAGACGGCTTCGGCAACCCGTTTGCGCACAGAGTTGTAAGCGAGCTGCAGCAGTTGAGCTTCCTTTTCGGCCACGTTGTCGGCCAACATCTTGATGAGGCGGCTGGCCACGTCGCGGTTGGCGTAGAGCAGTTTGAGAAAGTCTTCCTTCGGAATGAGGCTGGCCGTCGAGTCTTCAAGTGCTGCCGCCGAGAAGCTGTACTGCTCGTTTTTGATGAGGGCGGTGTAGCCGATGAATTCGCCAGCGTTGCGGATGTTGATGATATATTCCTTGCCGATGTCGTTGGTTTTGTAGATTTTGACCTGGCCCTTGGTGATGAAGTACATGTACCTTGGCGTATCTCCCTCCTCGAACAACGTGTCCCGTTTTTTAAATTCCTTGCTACGCTTGTCAATGGACAGTTTTTTCAAGTCTTCATACCCTTTTGCCTCGTTTATGAAGCTGAGGAAGCTTTCTTCGGTTCGGTTGAATTTCTTGAGCCGCTCGCTTTTCCTCAAACGAGTTTCCACCACGGCAAGCAGTTCGTCTTTGTAGAACGGCTTGGTCACGTAGTCGTCGGCGCCGAGGTTCATTCCCCGGCGGAAATCATCCTTTTCGGTTTTGGCAGTAAGGAAAACGAAGGGGATGTCGGATGTTTCGGGTCGCTTGCTCAGGATGTTGAGCACGCCAAAGCCATCGAGCTTGGGCATCATCACGTCGCAGAGTATCATGTCGGGTCGCTCGGCCAGGGCCAATTCCACGCCCACCGTTCCGTCCTCGGCCGCCAACACTTGGTAGCCAGAGATTTCTAGTATTTCCTGTAGGTTTTCACGTACTTCCAAGTTGTCTTCAATGACGAGGATCTTTTTCATTTTGCTTTGCTTTGGTTGAGTGGTATGTTTACCATAAAAACAGTGCCTTGGCCTGGGTTGCTTTTAAAAGATATGTCGCCGCTCAGGAGGCCCAAGTAACGTTTGACAATATTGAGACCTAAGCCAGTGCCTTGTATGTTTTCGACGTTGTTCGCCCGGAAGAACCGCTCGAACATGTGCGGTTGGTCTTCCTCTGGTATGCCGATGCCCTGGTCTTCGACTTCGATGTGAAGCATGTGGTCGGCCACCCGGAAGCGGCAAAAAATCGGCTTGCCTGCCGCAGAATATTTGCTGGCATTTGAAACTAGGTTGTAAATGATGTTCTTCAGGATTTTTTTGTCCAAATGTACCGTTTCTTCGCAGTTTTCATACTCATGTTGGATATTCTGTCCAGGCTTCAGCATACCATGCATTTCATCCTCCACTTCTTCGCAGAAATTCTTCAGCAGAAAAGCTTCGGCTTGAGACTTCACCTTGTCCTCTTCTAATTTGCTCAAAGAAAGGAAGTCGTTGAGGATGCTGGTGAGTGTCCCCACCGCTGTTTTGATGCGCTGAAGGTGCCTGCTTCTTTTCGCTTGGTGCTGCTCTTCTCCGCCAGTGTACGCCTCGGCCAGGTCAGCCGAAGAGAGCACGGTGCTCAACGGTGTGCGGAACTCGTGCGAGGCCATGCTTACGAAGCGGGACTTCAGCTCGTTGAGCTGTTTTTCCTTTTCAAGTGCTTTCAGCAGGTCTTTCTCGGTTTTGCGAAGCGCCGTCTCTGCCGCCTTGCGCTCTTCCACCTCCCGATGCAATTGCTGGTTGACGCTCAAAAGCCGGTTGACGACGTCCGAAAGCTCTTCCGTGCGCTGTGCCACTTTTTGCTCAAGGCGGTCGTTCTGGCGCTCAAGGTCTTCGTTCAGCTTGCCTATTTCGGCTTGTGCAAGCTTCATCCCCGACAAGTCGTGCAGGATGCCAGTAAAAAAGCGCCGCCCATTCAGCATCGTTTCACTGACGGCAAGCCGGAGGGGCATTTTGCTGCCATCCTTTCGCACACCGACCACCTCCCGCCCGATGCCGATGATGCGGGGTTCACGGGTTTCGAGGTAACGGTTGAGATAGGCGTCGTGGTTTTGCCGGTCTGGCGTGGACATGAGCATGGAGATATTGTTGCCCAACACTTCTGAGGCATCGTAGCCGAAGAGCTTCTCCGCTGCGGGGTTCATGCTCTCCACGATGCCGCGTTCGTTGATGGTAAAAATGGCATCAATGGCTGTCTTGAAAATTGCTCCCAAGTAGGCAGCCATTTCCTCCGGTGTTTGATGTGGCAACTGGTTCTCCAATGCGGTATTTTAAAACTGATAAGTGCTGATTTTCAATGAGTTATCAGCTATTTTAACTATTCAATGCTGCAAAGTACCGAAGATGCTCCGTTCGGCCAAATGTATTTTATCACAAGAAAATAGTGACAAAAGTCATCGCGCATCGTTCGGGCTGGTTGGAACTTTGCCCCGAAAGACAACCTATCACAGCGACCAAAATGCAGTTTGAGTTCTTAGCGATTTGAAATCCAAATGCATTTGCGGAGCAAAAAAGAATGAAAAATGAACGTCTTAGCACCAATCTCCACAATCATGACGGCCAAGCTTCATACCGTCAACCCCGATGATAGCCTAATGATGGTTAAAGAAATCTTTGACCAGCACAAGATCCACCACATCCCAGTTGTGCGCTTCAAGCATATCGAGGGCATTGTGAGCAAAACGGACTTTTTGCACTTCTTGCGGGGCTTCAAGAGCAACGAAATGGACAAGTTCATTGACGAGACCCGCCTACGCTCCTGGAAGGCTGAGGAAATCATGACCAAGGGCTTGGCCAAAGTAGAAAGCACCGACCCCATCCGCACGGCCCTGGAGGTATTCCTTGTCAACCGGTTCCATGCAATCCCCGTGGTGGACAACAACGAACTCGTGGGCATCGTGACCACCTTCGACATCATCAAAGCCATTGAGGATGAACCTATTCCGCTCGAAAATTACAAAAAGGCGAAAGCCGTCTAATCCCATTCATTGCACATGACCACTATTCAAATACTCGGGGTGGAAGGCAGTACCCAAACCCACCAACTTCGCGCAAACTTGATAGAGGCTCTCGCTTCATTGGGAATGAAGGCTGTGGTTGAAAACGTGTCGGAAATGGATCGGCTGATGCGGTATCACATCGACGGCATTCCGGCAATGGCTGTGGATGGTACGGTTGTTTTGCAAAAAATAGTGCCCCCTGCCGAGGATTTGAAAATTTTGCTAAACGCCTTTGTTAAAAAGGCTTTCAAACAGTTTGCCATGAAAAACATCCTCGTCCCTACCGACTTTTCGCCAGCTGCTAAGGGCGCTTTTCAGTTCGCCCTTGACCTCGCCGAGCTGCAAGGCGGCAAGGTGGAGGCTATGCATATCTACCACCCAGAGTTCGATCCGGAGAGCAACTGGCTGAACAACAGCTTCTTGGAAGGCGTTGGCTTCGCCAAGGAACGGCTCGCCGCTTTCGTTGAGGAAGAACTGAACGCCGCCGCCGTTGGCAACGTGGCCACAGCAGTGGAGGTGAAGCAGGAGGTCATCACCGGCTTCGCTGTGGACGAAATACTGGATCTGTCAAAAAGAAAAGACGTTGAGATGATCGTGATGGGCAGCACCGGAGAGCGTGGCTTCTTGGAAAAAATGTTCGGCAGCGTGTCCACCAACGTTACACAGCGGGCCGAGTGCCCAGTGATGCTCGTGCCGCAGGGGGTACAGTTCCATGGCTTCAAGCACATTATGTATGCCAGCAACTACGAGGCCGCCGAGCGACCAACCCTCCACAAACTGGTGGACGTGGCCAATGCCTTCAACGCCGACATACACTTCGTGCACGTGGACGAAGAGGGTGATTCAAGCACCTACCAGGAAATCGAAAGCCGACTTTTCAACGTGTTGTTCAATGGCAGCGAACCTTCGTTTGCCTTCAACCTGACCAAGATAGAAGGCCAATCGGTGGTGGACGGGCTGAACGATTATGCCATCAAGCACAATATTGACCTCGTGGTGATGGTGTGCCCGCACCGCAAATTTTGGGAACAGCTCTTCCATAAAAGCATGACAAAAGCGATGACACTGAACACCAAGCTGCCGATTCTCGTGCTGCACGGGTAGGCGAGTCAGGTATGAGGTATGAGGTACGAGGTATGCACAGTAACCGATCTCGCATACCTCATACCTCATGCCTAAAAAACGCTTTCCACCAGCTTCACCAACTCTTCGTAGTCGGCCATTTCGCCCAATTTCACCATTCGCCCATTTTTGTTGTAAACAAGCGTAAAAGGAATGGCGCCGTCCCATTCGGTGCTCACCTTGTCAATCCAGGCATTGTAGTCCAGGTCGCCGAGCGCCACCACGTGCCGTTCCAGTTTTCGTTGCGCAACGAACGGGATGAGTTTCTTCATGATGTCCTTCGGAAAATCCATGCTCACTAGCAGCACTTTGATAGGCTTGCTTGCCCCATTGGGGTTTGCTGTGGCAGTAATCAATTTCTCAAAAAAAGGAAGCTCCTCCACGCAAGGCTTGCACCAAGTCGCCCAAAAATTGACGACGTAGGTCGTGTCGTTCGAGTGCAGCAGGTGCGGCTCGAACTCACCGTAGCTCATGTACACTGGGAACGGGATGGAGTCGTTAACCATCGCTGCCGAATTGACCGAAGCTGCGGAGGAGGGTGCTTCAGGCGTCTTTGCGGAGCAACCAAAAATGACGGTCATGACGGCTAGATGAAAGATGATTTTCATGGTACAAGCCTTTGATTTACTGTTGTGAATCCTCGAATTCTCAATTTCAAGTTTCAAAATTTCTACCTAAACCTCACCGCCAACTCCCGCCTGTTCAGCGCCAGATTCCCAGGGTCGTCGAAGAGGAAAAACACGAAGACCGTGCCCTGTCCCTCCTTGCTGAGGGCCAGCATTTTGCAGTTCGGCGCTTGCGCAAATGCAGGTTTCGGACGAAAAAAATAGGTCATGCCCCAGTCTGCGTTGAAGTCACGAATCAGCACCTGCCTGTCTGGTTGGATGGCCGAGATAACGGCCTCGTCTGCATTGGAAGCAACGGAAGTCAGCACCCGAAAAGTGGCCACGTGCGGGTTGACGGTAGCGTGGTCGGTCTCGTTCCAGGGCAGCACGTAATAGCAGATTTGCAAGTCCTCTCGGTTGGAATGGATGGCGTATTGGCAGTTCAGGTACTCGTTTTCAAGCGGCTGGAATGCCCGGTAGCCAGCGTCCAGTGGCTCGAAAACCTCCAAGCCAGCTTGGTCAAGTAGGTGAGCAAAAAGGGCGGGGTGCTCGGATTTTTGACTAAACAGCCATTGCGGGAGCAAAAACAGCATTGCGAAGCAAGTCCCAAGAATCAGTCTTATTTTCATGTCGGGAGAATTTCGTGCAGCTAAGATAAGAAAGTTGGCGCATTGGCAAGCTGCTGGGATAATTGCGTTTTTGTGAAACCCCCAATACGCCAAAATGCCAACCACCCAAAGCGTCAATACGCTATCTTTACCCCAAAATAACTGCCTGATGAAAAGAACTTCGACGCTGATTTCGTTTTGTATCTTATTGAAAATCAGCGCTTTGGCGCAATATGAACCAGTGCTGCCCGGCCAGTCGGGGCAAGAATTGCTGGACAACCTCGTGAGCGCCTACAAGCCGCCCCTACTGCTCTCACAGGCGCTCGCACGTGACACGCTTTTTGGCCGCATCTACAACTACCACGACTCGCTCACCTGCGTGTACACGGGCTACCGCATTTGGCTGAACCCCAACGAAGACCCCACCCAAGCTGCCTTTGCCAAGGGCATCAACACGGAGCATACCTTCCCGCAGAGCCTCGGCGCCATGAACCAGGCGGAGGGCGACATGCACCACCTGTACCCGACCCGTGAGGACGTGAACGCCGACCGGGGCAACTCCCCCTTCGCCGAAATCCCAGACAGCCAAACCGAGGACTGGTACTACCTCGGCCAGCAGTCGTCAAGCATGCCTTCTTCAAATATTGACCTGTACAGCGAGCACAAGAGCGGCTATTTCGAGCCACGGGAAGAACACAAGGGCAACGTAGCAAGGGCCATGTTTTATTTTTATACCATGTACAAGGCGCAGGCCGATGCCGCCAACTCCACCTTCTTCGAGTCGCAGCGCCAGACACTCTGCGCCTGGCACCTGCTCGACCCCGTGGACGAGCCAGAATGGAACCGGACCTGGCGCATCGCCCAGTACCAGAGCGGAAAACCCAACCCCTTCGTGCTGGACTGCACCCTGCCGGAGCGCTGCTTCTGCACCGACTTCGGGCAGGCCTGCACCCCGGCGGCAACCAATGAAGCCACTGCTAATCAGCTGTTTACATTTGAATCCATTGCTCCAAACCCATTTGCCGAAACAGCCGTCGTGAGCTTCACACTGCACGAACCCGGTCAGGTGCGATTGGAGGTGTCCAACGCCTTCGGCCAAAAGCTGGACGATGGTGCCCTTGGCTGGTTGCCCGCTGGCCAGCAGCAATTTCGCTGGACAAAAAAAGCAGATGCCGCCAGCGGCATCTGCTTTTTCAGGTTGGTTTTTGAAAATGGAAACCAAGCAGGTTCGGTCATCAGAAAGGCGTTGGTATTGCGGTAACATACCTCCAACCTCCATACCTCAGACCTCCCAAAACCTTATTTCAGCTCAAAGTCGTCCGACCCTGCGAAGAAGCCTTTGTTGTAGATTTCCACCTTGTACTTGCCGCCCTGGAAGGCCATGTTGGGCTTCCAGATGAAGCAAAGCTGCGTCTCGTCGTTGGCGTAGTCATATTCCTGTACTTGGGTGAATCGTACTTCTTGGCCGTTTTTGTCCACGGTGATGCCGCTGCCAAGGTCGTCAATTGCCAGCGTCTCGCCCTTTGGATTGATGACCCGAATATAAAATTTCTCCTTGCCCGGCTGTACCACGTCGTTGGCGATGGTGGTGAAACAGATTTTGAGCTGGTCAACCCGTTTGGCAGATTCCTTTTCGGATGTTTTGCCACTCTTGCGCACCTTCATACCCGTTACTTTGATGTCCTTCACCTTGATGACAGAGCCTGTAGTCACTGACTTCGTAAGCTCTTCCCGTTCGCTCACAAGTTGGGCTTTGGCGGTGCTAAGTGTCTCATTTTCAGCTACTTTTGATTGTAATGTGTACGAAAGGCTGTCCTTTGCTTCCTTCAGTTGCATATTGTCCTGTGTGAGCTGCTCTTGCTCTGACTTGAGCTGCTCTATCTGGGCGATGTACTCGTTGACCCTAGCCTTGAGGCCAGCGATTTCATTGCGGGCAGCGTCAAATTTTTTCTTGTCGCGCAGAAGCCCGGTGATTTGGTCTTTCTGGCCCTCCAGCTCTGTTTTTTGCTGGTCAATCAGGGCATTGATTTGCTCGTTTTCGCCCTTGAGCGCATCTAGTTCGGCGATGGCTTTGTTGTACTGGGCTTCCAGTTCGGCTTTTAGCTTTTCGGATTCTTCGAGTTCGGCCACTTTTTGTTCCAATTGGCGGGTGGCGTTCATGCTCTCGTAGGTGAGCCAAGCCGCAACGCCGAGCAACAGCAGCCCCGCCACGATGATGATGGGCAACCAGGGGGCAGAATTTTTCTTGGACATTGGTTGCGGAGTAGGGGTTGTTGGGGTTGGGCCTTGTTGGCCGGGCTGATTTGACGGATTCACTGGTACCATATTATCTAATTTTTGTTTGTTCGAAATTTGTTTTTGAAAAAAAACCTTAGATAAGATTTCGATTTAATAAGGTGCTTGCAGAAAAAAATGTTCGCAAATGCACTTTTGGCAGATCGGATTGACTTGCCGTGGCAGGGCAGTTTCATTTTTGTAAAAAACTGAAAATCAACGATTTATGAAAAATATTGGGTTTTGGGTTGCTAATATTTTTATTTTAAAACAGCCTTCCCAATGCCAAGCATCGCACCACTTTTAGCTCCAAACTTTCTTTACCTTTGCCTCACCGCTTGGCGGATTTTTCAACGAAAAAACAAAAGACACCATGTTCACCATTCATCCATACCTCAAGTTTGCGCTCATAGCTGTGTTCCTTATCGGCGGCATCGTCATGATGGCCACACTGCCCTGGGGTTACGGCCTGCCTTTCGTCATCATCGGACTGATTCTGCTGGCTTCCTACATCCTGCTGGGTACCATTCAGCACACCGCCAAGGTCATGCAGGCCAACCAAAACTACCTCGAAGCCGAAAAATGGCTCAACCTCACCTGGAACCCAAAATGGCTATACGTCACCAACCGGGCCTATTTTTATATGATGAAGGGCACCATCGCCCAGGGGCTTGGCCGCACCGACGAGGCTGAGACCTGGTTGCAAAAAGCCCAGACCATCAACCTCCCCACCGACAACGAGAAGGCCGCCGTGCAGCTACAACTTGCAAGCATCGCCATCCAGCGCCAGAAGATGAACGTGGCCAAAAACTACTTGAAAAACATCAAGGAACTTACCGTCACCGAGCCGACGCTGAAGGACCAAATCAAACAGTTCGACAAAGCAATGGGCCAGCAGGGTCAGATGAAAATGGCCAACCAAATGGGCATGATGCAGAAGGGCGGGATGCCTATCAATCCGCGCTCCAAGCGCCGCCGGCCAACGGGGAGGTAGATTTTAGTTGGCAGTTCGACAGTTAGCGGTTGGCAGTCGGTTTGCAGTCAATAAGTCGGCAAGTATCTATAAATTACGAGAGGTGGTAGCTTTTGCGTTACCACCTCTCGTTGATTTGATGTAGTTCCCTGCTAAACAACTGCTAACTGACTGCCAACTGCGCACTGTCGAACTGCCAACTCACTTCATCGCATCGTACACCACTTGCTGCACCCTCGGTCGGATGTTCAAATCGGACAGTCCAGTGTGCGAGCGGTCGGGATAGACCCGGTTGCTCAAAAAAATCACCACCAAATTGTATTTCGGGTCGGCCCAAAAGAACGTGCCAGTGTACCCTGAGTGCCCAAAGCTTTCCGGGCTGGCCGACTTCGCCACGTAGCTCAGTTCGGGGTCGTACTCGATGAGCGGCTTGTCGAAGCCGAGGCCCCGGCGGTTGCCATCGGGGCAGTACTGGCAGCGGGTGAACTCCCGCACCGCCGCCTCGCTGATGAACCGCTCACCGCCGTACTCGCCGCCGTTGAGGTACATCTGCACCAGCTTCGCCAAGTCGCCCGCCGAACCGAACAGCCCCGCATGGCCAGACACCCCGCCCAGCATCGCCGCCGTCTCGTCGTGTACCGTGCCTTGCAATTGTATTTTTCTAAAAAATGTGTCCCGTTCCGTTGGCACGATGCGCTCCGCCGGGAAGCTGCGCAACGGGTTGAAGGTCAGGGTAAATGCACCAAGCGGTCGGCAAAAAGTTGTATTCAAATAGGACTCCAGTGGCTCGCCCGTCAGCCGCTCCACCACAGTCGGATAGAGGATGAACGAGAGGTCGGAGTAAACGTAGCCGGGCTTCTGGTTGAGCGGTATGTCACGTATTCCCTTGTAAATCTGCTTTTTATAGTTTTTGAACAAAAACAAACTGTCCGTGATGCGGATGGGATAGCGCCGTGATTCGACTGTGCGGAAGCTGCGTCTCTTCCAACCACCGTACTCGTTCATCGCTTTTCGCCAGAAGACGATGCTGGGCTTCAGGCGGCCATTGTGGGCGAGGAACTGCCGGTAGGTCACCTCGCCTTTGTCCGATTTTTTGAAAAAAGGCAGGTACTTTTTGAGCGGAGCGTCAAGGTCGAATTTGCCCTCCCCGTACAGCTTCATCAGGGCAGGTAGCGTGGAGGTCACTTTGGTCACGGAGGCAAAATCGTAGAGGTCGTCGGGGCTGACAGGCCGTAGGCTGTCGTAGGTGTGGAAGCCGTAGGTTTCGTGGAAAACGACGATACCGTCCTTGGCCACCAGCACCTGCGCTCCAGGAAAAGCCTGTGCCCGGATGCCCTCCTCCACGATGGCCCGGATGCTGTCTTCGAGTAGTTGGGCATCGAGGCTGACGAGGGCTGGCGGGCCGAAGCCGAGGCGAGTGGCTTGGGTGGCGAGGCCGTCGGGTTGTTTGAAAAATGGGGAGGATTCGGCTGGTAATATGCCATTTGTGGAATGCCCGTTAGCTGCGCAGCCGCCAAAAACTACCTGCGCAGCGAGCGATTGGCTGAGGCTGTCTTCGTTGGGCACTAGGAGCAAGGCGTCGGCGAGGTTGAATATTGGCAAGTCTTTGATAATCAATGAATTGCCAAAAACAACCAGCACGAAGCTGCCCATCTCACCAGCGAATTGCGCCCACTGCTGAAACACCTGAAACGCCGTACTGCCCAACTTGACGCTGTCGGCATTGATGGCCATCACCAAGAGGTCTTTTTCGGTGTAGATTTTTTGCTGCGGTGATGCTGGGCGGTACTTGTTCAACGTTTCTTCGAAAATATTTTGCCCACCAAGGCCAAACGAGCGCCACGAAAACAAGTTTTCATCAAGGTTTTTCAACGGCAGCAAATCGCCCTCATTGCGGAGCAAAACGATGGACTCCCGGGCCGCTTGCCACGCCTGAGCATCCATGATTTGGCCAGAAAATACTCGCTGGTCAGGCGCTGGCTGTGCTGAAAGCTTGTCCGCCAACGCACAAAAAATCAAAAAGCAGAGGAGGTATGGTCGTATCATCGTTACAAATGTCCTAATTTTGGCAGCCGCTACCAACTTTCGGGGACGGTGCGGCGTCTTAAACTGAGCGTTTGAGAATTTAAGAGATTGAGGAATTGAGGAGTTTAACAAATGTCCATCTCCATTCTCGAACAGAACCTTGAAATTTATGAAAATCAAAATCTTCGGCCTGCTTTTTTTCGGCCTCCTTTTTAGTGGAACGCTTGCCGCCCAGCGGGTGGTACAGGACAGCAATCTCGTGCAGTTCTCAGGCATGGTGCTGGACGGCACTACCGCTGAACTGATTCCCGTTCCGTACACCAATATTGCGGTGAAGGGCAAATCACGGGGCACCTACACCGATTTTAGCGGCTTTTTCTCTATCGTGGTGGAGAAGGGCGACGTGATTGAGTTCACGGCGGTGGGCTACAAATCGGTCGAGTTCAAAATACCAACCAACCTCAAGGATAGCCGCTACTCGCTCGTGCAACTGATGTCCCAAGACCTTATCAACCTACCGGAAACGGTGGTGTTCCCGTGGCCGAGCAAGGAGCATTTCAAGCTGGAGTTCCTCGCCATGGACGTGACCTCCGAGATGGAGGAGCGGGCGCTACGCAACGTGGCCAACGATGCCATGGAACGCATGCGCTACACCGTGCCGAGCGTCGGTGCCGAGCATGCCAACTACTACCTGCGCCAACAAGCCCGCAGCTACTACTACATCGGCCAGCAACCCCCAATGAACATCTACAACCCCATCGCTTGGAAGCAGTTTTTCGATGCTTGGAAAAATGGGGATTTCAAGAAGAAGGAGAAGAAATAATTGCCTGCCCCTTTGTGGAAAATGGAGAAATCGAAGATTCACGCAAGTAATTAGGGGTGGCCTGGTTCTCCATTTTTTGTTTGTGTCGCTACAATTTTACCTTAAAACATTTTGCTGGAAAGATAAAAAAACCAGCACGGTACCAATGACCGTGCTGGTGTAATTTGGGTAGGCATGTTGTTTTACAGGTGGCCTCGAAGCTACATGTTACTTTGCCATAAAGTAATAATGAGGCCATTGCTGCCAATTCTTTTGGTCTCTTATTTTGTTATTACCAAGCGCTGGGTCTCCGTTCCACTTTCGTTCGAGGCACTCACGGTGTACATGCCCGGAGCGAATGCGCCGCCAGATAGGTCCACCCCCGCCTGGCATCTGGCGTTTTTCAGCGTCCGGGAGGAGATGAAATGAATGCAGGTAAATCGTCCTGTTTTGAGCAGACAGGCTTAATAAAATGCGAGGACGGACTGGAATGCCTCGTCCGCCCTCGCTATGTGAGAACTTGCTTATTTATTCAGAAACCACCAGTCGCTTCGCCACTGCCCCGCTGCCGGAACCGACCTGGACGAGATAGACACCACTGCCGGGCAGTGCGCTGGAAATATCGAGCGTCACCTGCTGCTGCCCTTCTTCCAATCTTTGCTGCCAAACTGCCCTGCCGAACAGGTCGAACACCGTCAGTTCGACCGGCTTGTTTGCTTCAAAACCTTGAAGTTGGAAAGTCACTTCCTTGCCCGCAGGGTTGGGGAAAATGGTCAGTTCGGGAGCATGGAATTCCTCGAACTGGGCTGCACCAAATGCACTATTGCCACCGGGCATGACCAAGCCCTGGCTGCTGTTGCAGTTGGTGTTGCCGCTTTGAATGGCTGCGATAACTGCCTGGGCTGCGGCAATCCATTCATCCGCCAGGCTGGTCGGGATGCCGTTGCCGGATTGCCCGTTGACCTGGTTGATGAAGGCGTTGAGGCTGCCGATTGCGCCATTGTTGTTGCCATTCTGGAATTTGGTGATTGCCTGATTCAGCTTGTTAATCAAAGCGTTTTGAAGATTGCTTGGAATGCTGCTGTTTTCGATGTCGTTATACTGTAAGCCGTTAGGATTTGTCGAAATGTGAAAAATAAAGGTAAGCCTG
>CAZDSU010000116.1:0-13126 GCA_964508135.1 uncultured Saprospiraceae bacterium
CACCATAGATTTCAAAGAACAAAATGTATCGAATAATTCTGATTGACTACTTAGCTTAGGCAAGGCTTGTCACCCCAACAGAAAAAGATTGTCGTTCATCTGTTTGTTTCCTCGTAATTTCTAAATTTGGGAAGCAAGTTGATGCTGTCATTTTTCACTAAAATTCAAAATCTATCATGCCAAAATTTACTCTCCTCAGCCTACTGGCCATCTTGTTTTTTGGGAACAATATTGCCGAGGCGCAAGCCCTCAAACTGCCCAATTCCACCAATCCAAAGTCAAGGGCAGGCATCACCATTGGCACTACCGACATTGACATCAACTGGAACGCACCCGGTGTGAAAGGCCGAGAAGGCAAAATTTGGGGCACAAACGTGGCCAACTACGGCTTTATCAACCTCGGCTTTGGCTCCGCAAAAGAATCGCCGTGGCGGGCTGGTGCAGACGAGAACACAACCTTTTCCTTCTCCACCGACGTGACCATTGAGGGTAAAAAACTGGTAGCGGGCACTTACGGTTTTGCCATCGCCGTTTACCCGGATTCTTGCGTGCTCATTTTCTCCACCAATTCGTCGGGCTGGGGCACTTATTTCTACAAGCCCGAAGAAGACGCCCTGCGGGTGACCGTGCGCCAGCAGAAAAACTTGCCCCAAAGCCGAGAATGGCTGGCCTACACGTTTTCCGAGCCAACCGACCGTTCAGTGGTGATAGCTTTGGAATGGGAGCGCTGGCGGATCCCGTTCAAAGTGGGAACTGATTTCGTTGCCACCTCCCTTGCCTCCATCAAGCGGCAGATGAGCGGCGGTTTGGGCTTCGACCCGCCCAGCCTCCAAGCCGCAGCCCAGTGGTGCGTGGCCAATGACGTGAACTACGAGGAAGCACTTTTTTGGATAAACAGTGCAACTGAACCGAACCTCGGTGGCGTTCAGACCTTCCCTGCCCTCACCACCAAAGCGGCCATCCTCCGCAAACTGGGGAAGACTGCAGAGGCCGACAAAACCATGTCCTTGGCATACGAAAAGGCCACTGTTTTGGAATTTCACGGCTACGGTCGGCAATTAATTTCGCAAGGCAAGAACAAGGAGGCCCTTGCGGCATTTGAGCTGAATTATAAGCGAAACGGCGATACCTGGCCCACCCATGTAGGTTTGGCCAGGGGGTACTCAGCAGTGGGCGATCTAAAAAAAGCCCTCGAACATGCCCGCAAAGCCCTTAACCAAGCACCCGACGAATTGAACCGAACCAGCCTCCAGACGATGGTCAAAACCTTGGAGGAAGGCAAGGCACTGGTGCAATGAATTTGGGGTTTAGTTTAGGAGATTTAAATGCCTACCCCTAAACCTCCTAAACCTTCTTAACTCTCTAAACTTTCTGCCCGGCCCAGTGAACAAGTCATGTAATTTCACCTTATTGCAGAATAATCAAGTCTGCCCTTGAAGCTACGCCGTCCGTTGAAAATAGTCGCCAAGCTGATCGCCTTCCTGCTCTTGCTGGTGGCATTGCTGCTTTTTGTGTTGCAACTACCCGCTACGCAACGGTGGCTTACGCCCAAATTGGAGAATTGGCTGTCAGAAAAACTGAAAACCGAGGTAAAGGTCGAAGGTGTCAGTATCCGGTTTCCCAAAGCATTGGAAATCAAGGGGTTTGAGGTGAAAACGCCCGAAGGAGACTCCCTGCTCAGGGTAGGAAGCTTGCTTGTGGATTTGGAAATGTGGGGGCTTTTCAACAGCGAAATTACCATCCAAAAAATTGCACTGAAAAACGCCTCGGTCAACCTTCGAAAAGAAGCTGGGCGTTCCAATTTCGCCTTCATCCTCGAAGCCTTTGCCACGCCTACCGAGGCCGAACTCCCACCTACCCCCGCCGATACTTCTGGCGGCTTTCGGCTGGTTATGAAACCTTTCGTGGTGGACTTCGAGGCAGTCGCTTTTTCTTGGCAAGACTTTGACGGTCAGCAGTTTATAAAGGCCCGGCTTGGCAAAATGCTCATCGAAGCGGAGAAGGCAGACTTTAAAAACACGCTTTTTTCCGTGGAAGAATTGACGATTTCCGATGCCGATATTTCTTACCGTGACCTTGGCCCGCCTCCGCTCGATACCTCCGCTGCAGCCACCCTTTTTGATGTTCTGGTGAAAACCGGGAACATCAACAGCAGCCGGATTTTCTACGAAACCGACTCGCTTGCCCTGACAACCCGACTCAACGAAACTGGCTTGGAAGATTTTCGCCTACTCTCCAATTCGGAAGGGCTTACCGTCTCTGTAAAGGCGTTGGAATTGACCGATTCCGACATCGCATTTCGGCAAAAAGTTACGCCGCAAACCCCCGGCAAATTCAACGCTGCCGACCTCGACCTCAAAGCCCTTCAAGCCGATTTGACCGATTTCACCTACCAAAACCAAGCCCTGAGCGTCAATGTGGCGGAACTCGCTGGCAAGGACAAATCGGGACTTGACTTGCGCAAGCTGGAAGGGAAAATCGCTTACTCCCCAGCGGCACTTTCCTTGCAAGACATTGATTTAGCGGCAAATACGACCAAATTGGAAGGTTCGGTGGAATTGAAATTCGGGGCGCAAGGGCAGTCGCCCATCACCAATTTTTCCGCTGACCTTCAACAGGCTGGTGGGCAAATCGGCGACCTGCTCCAGTTCCTGCCTGACAATCCCTCGATGGCCGATTTGAAGAAAATGGCCAACAACCAGTGGTCGGCATCCGGCAAAGTGGAAGGGACAATGGACCAAATTACAGCCCAAAACCTCCAAGTCGCTTTTGGCAAAAACACCCGGCTTAGTAGCTCCGGTCGCATCTCCAACATCCGTTCGCTCGACCGCCTCGAAGCCGATTTGCGGCTCACCGACTTCTATTTCGACAAGGCCGATTTAGCCTTTTATTTGAAGGGGAAAAATTTGCCGCTCCCCGCTTTCGCAAAAGCGTCCGGCACGGTGCGAGGCAGGTCTGGCTTGCTCAACATCAACCTGATTGGCAGCTTTGGCAGCATAGATACGTTGGCGGTGGCACCTGCCAACCCTGATGTGGCGCGGTTCAACCTCAGCGGTGAAATCAAGGGTTTGGCCAATCCGAAAACCATGCAAATGGACCTGGACATTCGGCAGTTTGAAGCTTCCGGCAGCCATTTTGCGGGTTTTGTGCCAAAAAGCATGACGCTGCCCGATAGCATTTCCCTGACCGGAAAGCTGAAGGGCGGCATGAACGATTTGTTTGCTGACCTAAAACTCGCTGCCCAGCGCAAAGGTGCAGCCAGCAACCTTGCAGTGCAAGGCAATTTTCAGCACCTTGACAAACCAGACAGCCTGCGCTTTGACCTTACTTTTTCGGGCAAAGTAGCCAAGCAGGAGATTTTCGGCTACGTGGCCGACTCGCTCGTGACGCCCTACCTCGATTTGCCGCCAATCGTGGCGCTCGATGGCAAAGCAAAAGGAAGGGTGCAAAACCTCACGGCTGCCCTGACACTTGGGCTGGGCGACCAAGGTTCGTTGGCGCTTGACGGCTACCGCAATGGCGAAAAATATGGGGCGAACATTGAAGGCAAACAATTGAAAGTCAGCGAGTTGGCTGCCGACAGCTTGCTACCGCAATTGCGTCTGCTCAATATTTCGGCGCAGCTCGACGGCCAGGGTTTTGACATCGGAAAGACCGCCAGCCTGACACTCACCGGCAAAATCCCCTCATTTACCTGGGAGGAAATGACCTTTGAAAACACCGTTTTGAACGGCAACCTGAATGGCAAAAAGTTCGATGTCGAACTGAACAGCCCCGACCGCCGAGTACACCTCGACTTGGCGGCAAACGGCGATTTTGGTGGCGCAAAACCCAAGCTCGAATGGAATGCGCTCTTCGATTGCGTGGACTTGAAAGCGTTTGGTATTTCTGAAAATAACGCCACCGCCTGTTTCCGCTTGCGAGGAAATGCCGATGGGCTTTCCATGGACACGCTCGACGCACTTGTATTTTTGGAAGCCATGCAGCTTCAAGTGGATTCGTTGAAATTGCATCCGGGCGACGTGAAGTTTGCGGCCTCAATGCACCAAGGCAACAACGACCTCGCCATCACTTCCGACTGGCTGAACGCTTGGATACGGGGCAATTTTGACCCTGCAAACCTGCCGAACTTGGCCAATGATTTCTTCCAGCATTATTTCCCAATGGAAGCCGTCACCGCCACCTGACACGTCACCAATCGCCAATCAACAGTCACCGATACCCTTGCCTTTGGTTTAGCGCTCGCCCATCCCGACCTCTTCACGAGCGGCATCCTGCCCGGCCTGTCGCAGCTCGACACGATTGCCATATCGGGCAACTTCGACGCTGGCAGCTTCCGGTTTGTTTTCGACACCAAATTGCCGCGCTCCAATTACAATGAATGGAACATGAAGGACCTGTCGTTCCATGCCGACGGCGATGGCAAAACGGCAGATTTCAAATTGAAGATTCCATCGGTCAAGCAGTACGACGAAGCATTCGTGAGAGACCTCACCCTCGACGGTACGCTCGACGGCACAAAGGCCGTTGCGCAGCTCACCGCCTTGGACAGCACAGGAAAAGAACGCTACCGGCTTGGTCTTTTTGCCGAAACGAACGACTTCAAGGAAGGCTACACGGCGCATTTTTCTCCCACACAACTCATTGATTACCAAGACTGGACCTTGCCCGAAGTCAACAGTGTGAACTACACCAGCAAAGCAGTTACGATAAAAAACTTTCACCTTACCAACGGTGAACAAGCCCTCCGCCTCGACGGCACCTCCAAGGTACTGGCCGATGGCAACCGCACGCTTGGGTTTAAGGTGGAAATGGACCGCTTGGGCATCGCCACCTTCGGGGCATTGCTGGCGAGCAGCCTGAAAAACCCCTCCGGTTGGTTGGATGGCAAGCTCGAAATTGGCGGCACGGTGGCCGCCCCAAAACCCTCCGGCAGCCTTTCTTTGAACGAAGTGAAAGCGACCTTGGCCATGACCAACGTGCGCTATGCACTGAGTGACAAGAAGTTGGAATTTGCGCCAGATGGCATTGATATGAGTGGCCTGACGCTCACCGACCCACAAGGCAACCGCCTTAATATCAAAGGCAAATTGAAGACGTCTGACTGGAGCGGCCTTCGTTACGACCTCGAAGTTTCTGCCAGAAACTGGCTGGTGATGAACACCAAAAAAAGCCGAGATGTGGCATACTACGGCAAGTTGATCGCCAATGCAAACGGTACGGTGCGGGGGCCACTTTCAGAGCCGGACATTTCGTTGACCGTCAGTCCGGTGAAAGGCTCGATGATGCACTACCTGCACGACGCTGCCCAAAATAAAGCGGAAGGCAATGGCGTGGTGGTTTTTGTAAAACCCGCTGGGGCAGCCCAAACGGAAAGAAAGATACTTTCAAAAAAATACCCGTTCCACCTCAACCTGAACCTTGACCTGAACGACAACCTTGAATTGGACATAATAGCCGACCCCGTTTCTGGCGACAATTTCGAGGGGACACTGGAGGGCAGGTTGAGCCTCGAAATTTTCCCCGATGGCAAAATGAACCTGGCGGGCAGGTGCGAAGTGAAAAAGGGAGACTACCGCTACACCTACCAGCAGATTGTGAAACGCCGATTCGAAGTGGCGCCCGGTAGCAACCTTTCCTGGTCGGGTGACCCGTTCAAGCCCGACCTTCAAATAACGGCAAGGTACGTCGTGCGCACGTCGCCGTACCCGCTGCTGTTGAATTGGGGGGCGGACATCGAAGAGTTGAATTCGGGTACCGGAAGGGATTTTCAGACATTTTTCCTAAATTTTAAAGTAAGTGGGGATTTGATGCGCCCTGTACTACAAATTGACCTGGAATACCCCGACACGGACAGCGAGGAATTTTCGGGCACGACTATTCAGGCGAATTCCGGCAACAGCGACATTGAATCTGCCATCACTTCCGTCAACCAAGACCAAGCGCAACTCTCCCAGCAAGTGTTCAGTTTGCTGATTTTCAACCGTTTTTCGGGGGATGCGGGAGGTGCGGCGGAAGCATCACAGGATGCGATTTCGGCTGGCCTGAACAGTTTCCTGACCAGCCAGTTCAATACGCTTGCCGACCAGTACCTCACGTTCGTGGACGTTCAATTGGAAACAAAGGAAGATGCTACCTTCGGGGAGGACGACGAGTACACTGGCACCACGAACTACAACCTGCGCCTACAAAAATCCTTTTTCAACGACCGCCTGGTCTTCAAACTGAGCGGCGGCGCAGCGGAAGACCGGGGCACGGAATCGCAATGGCGCAGCACATTTGAAAATGCCTCCGTTGAGTACTCGCTGACGCCGAGCGGTGTCTTTAAAATTAGGGCATTTTCGGAAGACGGCCTCAAATTGCTGGACGCCGATGGGTCGAGAAATTCTGGTGCCGGGGTTTTGTTTACAAAAGAGTTCAAGCGGTTGTTTAGGCGGAAGAAAAAATAAAAATATGGTTGTGATGAAAACCGATGCATCAGAAATAAGAGAGCGGGTTATCAAACCCGCTGGTTCCGCCCCAAAATTATCTATCAATCCAGCGGGTTTGATAACCCGCTCTCTCGATACTGAATACTGCTTTTTACTTAAATTCACCTAAAACCTTTATGAGCCATTTAAACATTCCAATCAGTTGAAAATCAACCAGATAATACATTTTGTCGGCTACTTGTTGGCCGTGTTGTTGCTGTCAAGCTGCACAGGCACCTTGCTTTTGCCGAAGGGCGAACAGCTTTACACGGGTGCAAAAGTAAAGGTGAAAGCCGCCGATAAAAAATGGAAAACCGGTCAACTGGAAGCTGCCTTGCCGCAAGCGATTGTACTGCCACGCCCCAACAGGCACCTGGGTTGGATTCGGGCTGGGGTGGCGGTGTACAACACTTTTCACAACCCCAACAAGGAAAAAGGCTTTGGAAATTGGATTGCTGAAAAGCTTGGCAAACCGCCGGTCTTGTTCACCGAAGACATTGCGGCTACGCACCAAAAATCGCTCACAGCCGCCGCCGCCGACTTTGGTTATTTTGACGTAAACGTGGTGACAAAGAAAGCAGGCTTGGGAAAAAGAACGAAACTGAAGCACACCGTTCACCTGCTGAAACCAGCCAAAACATTGGGCAACCTGAGCTTCCCGACCGATTCGGGAGCGGTGGAGCAGCGGCTGTTGCAGTTGAAAACCAGCACCTTGCTGAAAGCAGGAATGCCATACAATTTCCAGTTGCTGAAGCTGGAGCGGATGCGACTCACCGACACGCTGCGCAACGAGGGATGGTTCTACCTCTCGCCCGACCACCTGCTTTTTGAGGCGGACACCTTGCAGCAATCGGACGAAGTACGGCTCACACTGCGCTTCAAGGACGACGTGACGATGGTGGAAAAACGGCGCTACCGCATCGGCGAAATCCTCATTTACCCCGATTACGACCTCAAAATCGCTGGCCAATTGGGACAGCAAATGGAGGAGGTGGATGAATGCATCGGCGTTGTTTACAGCGAAAAAAGCGTGAAAACCTCGTTGATACTTAATAATCTCCGCTTCCATTGTGGCGACTATTTTTCGAATGAAGACTACCGGACATCCTTGTTCCGGCTGCTCAACCTGCAGTTTTTCAAGTTCGTGAACATCCGATTCGAGCAATCAATGCTATCCGACAGTCTGCTGGAGGCGCACGTGCTGCTTACCCCGGCGGTGCCGCAAAAAGTGGAGGCATCACTTTCGGGCATTTTCTCCCCCAACAATTATTTTGGCACACAGACTGGGCTGAGCTGGCAGCACCGCAACGCTTTTGGCGCAGCCGAAAACCTTCGTTTCGCTTGGGACGGCGCCTTGCTGCGGTTGAAGGATGACGATACCCAAAGCACACTGTTCAGCAGCGACACAAAAACGCAATTGACGCTTCCGCAAAAAATCCCGGGCCTGCGCAGCCGCCAAAATAATGCGCTCTCGGCGACCAAGTTCTCGCTGGCGCACAACCTACTGTATTACCGAATACCTGTGGTTGATTCGTTGATGGCGACGGAAATAATCGGCATCGCCATTAACGAATTAGAAGTGGAGGGCGGCTTTGTTTGGAAAAAAAATCGGCAGGGCACGATTACCCATGAGTTGAACCCGCTGAACGTGACGCTGAAATTTGTGAACATCAGCATTCCTGGCGAAAAGAATCTGTTGTTGGAAGAAATATTGACAGCAACGACGGAGAAAGAATTAACAGACGCACTGTTTGCTGCCACCCTGTTGGAATTTAAACCGAACTATGCTTTTGTCTTCGACGACCGGCTGGGCGAACCCCGAAAATGGTCAACCTTGTTCCGGCAACGTTTCAGCTTCCTCAGTAGCAAGTTCCTGCTGCCCGATTATATTGATGCCGCCGCCAACTTGGGGTTTTCATTAAATATTTTCACGGAAAGCGACTTCCGGCAATACATCAATGTGACCCGGAAAGCGACGCTTGCATGGCGGTTTTCGCTATTTGCAGGCTTGCCTGCCAAGGAAGGCAGCATCATCTCGCCCACCAATTTGTACACCGTCGGCGGTGCGTCGAGTGTGCGGTCGTTCGCCCCCCGCTCCTTTGGCCCGGGGGCCTCGGTTCCGTATGATGATCCCAATTCTGATGAGGTTTTTAGCCTATTGACGGATCATACTGGGAATTTGATGTTGTTGGGCAACGTGGAACTGCGTCGGAAACTTGGAAAAAGCTGGGAGGTGGCGGCCTTTGTTGACGCTGGCAACGTCTGGCTGACGGAAGCTGATGCGGAATTGCCAGGTGGTGAGTTTTCCGGCAATCGTTTTTACAAGGAACTGGCATCGGGCGCTGGCGCTGGGATTCGCTTCACGCTTGGTTTTTTCATCTTGCGCCTCGACCTGGCCATTCCCATTTCCAAGCCCTACCTACCGTTGGGCAGCCGATTGATTGGGCAACCGGGCTTTGGTGGTACTGGCCTTCGAGGGAATTTGGCGTTTGGGTATCCGTTTTGATTTCGTTGTAATTTAAGGTCAATCATTTTTTGGAGGATACATTTGATAAGAGCAATGCACCAAAAAAAGCTTGGATTGCATTTGGTAAATATGCGAGTGTCTTAAGTAGAACAAGCTCTTCTACAACGGAAACACTGTTTCTTGTATTCGATTCAACTGATGATGAAAAATATCAACACTATTTCCTTTTTGTTAGGTTGTCTTTTTTGTCCACACTTGGCATCGGGGCAGATCCAACTGAAACCCGGAGAGAGCTTCATCGTTGTCGAAGAGATGCCCTATTTTCCTCGATGTGATGCAGCTTCCAATAAAGAAAGGAGAAACTGTTCCATGCAAGCGCTTTCGGAATTCATTGCTAAAATAATCAAACCCCTTGCATCCAACAAACAAGACAGTTTAGACCTGTTAGTGCAATTTATTGTGGATTCAGATGGGAGCATTAGTGACGTGAACCTAACCAAGGGTGATGTGATTTTTGAAAAAAGCATCAAAAAAGCAATGGAGGCCATGCCAAAATGGGTGCCGGGGAAGCAAAGAGGGATTGTTACACGAGTGATGTATCGGATACCATTGAAAATTGGTTTGGATTAATCAATTACACCTTATTTTCCCCAAATTTGCCCCAAAATCTGCCACTTGCCCAAACCAGACTTTACCCACCCCGATGTAGCGAAGGCGAGGGCGCTCCTGAAAGAATAACCAAATCCCAAAAACTTCTTATTTTTGGCAAAGCAAAACCAATGGCAAAAGATTTATACCACGACAACCTGAGAAGGGCGCTGGAAAAAGACGGCTGGCTCATCACGCACGACCCGTATGAATTGACGGTTGATGCAGTAGACTAGGAGGTTGATTTTGGAGCGGAAGACTTGCTCGGTGCGGAAAGGGAAGGCAAAAAAATTGTGGTGGAAGGCAAAAGCTTTGCAGGGCGTTCCAACGTCAATGAATTCCACCGGGCAGTCGGCCAGTTTAATGATTATTTTGTTGCAATGGAAGAGTTTGAGCCTGGACGGGAGCTTTTCCTCGCAGTGCCGGAAAATGTCTGGCACAACTTTTTTCAAAAACCGGTCATCCAAAGGTCACTTCGGCGCATTGGCGCAAGGATTGTCGTGTACCATCCTCATCTTGAAATCATCGTATCATGGATAAAGTGAAAAAATACCAGGACGTTTTGGTTGCCTACCTTGACGACTTTGCCAAAAAGTCCAGGCTTGTCAACATGCCAGACGTGGAAAACCGGGTCATCGCTGACCTGCAAAACAATTCCTTCCAGTTGCTCCGAATCGGGTGGCAAGGCGAGCGCTTCATGTTCTCCGTCGTGTTTCACTTCGACATCAAGGACGGCAAAGTGTGGTTTCAGCGGAACATCACCGAACGGGAAGTGGTGGACAAATTGGTAGAAATGGGCATTCCTGAAGAAGACATCATCCTCGGTTTTCAGCCGCCGTACGCTCGCATACATACTGGCATTGCCGTCGCTTGAAATTTACTGCAAATAGCGACAGTCTTCTTCAAAGACTTTGATGCCATAGAAGCGACAGGCATCACCCACCCCTGCACAGCGAAGGAGAGGGCGCTGCTGAAAGAATAGGGCATCTAACGGTTTCAGTAAAGCATATTTAAACCAACCTCCATCAATCCGCCCCATTTCCCCCAAACTTTCCCCAACTTTGCCCCAAAATCAGCCATAATGCCCAAGCCAGACATCCCCCCTCACCAATCACCAGAAGGAATAGAAATCCCTAACGCCTTCAAACCGAAGCTGCTCGACCATCAACGCTTCGTAGCTGGCATCGCCCCATTTCTTGGCGGCCCATATTCCACCATGTACCTCACCCGCCCGTGGACGGTTCGGCAGTACGCAGGCTTCTCCACCGCAGCGGACAGCAACGCTTTTTACCGGAGAAATTTGGCGCAAGGGCAAAAGGGCCTATCCGTCGCCTTCGACCTGGCCACACACCGAGGCTACGACAGTGACCACCCCCGTGTGCCCGGCGATGTGGGCATGGCGGGCGTCGCCATTGATTCTGTGGAGGACATGAAAATTCTCTTCGACCAAATACCGCTCGACGAAATGTCCGTTTCCATGACCATGAACGGGGCGGTGATTCCGGTGCTGGCATTCTACATCGTGGCGGCGGAGGAGCAGGGCGTGAAGCCGGAGCAACTCAGTGGTACCATCCAAAACGACATCCTGAAAGAGTTCATGGTGCGCAACACTTTCATTTACCCACCAGCTGCGAGCATGAGGATTGTGGGCGATATTTTCAAGTACACCGCAGCCCGGATGCCCAAGTTCAACAGCATCAGCATCAGCGGCTACCACATCCACGAGGCGGGCGGCCCTGCCGACATCGAACTGGCCTACACACTGGCCGATGGGCTGGAGTACCTCCGCACGGGCATTGCCGCTGGGCTGGACATTGACGATTTTGCTCCACGGCTCTCGTTTTTCTGGGCCATCGGCATGAACCATTTCATGGAAATAGCCAAACTGCGGGCGGGTCGTTTGCTGTGGGCGAAGATTGTTCGCAACTTGTCATCCCGTAGGGACCTGGACGAAAAATCGCTCGCACTGCGTACTCACTGCCAGACCAGTGGCTGGAGCCTGACCGAGCAAGACCCCTTCAACAACGTGGCTCGCACGGCCATCGAAGCAATGGCTGCGGTGCTGGGCGGCACGCAGTCATTGCACACCAACGCACTGGACGAAGCCATCGCCCTGCCTACCGATTTTTCTGCGAAAATCGCCCGTGACACGCAGTTGTTTATCCAAAAGGAAACGGGCGTCACGAAGGTCGTGGACCCGTGGGCGGGCAGCTACTACGTGGAATACCTGACCGAGCAACTTTGCCAGAAAGCTTGGGCGCTCATTGAGGAAGTGGAGGCGCTGGGCGGTATGGCCAAGGCCATTGAGGCGGGGTTGCCGAAGCTGCGAATCGAGGAGGCTGCCGCCAAAAAGCAGGCGAGGATTGATGCGGGCATTGACCAAATCGTGGGCGTCAACGTTTTCCAGGTGGCCGAAGATTCGCATTTCGATATCCTCAAAGTGGACAACACTGCGGTGCGGGAAGGGCAGGTTGCGTTGCTGAAAAAAATAAGGGGAACGAGGGACGAGGCTGCGGTGCAGATGGCGCTGGAGGCCTTGTTTCAAGCAGCAAAAGGTGACCAACAACGTCGGGGAGGTTCTGAAACCTCCCCGACGTTAACCGCCAACCTCCTCGATTTAGCCATCGAAGCTGCCCGCCTCCGAGCCACTTTGGGCGAAATCAGCTTTGCGATGGAACGGGCATTCGGGCGGTACGTGCCCACCACCCGCACTGTATCAGGTGTTTACTCAAAAGAAATCAAGATGGACGAACGATTCCAACAGGCTCGGAGACTGGCCGACAAGTTTGCCGAAATGGAGGGTAGGCGTCCCCGCATCCTTGTCGCCAAACTGGGGCAGGACGGCCACGACCGGGGCGCTAAAATCGTGGCCACGGGCTTTGCCGACCTCGGCTTCGACGTGGACATTGGGCCGCTGTTCCAGACCCCTGCCGAGGCCGCCCGTCAAGCTGCCGAGAATGACGTGCATGTGCTGGGCATCAGCAGCCTGGCCGCTGGCCACCGCACCCTCGTGCCGCAGACCATCGCCGAACTGGAAAAATTGGGTCGGGAGGACATCCTCGTGGTGGTGGGCGGCGTGGTGCCGCAGCAGGATTATGAATTCTTGTTTGAAAATGGCGTGACGGCGGTGTTCGGGCCGGGAACGAAGATTGCGGAGGCGGCAATTGCCATCTTGGAGCAGTTGATGGGTGCATAGGCTTGTTTCATGCAAAGTCGCAAAGTGGCTTGAAACAGGCTAAATCACCCGTCGCTGGCCGCCGTTTGTTAGGTGCCAAATCTGTGAATCATGTAACATTTTTCAAGAATCGTGTAACAGTTTAAACAATTAAGTTTTGCAATTTTGTATTATTACCCCACTAAAAAACCTGATAAGATGTTATTGCCCAAACAATTGATTGTCTATTAGTTCCCTCACTATAGAACGAAGCCCCGCCTCCCGCCCAACATACCCTCTGTGGGAGGCGGTCTTCAAAGCAAAAGCCCGGATAACCGATTGGGAAATCGGAAAGAATGAATTCATATTTTTTGGCTTTATACTTGA
>CAZDSU010000117.1:0-13045 GCA_964508135.1 uncultured Saprospiraceae bacterium
TCCATGACGCCAAGTTACCGCTTTTGCTTTTTGGTTCTGGCTCTGCCAGGTTAGGGTTTTAAAGTTATAAAGAAGGATTAGTGAAACTAACACTGAGAAGATTGTTTGAGACCATTTGTCAAGTTGCAAAGAAAAGAATCCGTCAATTTACACTTGGTCTGACTCGGTGAGACTCTTCTATAATTTTCTTTGCCAAATCTAATATCCGAGTGTCTTCTATGTATCCGATGCCTCCTCCTTTTGGATACGGGTCTATTTGAATATTAGCGATACCATCCCTTCTATCTCGCTTTGTATCAAAGTAATTTCGGACGGTTTTTGCATCAATATTCAACTCACGTGCTATACGGGCGATGCCACCTGTTGGCAGACTGCTTTTAATGTAATTCAATTCTTTAAAGGAGAATTGCATTGAAGCCATACCAATTTTCAATTCTGAAAAAAATTCAGCGTTGAAGACAAAATTGTGTTTTTGAAACAGTAAAGTGGCATTCGTAGCGGCATTTTCCCAAAGTAGAATGTCTTTTGCAACCATGCTTCTTACAAACTTTATAGCTATGCCCTCATCAGTGAGTAATGACCACGCTTGGTCTGTGTGGTCAACGCCAAGGAATTTTCTTGCTACTTTCAACCAAGTTGTGTGAAAGACTTCAATAGAAATGCCATTCCGTGCCAGAAACTCGTACATAATAGCAAGTTCAGGCAGTTCAAGTGAGTGGCAGATAGCCGCAGCTGGAAAGGGATAAAAGGAGGAGGGTCTTACTGTTGTAAGCAAACGGTTCTCAACAAACTCAAAAATTTCCTTTCGGGAAACATACTCACCCAACAGTTTGGCGATGTCAGTTTTTAAGGATATCTGCTTGATAGATTCGTCCATGAGCTGCAATGCCAACGTCAATGCCTCCTGTTTGCGAGTTTCGAGCGTCAGGGTTTGTCTAATTTCGTATAGGCTGGTTTCCTCAGGCAAGGTGATAATTTCGGAGTCTACCAAAGTCAAGTCATTCCCATCAAACGGATGCCATGCCCGCTCCACATCCGGTGTACCAGCCTCCAGCACAAACCACGCCCGACCCTTTTTGTAAAAGGCCTTGCCCAGCGAACCCGATATGTATGCCTGACTAATCATAAGAATTTCAGGAGGATGTTCTTTTCTTGTAGTTTCGATTTCAGTATTTCAAGCTGGATGCGCCCAAAAGGGGTTTCCGGCTGCTTCAAAAAGACAACCTGCTCGAAGTTCGAATAGTTGACTTTGTTAAAGATATGCAGTTCGATGAATTCGTCCGTTCCCCTGTCGCCATCGCTCTTCAATAGCAAGATGGCTGGGTCAGGTGCTGTGGTTTCAGTAGCGATTTCTGAGCCATGTTTGGCGACGGCGACTTTGCCCCGCTCCTTCCATGTTCCGCAATGCCCCGATGGAATGGTCTTTCTGACCTTCCACCCTTTTTCCACAAACTCGTCGAAAAGGTCGTAGGTATTCTTTTCAAAAACGGTCGTCCGCTGCTCGATATTACTGGTACGCAGCAGCACAGTGACATCGCCGTAAGAGGAAAGTCCTTGTTCGTTCACGGTTAAAGCAGCATACACGAGGTTCCTGCCGTCATAGCCATAGAAGGCACTTTCCACGATGCACCTGTCCCGGTCGTTTTGAAAAATGGCCTTGGCTCGTTTGCCCGCCTCTACTGCCCGCTGGTAGGACAAGTAGTCCTCGTTTTGATTTACCAACAAGAACAACAATTCGCTGCTCATGTTGATGACGCCCTTGCCGTCGGCCAGAATCTTTGCCTCAAACTGTTCTATTTCAGGCAGTTTTCCCTTGTCCGATGCCTGTTGCTTGGTGTTATCGTACCTTGTATTCAAACCTTCTTGAAAATAGGGGTCAGAAAGGAGGTTCACATTTACGAAGCCCATTGGGTAACCACAACTTATACAAATATCCGCATTTCTTAGGTTCTCCGCAACGCACGAGGGGCAATTTATCTTGGTGAGTTCCATGTTTGTTCACTTAAGGGTTAAGGTTTTGGCAATTGGGCATCTTATAATTTGTACTAGTGCGAATGTACAAATTATTCAAATAATGGAATTCGTCGAACCATTTTCAATAAAATTAGTGCCATACCATAAACGAACAAGGAAAGTGGAGCCCAATGACAATACTGTTGGGGGTAAATCAATTCGCCCGCCGATCCCGACCATTTCCCGATGAAACCCGAACCCCAATCCTGCTCAACAACACCCAAAGCAGCAGCCCCACGAAGGCGATGATGATGCCGATGACCAAAAACAGGACACCGAGGTAGGGAATCACGATGCCCAGGACGATGAACATGCCTCCCACAATCATCACAATCAGCCCGACGAAACCGAGGCTCAACCGTTGAACGAGTTTTAATTTTTGGAAATGCTTGGTCGTCTTTTTCTCCCACCATTTTTTCAGCCAACCGGAGCGTTTTTCTTTTTTTAAATGGGCAGAGGCGACCGTTTTGTTCTCTGTTGAAACGGCGGAAATGGCATGGTGCGAAGTGTGTGCCGCACTCGAAGCAGCCGAAAGGGAAGGCATGGAAACGGCAAGGAACAATGCCGTGAGCAGGGACAATAGCAGGTTGATTTTCATCGAAACAAAGGAGTTTTTTAAAAAAATAGGTGAATAGTTGCGCTTGAAAGATGCAATCATTCACCTAACTCCCCTATTTCCCAGAAGGAAAAAATCAAGCACTGGCGTAAACCCGTTTGCGCCAAATGACTCCAGCAATGCCCACCAAGAAAAAAATCACGGCGATAATCTCCGCCTGCGTCGGCTGAAATGGCAGCGACTCATACACTTCGTTGACCCTGATTTTTTCAATCCAAAACCGCTCGAAGCCATTGAGAATCAGGTAGGTAAAGAAAATGACGCCTGGCACTTTCACGCGCTTGCGAATGGCCCAAAGGAAGCCGCCGATTAGGAAGGAGGCGACCACTTCGTAAAGCGGGGTGGGGTAAACGGGGTTTGCCAAATGCTTGCAGTGGAGCCACTGACAGCCTTCGATGGCTACGCCAGCATTGTTGACGTTGTGCGGGTAGTCGTATGCCCAGAGCCAGTCGGGTAGGAACCACCAATCAGGTATGGCGGCGGCGTCAATGCCCCAGTCGCCATCGCCGGCAAGCTGGCAGCCGATGCGCCCCACGCCGTAGGAAATGATGAGCGCCGGAGCAACGGCGTCCGCTGTCGGCCAAAACGGAATGTTGTGCTTCCGCATGTACCAGGTGACGCCGAGGTAGCCGCAAATCAGGCCCCCGTAAATGGCCAAGCCACTGCCAGAAAAGAAGGTACCAATCGGGTCAGAAAAGAAGCCGGACGGCTCTTCGAGGATGGCAAAAATCTTGGCACCGAGTATTCCCGTGACGGCGGCGATGATGGTCAGGTCGCCGATGCGGTCGTGTGGGTAGAGGTTGCTGGTGACTTCCTTTGGCTTGGGCAAAGCGTGCTTTTTCTTTTCCCACCAACGCATCGCACCAAACACTGCGGCGAGGCCAATGCCCGCCAGCCAGTTGCCTTTCCCGGAAAGCAGCACGGCGGCGGCGTCTTTTTGGAACTCGGGAAAATGCTGAAAAATATAGACCAGTTTGAAGCCGACAAGGAAGCCAAACAGCGCGTTAGAGGCAATCTCCCAGATGGTAGCAGGCTCGCCGATGGTGGTTTTTACGATAGTGGGTTGGTAAATGCCTTCCTCCGCCTTGCGCTTGAGTTCAAGGTAAAAAAACAGGGCTGCTGAGAGGATGGCCACCACGAGCATCACCCCAAAAGTCTTGAAGACGGAGGTCCAATTGTCGGGCTGCGTGCCAAAGATGTCGTGTAAAAAATAGGAAAGGTCCGGGTACATGTTGTGTTTGTTTTGGTTACCAGTTGGCAAAGTTTGGGGTAAAGATAGCTTGAGTTTTTGAACAAAAGCTCAGGTCAAAACAGCCTGCATAAGTTCGTGGAAATCCGAGGCATCGGCATACAAGCGGTCGGAGTAGCTGGTGGCCCTGAAGGTAAGCAAGTGCGGGCTATCGTTCCGAAGGATATGCTCGATGGTGATATTGCCAAACTGTTGGTTGATTTTTTTGTCCGCTTCCCAGTTCTGCCTAGGCTTGAGGTAGTGTCGCTCGACGGTCTGCACCCAATCTTTTTCCGACCAGGAGCGGGTATCGGAAAGCTGGTTGCGGTAGTTGAGCGTGAGCACTTTTTCCTTGAGCAGGTCGAAGAAGTAGCGGGCATCCTCCTTGGCGAAATCAACGTGTGGGAGGTGGATGGCAAAACCCTTGGAGGATGGGGTATTGAGGAAAGTGAGTGCCCGGTCAACGCTTTCGGGCATGGATTGGTACATCGCATAACCTTCTGCAATAAAACCGATGATGCGACGACAGGCAAGCGTATTTTTCCAGTTTTCGTAAGCTTCCAGCGCTTCTGGGCTGCGCTCGATGCACTCCTTGAGGATGGGCCGGGAAGCAGAACTTTGCTCCGCTTCCCGAAAAAAATCTTTGAAGAAATCCCAGATGTTGGTCATGCAATTTTGGAAATTGAAATTGAGAAATTTTGAAATTGGAGTTACCCAGCGAGTATCGCAAATGCAATTTCTAATTTCTCAATTTCCAAATTTGCTATTGGGCTTCGCCTCCAGCGGCCTCGGCGGCGATGGCAGCTTTGTTGACTGCGTCCATTTCTTTGTCAATGAAATAGAGGCTCTGCGGCCCATCGCCGATGAGGCGAATACGGTCAAGTACAGAGCGCATGAGCGCCTCCTCCTCCCGCTGCTCGTTGATGTACCACTGAAGAAAGGTCTGGGTGCCATGGTCGTTTTCCTTGTTGGCCAAGGTGATGAGCTTGTTGATGCTCTGCGTCACTTTTTGCTCGTGGGCGTACACGTCCTTGAACAATAGCTGCACCGTGTCGAACTTCCGGGGAGGTTCCTTGATGCCGGGCGTGTGAGCGAAGCCATCCACGTCGGAGAGGTACTCGAAAATCTTGAGCATGTGCATCCGCTCTTCTTCCGACTGGCGCTTGAGGAAGTCGGCGCAGCCATTTAGTCCCTGTGCATCGCACCAAGTGGCCATGGAGAGATAGAGGAAAGAGGCGTAGCCTTCGAACTCAATTTGCTGGTTGAGGGCTTCCTCCATTTTCTTTGAAATCATCATGTTGCTAAATATTTTAATCGTTCAAAATTGATATGCACCGCATTTTAAATAAAAAGGCAAAGCAAAGTAAAACGATGCAAACGGTGTTTGGTTTGAAAAAATCGGAAATACCAGCGAATGGAAATGATTTGCCGGGTTTCTTGCACCAAATTAGGGCAGTTGCCAAAAGGCGCGTGGAAAAATCGAATTCGCTGGAAGGATATTTTGTCTATTTTTGCCGTCACCTCCTCAAGAACAAAAAGGGAGGAAAAACTGGTAAACGAGCAATATGGGAAAAATTATCTCGCTATTGAACCATAAAGGAGGCGTTGGAAAGACCACAAGTGCCATCAACATAGGCGCAGGGCTGGTAGAGCTCGGCAAGAAAGTGCTGCTTATTGACCTCGACCCACAGGCCAACCTTTCCCTTTCCCTTGGAATACCCCGCCAGCCCAACACCATTTACGAAGCATTGCGGGGCGAATCGGAACTGGAACCGTACAACGTTCGGGAAAACCTGGACGTGGTGATGTCCACGCTCGACCTTTCGGGCGCAGAAATGGAGCTTATCAACGAAGCAGGCAGGGAGTATATCTTGAAAGAACTCTTTGAGCCTATCAAAGATGAGTATGATTTTATCATCATTGACTGCCCGCCGTCGCTCGGCCTGCTGACTCTGAACGCACTGGGTGCCAGCGATTATGTGTACATACCGCTGCAAACGCAGTTCTTGGCTTTGCAGGGGTTGGCTAAAATCAAGCAGGTGGTTGACAAGGTGAAGTTCCGGTTGAACAAAAACCTCGAAATTGGCGGGGTCATTGCCACTATGTACGACTCCCGCAAGATTTTGAACCGCGACGTGGTGGACACCATCAAGAAGTATTTTGGCGAAAAAGTCTTTGACACCCTCATCCGCGACAACGTCTCGCTGGCCGAGGCGCCGTCGCAGCGCCAGGATATTTTCAACTACAACCGAAGCAGCATTGGCGCTGTAGATTACATGAACCTTTGCAAAGAAATATTAGTGAGAATCGAAGCTGGCAAATAATTGACTGTTGGCCAGCCAATAGCCAAATGCCAATAGCATAACCAACACACTAAGATTCAGCATTTTGAGCAAAAAGAAATTCACGGACGGACTCGAAAGCCTCTTTTCCATTGACCAAAACAAGGAGAGCGGGCAGGGTACTACATTCTTGGAAGGGGCGAACCCCAAAGAGATGAGGCCCGGCATCGGCAAACCTGCCGTGAACAAGAGTTCTTCCCGCAAAAACTTCACCACCGACCTCGACTCCCTGCTCCAGGAGGCCATGCAGGAATCTTTCGAAGAACAAATCCAGGAGCGGGAAGCCGCTGCCAACCCAAACAAGGCGCAGCCCTTCCACCAGCAGGCACATCGGCGCAAGCCGCTCGGTGGCCTCGACATGCTCATCCGCCGCACCGTTGAACGCGGTGCTGTGGAGGAAGACCAAGTAACCGGCACCCGCCGCCTCACCGTCTCCTTTGACAAGGTGAAGCTCAACAAGCTCAAGACCATTGCCCGAATGGAAAAAGCCTACCTGAAGGACATCCTCGGCGATATCGTGGAGGAGTACATCCGGCGCTACGAAAACCAGAAGGGCAACGTTGAATAGTTGGCAGTTCGACAGTCCAATAATCCATAAACAAAAGGGAGGCAGCTTAATCAAGTTGCCTCCCTTTTTGGTTAATGTGGACGCCGACTTATTCAACTGTGAACTTGACTGCCAACTGCCAACTGTCGAACTGCCAACTCATCTTCCCTTGATTTTCTGAATCAATAGTTCCGTGGAAGAGTAGTCCTCGTCCGTGGCTTTTGCCAGTGCGATGGCTTCGTTGGCATATTTCAGTGCTTTGCCTTTCTTTCCTAATTTGTAGTACAGCGAAGCGACGGTGTCGGTGTTGGCGTAATTTTTATCCATTTTAACCGATTGCTTTGCCCAACCAAGGGCGCATTTCAGTTCCTTTTTACTGTTCACTGTTTCGTAGTACAACCAAGCTAATTCGTTCAGCACCGACCAGTCCTCTGCTGGGAACTTCTTGAAATGGGCGTTGGTCACTTTCGCAAAGTTCTTCCAGTCCTCCCGTTGGGCATAGAATCCCATTTTCAGTTGGCCTGACATCTCGGCAGCACGTTCTGGATAAGTTTTGGCGTAAAGTGTTTCCACTTTCTTCAGGTCGGCCTCCGTTTTGGCATGTGCAATGGTGTTTTGTACCAGCTCGTCCACCTTGCTGGTCACAGCCTGTTTGCCAAATTTGCCCTCAAACACCATGCGGTTGCCCATCAGGTAATCCGCCATTTTGGAGTCGAGGTCGTCGGTCATGCGAAATATGAACGACAGGTTGTCGTCCGTGCTCCAGTCTTTTTGGGTGGCCAAGTACTCTTCGGCTATTTGCACGTAAGTGCCATCCATCGCATCGTAGCGGGTAAGGGCAAGGTTGTGCAGCAGCTCCGGCGAGCGGTCGCCCGCATCGTAGCGGGCGGTGATGGAACCGGCATTGCGTTTGGGGTCTTTGGCAGCACCCGCTAGGTCTACGAGCAGGTCAGTAGTGTGGTAGCCGACGGCGCGATGTACCACCTTGCCATCCGAGTTGATGAACAGCAGGGTAGGGTACGCTTGTATGCCAAAATCGCCCGAAAGACCAATGCCCTCGCCCTTCTCCATGTCCATTTTTACGTTGACAAAATGGGCGTTGAAATAATCGCCAACCTCTTTTTGGGTAAAAACATCCCTCGCCATTTTCTTGCAGGGACCGCACCACTCGGCGTAGGCATCCATGAAAATGAGCTTGTCCTCTTTTTTGGCTTTCGCCAACATCTCCTTCCAAGTCCCTTGCGTAAATTGAATGCCCTGGGCAAAACTGTTGCTGCCCAAAATCAAGGTAAGGGCTAATAAAATCAGGTATTTTTTCATGGTTGAATTGTTGGGATTGTACCCCTGACCCCTAAAGGGGAACCATAAATGCAACACCCGATAAAGTGGCAGATATGGTTCCCCTTTAGGGGTCAGGGGCATAACCATCATTTAGCTTTCAATTTGTTTGATGAAGTCCTCGATGGAACGCACAGCGCTGGCATCAATCGTCTCGCCCTGCTTCACCATTTCGAGCGACTTGTTGGCGGCTTCGAGAGCCTGTTTTTTCTTGCCGTTTTTGTGGAGCACCTCGGCATAGGTCATGTAGTAGGCGTAGTTGTTGCCTTTTTCGGCGGCTTGCTTGGCGTACTTCTCTGCCAATTTCATGCAATTTTTATCGGATGCGAAGCTGGCCGCAATGTCAGCAACCATTTTGGCCAAGCCCTTCGGGTCGCCTTTGGCCACGTTCTTGGCGTAGGCGTCGCAGGATTTGCCGAATTTCTGGGCATCCTTGGCGGCCTTGTGATAGTCGTAGTCTGCTTTGGCGGCGAACTCAACGGCTTTCTCTGGGTAGCCCGCCTTCATTTTGGCCTTGGCCTCCTCCAGCAGTTCCGGCGTTTGGAATTGGATGGCTTTTTTCAGCGTGTTGGCGCAAGCCAGCTCGATTCGGTCAAGAAGTGCTTGCAGTCCTTCCTGCATCCCGATTTCCTTTTGGTGCTTGATGAGCAGGTCAAAAATGCGGGAATCGGCCTCCACCGCTCCTTCCAAAATGAATTTTCGGTTGAATTCCGTTGTGAGGTCTTCCTGCGTACGCAGGTACTCGTTGGAGATGCCGAGGCTGGGCTTTCCAGATTTGTTGAGTGCCTTCACGTAGTTGTAAACCAGTTCCGGGTTGCGGTCGCCCTTTTCGTAGAGCCTAGCAAACTCAAGGCTGTAGTCCACTTTTCCGAGCGCCATTTCGCCCTGACGGAGCAAGCCGTTCACGTCCTGGCCACCCACTACTTTTTGGATGACAGCGCCATCGCTACCAATGAAAAACAGCGTAGGAAAAGCACTGACGGCATATTTGCCCCGAAGCGAAACGCCCTCGCTCTCCTCCCAGTCAACTTTGAGGTTGATGAAATTTTTGTTGAAATATTCGCCGACGGACTCGTCCTTGAACGTCGTGGCAGCCATGCGCTTGCAAGGACCGCACCATTTGGCGTAGGCATCCATGAAGATGGGCTTGCCGGTTTTTTTGGATTCTTCCAGCGCCTCGTTGAAGCTGCCGTGAAAGAACTCGATGCCTTGCGCCCCAAGTTGGAACGCCATCGCCAAGGCTATGAACAAAGAAAAAATTGACTTCATGTGAAAACTTGGATTTGAATTTTGAAGTGCAAAGTAAAGGGTTTGGCAGCTCAGATGCCCAAAAGGCAGGCCATCCTGCTGTTTTTCAACATTTTTTTAACTTAAAAAAGGTTGGCCGCTCGACCTCACTCGGTTTCGTACTTTTTTATCAGGTCTTCGGGTTTCACGTTGATGACAGCGAGCAGCTGTTTTACCTGCGTCGCAAGCAGGGTATCGTTGGGATAAGTGGTGAGGAACTTTTTGTAGTATTTGGAGGCCATCACAGGGTCATGCAGGTCGCTGTCGAAGGTGAAGCCTTGCAGGAAGAGCGCCATCGGTGCCCTGTGGTGCTTGCTGTAATCCCGCCACACTTGCCGCCAAAGCTCCATGGCCTTGCCATATTCATTTGCCCTTTTTGCCACATCGCCCGCCCGGAAAAGCAGCGTGGGGGTAAGGGTATCCTGCGGGTATTGTTGGGCGTACTGCGCCGTCTTTTCAATCAAAAGCAGGGCAGGTTCCTTGTCTTTGCTGGCATCATCAGCCTTCAACAGTTGTTTTTCTAATGCTGTTATTTCGTTGAGCAATTTTTCTTGGGCGGGATTCCTCCCTGGCTCGCATGCGAAAAGGAGGAGGGTAGCGAACAAGCAAAAGCTGATTTTTTTCATGGCTTTTTTTTTGGCAAAAATACCAAATCCGAAACACTACTGGCTAGACCATCATCACAGGCAAGAGTTTATGACCAGCAAGTGCCAATTTTGTCGCCTCGAAATCCCTTGTGATGCCCAGCAGAAAACCACCACCACCAGCACCGCAAACTTTCAATTTGAACAGGTCTCCGTCCAGCCCCTGCTGCCAGATTGGGCGGAATTTTTCAGGAATTAATCTTTCCAAATTATGAAGCTGAAACCCGCCGATGTGATGTACCTCCTCGAAAACCCGGCTGCTATTTCCCTCCAAAAAAGCAGTGATCGCCGCCTCTACGGAAGGCAAGAGTTCCGTCCCGCAAAGAGCTGAGAAGGCTTCGTCACTCATTTTCTCCAAAAAATACTCGATGAAAGGCGTAGCCTGCCTCGGCATTTCGGTATCGAGGAGGAAGATTTGGTGATTCGTGATTAATGATTCCCCTGCCAATTTGGAGTGATTGGTAGGCAAATCAACGATTTTGACGCCACCAAGCCCGCCGAGCAGTACCGGTTTTTGCAAAAAACAAATCAGTGGATCAGTACCGCTACTGGTGCCATGAAAGAACGCCTCCATTTGCGCCAGCGCCTTTTTCAATTCGCCGAGGTCTGACTGCCAACTGCCAACTGCCAACTGCCAATTGTCGAAGACCGCCGCCACCAGCGCCCCCGAACTGCCCGCCCCGTAGCCCGTCGGGATGTTCGACTCGAAGACCAACCCTTCGCTCAGCGCCTGCCGGAAGGCTGCCACGTCGAGCTTGGCGAGCAGCTCGCCCTGCTGTTGCAGGCGGTCGAGGTAGTCGGCGAGTTGAGGCAGTCGCATCTGCCGGGCGGCGAGTTCGGCAGGGTCGAGCTTTGGGTAAAGCGCCCATTTGCCCGAAAACAAAGGCAACGGCACGGCCAACGCCAGTGAGCCAACGTTGACGGTATGCTCACCAAAAAGGAGAAGTTTGGCGGGATAGTTTTTCATTCGTTGAAAACTGAAAAAAGCAAAGGTAAAATTCTGTCGGGTTCTGCTACTTTTGCTTTTCCGTCAAACACTTTTTACTTCAAAAACAATGCAACGAAAATCCTACCGCCTCAAGGCTGGCAACATCAACAACCTGAAAATCGTGACCGAGGAACTGCCCGACCCCGGCCCCGACGAGGTGACGGTGGAAGTGAAGGCCATTGGCCTCAACTTCGCTGATGTATCCGTTATCCTCGGGCTTTACAGTGCCACGCCGAAGGGCGTTTTCACGCCGGGACTGGAGGTTGCAGGAGTGGTGGTGAAGACGGGCAGCGAGGTGAAAAACGTGAAAGTGGGCGACCGCATCTTCGCCGTCACCCGCTTCGGAGGGTACACGACGCACATCAACATTGGGTCGAAGTACGCCATGCCGCTGCCCGACGATTGGTCGTTTGAGGAGGGGGCGGCCTACCCCGTGCAGGTGCTCACGGCCTACTACGCGCTGAGGCCGCTCGGCAATTTGCAGGCTGGGCAGACCGTGCTCATCCACAGCGCTGCCGGGGGCGTGGGCATCTTGGCCAATCGCCTTGCCAAAAAAATGGGCGCAACCACCATCGGCACGGTGGGCAGCCCGGGCAAGCTCGACCTGCTTCGGCAGGAGGGCGTGGACTTCCCCATCGTGCGGGACGGGCATTTTTTCAAAAACTTGGACGCCATCCTGAAAGACCGGGAACTGAACCTGATACTGGAAACGAACAACGGCAAGATGTTGATGGAGGATTTCAAGCGGCTGTCGCCAATGGGGCGCAGCATCGTGTACAGTGCCGCCGATTTCATCACGCACGGCAACCGCCCGAACCTCTTCAAGGTTATCTGGAAGTTCCTTCGCCGCCCGTTGATTGACCCGCTTAAATTGACCGATGGCAACCGGGGCATGTTGGGCTTCAACTTGATTTATTTGTACGAAAAATCGCACCTGCTGCACCAGTATTTGGAGGAAATAAAAACCTACAACATCGGCAAGCCGAGGGTGGGCCATGTGCTTGCTTTTGACAAACTGCCCGATGCCGTTCGACTACTGCAATCGGGAAAAACCACAGGAAAAGTAATCGTAAAAACCTGATAGGCAATGAAATATAAAACCATTTTCGTGGATGCTGCCACAGTAAAAAGCAAGAGCGCCTGGGGCATATCCTTAGAGGAACCCAACGGCGACCAGCTTGCCCGTGACATCCAAGCTACTGTTCTGGAAAATGATTTGGCAGGTTTTGAGCTAATGCAATCCATGCCCGTTACTTCGTCCAAAACAATTTCAGGAGCGTATGCTTACGCGTTCACATCAGGCGTAATTTTGATTTTCAAACAAAAAAATCCATGATTTCCTACCGCTGCAAACCCTTCTACGAACTGACCGCACCACAGCTTTATAGCATCATGACCTTGCGCCAAGAGGTGTTCGTCGTCGAGCAAAACTGCGCCTACCTCGACGCCGATGGCAAGGACCTCAAGGGCTACCACCTCACCGGCTACGACGACGACGGCAAGCTGGTGGCCTACGCCCGGCTGTTGCCCAAGGGAGTTTCCTACGAAAATTTTGTGTCCATCGGGCGGGTGGTGACATCGCCCTCGGTACGTGGTACAGGTGCCGGGCAGTCCCTGATGAAGGAAGCTTTGAACTGCATGGACGCCCTATTTCCCGGCGAAAGCATCAAGCTCGGCGGACAAAGCTACCTGCGCAATTTTTACGAAAGCTTTGGCTTTGTGGTCAGCGGTGAGGAGTATTTGGAGGACGACATCCCGCATTTGCCGATGGTGAGGTAACCGGGTATTGTGCCGTGGGTTTTGAGTTTTCGGGTAGGGTGCGGTTCGAAGCGATATAAAATTTGCGGGTGTAAAATTGCCAATAATAGCTTATGTTTGAGATTCTAGAACATCAGCTAAATGAGCGCTGGGCAATCTTTTATCCAAAATTCAATACGCCATGAAAACAAGCACTACCCTTCTGAAAATTGATGCTGCACGGTTAAGGCATGGAGTATCTTAGCGCCAAATTTTTTCCTATGCCACTCACAAAATTAGAATTT
>CAZDSU010000118.1:0-12977 GCA_964508135.1 uncultured Saprospiraceae bacterium
CCGTAAAGCCAAAAAAGCCGTATCCCAAAAAACCTAATTTAACAAAGTCAAGATAAAGGTAAAATATACAACACCTCAACTATACAACAACCTTCGCACCAACGGCAGCACCTTCCCCGCCCGAACTTCCTCATAATCAGCCGCTTCCGCAATTTTTTCCACCACCTGCCCCTGCTTCGCAAGGTTCAGCATCCGCTCCCGCTCCGGTGCTGGGAAGCGGGAAAACGTACGCCGCAGCAGTGGCAGCGTGTCCCTGAAAATGTCCTCGTTCAGACCATCCACCCAGCCATCGAGCAGGTTCCAGAGCGAGACATTGTGGAGCAGCAGCAGGCCGCTGCCTTGCAGAAAACCTTCGAGCCACTGCGCAGCTTCGAGCGGTGGCGTGGCTTGCGACAGCGAGTATTCCATGCGGATGGCCGTCTCCGCTTCCGACCTTATTTTTTTATCAAAAAGAATGCGGGTACAGGCGCCCGTCAGGATGCCGTTCACCCGCAGGTTGTCGGCGATGCTGGCGATGCAGTCGAACCACTGGGCGAAAAAAGCAGGGTCGTTGAGCAGGCCGAGTGCTCGGTTTACGCCCATCAGTTTTTCAAACGCCTCCCGACTGGCGTCCTCGTCGAGGTTGGGCACGGCGGCGGGCAGCCCAATGCAGATGCGGGGCACGAGGTGGCGCACCACCTGCTCCACCGCCCGCACGTCGGTGCCACGGGTGTTGCCGTAGCGCACGATTTGCGCCAGCGGCGGCAAGGCGCCCATCAGGTGGTAAACATCGGTGGTGAGGGCGGCCAGGTCCTCCAATTTACGGAGCAAGGCATCAAAAGCCGCTGGCAAATCGGCGTTAAGGGTCAGCTTCACGAGCGTGGTCAGCGCTGGCAGGGCCGTGGTTTCGGCGGTTTTTTTGGCCAAAAAATTGACGCAAGCCTCCTCGACCGTGTTGCCCCAAGCCCCTTTTTCGATGATGCGGATGGCAAATTCCGGCGACCATTTCATTTTCCAAAACTCTTTGAAACCGCCCGCCGATTGGTGGCGGTTCAATTCCATCAGTCGCCCCCAGGGAATGTCGAGCAAATTGAGGCGGTGCAGCAGGTAGCTTTTCAGCCGCCCGGATTCTTCCCGCAGGTCAATGCCGCCCTGTGGGCTGGCGGCAGTAGCGCCGAGCCATTCCTGGTCGGTGTTCTCCCAATGCTTAGTCAGGCGGGCGGATTTCACAGCCTGTTCGATGTCCTTTTGGAGTGGTACGGCGGGGATGTCGTCGGGCACACTGCCCACGTTTTTGCCCGTAATCAGCTTATTTTCAATGAGTTGCAGCTTCTCCGCATCCCCCTCGCAGATGGTGGTGACGGCGGCTTCCCTCAGTTCGTCAATGCCCGGCAAGGCCAGTCCCCGCATGGTCGCCAGCGTCTCTGCCAGCCGGATGGCTTCGATGACGTGGGCAGAGCTGGCATCAAGGTCTTCGGCTCGCAGCAACATGGCCACCTTCACCATCCAGTGCGTGGCGGCTTGTTTTCCTTCGGAAAAAATGAGTTCGTACCAAGCGGGGGAGACCACCCCGGCCCGGTAACCGCTGTTGAAAGTGAGGCGGTCGTAGCTCCACGGAATCCAAGTGGCCGTGGTCTTGATTTTTTTGATGCCCTTCAGCACGGCGGCATCGTGGCTGGTCTTTATTTTGTCCACCTCGGCAAGGGCTGGCACATGCCATGCCCCGCACACGACGGCGATGTTCTGGAACCCGTCCTTCCCCGCTTGCCGGATTGCCTGCCGCATGTGCGCTTCCCGCAGCAGGGTGCGTGGCGATTCTTCCGTTCCCTCCCGCAGTGCTGCCATCATCTTCGCAATGGCGGCGAAAATCTCCGCCCCGTTCCCGGCGCTCTCGAACATGACCTCCCACCAGCGCTCGCTGTCGGTGTAACCCGCCAATTGGGCGAGGTGTGCCATCGGGTCGCTGCGGAACTCTCGCTCTTCAGGCGTCATTTTCTCCAAAAATGCCATCGCCGCCTGCGGGTTTTGCCGCTCGGCCTCATCAAGGGCGAAGTTGGCGTCCATCGGCAAGTCCATGAAGCGCACGGGTAGCCCGTGCCCCAATGCCCAACGGATGGCCTGCCATTCCGGCGAGAACTCGGCGAAGGGTAGGTAGCTCGCCCGGCCCAAGTCCTTGGGGTCGTAGATGAGCATGGCGACGGGGGGAGTCAGCGATTTCGGATTTCGGATTGCGGATTGCGGATTGGGGGCCGCTGAATCCGAAATCCGAAATCCGAAATCCGAAATATGAATGAGTTGTTCGGCATCGGCGGGGGCTTCGACTAGTAGGCAGTCGGGCGGGTTGGCGTCGAGTGCTGAGAGGACGGCTTTGGTGGAGCCAGGGCCGTGGTGTCGGATGCCGAGGAGGTGGAGCATTAAAAGATGGAATAAGGCTTTTTAACGGCGTTGATGAGCCGCTTTTTCATGTCCGGAATGGTCATTTCTTTGACCATCAATGGAGCATCTGCCCCAAAATCAATATCGTCAAAATACACGACCGCCTTGAGTGGAATTGCCGGGTTGGAATGTGGGTATTTCGCTTCGTAAGCATCCAACATGAGGCTTAACGGCATAATTTCCAGCAGATAATAAACGTCCACAAAATCCTTCAAGCGCTGTCCGCTGTGAGAAATGGCATTCAGTTTCATGGCTGCAATATCTGTCAAGGAAGCCAACCGCAAGTTTTCCTCCAATAGCAAAGGTTTGACGATTGGATACGCATGGGTGATGAAGTCAGTTTTTATACCTGAAATTGAGCCAATAAGTGTGTTGATACCGAGCTTGTCGAGTTCAAAATTATACTTGCCAATCAAGTAATTCTGGAGTGGTTCAACCTCGAAAGGAGTGACTGAAAACAAGTCGAGGTCTATGGAAAGTCGGTGTCCAATTTGTAGCGCCAAGGAGGTGCCACCCACCAAGAAATACTGGCTAAGTTGTGGGTCAGCTTGCAGGTTTAGAAGTAATTCCAACGTTTGCGGGAGAATGATATTTGGTGACTTATGCAGCATTAAATTCTGAATCAACAAAGATTTCGGTGAAGTTTTTTTCCTTACTGTCAAGTTGTTTGCTGTTCCGGGCTACTTCGAGCACCGTAGCCTTCCCGTAAAACAGCAGCATTTCCTTCCACTCTTTCAAGTTGCCCCTTTCGATTACTCGCTCAATCACGATTTTCTTTGAACGCTGATAATCGAAAGTGCCGAGGTCGTACTCCCATAATAGGTGCTTTCTGATTTGTGGAACCGCCTTTTGACTTACTACCATTTGCTGAATTTTTGCTTCCAAAGATACCAAACTTCGTCGAATTACCCGCCGCAAATTTCATTTTCTCTCGATTCAAACTACCTTCGCCAAGTACCTTCACCAACCACTTTTTTATGAAAAAACTGACCATCCTCGCCATCCTGTTCACCTTCTCTTTCACGAATTGCCACCCACCCAAGGGCGTACTAAAAAACGGCAACGGCTTCAACGTGCTGGTCTTCTCCAAAACAGCGGGCTACCGCCACGCCAGTATTCCCGACGGGATTGCGGCAATCAGGAAGTTGGGCAATGAGCACAATTTCGGGGTGGAAGCCACAGAGGACAGCACTTTTTTCACCAAAACAAACCTCGCCAAGTTCGATGTCGTGATTTTCCTGAGCACGACCATGAACGTGCTGAACGACCAGCAACAACAGGCATTTGAGGGCTTTATCAAGTCTGGCGGTGGCTACGTGGGCATCCATGCGGCGTCTGATACGGAGTACGATTGGCCTTGGTACGGCAAGCTCGTGGGCGGATACTTCAAGAGCCACCCGAAGCAGCAGGACGCCATCATTCGGGTGAAGGACAAAAAACACGCTTCCACCAAGCACCTTCCCAACGACTGGAAATGCTTTGATGAATGGTACAACTACAAAAGCCTGAACCCCGATGTGCACGTGCTTTGCCAACTCGACGAAACGACCTACGAGGGTGGTGAGAATGGCACCAACCACCCCATTGCTTGGTACCACAATTACCAGGGCGGCAGGGCATTTTATACGGGGCGGGGGCATACCTCCGAGTCGTACTCGGAGCCGATGTTCTTGCAACACATTCTCGGCGGTATACTGTGGGCGGCGGGGAAAGAGAAATGAGGTTAGTCGGCAGTTCGACAGTGTGCAGTTGGCAGCCCGCCCGCAGCTCAGTTCACCCAATTTTTTAAGAATAAAAAGGCGAAGCGGCACGTGCCGCTTCGCCTTTTTATTCTTAAAAAATTGGGTGAAAGACTACTGAACCACCAGTTTTAATCGCCCGACTACCTGCCCGTCCATTTCAAAATGAACGATGTAAAAACCGTTAACCGTTGGCGCTTCCATTAACTGGGCCGATTGTCCTGATTGGACGTTGAACTGCTCACTAGCCACCATTTTTCCATTTGAAGCAACGATGATCGCCCTGATTTTTCCCGCTTTTTTTACCGAAAAAACAAGCCTGAAAGACTCGCCTGCCAACACAGGGTTGGGGTAAACTTCCACTGCCGTCAGGTCGCTGCCAGCCTCCACCGTGCCAGTGAACAGGCCGTACACTTCGTAACCAAAAACGTGCTGGCAACCAACGCCGTCGGTGATGGTCACCACGTAGTCGCCGGGTGGGATATTCGTCAGCGACTGGGTGGTAGCGCCGTTGTTCCAGAGGAAACTGAACGGCCCAGCGCTCCCATTCACCGCCGAAATGATGACGGAACCGTTGGAGGTGTTCATGTACGAGGCGTTGGTCACCGCCACTACTGGCGTAATCGGCCCAGGGTTCTCGACCACAAAACTGGCCGTGGAAGTGCAGCCCGCACCGTCGGTCACGGTCACAGTATAAGTGCCCTGATTGAGGTCGTCGTTGATGCGGGTAGCGCTGCCATCGCTCCAGAGGTAGCTGAACGGTGCCTCACCGCCCGTGATGTTGAGTTCAATAGAACCATCGGCCACGTAGGCGCACGACATGTCGAACACCTGTGCGCCAACCTCCATTGGCGCTGGGGGTGTCACCTCGTAAAATTGGACCAACGGGCAATTGCCGGAGGCATCGGTAATGGTCACCGTGTAGGTGTCGGCGGTCAGGCTGAAGATGTCCTGTGTGGTAGCGCCATTGCTCCAAAGGTAGCTGAGGCCACCCGTTCCGCCTGAGGCGGTCAGGTCAATAGCGCCCGTGGCCGGGCCGATGCAGCTTGTGGTTTGCACAAAAGCCGAGGCCGAAATGGTGGAATTGTTGTCAATGATGAAGCTGCCAGGTACGCCGCTTGGTATCACTTGGGTCAGGTTTTGGTGAACGACCAGCATGTCGGTAACAGAACCCGTGAAACTGAGCGGGGTGTTGCTGCCAATGGAGCCGCTTGCCACGAATCTTAGCTGGCAAATGGCACTTCCGTCGGCTACAGTGATGCCCGACGATGCTTGGGAGTTGACCCAGATGAAGCTCAACTTGCCATTGCCTACGGCGGCTTGGCCGATGCTGTTGTTGGTGAAACCAACTAGGTTGAAATTGGTGGCAGAAAGAAAATCAAGTACGTTGGCGTCCCATTCGAGGGTGAACTGAAAGCCCCGGATGTTCTGAAAATCTTCAACCGTTAAGTTGAAAACGACCGTGTCGCCAGCATTGCAGGCGTTGGCATCTCCGAGTAAAAAAGTAGTGTTGAGAGCGGGTGGTGCAGCAGTGGACGGGTCGGCCACGTCGCCAATTTTTACCCCAAAAAAATCTTGGTTGAAGAGGCTGTCTTGAAGGTTTGGTGCAAGGATGCGCTCAGGAAACTGCGGCGTAAACGGGTGTGTTGGTGTGGGAAACACGTAGTTTTTTGGTACAAAGCGCCAAGAGGTGCTGTTGGGGAAATTGGATGCATTGCCGAACAGTACGTCCCTGATGGTCGTTAGGTCGGTGAACGTGATGATGGTGTCCGCATTGGCATTGGCAGCGATGAGCCGGTAGGGGTCGGTGAGCGGCTGACTGCCGTTCAGGTGCCTTGCAATGGCAATCAAATCTATCACTGTAATGCCCTCGCCGTGGTTGATGTCTTTGTGTGGCACTACCTCGTAATCGGAGCCAGAGAGGAGGGAGCCGCAACTGTAGTCGCCGTTGTTGTCCGTCACGTCCATGCTGATGGATGCAGCCTGCACGTCCACCTCGGGTACGGGACTGCCGCTGGGCCGGGAGATGTTGCCGGAGATAGTCAGCGGGTCACTGCTCTGGAAGATGAGGAACCCTGCGCCGCCACCGATGTCAAGCGTTTGAGCAGTAAACTCGCCGTAGGGGAAGCCATTGAATGAGCCACTCGCCCAATCAGGTTGGCCGCCGGGGAACATATCGTAGAGGGTATAAATGGCATTGAAAGGCTGCGTGGAAGTGGCCAGCGGGTACAAACCGCCTGCATTGCCGATGGTGAACATGTAGAGGTCTTCAGGTTGGTCAACCAGATAGCCGAAGTCGTCCACGGTTTGGGCAATGTCCGAGACGTCCACGTTCGATAGGTAGTATCGAACTTGAACGGGGGAGGCGATGGCGTTTGCCCCAGTGATTTGCCAAAAGCGGTTGGACACAATCCAGATTTCGTTGTCAATATAATCGGCGCCGGAGAGGTTGAAGCCACCCGTGTTGAACGTGGGCAGAGTGCCTGCTTTCACGCTCATGCCGAGGTCAATGGAGCCGATGTCCTGGCCGTTTTTTTTGATGGAAAGCAGGATGCGGTTGCTCGTGCTGTTGTAGTAGTGCGTCCAGCCCTGGGCATCGGTGCATTCCTCGTCGGCGAAGAGCACTTGGCCCGGCGAGTTGATGACCTCGAGTGCAGACAGGTCGCACTGGGCATTGGCGAAGCCAACAAAGGCTAAAATTAAGGAGGTGATGAGTGTCAAAATTCTCATTGGTGTTCGATTTCTGAGTGTGAAAAATATTTTGTTGCAAAAGGTGCAAATACGATGGTTATACCTTTTTGAGGGTATTTTGTTTCATGGAAAAATCCAGTAAATGTGTAGTTTAATCCGTCCTTGCCACGGTCTTCAGAAAAGGAAATAGCGCAAGGAAATCAAATAGCAGCGTTACTTTCGGCCACAAAATAAGAACGAACTTTCATATTTGCAAAAAACACACTGCGTGTACTTGATTTTTTTGGTGCAAATCAATCGGTAAAAACCTTGGAACTACAACAGCTTCTGTCCGCCTTTGCGCAGCAAATCCAGTCCCAGTCGCTGCTCGACTGGGTCATCACGCTCACGGCGCTCGCCTACGTTTGGCTGGCTGCCCGTGAAAATACTTGGTGCTGGGCATTCGGCATCGTGAGTAGCGGCCTCTGGGCTTGGGCCGATTTTACAAGCTACAACCTCTGGGTGGACGGCCTGTTGCAAGTTTTTTACGTGGCAATGGGCGTGTGGGGGCTGTACGCTTGGAGGTCGGGCGGACAAACAAAGGAGGCGCTGCACATCCACCGCTGGCCGCTTCGTTCCCATTTTTTCTTGACAATTGCAGGGCTGGCGCTCACGCTGTCGTTGGGGTTTTTGTTCAAAAAATTCACGCCCACCTCGTTTCCCTACGCCGATGCGTTCATCACTGCGTTTTCTGTCATCGCCACGCTTCTGACCATCAAAAAAGTGCTCGAAAGTTGGCTCTACTGGATCGTTTTCGACACGCTGGCCGTGTTTCTTTTTTGGGCAAAAGATGCGGTGCTGGTGGCGTTTGTCATGGTCGTTTACACGCTGATGGCCGTGTACGGCTGGCGGAAGTGGCGTTCCGAGCTTCGAGCCAAGCGTTCCGAGAATTGAGGTGATGTTTGGAGATTTCGAAGGAAAAGAAGTAGCTTTCGTGCTGGTTTTTAACACGGAGGCACCGAGAACAAAGAGGGCCACAAAGATTTTACGACAACACCTCCGTGTCCCTCTGTGAACTTCGAAACTCTGTGTTAAAATCAACCTCGCAGCGAAGCTGCACAAACAAAACAAAATCAACTTTAAACAAATGCAACTATCAACACTTGACTGGTCAATCGTGGCCGCCTTTTTCGTCCTGTCGCTCGTCATCGGCTTAGTGGTGAGCAAGCGGGCTGGCCAAAGCGCCTCCGAATACTTCCTCTCCGGGCGTTCCATGCCCTGGTGGCTTCTGGGATTCTCGATGGTGGCTACCACCTTCAGCGCCGACACCCCCAACCTCGTCACCGACATCGTGCGGAAGAACGGCGTCAGTGGCAACTGGCAGTGGTGGGCATTCCTGCTCACGGGCATGTTGACGGTCTTCGTGTACGCCAAACTCTGGCGGCGTAGCGGCGTGCTCACCGACCTCGAATTTTACGAGCTGCGCTACTCCGGGAAGGAGGCCGCCTTCCTGCGGGGCTTCCGAGCACTGTACCTCGGCGTGTTTTTCAACATCATGATAATGGCCACCGTGTCGCTGGCAGCCATCAAAATAGGTGGGGTGCTGCTTGGCCTCTCGCCGATGCAGACCATCCTCATTGCCAGCCTCGTGACCGTGGCCTACACCTCGCTCGGTGGCCTGACGGGGGTTATTTGGACAGACTTTTTCCAGTTTATCGTCGCCATGATTGGCGTAGTTTGGGCAGCCTACGTGGTGGTCAACCTGCCACAGGTCGGCGGCCTCGATGCCATGCTGGCGCACCCGAACGTGGTGGGCAAACTGAACGTGCTGCCCGACTTCAACGACATGAGCGTACTGGTTCCGTTCCTCATCATGCCCATCGCCATACAATGGTGGAGCGTCTGGTATCCCGGCGCCGAACCGGGCGGCGGCGGCTATATTGCGCAGCGGATGCTTTCTGCGAAAAACGAGAACCATGCCATCACGGCCACGCTGTTTTTCAATATCGTACACTATGCCCTGCGCCCTTGGCCTTGGATTGCCGTGGCGTTGGCATCGCTCATCGTGTTCCCCGATTTGGCTTCGCTGAAAACGGCCTTCCCGAACCTGGCCGACAATATCATCAACGACGACCTCGCTTACCCGGCCATGATGACCTTCCTGCCAAGCGGCCTGTTGGGTATCATCGTGGCGGCACTGATCGCGGCGTACATGTCCACCATCGCCACGCATCTCAACTGGGGGTCTAGCTACGTGGTCAACGATTTTTACCAACGGTTCATCAAGCCGGAGGCCAGCGACAAGGAACTCGTGAACGTGGGCCGCATATCCACGGTGGTGCTGATGGTGTTCTCCGCACTGCTGGCACTCATGCTTTCAAATGCTTTGCAAGCCTTCAACATCCTCCTGCAAATCGGCGCTGGCACAGGCCTGATTTTCATCCTCCGCTGGTTCTGGTGGCGCATCAATGCTTGGAGCGAGATTTCGGCAATGGTGATTTCGTTCCTCGTGGCGCTGTGGTTTGCTTTTGTACAAACAGACGTGGCCTCGCACCTGCAACTGATTTACGGCGTCGGCATCACCACGGTCGGGTGGTTGGTCGTAACTTTTATGACCCAGCCCACCGCCCATTCCAAGCTGCTGAGTTTCTACAAGCTCATCAAGCCACAGCCAAACGGCTGGCAGGCCGTCATTCAGCCCGCTATCAAAGCGGGTGAACTGAAAGAAAGCGATGTAATCCCCGGCAAGCTCCCCCTCGAAATCATGTGCATGATTGCGGGCTGTTTCCTCGTGTACGGCGCCCTCTTCGGCCTCGGCTTCTGGATGTACGGCGAGACGACCAAGGCGCTCATCGGCCTCGGTGTCACGATTGTGGCCAGTTTGATTTTGATGAAAAGCTGGAGCCAGGTGAAGGGGAGCATGGAGGAGTGAAAAACAATTCTTTTGCCCATGTAACGATGAAAAATAACTTAATCATTCCGTTGGCTTAAACGTCGGGGAGGTTTGAAACCTCCCCGACGTTGTGCAGGAGTTTTTTTTGACTATTACTATGTTGTCACGACGCAGTTTTATCAAAGGCGGCCTTTGCTTGGCGCTGCTCAAACCCCAGCAGCCCTACGTGGTGACCGTGAATGGCAGGCTAAATGCTGCAAGGATGGGCGTCACGCTCACGCACGAGCATTTTCTCGTGGACTTTATCGGGGCGGATAAAATCAACGACAGCCGCTGGGATGTGGACGTAGTGGTCGAGAAAGTGCTGCCGTACTTGCTGGAGGCAAAGGCAAACGGGGTGCGCACCATCATGGATTGCACCCCTGATTTCATCGGGCGGGATCTGCGCCTTTTCAAAATACTTTCGGAAAAAAGTGGCGTGAACATCCTCACCAACACGGGCTACTACGGTGCGGTGGACTACAAATACCTGCCCGCTTGGGCCTTCACCGAAACCGCTGAACAGCTTGCAGCAAGGTGGATAGCCGAAGCTCGCAATGGCATCGGGGACACGGGCATCAAGCCCGGTTTTATGAAAATTGGCGTCAACGGCGGCGAACTGTCGGAACTGGAACAAAAACTCATCACAGCGGCAGGCTTGGCGCATCTGGAGACGGGCTTGACCATTTGTTCGCACACGGGGCCAGCCGTGGCCGCCTTCGAACAAATCGAGGTGCTGAAAAAAATGGGGGTCAAACCGGATGCCTTTGTGTGGGTACACGCTCAGTCGGAATTGAAAAAGCACACCTACACGCAAGTCGCAAAAATGGGCGCTTGGGTAAGCTTGGACGGTATCGGCTGGGGCGATATCGAGAACTATGCGACCTGGATAGATACGCTTAAGGCCAATGGCTGCCTGCACCGGGTGCTGATTTCGCACGATGCGGGCTGGTATGACCCCGAAAAACCTGGCGGAGAGAACATCGTCGGCTACACCAATATCTTCCAAAAACTAATCCCCCTACTGGAACAGAAAGGCTTCAAGCAGCGGCATATTGAGCAGTTGTTGGTGAAAAACCCAGCAGAGGCTTTCGCCATTCGGGTGCGAAAAGGGAAAAGACGGGTTTGATGCAAATCAGCTTTCACACCTTCGGAACGCTTGGGGTTGGAGGGAGGGGTGTATTTTCTCATACCAAATACAAACATCATGACCAAAATCAAATCAGAAGGCAAATGCCTTTACTGCCAGCAAACAGTCTCTAAAAGCAGCATTTCACGCCACTTGGAAGGACATCTAGGGAAACTGGAACAAGAATCCGGCATGACCGCCTGGCACCTCCGGGTGGAGGCAGGAGCCTATTTCCTTCAGCTACTGATGGATGGCAATGCGCCATTGAAAAAACTGGATGATTTCCTCCGGGATATATGGCTGGAGTGCTGCGGCCACATGAGCGAGTTCAGCATCGGCGGCACTTGGAGCGGTCAAAAAATCGCCATGAGCCGAAAAGCCAACGACGTTTTCCACGAAGGCATGAAACTCAACTATGTCTATGACTTTGGGACTTCTACCGAACTGGAAGTCAAGGCAATTCGTGCCCATGCCCTCCCTGTTAAAGGCAGCATCCAACTTCTCTCCCGTAATGAACCCTTGGAGATGTTCTGTCACCTCTGCAAAAAGCAGCCCGCCACCCAAATTTGCTCCATTCACTGGGATGATAAGGATGGCTTTATGTTTTGCGACGATTGTGTGGGGCAGCACGAGGCAGTATGCGAAGATGCCGCCGATTATGCCCTGATGCCCATCGTGAACTCCCCCCGCATGGGCGAGTGCGCCTACGAAGGTGGTGCGATTGATGTGGAGCGGGACGGGGTGTTTGAGGTGTGAATTTGCAACAACTGGGTGCTTCTTTTGGGTTGGGGTTTTTGAGTTGTTGTTATTTGTTCAAGCCTGCGGTGGAAAGTTGCAAACTTTCCACAACTGGGGGGATTGTGCTTTTTGGTGCTACCGGAGCTTCACAAGAGGCGCTGCGATGAACTTTCACTTTATTCACCTTCAAAAAAGTCTTCGTCAAGTTGCTTGACCTCATATATAGCTTTTATTTGAATGCCGACGTTATACTCATGCATAAGGTCTACTAACTTTTCTCCATTAATTAATATTATTTTATGATGAGCGTCGCGAGCCTTTTGAATAGCCCCCTTATCAAAATCAGAAGTTGTTACAAAAACACCTTTTGTGGTGTCGCCACTCATTGCACCAATAAAATTTCTGATGTCTTTTTCGCGTACTTTATTTTCTCCCCACTTCTTTGCTTGAATGTATATTTTATCTAAGCCAAGTTTATCTTCATTAATAACACCGTCAATACCACCATCACCTGATTTTGAAGTTTCAATAAAATCTCCATACCCCATCTTTTTTAATAGTATCAGAATAACTTTTTCAAAATAATATGGGTCTATACTTTTAAGGCGCTCCAATAATTCGATTTTAACTTGAGACTCAATAGCAGAAAAACCAGTATCAATTAAATCTTGTGGAGTAGAGTTACTTATCTGATTATTATTTGAAATTCCTTTTTTCTTTTCCTCCGTATAAAAATCCATAATGCTTGACTCGTTCTCCATATCTCTGAGTTGGAGCTTTTCAAAATTGGAATTCTTCCCTTTGTCAGTTATTTGAACCATCCCTCTTTCAGGAAAGGAAACTAATCCTCCTTTCTTTAGGTAAGATTTACCCCAGTATATTCTATTCTCTATCAATATGTCTCCGCTTTTTGTCTTTTCTTCTAGTAACTCTTTTGGCAAATCGGAATAATATTTTTCAATTACTCTTCTGAGCAATTCCCGGCTGTGTATAGTTTTACCATCACTCAATATTTCAAGTATGGGTTGGAATGTCTCATAAAATTTGGGCAACTTGGATTGACTCATTTTGATGATATTCAGTTGTGGCAAGTTTGTAATGAACGCAGCCACTTTGCAAACTTTCCCGCTCCATCCTCCCCGCCCAGCAGCATCAAAGCCACCATCCGGCAAAGCACGAAGCCATTGTTTTTTGTGGTTTTCTCCGTAGTATGTTCAGAAAAACGGCCCTATCCAGCAGGCCGTCGTGTGTGTGGGTAAGCTACCTTTTAAAAACGGAGGCAAGATAAAAAAGGGAATTGAGAATGGAGAATTAGGAGTGTACGAAGGATTAAAGTAATCAAAAAATTGGAATG
>CAZDSU010000119.1:0-11882 GCA_964508135.1 uncultured Saprospiraceae bacterium
CACTTGCATAAAATCCTTGCGATTTCGCAAAGGATATTATTGGTAAGGTACTAAATACGCTGGCATACCTGATACCGGAGAACCCAGTCAAGGCGGAAAACTTCGTGCAAAAACTCTCGAAAGCCTACCGCTACATCCTCGAAATCAGGGAACGGGAACTGACCACGGTGGCCGAGGAACTGGGTTTTCTCGACTCCTACAATTGCCTGCTCAACGAGCGCTTCGGCGAAAACCTGCGCATCACCATCAACGTGCCAGAGGAGGCCAAGCGGTTGCAAATACTGCCGCTTTCGCTGCAAATGTTGTTCGAGAATGCCATCAAGCACAACGTTGTGTCAACCCAGCACCCCCTGCACATCGAGGTTTTTGCGGAGAGGGGCGACCGACTGGTAGTCAGGAACAACCTCCAACCCAAGAAACAGGATCAGCCGTCCACGAAAATCGGGCTGGAGAACATCAAAAGCCGATATCGGCTCCTCACGAAAATGGAAGTGGAAGTGATCGTCACCAACCAGCATTTCATCGTCGTGCTACCATTGGTGCAACCCGTTTCAGCTTTGCTGATTGACGCATAAATAATTGATTTTTAGCTGGTTATGAAAATAATTGTTTTTCTACTTTGTTTCGCAATGTTCTCATTTCGCATCGCACCTAGCGGTGGCGGCGGTCAGTTGACGGTTAGCTTCGAGGGCATTGAACGGGCGGGCGGCACGGTGCGGTTGGCACTGTACAGCAGCGGGTCGCAATTCATGGTGGAGGACAAGGCAGTGCTCTACAATTTCAATGTGGACAAAAAAGGAACGCTGGAGGGCTTCATCGAAAACCTACCTGCCGGGAGCTATGCCTTTGCCGCTTTTTTGGACGAAAACAACAATAAGAAACTGGACAAGAACCTAGTGGGAGTGCCCACGGAACCATACGGTTTTTCAAAAGAACCGCCCTCGAAATGGCGCTTGCCGACTTGGGAGGAGGCAAAGTTTGAGCACCGCCAATCCAGCAAGACCCATGTCGTGAGCCTCAAGCGTTGGGCACTTTTTTAAACCAAAATGCCAACTTCCTAATGAAAACACTCATCATCGAAGACGAACAACCCGCTGCCAAGCGGTTGGCAAAACTATTAGCCGAGCATTGCCCGGAATGCAAAATCATGGACATGATTGACAGCGTGGAGGGGGCGGTGAAGTGGCTGCGCAACTTCCAGCAACCCGACCTGATTTTCATGGACATCCAACTGGCCGATGGCCTGAGCTTCGATATTTTTGGTCAAACCTCCCTGACGGCCCCGGTTATTTTCACCACCGCCTTTGACCACTACACGCTGCGGGCGTTCAAGGTGAACAGCGTGGACTACCTTTGAAACCGATTGACCCAGCCGAATTGGTTTCAGCCCTTGAAAAATATAGAAAAGTTTATCGCCAACCCGATACCTACGATCGAAGCGGCCTCGAAAAAATGCTGCAATCCATGCTCGCACAGCGGGAATTCAAGGACAGGTTCCTTGTAAAATCAGGGCAACACTTCGTTCACGTGCCTATTTCAGAGATAGCTTATTTTTTCTCGGAGGATGGCATAGCCTTTGTGCAGTGCGCCGATGGAAGAATGCACATCGTTGAGTACACCCTCGACCAATTGGAGGCCATACTTGACCCAAGGCTTTTCTTCCGTATCAACAGACAGGCCATCGTGAAGCCAGAAGCAATCCGCCGGATTTCCGCTTGGTTTAACAGCCGCCTGAAACTCGAACTCAGCCCAACCCACGAAACGAACAACGTGGTGAGCCGGGAGCGGGTACAGGACTTCAAGCGGTGGATGGGCCAATGACTTAACAAAAAGGTAATGGTCGAATTACTTGCAGTTTGATTTCAGCCCCTTACTTTGCTGCGAATCACAACGTGCTCGGGCAAACGAAAAACAACTTCTTCCGATAAAAAGGCTGGGAGGTTGCGAACTAACCTGAGCATTGAAACATTTCTAATCTACAACCTATGAGTTTCGCGCCGGTCGCGCTCAATTTTCATAGCATTAGAACAAGCACTTTGGGAGAACATATTTTCAACATTACGTAAACCACACCCAAAATGAAAAAGAATACCCCTTTTAGTGTTACGGATGAAGCAATTGCATTTGTCCTTTTCCTAATTTGCTGCATCATCTCGTTTTTCCGCCATCCGTCAGTATCAGACATCGCCTTTACCTTGGCTAATTAAGCCGCCTTGCAGGCAATGTTTTTATTATCTGTGAAAAATACTTTCAAAAATTACGCTAAAAAAGGTATGCCCCTACTTTAGCCTCCTCCCTACTTTTGTTCCCTGTCAATGTTCGGAGCGAAACCCTCCATTCGGCGATATCCCCATGCCCATTCAGCCTAAGTAGCCACTTTCTGGAATAAGATTACTCCGAATTTGGGCGTTTATTCGCCCCACCTAAAGCACTATCAAATTATCACAATAGATAAGCCAAGCCCTCCGGGTCTTTGGCGCTGATTAAGAGCAGTTTTTGGGATGGCCTCTCTCAGCTTGGTTCTGAGGGGGGCTCCTTTATTTTATGGACTCTCCCTTCCTTTTGCTTTGCTGGCTGCAAACATTATATCTCAGCATTGGATGTTAAAAATTGGCGAATAGCTGCCCGCTTGCCATCTGCCCTGCGTATCATTGCCGACATCCTTCTTCACCTAAAATCATTTTTATGAAAAAGCACCTCTTCACGTTTACATGCTTGGCAATCATCATTTGCATTCAGGCTACTTCACTTTCTGCTCAAAATGTTGACGACCACAAATACGAGGTTGGGCTACGTATAAGTGGAATCAATTTCGATGGGTTCAACTCCTTTTCAGCCATTTACAAGAAGAAGTTGGACAATGGCAAGTTCCGCCGCATCAGCGGCAGTTTTGGCGGCATCAATCTTGGCAACGAATTCAACAGGTTCAGTTTTTCCATCAACGCAGGATTTTCCATTGGCAACGAAAAGCGCAGGCAGATGGGCAAAAGAACTTCCTACTACACCGGCCCGTCGTTTTCGCTGAACGCAGGACTCAGCAAACAGGAAAGCTTTGAACCCAACTGGAACTTGGCACCAAGCCTCGGCTACATCTTGGGCATCCAATATGATTTTAGTGAGTACTGGGCAGTCAACCTGGAAACGATTCCGAGCGGCTCCATTTCCCTGCGCCAGTTTTCAGGCTCCGATGTTGGCGTCAATGTAAATGCAAGCTTCTCCAGCAACGTGGTACTGAGCCTCATGCACAAGTTCTGACGCCATGAAGAAGTGTGCCGCTCACCGATTTTTCCTGATTGTGGCTTCACTTGCCGGGCTGGTTTACGCCCTGCTGGTGCCGCCTTTTCAGTCGCCCGACGAGACGGCACACTTCTACCGCACTGCCCACCTGGCCAGAGGCCACCTCATGGCCACGAAGACAGCCGACTTGCGGCTCGGCGGTTATTTACCCAAAAGCTTGACCGAAGTTTATAAACCCTTCGCTTCCCTTCGCTACAATTACGAGGCGAGAACTACCTCCACTGACTTTAAAACAGCATGGCAGATACCCCTCAACGCTCAAGACACCACCTTCGCCGACTTCCCGAACGTGGGCTACTACGCCCCGTTTCCTTACCTTTTTCAAGCGGTGGTGCTGCGAGCGCTGATGGCCTTCGAGTGCAGGCCGATGGTGCTGCTCTACGCCGGGCGACTTGCCACACTGGTCGTTTGGATGGCATTAGTGTTCGCCGCCTTGTGGCTGTTGCCGTTCCATCAGCGCACGATGGCGTGGTTGGCACTGCTCCCCTCCAGCCTTTTCCTCCACGCCTCGCTCACGGGCGATGCCGTCACCAACGGGCTTTGCTTTTGGCTGCTGGCGGCGCTGCTGTCGCTCATTTTCTCCGAAAAAAAATTTGCAGAAACGTCCCGCTGGCTCAAAGTCGGCGTATTCACCAGCTCCACAATGATTGTCCTCAGTAAGCCAGTTTACTTTCCGTTGGTGCTGCTGGTATGGTTCGTACCGATGCGAAAATTCAGCACAGCCTCCATTTTTTACCTGTTTGCTGGAGGGCTGTGCGCCGCCAACCTCGCCCTGTTGGCTTGGTGGTATCATCATGCTGGGGGGCTTTTCATTCCCTACGATGACTACCATCCGCAGTTTCGGGAGGGTGTGCAACTGAACGCAGGGGTGCAGCCGCACCAGCAGTTGGCGCATGTGCTGTCGCATCCTTTCGGCTTTGCAAAAACGGCTGCGTTAAGTTATTTTGAAAGTGCGCCTGCTACGTTGGCGCACTATTTCGGCAAGTTCGGTTGGGAGAAAAACTACCTACCCAGTTGGCTGATCGGACTGCTTTTTTTGGCCACGATTTGGGTTTCGACATCGGATTCGACGGATCGTGTTCAGCTCAAAACCAAGCACCGCATTGGCTTTTCAGCGACTGCCCTGCTCATGATGGGCGCGCTGGCGCTGGTATTGTACATGCAATGGATGCCCGTGGGAAGTGACCGGGTTTTGGCACTCAGTGGGCGGTATTTTTTTCCAGTTTTCCCGTTGTTTTTCTTTGCCGTAGGCGGTTTTTTTGCTTCGCAAAATGGTAGGCGAGCAGACTTGGCTTGTGAAATCTTGTTGGGATTTTCCCTGCTTTGGGGAGCTTGGGAGGTGCTGAATCGTTACTATTTTTGATAAACCAATGGGATTCAGACCCTTTCCAAAACCCTGAACACATACCCAAACTCATTCTTTTCGTCGGCGGGATAAGCCTCTCGGCTCAGTTCCTTCCATTCTTTTTCATCTATTTTTGGAAAAAAAACATCGCCAGCTTCCGGCTCCATGTCCACTTCGGTGAGGTAGAGACGGTCGAGGTAGGGCCAGCTTTTGCGATAAATTTCACCACCGCCGATGACAAAAGCCTCTGTTTCGCCATTGGCCTCGGCCAGTTCCAATGCTTCTTCGAGGGAGTGTGCCACCGTGCACCCCGTTGCCACAAAAAACGGATCACGGGTGACGACCACGTTCACACGGTTGGGCAGCGGCCTCCCGATGGATTGGAACGATTTGCGCCCCATGATTACGTGGTGGCCCGTTGTCACTTTCTTGAAATACTTCAAGTCGGCTGGCAAGTACCAAGGTATCTGGTTTTGATGCCCAATGGCGAGGTTGCGGGCAGTAGCTACGATGGCGGAAACTGTCATTGATATTGGGTTATTGGGTTATTGGGTTATTGGGTTATTGGGTTATTGGGCAATATCTCAATGCCCCATTAACTCAATAACAGGCAGTTTTATTGATTTTCAAGTTCTTCGACCTCCTCCGGCACATCAACGGGGGTATCGTCCACCTGCACAGAATCGGGCAAAGTTAGCGGGCGCACGAACAATTTCTTGGGTTTTGGCTCCATCAAGTTGGCTTCCATCATCTCTTTCTCGCGGCGTTTCCGGCTTTCGCTAATGTCGCCCCGCAGGTATTTTTCCATTAAAAGCGTGGCAATCGGAGCGGCGAATTTGCCACCACCGCCTGCATTTTCCACATAAACAGCGATCGCAATCTTAGGCGCTTCCAATGGTCCAAAGCCAATGAACGTGGAGTGGTCTTCGCCGTGGGGGTTCTGCACGGTACCGGTTTTTCCGGCCACGGGCAGGTCGGGGATTTTGGAGGAACCTGCCGTTCCGTGGGCAATCACCGCCGCCATACCATCCACCACCGACGGGAAATAGTAGGAACTTATGGGCAGCTTGATGCGATTCCGGTAAGGCTCCCTTGGTGGCAGCTTTTTTTCACCCTGCCTGAACTCCTTGACGAAGTGCGGGATAAAGTAGTAGCCGCGGTTGGCGATGGCAGCGACCACGTTGGCCATTTGGATGGTGGTCAGTTCTATTTCGCCTTGCCCGATGCCCACAGAAATGACGGTGGGCGAGCGCCAACCGCCCTTGGCCTTGGGGTACATTTTGTCGTAGTATTTCGAGTCTGGCACCCTGCCAGTTTTTTCGCCTGGGAAGTCCACGCCGAGTTTTTGCCCTAAGCCAAATTTGTGAAGGTAGTACGCCATTGTGTCGAGGCCCTGACCGGAATTGTAGTAGCCGTAGTGGTCAACAATTTCCTTGAAAGTGCGGAAAAAATAGGAGTTGCACGACCATTGCAGCGCAATACTGATATTGGAAGGGTGGGCATGGCCACGGCACTTTCGAACGTCACGCCCGCCGTTCACGTAATAGCCGCTACAAGGCCAGCCAGTTTCAGGAGTGATAGCGCCCATCTGCATCCCAATCAGGCCGACCACTGCCTTGAAGGTGGAGCCGGGTGGGTACGATGCCATGATGGCCCGGTTGAACAGGGGCTTGTGTTTGTCGTTTTGCAATGCCATGTACGCTTGCCCCCGGTCTTGGTCAATGATCATCAAGTTGGGGTCGTAGGTGGGAGAGCTGAGGAAGGCGAGGATTTCGCCCGTTTTGGGTTCGATGGCCACCACAGCGCCCTTTTTGTTGACCATCAGCGATTCTGCATAGGCTTGCAGTTCGATGTCAATGGTGGAAATGAGGTCGTAGCCAGACTCGGGCAGTGTGTCCCGTTTGCCGTTTTGGAAGCTGCCGACATCCCTGCCAAGGTTGTCCTTTAGTACAAACTTAGCGCCTTTTATGCCCTTCAACGCTGTTTCATACGCCAGTTCGAGGCCGCTGGCGCCAATGTAGTCGCCCATGACGTAAGCACCATTTGCTGCTTTGATGTCCGAATCGGTGACCTCCGTGATATAGCCAAGCATGTGTGCAGCATGGTTCACGGGATAGCTGCGGATATTGCGCACCTGCGCAAAAAAGCCCGGAAACTCGTACATGCTTTCTTGGAACATGGAAAATGCTTCGGGCGATATTTTGTCCATAAAAATATATGGCTTTATCCGGCTGAAACGCTTGTCCCGCTTGAAATCTTTGTTCAGTCGCCGCTTGAAATCTTCCTTGTCAATGCCCAGCAGTTGGCAGAACTTCATCGTGTCCATGCCGGGTTTCACCTGGCTGTACGTGACCATCAGGTCGTACACCGGGGCGTTGTTGATGAGCAGCTTGCCATTGCGGTCGTAGATAAGCCCCCGTGCGGGGTACTGCGTCTCCTTGCTCATGGCCACGGCATCCGCTCGGCTCCTGAAGGAGTCGCTGAGCACCTGCAACTGAAAGGCCCGACCCATCAAGAGCAGACCTGCCAACGCAAAAAGCAGCAAGATAACAAATTGCCGTTCCTTATACTGGTTTTCCATTATTGAGCGGGTGAGCGTTTGAGGATTTGATGGTTTGAGAAGGCACATGGGTAAGAGTGGGCATCCTCTCACTTCTCACCATCTCAAAATCTCACGCTCTCAAACACTCACTACTTAGTCCAACGGGTTGAAGAGTAGTTGGAAAATCATGATAAAAACCATAGACGCCAGAAAGCTCACGATTGTTTTAATCAAAATGTCAACGATATAAACAAACGTGAACGCTTCCACGGAGCAATAGAAAAACACATGGGCAAACATCAGGATGGCCACATACTGCACAAACCAGCCCAGCCCCATGCGGGCAATGGTGGGGCTGTAGGACATGTTGTAAGCACCCCGTGGCTCAAACATTCTCAGCACCAATGACCGGGCAAAGCCGGTGAAAACGGCGGCACTGGCATGGACGCCGAGGGTATCGTACAGGAAGTCAACGGAGATGCCAATCAAAAAGCTGAGGAAAATGACCAGAGTTTTGGGCGTGCGCAGCGGCAACAAAAGGATGAACAATGGGAAAACGATAATGTGCAGGTAGGGAAAACTCTCCCAGCCTACCCCGATATTTTTGAACACAAGGCCCTGCAACAGCACCAGCCCCACAAACCTCAAAACATTGACAACGACTATATTATTCATCTTCGGTAATCACGGATTCCTCTAATTCCTCTTGTTCTACTTTGAAAATATTGCGCACAATATACGCATGCTGTATGTTGCTCATCTTCGCAAACGACCTTACTTCGATGGTAAAAAAATTGCTTCCAGGGTCCATCCACATTTTGTCAACCACACCCAGTAAGATGCCCGGTGGGAACATCGTGGAATAGCCACTGGTCTCGATCGTGTCGCCCTTGGTCACCGGGGCGTCCTTGGGTATGTTATCCAGGTTGAAAATATGAATGTCCTTGCTCTTCCATGTCATCGGCCCAAAGTAGTTCTTGTGCCTGACCCTCGCATTTACAATCGCCTGCCGATGCAGTACGGACATGGCCACCGAGTAGTTTTTTGAAACTTTCCGAACAATTCCCACTACCCCATCATCGCTCACCACGCCGCTGTGGGCAGTCACGCCGTCCTTGCTGCCCTTGTCCAGCACGAGGTAGTTGTGGTGTTCGTTGATGGAATTCTTGATAACTTGTGCTTCGAGGAAACTGTACTTGGGCTGCAGGGTGTCGGCCCAAGCCGTGTCCAACGGGTTTTGAACGTTGATGCCCACGTTGGCCAGGCGGTCGAGCAGGCGGGCATTTTCTTTTGCCAATCGCCTGTTTTCATCGTAAAGTTGGAAATACCGGTAAGTAGATGCGCTCTTTTTTTGCAACCATCCGGTAAACTGGTTGACGGTATTCGTGTAAACCTTCTCTTGGTTGCCGTTGTACCTGACCACCAACGAAAAACAGATGACTTCCAGCAGCAAGAACACGAGGAAGCCACTTAGTTTTATAAGAAGCTGGACGAGGTTGAACATGGCGGAACGGTGAACGGTGAACTATGAATTGTGAACTGTGAACAAAGCCCGTTCACAGTTCACCGTTCATAATTCACCGTTCTTAAACGCTTTTTCTATCAATCAGGAAGGAGAACCGGTCGGTATTTTTCAGCGCAATGCCCGTGCCGCGCACCACTGCCCGCAACGGGTCTTCAGCGATATGCACTGGCAATTTGGTCTTCATGCTGAGCCGCTTGTCGAGACCGCGCAGCAAGGCGCCGCCGCCCGTCAAGTAGAGGCCGGTCTTGTAAATATCAGCGGCAAGCTCTGGTGGCGTGGCCTCGAGGGCCTTCATCACAGCCTCCTCCACCTTTCCAATGGATTTGTCAATAGCCTGCGACACCTCGTGGTAGGAAATCGTGATTTGCTTGGGGATGCCCGTCATCAAGTCACGCCCGTTCACGGCATAGTCTGGCGGCGGGTTGTCGAGTTCGTGGAGTGCGGAGCCTACATGGATTTTTATCTGCTCGGCGGTGCGCTCCCCAATGAGGATATTGTGCGCCCGCTTCATGTAGTCCATGATGTCGGCAGTGAACTCATCGCCAGCGGTGCGGATGGACTGGTCGCAGACAATGCCCGAAAGGGCAATCACCGCAATTTCCGTCGTGCCACCCCCAATGTCAATGATGACGTTGCCGATAGGCTCCTCCACCTCCAAGCCGATACCGAGGGCGGCTGCCATCGGCTCGTGTATCAGGTAGGTCTCTTTGGAGTCCACGTGGTCGGCGGAGTCAAAAACGGCCCTTTTTTCCACCTCGGTGATGCCCGAAGGGATGCAGATGACCATTTTCAAATGGGAAAAGAACCTGCGGCGGTTGCCTATCATGTTGATGAGGCCCTCAATCATATTTTCCGCAGCCTGGAAGTCGGCAATGACGCCGTCCCTCAATGGGCGTATGGTTTTTATGTTCTCGTGGGTTTTTTCGTGCATCTGCATGGCCTTGGTGCCTACGGCAATGGTCTCCCCCGTTCGCCTGTCAATCGCAACAATGGACGGCTCGTCCACCACTACTTTCCCATCGCTCATAATGAGCGTATTGGCCGTGCCCAGATCTATGGCTAGTTCTTGTGTGAAAAAACTGAAGAGTTTCATTAATAGCGTTTACCTCTGTTTTTAAAAGTCTTTTGACGATGCCCTTGAAGCGGTTGGGCTAAGGTCTTGATGTGAATGGAAACTTTGTTCGCAATCCAAATTTAATCAAAACATCGAAAAAAACCAATGCTTCGCAAAGACGGCACAAAAGAAAAGAAAATCCAATAATTATTGTAGCAATTCATTAAAACTAATTGGCTTTATGCACAAAAGTGCGCTTTCAGCCCCTTCCCTCAACTTAAAGCTCAAAACTCGTAACTTAAACCTTGTCCCTCAAACTATCACCTCCCACATGTCCTTCTTGCTGAAATACTTTCTCGCTAGTTCCCGGACCTCCTCTGCCGTTATTTTCTTGATGGCGCTGGCCAGCTCCTCGAAGGCGCTTAGCTCCACACCTTCGCTCACGAATGTTTTTACTACCTCTGCAATGTTGAAAGGGCCGTCAAGGTTCGTTAAAAGCGTACCGAGCAAGTAATTTTTTACCATTTCCATCTCGTCGTCGTCCACGAGGTCCTGTTGCAGCTTTTCCATTTCCACATAAATCTCCTGCACGGTCTTATCCACGAACTCGTTGCCCACCTCCGTGCCCACGTATAAATACCCGCCATAGAGCATGGCCTCATGCGAGCTGTAAATATTGTAAGTATAACCTTTTTCCTCCCGGATATTGGTCATCAGCCGGGAACCGAAGTAACCGCCCAGAATGGTGTTCAGCACGTACATCCCGTTGTAGTCAGGGTGCAGGCGGTTGAAGAGGTGGCATCCAATGCGCACTGCTTTTTGCACCGTGTCCGGCAAAGGTTCGTGCAGTTTTTGGGGCAGTTGGTTGACTGTCAATGGCCCAACCTGTTTGCGCTCCCCCTTGGGAATGGCCTGCCCAAGCTGCTCGTCGAGCAACCGCCGAACGGCATCATTGGTGCGGCCACTCAGGAAAATCAGGCAGTTGCCGCTGGTATAATTCTCCTTGTGGTGCGTCACCAAATCGTCCCTCGTAATGGCCTCGTAGGTTTCCGCATAGCTGTTGTAACCGTAGGGGTGGTGCTCGCCGTAGAGTAGTTCGGTAAATTTTCGGTAGGCCACGAAGTCGTTTTTGCTCAGGTCAACCTGTAGCCGCTGCTTGTTCCGCACGATGAACGAATCAATTTCTTCCTGCGGGAAAAGTGGCTCCGACAACATTTCCGCAGCCAATGGCAGCAGCTTGTCGAAGTATTTCGTCAGCGAATAAAGCTGCACCCCGGCCATGTCCATGCTGATGGGCAGTGAGAGCGTGCCGCCGTAGTAGTCAATCACCTCAGCCAACTCAGCGGAGGTATGCTGCCTCGTGCCCTCCCGCATCAGTGCCGCCGCACAGCGTGACGCTAGTTTTTTTCGTTCATAAGGCCGTCCGGCAAAGAACACCAATTCCAGTTTCAGGATGTCCTGTGTGCCGAGGTTCGTTTCGTAAACCGGGATTCCATTTGACAGGTGCCAGACTTCAGGCGGCGGTACGACCAAGTTCTTTACCTCCTGAATCTTGGGCATTTTTTTTCTGTTAGGCATGTATTTCAAGTAAAAAGTACAAAGGGAAAAGGCAAAAGTAGCACTTGGCAACCACTACACCGATTTTTTAAATTCAAGCAGTTTGTCGTCGGCATTTATGTTTAACTAACCTTTGCCGAAGTGAAGATTACCGAAAGTGCATTGATGTTTGATGTAAAACAAGGACTATGAGAGTACACAGTATATCCACCCGTCATCGTGCCGTTGAATAGCATAAACAAGGCATGTCCTGAAAGCAAATTTCCACAGCGTTGGCAGTGGACAATGGAGTTGTCTGCGACTGGATTAAGCACTACTTGGCCGGAGGTGAAAAGGCCCTGCCGAAAATCTGAACGCAAAGAATATACAACGCCCAAGGGAGGACTGGAGGACGAATATCGGGTGGCGAACAACATCGCCAAGCGCCACGGCTGGCATTACAATTAGGGAAGGATGGCGGATGGAAGCGGGTGAGTGTTTAAAAGAGTCGTTTAGACATTCGTCATTATTGTTCTCTCATGGAATACGTTGACAACAAAAATGTGGATAACTTTGGGGAAAA
>CAZDSU010000120.1:0-11595 GCA_964508135.1 uncultured Saprospiraceae bacterium
CACCATAGATTTCAAAGAACAAAATGTATCGAATAATTCTGATTGACTACTTACTTGGCATCATCGTGCTGGCCATCGCTGGCACGGCAGCTTGGGTCAATTTTACGGATACTCCTACCTATGAAGTGAAGGAGCTTGACATCCAACTTCCTACGGACAGCCTGTCTTTGGCAAACGGCGCAAGAATCGCTAAAACCGTCTGCGCCTACTGCCACCAAGGTGAGAGTGGCAAGCTAGATGGCAAACTGTTTTCACCAGAAAGTGAAGGCTTCGGAGAAATCTGGTCTGGCAACCTCACCCAGCACCCAACAGCTGGCCTGGGTCGCTACAAGGACGGTGAAATCGCCTACCTGCTGCGCACAGGTATCAAACGGGACGGTAAACTGGCGGGCCCGTTCATGTTCTTCCCCAATCTATCCGACGAGGATTTGGCTGCAGTTATCGCCTACTTGCGCTCCGACGTACCAGAGGTGGAGGCATCAGCGGAGGTGCGCACCACTAGGTATTCCTTTCTGGCAAATGCATTGATGAAATTTGGTGCTTTCAAGCCGTTGACTTACGACGCCAAGCCACGCCCGACACCTGCCGTGACCGACCGAATTGCTTACGGGCGCTATCTCGCAACGGCGAGGTACGATTGTGCAAGTTGCCATGCTGGCAGCTTTGAAACCTACAACGTGGTTGAGCCGGAAAAATCGCCGGGTTACCTTGCTGGTGGCAACCTCATCGCTGACCATGATTTCAAAACCACTCCCTCCCGCAACATCACGCCACACCCAGATCAAGGCATCGGCAAATGGACGGAGGAGCAGTTCCTGGCTGCCGTAAAATCGGGCATCCGTCCAGATGGCTCGGCACTGAGCACGGCCATGCCAAGGCTCGCGCTGCTCGCCGACGAGGAGGTGAGCGCCATCTGGGCCTACCTGCAAACCGTGCCGCCATTGGAATCAACCATTGCGAAAGCAGGGAAATAATCAACAACTCTTCATCATCATTTTTTTCACCAATCAATTTTTTAAGACAATGAAAACTTCAATTTTTAGTTTCATCCTCCTTTTCACTTTCAGCTTGTTTACCCAAAATGCGTCGGCACAGGCTGACAACCAAGCTACTTTCGAGGCTTATTTGAAAACTGTGTACGACGCTTACGAAACCGGCGGTTATGACAAATTAATGCGTTACTATGCTCCAAAAGCCTCCGAAATCGGCCCTGATATGGACGCCTGATTTCCGGCCTGTCATCCCTCAAAGTCGCTTGGGACGAAATGGACAAAATGCTGGACGCCAAGCCGAAGTTCACTTACCACCTCACCTCCTGGAGGCTTGTGAATCCAGATGTGGCAATACTCACTTGGGACAGTGAGGACGAGTTCATAATCCAAGGTCAAAAAATCGTGGGCAAGAATACCTGTGTTGCTGTGTTGCGCAAGGAGAAGGGCAAGTGGCTCATCGAGCACGACCAACTGACGCCGAAAGTGGACTTCCAGATGCCGGGCGGCAATAAATAATTGGGCAAATTCGACGAAGGATAAAATTTAAGGCTGTACCTTAGTACTTTGTCAAATCAATAATGACGGGTCATAAAAACTATCGTGTTTGCCCCTTCTCGCCGCCTCCGGCGGCTCGTCGGGGGAGAGGTGCTTTTGGGGCGCTGCGCCGCCCCAAGCCCCTTGCTTTAACCCGACACTATTTAATTGACAAAGCACTTAGCCCAACAACTTCTTTCACCAACTAAAAACATCTTACATGAAAAAATTTCTGAAATGGACAGGCATTACCCTCCTCGGCTTGGTGCTCGTCGCCCTCCTCGCCTCCTGGATGCTTGCCCGCAAGTTCAACAGCAAGTTCAACGAAGTTCACTCCTTCACACCGGCGCCCGTCGCCATCCCCGCCGACTCGGCCTCCCTCGCCAGGGGCAAAGCTCTCACCGTGGGCTGTCAGGGCTGCCACGACAAGGACCTCGGCGGAAAGGTGTTTTTCGACGACCCGAAAATCGGCGTACTCCCCTCCTCCAACCTCACCCGTGCGACGGGCAGCGAAACCGAAGGCTACACCGACGAGGACTTCGTGCGGGCCATCCGCCACGGGCTGAACAAAAAAGGCAACCCGCTGATGGTGATGCCCTGCGAGGCGTACTCCCACTACAGCGACCAGGACCTCGGCACCGTCATCGCCTACCTGAAGACACTGCCACCGGTAGACCGCAAGTTCGACCAGCGCCATTTTACCTACACGGCGCAGGTGATGGCGGGGGCGGGCCTGTTCGGCGAAATGTTCCACTACAACCTCATTGACCACGAAAAAGCGAAAAACGTCACCGCCCCGCCCATTGGCAACAGCGTGGAGTACGGCGCTTACGTGGCGAGTTTCGACGGCTGCCGGGCCTGCCATGGTGCCAACTTCGGCGGTGGCAAGTCGCCCGATCCCGTGTCGCCGCCCGTGCCGGACATCAGCAAGAGCGGCAACGCTGGCAAGTGGACGCTGGCGGAGTTCACCAACCTGTTCAGGACGGGCACCACGCCCGATGGCCGCAAGCCCAACCCGCAGTTTATGCCCTGGGAAGGCATCGGCGCACTGTCGGACGTGGAAATAGAAGGGCTGTACAATTATATCCAATCATTGCCTGCGGCGAACACCGGGGAAGGAAAAATCGCTGAAAAATAAATTGCCATGAAAAACAACACTTCCTTTTTCAAAATGGCGGGCATCCTCGCCCTGCTTTCCTGCCCATTGGCTTTGGTGAGCATCCTGCTCATTTTCACCGCCTTCAACTGGGATTTTGAAACGGCTTTCAACCCGGCGAAAGCCATCGCTTACCAACCCGACCCCTCTGCCACGCTGCGCTGGGGCTGGATTCTCGACATCTTCGGTTACTACCTGCCGGTGCTTCCGGCACTGCTGGCGCTGCATCATTGGCAATCGGCAAAAGCGCCCCTGCACAGCCAATTGTTCGCCATTTGTGGTGGGGGCTACATCCTCATTGGTGCGGCGGGGGCTGCCATGTTGGCGGGCGGTACTGTCCCGCTGTACGAGGCGTACCAGTCGGGCGACGAAGCGCAAAAGGCCATTGCCACACAGGTTTTCGCCAACCTGAACAACGAGGTAATGAGCGGCATTTGGAACATCTTCACCATGTCGCTGGCGGCGGTATGGTTCCTCGGCATCGGCTGGCTCTTGCGCCCGGAACACAAATGGCTGGGGTGGTTCACCACGCTGCTGGGTATTGCCAGTGTGCTGGACGTGCTTGGCTACATTTTCCACAGCGAAGCGCTTTCGGGGGCTGGCTTGAACTTTTACCTGTTCCTCGCCCCTGTGTGGGCTGGCTGGTTGGGGTGGGTTTTATGGAAAAAGCCGATGGTGGTTTTTAGCACTCAGGCTTAACGAAATTCAAAAATTATTCAAACCAACTTTTTTCACCAACAAAATTTTTAAAATGGAAAAGAAGATCATTCTCGGAACACTGGGCGGGGCAGTCACAGGGCTCCTGCTCTCCATGGCAATTTTTATGACGCTCATGGGTGGTATGATGGAAAAATGGCTTGCTGACAATGCAGCCTGCGTTCATGAACCGGACATGGTCTGGTGGATAGTGGGCAGTCTGGTCTTTTCGCTGTTTGTCACCATCCTGTTGCACAAATTCGGTGTCAACACTTTCAAAGGTGGCGCGGTGGCGGGGACTTGGATTACCTTTCTTGTAATGCTCTGGTTCGGCATATTCAGTGCCTCCAGTTACAAGGCGTACACCTGGGACTGGCTACCGATTGACGTGATTGTCAATACTGTCGTCGGTGCGGTGGCAGGCGGTGTCATCGGTTGGATATTCGGCAAGGTGAAATAACGCTTAATTGCCGCTACCCCAAAAAACCATTTTTCATTAAAAAATCACAAGCCATGCAATTCCAATATCCTCATACCATCTCCAGTGGCGGTGGCGACACCATTATTTTTAAACGCCTCGTAAAAGACCCTGCTGGGGACTGGCTGGAAATCGAAGCCATCGTCGAGCCAGGGGCTGGCCCGCCGATGCACGTTCACCATTTGCAGGACGAAAGCCTGACCGTCGTGCAGGGTAAAATGGGCTCGCTCGTGCAAGGTGAAGAAGAGCAATTTTTCAAGGTTGGCGACAGCATCACCTACAAGGCGGGCCAAGCGCACAAGTTCTGGTGCGTGGGCAATGAACGGCTCATCTGCACTGGTTCCATCAACCCGGCGCACAATTTTGAGTATTTCCTTTCGGGAATTTATGACTCGATGAAAGCCAACGGGGGCAAGCAGCCCGGCGCTTTCGATGCGGCATACCTCCTTGACCGCTACCGCTCGGAGTTCGACATGCTCGACATACCGGGCTTCGTGAAAAAGGTGATTTTCCCGGTGGCGTTGTTCTTCGGCAAGTTGCAGGGGAAGCAGCGGAAGTTCGAAGGGGCGCCATTGCCACTGAAATGAATAAGCTGATAAAGCTCAAAAGTCTGTGTTGGTGCGCAACTCTAACGCTGCTCACGCTGCCTCTTTTGACCAATAAGCGCAGTTTTTTGAATCAATTCTTGGATAGTTTCAGGTGATTAAGGGGTGGAGGGGTTCAAAACTGCTACTTTCAGCAACCTTAATCTTTATTCAACATGGCAACTAAAACCAGAAGAAAATTCATCTTCGGAACCCTTGGAATATTAGGTACAGGCTTAGCCGCAGCTTGGTTCAGCCGTCGCTCCATCATCCGATGGGGGATGCAAAGCGAGCGCAACACCAACCTGCAACTGTCCCCAGCCCCCGCAGCAGATGGCAAGCTATGCCTGCTCACCTCCCGACAGGTGGAGGGGCCGTTTTACTTCCCCTCGCCGGAGCGCAAGGACATCCGGGAAGACCGCACGGGCAAGCCGTTGAACCTCCGTATGCAGTTGTTGCGCCACCCGGATTGCAGCCCCATCGAAGGCGCAGTGGTCGAGATTTGGCACACGGATGCAGAGGGCGTGTACAGTGGTTATCCTACGGAAATTGCGCACGACGTCTGGAAGACCATCTTGCTTGTAGGCAAAAATGGCGTGAAGCGCAATGGCGAGTACCACGTCGAACCGGTGGCAGAAACACGCTTCCTGCGTGGTTTGCAACGCACGGATGCCAATGGTTGGGTGGAATTCAACACCATTTTCCCCGGCTGGTACGAGGGCAGGGTGCCGCACATCCATTTCAAAGTGTATGTTGGGGAACAGGAGTACCTGAACTCACAGTTTTACTTGGAACAGGCCACCTGCGACCGCATTTACACCACGGTCGCACCTTACGCTCAGCACGGCAAGTGCCCGCTGAGTTTTGAAAATGACATCGCCTTGAAGGATACCGCCAACGGGCTGCTGCTGAAACCCACTTGGGCTGACGATGCGCTGATGGAGGCGGTGGCGAGGATTGGGTTAAGACAAGTTTGACTACTTTCAAAATATTATTTCCAATGCAAACAACTACCTATCCCTCTGTAGGCTGGGGAAAAGAAACCTTCCAGCCGTTGAACCTTTCTCAAACCGCTTGCGAATTTGAATGGACGGTGCAGCCCGGCGGCTCGGTGCCCGAACACCTGCACCAAGAAGCGAACGAGCATTTCAAAGTCCTCGAAGGCGAGGTCACCTTCAAACTTGGCGGAAAAACCATCGTGGCGAAGGCGGGCGACGAGGTCGTCATTCCCCGCCAAATCCTACACAGCGTGAGCAACAAAAGCAACGGCGTCACCCGTTGCCTCGTTTGGTTCACGCCCGCTGCCGACCAGTCGAAGTTTTTTCAAATCCTGCTGTTCCTGAAAGGAGAGAACCAGCAGGGCATGAAGGCCGTCCTCCAAGCGATGTTCATCAGCAACCAATTGAACTACAAGGAGTTCAGTACCGTGAAGGGCGGCATGAAAGTCGTGGAGAACCTGATGATGCGCTATTTCAAACTGACCGCCCCGCTCACGGGTTGGGACAAGTTGGTGCGGAGGTTCGTGCAGGGAGCTATAAAACCAGTGGCGGGATGATTTTAATACCACAATCGATCTGGATAAAATAATCTACTACTTGGAAACCCGCTGCACCTGTTCATAAAACCCGTCCCTGTACGTCGCCGAAACCGGGATGACCTTCTCCCCGATTTTGATGCGTTCCCGCTCGATGGTATCAATTTTCCCAATCGCCACTATGTAGGATTTATGCACTCGGCAAAGCAGGTTGGGCGGTATCTGCTGTTCGAACTCGGTGAAGGTTTGCAGGGTCATGATACGCTTTTGGGAAGTGTAAATGCAGCGGTAGTCGCCCATGCCCTCGATGTAGAGGACATCGGCCAGCACTACTTTTTCGAGGCGGTTTTCTGTTTTTACGAAGATAAAATCCGGTTCACGTGGGGGCGTTTTTTGGTTGAAAAGCTGCTGCGCCCTGTCGGCGGCTTGCAGGAAACGCTCGAAGGAATAAGGCTTGAGCAGGTAGTCGGTCACTTTTAGCTCGTAACCTTTGAGGGCATATTCGTGGTAGGCCGTGGTGAGGATGACTTGGCAGGGCAGGGTCGTGTTTTCCAGCAACTGAATGCCCGATACCTCGCCAAGGTGGATGTCGAGGAACATCAAGTCCACGGGATTGGATTTTATAAAAACCACCGTGTCGAGGGCATTGTCGAACGTGGCCAACAGGTGCAAAAAAGGCAGTTTCGACACATACTCCTTGGCACGTTCGAGCGCCAGCGGCTCGTCCTCTACGATGATGCAGTTAATTTTCATGCAGGTCAATGGCTAAGTGAACGCTGTAAAGTTCGTCGTTTTTTTGGATAGCCAGTTGGTGGCGTTCCGGGTAGAGCAAGGCCAAGCGCTTTTCAATCAATTCGTTGCCCAGTCCGCCGGGTTCAGCAGGAGAGGTGTCGTTGGGCAGGTATTTGTTTTCGCAAACGAAAACGAGCCTGCTGCCATTAACGGCAAGCCGGATGCGGATGGCGTCCGCTGATTTCACCCGTCCGGCATGTTTGAAGGCATTTTCCACAAAAGGAATCAGGGTCATGGGGGCAATGCGGACGTTTGCCAAGTTGCCTTCCACGCTGTGAACAACATAGTCACCGATGGACGTCCTGATTTTTTGCAAGGCAATATATTTTTCAATGTATGTCCATTCTTCACCCAGCGGTATCTGGGCCGATTTGGACTCGTAGAGCATGTAGCGCATGATTTCCGACAACTTTTGGAGGTAGGCGGAGGCCCTTGGAGCATCCTTGGCGATGAGCACGTCAATATTGCTGATGGTGTTGAACAGGAAATGCGGGTCGAGCTGCGATTTGACCAGTGCCAGTTCCGTCTCGAAGTTCTTCCGGGCGAGGTCTTCCTTGAGCTTTAGTTCGTCGTACCAGCGGATGAAGCCCCGCACCAGCAACCCCATGCCGCCATTCAGCAGGGCGATGATGGCGATGATGAGGGAAATTTGCAAGGCTGAGATTAATCCGTCGGCGGTGATGCCTGGCCCTATACGGAACGCAGAGAGCAGCGCCAAATTCATGGCCCCCAATATTCCGCACAAAAATGCCGACACAAGGGCCGCCAAAACCAAGGACTGGATTTTTTTTCGGCTCAAAAAACGGCTGAACAAGAAGCCATAAAACACATAAAAACCAGCCACCGCAGGCACTACGGCGAACCCAAGGAACAGCAGCCCAAAGCGATACTCCGCAAGGTTGGGTTGGCTTTGCAGGTTGGTGCCGATGACCAAGCACATCAGGATGAGCAGCAGCAGGCACCCGTACAGGAACCAGTAACCAAGGTGAAGCAGGATGATGACGGTTTTCTTCATAATGGCTAACCAATTTTCCTTTATCCTTTTTCCTTTTTGGAAATATATAGTACAAAGCTCAACACCGTGAAAAATGCGAAATAACCCAACGCCAGCCAGTGGATATTCACGTCTTTTGAACCGCTCATGGCAGCGCCCCGGAGTTCAAAAAAATTATAGGGGCTGTATGTATAAGGCACGATATAACCATATTTCCACTCCACCATGACCAGCGAAAGCATCAGCATGGCAATGCCCACCCCCAATGGTACAAAGAAATTTTTGAATTGCAGGCTAATCAAATATTGCAGCCCGACCACGGGCAATATGTCCAGCATAAACCGCCCACTCGTTTTCAGCATATACGTGAATGGAAATGGCTGACTTGGATAATCCACCGTGCCAAGGAGCAGCGCAGGTACTGCTCCGGCAAGGTAAATCCCTATATTGAAAAGGATAAAAAACTGGACAACCATCACCATTATCACCATTAATTTGCTCCAAAACAACGTATAAAAATGCTGCGGCGTGGTATGCACCTGCTTCCAGGCATTGTTCCTGAACTCGATTTGCGTGATGAGGCTCGTGGCCAAAATGACGCCCATCGGCAGCAGGAACAGCGCCATGAACTGCCAGCACTGTCCGGCCAGGTTTTCCCAAAAAAGTGGCGACGTGCTTTCGGCACTCGTTTTTTCGTGGTAAACCGTGCGGCCAACGAGCATAATGAACGGCAAGAAAAAACCGCCAATGATGACGAGCCATGCGGCGAGGCTACGCCTCGTTTTGAGCCATTCGCTTTGAAAACTGTGAAGGAACGAAGTTGACATATTTTATTGATTGGTAAGGTTCATGAAAATGGTTTCCAAATCATCCTCGACGGTGGCAATGCGGTAAACGTCCAGTCCGTGCTGCACCAATTTTCGGTTGATGTCGGCGATGGCAGGCTTTTCTGCGGCAGCCAGGTTGATGCACCCAACTTCGATGCGGGGGTCGAGGCCGGTGCCAGCGAGCAGTTGGAGGGCGGCAGCATTGTCGCTCGTCTCGATGGTTAGCCGGGAGGCTTGGTGTTGGCGGAGCAGGAGGCTTGACAGACTGCCCTGAAACAGCATTTTGCCCCGGTGGATGATGCCCACGTCCGTAGCCAGCTTTTCAATTTCAGGCAGCAAATGGCTGGAAATCAGGATGGTCACGCCCTCCTCCCGATTGAGGTTCCTGAGCATTTCCCGTATTTCGATGATGCCGCCGGGGTCCAGGCCGTTGGTCGGTTCGTCGAGCACGAGTAGGGAGGGTTGGTGCAGCAGTGCGGCGGCGATGCCCAGCCGCTGTTTCATCCCCAGCGAAAACTGGTGGGCCTTCTTGGCGCCAGTGCCCTGCAATCCCACCAGCCGCAGGGCTTCCGGGATTCGGTTTTTCGGGCAACGATAGGCTTTTTGCCAAACGGTCAGGTTTTCGGTGGCGGTCAGGTGACCGTACACCGTCGGGCTTTCGATGAGCGAACCGATGTTGGCCAATAGCTCGGTACGGTGCTTTTCAAAAGGTTTTCCGAAGATGGAAATCTCCCCCCGCTGTTTGCGGAGTAGCCCCAACAACAGCCGCAACGTGGTGGTTTTGCCAGCACCGTTCGGCCCAAGAAAGCCGTAAATACTGCCTTCCCTGACCCGCATTTCAATGTTTTCCAAAACGGGAGTTTCTTTCGAGAAATGATGTGTCAGCCCAATGGCTTCGATGGTGTGCATGATTGGATGTATTTGTGGGACAAAGCTATGTCCGTGGCACATCCCTGGAAAATGCGTTCTGTGACATGGCCGGATGGGTCGTTGAAATGGAGGTTTTGGCGGGTGAGGGGTTGTTGGGATTGTGGCTGTGGGGTGAAAATCGGCAAGAAATACAACTACAAAGGCAGGGTAGGGTGATGGAATGCACCTAACTCGAAGGCATTGAAAAATCAAATTGAAATGCCAGTTTGTTTTTTAACTTGTGGGCAATTTCAGCGAAAACTTCTGCCAATGGTTGTTCGAAGCATATTTTTTTCACTGGTGCTCATCGCCTGCTGCTTTTCCTCAACAGCGCAACCAAACGTTGCCGACAGTCTGCGCCAAGCCTACCTCACCGAAACAGACCCCCTCAAAAAAGCCAACCACTACTACGACCTCGCCGATCTGTTGATGAAGGAAATACCCGAAGCTGGTATTGCCTTTGCCGACACCCTCGAACAATTGGCGAAAGCTGCCCGTGACCAGAAAAGCCATGCCAGGGCGGAAATCCTACGGGGCTACTCGCTGTACGAACAAGGAAAATATGCGGATGCCATGCCGCCCTACAAACGGGCACTTGCGATTGCGATGAAGACCACCGACCTTGAATTGCAGGGCAGGGCACTCAACTCGGTGGGCAATGCTTTCCACAATATCGGGCGCAACGACAGCGCCATCGTTTACCTGATGCAATCGGCGAAAATCAAGGAGGAACTGGGCAACATGAAAGACGTGGCGGCTGTGTACTCCAACATTGGCAATGTCTTCAGCGATGAAAAATCATCAGACAAAGCCATTGAGTGGTTGGAAAAATCGCTTGCCATCCGCCTGAGTTTGCCCGACGGCGAGAAGGGCGCCATCGTTTGCTACAACAACCTGTCGGTTGCCTACAACGGCAAGGAAGATTACGACAAAGCCATCGAATATGCCCAAAGGGGATTCGACCTGGCCTCGGAAAGTGGCAATAAATTCCATGCCGGGGTACTGGCCGGAAGCCTTGGCCATCTGTGGTTAGAAAAGCGAAACCTCGACAAATCCATCGAGATGAGCGAGAAGTCGGTGAGCCTTTTGACCGAAGTTAACCGAAAGTCCAACCTTGTTTTCCCATACACCAACCTTTCGGAAGCATGGTGGCGAAAGGGAAATTACGCCAAGGCGCTGGAAACCAACCAACAGGGTTATGCCATCATGGAGGAGTTGAAGCTCATCGAACCGCTCGAAGTTTACTACGAGAATTTTGCGAACGTGTACGAGAGCATGGGCGACCACAAACAGGCGCTTGTTTGGTTCAAGAAATTCATGGTGCTCGACGATTCGCTGTTCAACAAAGAGAAACTGGAGGCCATCGCCGAAGTGGAGGCCAAGTTTGAAACGGAGAAAAAAGAGGCGCAATTGGCGAAGCAAAAACTGGAACTGGAACGCCAGGCCAGCCAAAAAAGGACCATTTTAATCGGGGCGATTGCGGTCGTTTTGGCACTCGGCGGCGGCTTCCAGTATTTCCGAAACAAGCAGAAAATCAGGCAAAAAGAAGCCGAACTTGCAGCCCAACTCGAACATGCCGAAGCGGACAAGCTGCGTGAAATGAACGCCGTCAAAAGCACTTTTTTCGCCAACATCAGCCATGAGTTTCGCACCCCGCTCACCCTCATCGTCAGCCCGTTGGAGCAGATGATAAACGGCAGCTTTCAGGGCGATTACCAAAAATACTACCGCATCATGCACCGCAACGGAAGGCGGCTGCTCGACCTGGTGAACCAACTCCTCGACCTGTCAAAATTAGAGAGCGGCAAGCTGAAATTGGAGGTGTCGGAGGGTGATTTGGGCAAATTCGTGTCGGCCATCGCCTACTCGTTTGAGAGCTTGGCAGACAGGCAACGTGTTGATTTACAGGTAGTTGTGCCAAACGAACCGTTGGTTTGCAACTTCGACCACGACAAGGTGGAGAAGATATTGGCCAACCTTGTTTCCAATGCCTTCAAGTTCACCAGCGAGGGTGGCAGGGTGGAGGTACGATTGACGATTGACGATTAGGAGTGTACGAAGGATTAAAGTAATCAAAAAATTGGAATGGCTGTCAAATT
>CAZDSU010000121.1:0-10863 GCA_964508135.1 uncultured Saprospiraceae bacterium
GCTTACCTTTATTTTTCACATTTCGACAAATCCTAACGGCTTACAGTATAACAACTGCGAAAAGTATTGACTTGTTTTCTGTAAACTCATGAAAATAGCGGAGTACAAGGGAAACGACGGACATTTTGAAGCAAATGATAGACAAATCTCCCTTCAGTCGTCGGCCATTAGTTCGAGCAATTCGTTGAGCATCATGGCTGTGGCGCCCCAAAGCACCCGGCCGTGGAGGTCAAAGTAGGGCACGTTTTTTAGTGTGATTTGTGGGTTGATGCGGATGTCCGTGACCTGCCTCGTGCCCGGCTGCTGGAAAAGGGACAGCGGCACTTCCAGCACATCGTTCACCTCCTCGGCTTGCAGTTTGTAGGTCGGCGGCAAGTCCAAATAGCCGAGGAACGGGTGTACTTGGAAGTTGCTTACCGGGATGTAAAGCTCCGTTAGTCCGCCCAGTACCTTCACCTGTTCCCGCCCAATCCCCACCTCCTCTTCGGCCTCCCGTAGCGCCGTTTCAAGCATGTTGCTGTCGGAAGGCTCGGCCTTGCCGCCGGGAAAACTTATCTGGCCACCATGATGGTCACGGTCGTTGGCATTGCGCTCGATGAACAAGACATGCCACTCCTCGTTCTTTGGAAACAAGGCCATCAGCACCCCGGCCTGCCTCGCCGCCGTGGGCGCACCCACGTAGTGCCGCCGGGTGACGTGCGCCATGCGCAAATGGGCATCCCTGCCCGGCAGGGAACTTTGAAAGCGTTGTTCTAATTTTTGAATTAGCTCAGTCATATCTCTCCACAACGAATTTGCTCAAATCCGGTTTTTGCTTTCGCTTGCGTTTTTTTTCAAAATCGTAAACGACCTGACCGATTTGGCTGAAAAACGGCAGCCCAACCGTCTCGTACTCGTAATTATCGTCGTTGAAAATGCCGTCGGCGTTCACGTGGATGGTGGCGGCGAGGAAAAACTCCACGCCCGCCTCGAAGTCAACGATGTACGACACGTCCGTCAGGAAGCCGTACGCCCATCCCACTTTGTTGAAAATACGGAGGTTGGGCGGCATCCGCTCCGTTTCCTTATGGTCGCCGTAGATGAAAAACTTGCAGTAGTGGTCAGGCTCGTGGTCGTACTTGGGGTAGCGGCTTTCGAGCGGTTTTTCGGACATCACTTGATACAGGAATCGGTAGTCGTCGTCACTGATGTCGAAGCGGCGGGCAGGCGGCACGGCTTCTGGGAAGATGACGGCTTGCAGCATGTCGTGGAAAGCTTGGAGCGAAACATAGTTTTTTTGTGAAAAATCGAAGGGGCGGGTAACCAGCGAATCGTCTTCGTAGAAGCCCTTGCCACGCAAGGTTTTTTCGAGCTTAAAATCCGTGTCTGTTTTGCTGTACACCTCGCCCTGGTGGTACAACATTTTTTCACCTTCGTAAAAACTGACGGGGTTCGTGTGGCGGTTGGCCTCGGTATCAAACCCGCCGACACCAAGGCGATGTGTGATGCGCACGTCCTCGTAGCCCTTCTGCCAAAGCGCCTCGTTCAGCGCTTCCTGACCAAGGAACTCGTAGAGGCGGTTGTTGGCGTCGTTGTCGCTGACGAGGAAGATTTTTTTGACGTAGTGCGCCACTGAGGGCAAACCGTTCGTGGCAGTGGAGTCCGTCTCGGCAGCAGTTTGCGGCGAGCTGGCTGCGCCGTTTTTCATCACCGAATTCCTATCCAAATCTTTGATTTTCAACTGGTTGATTTTCTCCAAGGCCAAAAATGCAACGGGCATTTTGATGGTGCTGGCCGGGTAGTAGTAGCTGCTTTGGTCCAACTGAAAACTGTGCTGCTTGAAGTGCGGGAAGTTGTGCTTGTCCCGGTCTATTTGGGTGTAAATGATTTGGATGTCGTACTGCTCCGGGTGGTCGAGCAGCGGCTGGAAGGCTGCCGGGCGGGCTTTCATCAGCTTGTGGAGCAGGTTTTTTTGCGCCGTGAGCGGCAAAAAAATCATCGCCCAAAAAAGAACGACTAAGCAGGTGCGGTTCATCTCTTTTTTGCCACAAGGTACGAAAATGAGGGTTTGAGGATTTTAGAATTTGAGGGTTTGAGGGTGGGCGGCTCAAACCCTCAAGCACTCAAACCCTCAAAAACCGGATGCCCTGCACCTGCACGCTGTGCTGCTCGTAGTCGAACTGGTACTCGCTCAGTCGGAGGTCGGTGCCGAGCGATTTTTGCTGCTCGCTGCTGCCCGTCAGCCTGCCCAGTAGCCTTGCGTGCTGGCGGAGTATGCCGCGCACCTTGCCCAACAGCTCGCCCTGCGACATCGGCTTCCCGGCTGCCTCGATGGCAATGTTTGAAAGTTCGATGGATAAACTCAAGGTCTTCATGCTTGTTTAAAATTTAGGAAGCGACCGTACTCACTTGACTCAATGCGATTTATAGAAAATGGGCAACCTGATTTTAGGTTAAATTCGTTCTCTTTGCCCTTTCTTTCAAAAACATACGGAAATTTGGCGTTCTTAGATTTTAGACAGCAGATTTTAGACATTCGATGGCCTCTTCTTAATTCTACTTTGTTACTTTAAAAAATATCTATCCACGTGGAGCGATGTGCCGCCAAAACTTTATCAAAACTGCTATTTCCCCTCCTCGCCGCCTTCGGCGGCTCGTCGGGGGAGGGAGACTTTGGGGGCGTTCCGCCCCCAAACCCCCTACTTTCCAAAGTGATATCTTCAATATTCTAAAGTAACAAAGTAGAATTAAATGGAGTAGCTTTGGCAATGAGCAAGTTTTGAAGTGCCTTGGATTAGCCAGGCACCCGTCTAAAATCTAATGTCCAAAGTCTATCGTCTCAACAAAAACATGACAAGAAAGCTGAAAAAACCAATCATCATTGAAAACGTGGAAATCACCGGCATGGCCGACAAAGGCCGGGGCATCGGCAGGGATGCTGGCGGGCGGGTGATTTTCAGTGAACACGTGGCCCCCGGCGACGTGGTGGATGTACATGTTACAAAGAAAAAACCGGAGTACGTGGACGGCTACGCCATTCACTACCACCGCCGCTCGCCCGATAGGGTGGAGCCGTTCTGCGAGCATTTCACCCTATGCGGCGGCTGCCGTTGGCAACACCTGAGCTACGAGGCACAGGTGCGGCACAAGGAGCAGGTGGTCGTGGACGCCATCCGCCGAATCGGGCGGGTACGGGAAGGCGAGTTCCTGCACATCGTGCCTTGCGAAGAGAGCGTGTACTACCGCAACAAGCTGGAATATGCTTTTTCCAACAAAACCTGGATTCCAAAAGAGCAGATGGATGCTGGCATCTCCAACCGGCAGAATGTGCTGGGCTTCCACCGCCCCGGCGCCTTCGACAAAATCGTGGACATCAAGCACTGCTACCTCCAGGCCGACCCCTCCAACGAACTGCGCCTGACCGTGAAGGCCGTGGCCGACGAGCAGTGCCTGACCTTCTACGACCTCATTACCAACGAAGGCTTCATGCGGCACATCATGATTCGCCTCACCACGCTCGGCGAGCTGATGCTCATCGTGAGTTTTCACGACAATGCGCCGAAAAAAATTAAGCGGTTCCTCGATGAAGTCATCAAGCGGACACCGCAGCTCACCAGCCTTTTATATTGCATCAACCCCAAGCTGAACGACTATGTGGGCGACCTCGAGATGATAAATTACCACGGCAAGGCGTTCATCGAGGAGCAACTTGGGCACGTTCGATTCAAGATTGGCCCGAAGTCGTTTTTCCAAACCAACTCCAAGCAGGCAAAGGTGCTTTACGATAAAGTCGTGGAGTTTGCTGGGCTGACGGGCAACGAGAACGTGTACGATTTGTATACAGGCGTGGGCAGCATTGCGCTCTACGTGGCCAAATATTGCAAGCAGGTAGTGGGCATCGAGGAGGTACAGGAGGCCATCGTGGACGCTGAAGAAAATGCCAAAATGAACGGCACGGAGAACTGCATTTTTTATGCGGGCGACGTGAAGAACATCCTCACCCCCGAGTTCGCCGAAAAGCACGGCAAGCCCGACCTCGTCATCACCGACCCGCCCCGTGCGGGCATGCACGCCGACGTGGTGCGGATGTTCCTGGAACTGGAAGCGCCGAAAATCGTGTACGTGAGTTGCAACCCGGCCACGCAAGCACGTGACCTAGCCCTGATGAGCGAGAAATACCGTTTGGTGAAAATACAGCCGGTGGACATGTTCCCACACACGCACCACGTGGAGACGGTGGCGCTGTTGGAAATGAAATAACAAGGTTAGTGTCCTGTTACATGGCTCAATGGTTTTGAACCAAAATTTTATGCATTACCGACCTGCCGTTATTTAGGTTGATTTGAACAAAGTAGATTTCGTTTGCCCAAAAAGGCAAGGTAAGCGTGAACGACCGCACCGACGCCGGGTGCGCCCTTCGCAATACCTCCCTCCCCAGCACATCATAGATGGCCACCTCCCTCGGCTGCCAGGCACAGTTCACCGAGTTGATGTGCAGGCTGCCGCTGGCCGGGTTGGGGCTTATCACTATCTCGCCCTCCGGCAGTTCCAGTTCCTTGACAGCCACGGGCGGGCCGTCTATGCCGAGCGTGTCGCAGGGGCTGCCCGGCAGGTCGTACAGGCGGTAGTTGGGGAAAGTGGGGATCGTGGCTAACAGACTTGGCAGTTCAAGTTCATGCTGCACCACATTGCAGCTATCGCCTTTCACGTCGGGGTTGGCGATATAGTGGTAGTAAGGATTGGAACCAGTAATGATATAAATTTTACCGTCTGGCATCAATTGCATAACCCAGAATCCTGTTGGACTGATAGTACCCGGAGAATAGAACCCGTCCCAGATGGCGACCGTGTCCTTGGAGGCGGCGATGTCGCTGGCCCAGAGATCGAATTGGAAAATAGCAGTGTCACTGTCCACGTACAGGAACCTTGAGTTGGGCGATATGGCCGCTCCAGCGCCGAAAATCAATTTCTCTGGAAAGGTAATCAGCACGGGATTGCTCAACTGCCCAGTGCAGCGGTCGAAGTCGAAAATCCTGACCCCGTTCCATGGGTCGAAGTCCACGTACTTGGTCCCGTCGGGCGAAAAAATATTCTGCCCTTCTCCGTCACGAGATTCAGAAAAGGGCGGCTGGAATCCTATCTCCTGGATATCAAGGTTAGAGAACCCGTCGGGCGTTAGTAGTGTCCTATAATAGATGCTGGCCGTGTCCTCGCCAACGATGTACCACCAGTCCCTGCCGTTGCCATGCTTGCAGGCATTGGAGAACTCGGCAAACTGGTTTGCCTTGCCAATCAGGACATCCTTGGCAATCACCTTGCCCTGGCCATTGTTGGCTGAAACGTCAATCTTTGAGTACAGGATGTTCTTGGCAGCATAAAGCATGATGCCGGTGGTATCATAGTCAATGACATTGCAGATTAGGTAATATAAGGAATCGCTCCCCGGTGCTGGGATACCCATGAAGGAACTAGAAACAATTCCTTGGCCATAGTAGTCTTCGGTCAAATCGCACCAGTTCAGGCTGTCCCCGTTTTCCATCAGCTCGTTTTCCGCATTCATGACCTGGATTCCATTGGAATAGAACAGCAGGTTGCCATCAAAATCTGACATGGAGATGTTGGCAAAAAGAATTGGCATCGGAATAGTCTCTGACGAAATAGTGGTAGGAGTAATGTTAAAATCAAAATTGAGGCTATTGTTGGGAATTGCTGAATAATTTGATATCCAGTGGTAGTCGTATTTCTGGGCAAACAGGCAAATGGGAAAGAAGCACAAGAGTAGAATAAAATTTTTCATGGAATAAAAGATAGCCCCGGCAAGCTGCCGGGGCCGTTGGTTGTTATTTAATCACCGAAATTTTTTGCGTAGCTAACCGCCCCTTCCCATCCGATACTCTGCACCAGTACATCCCACCCGCTAGTTCCGGCAGACCCAGCGTAAACGACCTGACGGACGCCGGGTGCATCCTTCGCAATACCTCCCTCCCCAACACATCAAAAATAACTACCTCCCTTGGCTGCCAGGGGCAGTTTACCGAGTTGATGTTCAGGCTGCCGCTGGCCGGGTTGGGGTACAGCACTATCTCGCCAGTGGGCAGTTCCTGTTCCTTGTCCGTCAGGGACGGGCCGTCTATACCGAGCGTGTCGCAGGGGCTGCCGGGAAGGTCGTACAGGCGGTAGTTGGGGAAGGTGGGGATATTTATCAACCTGCTGGGAAGTTCCATTTCGTGCTGCACCACATTGCAACCGTCACCCTTCACGTCGGGGTTGGCGATGTAGTGGTAGTAGGGGCTGCTTGTGCCAGGAAGTAGGTATATCCTGTTGTCCGGCATCAGTTGCATCATTCCAAACACAGTTGGATTGAGTGTACCCGGCGAGTAAAACCCGTCCCAAATGGCCACCGTATCAATAGAAGCTGCAATATCGCTGGCCCAAAGATCGAACTGATAGATGGCAGTGTCGGTGCCAATATATAATAGTCTTGAATTTGGAGAGATGGAAGCGCCTCCAAAAATGTAGAGGTGTTCAGGAAAGGTAATAAGCACAGGGTTGCTCAACTGGCCCGCACAGCGATCGAAGTCGAAAATCCTGACCCCGTTCCACGGGTCGAAATCTACGTACTTGGAACCGTCGCATGAAAAAACATTTTGGCCTTCTCCATCACTATAATTAATGTAAAACGGCGGTTGGTAACCTATCTCCTGTATTTCAAGGTTGGAGAAGCCATTGGGCGTTAGTAGGGTCTTATAATAGATGCTGGCCGTGTCCTCCCCAGCTATGTACCACCAGTCCCTGCCGTTGCCGTGCTTGCAGGCATTGGAGAACTCGGCAAACTGGTTTGCCTTGCCGATCAGTACGTCCTTTTCGATCACCTTGCCTTGGCCGTTGTTGGCGGTGATGTCAATCTTTGAGTACAGGATGTTCTTAGCGGCATAAAGCATGATGCCAGTAGTATCATAGTCACCGACATTGCAGATTAGATAGTACAAAGAATCACTATCTGGCGCAGGAATGCCTATAAAGGACAATGAAAACATCCCTTCATCGTACCAGTCCTCTGTCAAATCACACCAGTTCAGGCTGTCGCCATTTTCCATTAGCTCATTGACTGCATTCCAAACTTGGATTCCATTTGAATAAAATAACAAATTACCGTTGAAGTCAGACATAGTTACATTGGCTTTGTAAATGGGCAATGTTACCGTATCCGTAAATATGGAGGGAGGAGTGGTGCTGAAATCAAAATTCAAACTGGACCCAGGTATGAATGGGTAATTCGCAATCCAATGGTTGTCATGCTTCTGGGCAGACAAACAACATGGGATGAACAACAAGTGGATTATCATTTTTTTCATGGCAAACAAGAAAACAGCCCCGGCAACTGCCGGGGCTGGGCGGTTATTGTTTAATGACTGAAATTTTTTGGGTAAAAAGCTGTTTTTTGCCGTTAAAAACCCTGCACCAGTAAATTCCAGTGGGTATGTTTTGCAATGTTAGGTTTGTCCAACCTTCCTCAGCGTAGGCAAAACTGGCCATTAGTTGACCTATGCCAGAATACAGGCTTACTGTCCAAGTCTCACCATCCGGTACAATTGGCCCTGAAATCGTGAATGATTGGTTGGCGGGATTTGGGAACAGCCTGAAATCGGGAGTATTGCCTAATTGTAGGGCACTACCCTCCTTGCTGCGCTGAATCACACAGTCTTCTTCCATTACCTCTACGCCTGTCAAGGCAGCATACCAAGCCCTGGCCCAATACACGGCAGCACCGCCCTTTTGTGGGCATTGCTTGGCGATGGCGAGTATTTGATCACGCTCCTGCCAGTTCAAGGGCAGGTCTTTCAGCACTTTGGCAGCATAGATGCCGTTCAGCGTTTTCTCGTTGCCGTCGTAGTCGGCTACCGTAGTGATGGCCGAATTGGCCGCAATGATGGATACAGATGCGCTGTTGCGCTGCGACATCCATTGGTCGTAGATGCCACTGACCGTTGCATATTTGGCATCGAGTTGGTTGGTCTTCACCTCCCGCTCGGCAATGTATTCGCCCACCTGTGCCTCCGTCAGGCTGGAGTCTGCCAACAGCACGTCAAGGGCCTCTATGTCGGTCAATAGTACACCGATTTCATCCGACAAAGTATCCAACTGTGCCTGTTGTGAGGCCGTCAGTTGGAAGGCAGCTTGCAGTTGTTCTTCTACATTGTACAACAGTCCCAGCGGTTGGTTGTCGTTGGCAGCTTTGAACGACTGCATACTAGTGTCCTGGCTTACCAGACTTGGGTTCGCCAGCAGCTTGCGATAGAGAGTACGCTTGTACAGGTAGTTGACGCCCGCCTCGCTGGCATCGCCCATGGCAGAGCCTGTTGCGCCAATTAGGTTATCGGTGGCGCTGATATCGGGCGAATCGCCAGTGAAATTGGGCGGGCAAATACCAGAGCAATTGGCGTCTTGAAACCATCCTGTGGGACTTACGGAATTCGGACGTTGTGGCGCAGAGGGTAATGTTTTGTATAATGAACCTGCAGCTTCGAATGCCAACCCATCATAAACTGCCCCTTGCGCTATATTTGCATTCCAAGTGTTCAGCCCGCAGTCCTGCGGATCGGTGGAGGTGGGCATGGTAATGCTGCCGCTGGGGTTGTACAGCATGCCGAATTCGTGGCTGGTCATGCTGTTGCAGTCAATGGCGTCCTCCATTTGGCAATTGCCAAGGAACCGCATCCCATGGAAGGTATTGGTGAAGGCATTGTCGAAATAAGTATTGCCAGCGCTGTTCTCGGTGAAAATGCCGTCGGTAAAATTGGTATTGCCAATGGTGCCGGGTACAAAGCTGCCGGCCACATTGTTGAACTGCACCAAAGTGCCGCCACCGCCGCCATTCAGGCTGATGCCCCGGGCGAAGGATCCTGTGCCACCTATAGTGATATTGTTGTTGTCAACCGTACCCCCATGAAAGTTGTCCATCCATGCGCCTATGTAAGGGGCACCGTTGGTGCTGTTGATGGTGATGGTGTTCAGGAGGGTACCCGCACCACCCACGTTGACATCCTGTACAGGAGCACCCGATTGACTTGGCCCAGGCACAAAGGATTGGAGAATGACGCCATGGCCCGTTGTGGCCGTAAAGGTGTTTGAATGAACGTCCATTTGGTTTAAGAAACCATTACTTGCACCAAGAGCCGCTACGTTGAACAACAGACCAAACCGTGTACTGGTCACGTTAGCTCCAGTGACCCTCGACCTGCTGGTGCCTGAAAATGGCACGATGCTCCCACTCGACACGAACCGATAGCCCTCTTCGACAGGGTTCATGGTGGCGTTTATGCTTCGGAACTTGCTGTTTTGGCCAAACACATTGGCAAAGATACCGGTAACGCAAGTGTTGAAGGTACCGCCTGTATGCCTGAGTTCGTGGCCCCCGGTGCCATCCAAGAACATGATGCCATTGCCGCCTTGGCTTCCGTACCCAGCACCTGACATATGGTCGAAGTTGCAGAGCCTGAGCGCAGTGGAACTGGAGTTTTTCATCCAGATGCCATTGGCCATATAGGAGAAGGTGTTCTCTGGTCCATTGGGTATGTTCAGCATTGAATTGGATAAATAGACACCCGCAAAAGGCTGAGCTTGATTATAAGGTTGGGTGATAAATGACGGAATGCTGCCACAAATTGGATCCAGGGAACCCTCACCCTTAAAGGTGTTGCCGTTGAAGGGTGTGGCACCTTGCAAAATAAAATTGGTTTCTGCGGCAAACCCAACAAAATTGTTAATGAACTGGGCACCCGACAAGCGCACAATCGAAGTAGGCCCCATTGCTCTCGCACCAACCATTGCATCACGGATGATGCTCTGACCTGTTACAACCAATTGTCCGTTGCCAGTTGCGATCTGGATTCCCCGCCAGATAGGACAGCCAGGGCCGTTTTCTATGACCGTACCGAGGTTGAGACTGAGTGTCTTGTTTGAGATAATGTTTATACCCGTACAGGGATCCATGCAGATATGGTCAGCATTGAAAGTATAGGCCTTGTCAATGTTGACGGTGCTGTAAAAATAAATGTTACGGGTAGTAGGGCTGGGTAGGCTGGTACTTGGAAACAGCGGTGCACCGTTTTGGCAACTGACCACGTCTTTTAGGCTAACTACTGCATTTCCCGATGCTCCAGCAAAGATGCCCTGGTTTTGGAAGGTGTAGGTGGTGGTCTGTGAAACTGGCGCTCCCCCTGGGCAAACGATGGTATGGATTACCGGAATGCTTGGCGTGCCATCCGTATAGGTAGAAAGATTTTGAACGGTAAAAACAGGGTTGGGTTCGCTGCTGGTTCCACAGTTGCCAAATTGCCAGGTATGCTGGCAATCGTCACAGTTTGCGTCAAAGCTTACCTTTAACTTGCAGCAATCAAAAAACTCCATGGTATTGTAGCCCAGGTCAGGGGGTGTATCGCACAAGACACTACAGGTAGTCGAAACTGGCTGTGTACAAATAAATATTCCCCAAGTGTTGTTGTTGGTGTAGTTATATATTGTTGCCAATGAGGCCTGGAATATCCCACCAGGTGCCGAATAGGTATGTGTAGGGCTAGCATCATGTGAGACAGGGCTTCCATCCCCAAAGTTCCAAGAAAAGCTAACAACATTGGATAGATACAAGCCAGCTGGGGTGAAATTTACGGTACACCCATTGACTTGGTAGGTGTAACCCGCTGTTTCAAAGCAGGCGATTTGGACATTCACTGAGTTTACCTTCCAGCAAGGAGTATTTGGATTGTCGCTGCCGACCAATTTAATACTGAATGAATTGGGTAAAGGAGCTTGCAAGGGTACAGTAAAACTGGGTGCAGCAGCGTTTTGTCCCTCTTTTATGATGCAGCGACAAAGTTGTTCATC
>CAZDSU010000122.1:0-10416 GCA_964508135.1 uncultured Saprospiraceae bacterium
TTCCCGCCATTTTTCTATCTCATTTATAGGGGGACAAATCGCTGCTGCGCCCCTTGACCCATATATTTCGCTATATTTACACCAAAAAAAGCATCACCTAATGAAAAAGGGCATTATCCTTCTATTCGTACTCTTTGTTGCTGCCTTGACGAGTTGCACGTCAACCAAACAATCCTCAGACACGAGCAGCAACATAAAACCCAAAAATGACATCGAAAACCCAGGCCAAAACAAGACCTTGATTGACTACCTACGCCATGAATCAGGTGTGCAGATAATAGGGAGTGGTAGCTGCAAGTATAAGAATTCGTGGTTCAAGTAGCCTCAAAGGCAGCAATGAGCCACTTTTCGTGGTCAATGGTAGGGCGCTAAACGGCGGCTTGAGCGAGGCTATTCAATTTGTGCCAACTCAGGAAATCAAATCTGTCCGGGTGCTGAAGAACGCCGACGAACTGAGCTTCTACGGGTCTCGGGGGGCAAATGGGGTCATCGAAATCTTAACGAAATAGGGGCGTTCAACACGGGATTGCCCGCTGGTTCATCCCGAAAGCTTTCGAGATGAACCAGCGTTGCCGTTTTTTTAATGACAGACCCTAGGCTAGCGGGTATAAAAAAGGCAGGTCAATCAACCGCCAGGCGAAGGCTCCTGTTTCGGCGGCCAATGGTAGGAAGCGTATCGCCAAAATAATCTTCGTAAATCTCCAACAACGAATCATGGAACCCCCAGCCCATGCCAGCGGTGTTCAGCACAACCTGTTGGCAGCGCTCCATGAACTGCGCTTGCAATTTTTCCGCTTCGATGATTTTGGTGGCCTGCGCAAAGGCATTTTGGGCCGACTCATAAAACACCATGTCAATATCGCCAAATTCATTGGTGTAGTCCACGGCGCACTCCACACGGTACAAGATAAGGTCTACCAAATCGGTCTGGAACACGGCCACGTTCTTGAAATCGGCCAGGATGCGCCGAAGCTGCGATGCCTTGGGGTTCTTGGGATTGCCGCTCACCAATGAATAAAACTGCCCCTTGATGGATTTCTTGTACTCCGCAAGCACACCGCTGCGGCCATCCTTTTCGCCGTACTCCATCTGGTAGAAGTGCTGCACATCCTTGAACTTTTGGAACAATTTGCCCAACTCCGCCACCAGTTCCTCGGGACTGAGCAGTGCCATGTGCTTTTCAAATTGCCGTTGGGAGAATTTTTTGCTCATTGTTTTTGCTAGTTGATGAACATTGAGGGGCAAAGGTACGAATGGCGATATTTCATGGCACTGTCCAATAAAACAAAGTGCCAGCCGCCAGCAAGACTTTCCACCCGCCCCATTTGTGGTGTGCCGACGGGTATGGAACCCGCAATGGCGATATTAATATGGAAAGTAAGACACTGGGCCAGCGGACGCAAGTACTGCTTCGCTCAACACATGCTCGAACTGCTGCCTAATTTTAAGTGGCGGTAGTTGTATTGTGCCTATGAGACTGTGGAAGATATGCAACAACAGGGGCTTTCCAGCGGTGGGATAATTTTGACAACTTATTTCATTCATTCTCATACTCAATGGATTGCACCACTGTTGTAAATTGCGAACACTTGGCTCTCTTTTTATTTAAATCTCAAATTTGAGTGAGATTCCACACCCTAAATCCTTCAAAGATGTATAATATCCAAACAAGTTCAGCCAATGAACGGGCCTTATGCTGATTCCTGCATTGACATCTTTTGCGTCATACTCAAGCATGATGGAGGCAAAATTATATAGACCAATTTCTGTCCCTCCAAAAAAACCTGATAGCCGATAATTATCAGGTTTGTCAAAAATATACCGACTCAGCTTTGTGCCATAACCTAAGGAAAATTTAAGTTCTGACTTATCACGAACATTAATAGTTTTTGAGGCAACAAAATAGGTGGAGTTGAAAATTCGGGTGCCAATTGCATCCTGCATACCAAATGAAATCTGTGGCAAATTGGCTTTTTCTCGCAGCAGGATAAATTTGAAATTTATGGTTCTATCAATATAATAATCATAAGGCAAATTGGAGTTCTGAATGGATATTTTAGGCACGCCAACCAACCTAATTCCTGCTTCAAAAAAAGATAAGAATCCCAAATTAATATTAGCTGACCACTGTTGAAATGTCTTATTTCCGTACCTTTTTTGAAACTGATCAGAAAATAAATTGAACCCTAGACACGTTTCTCCACTTTCAAGGGAATAAGCGGTTGGTGTTTTTACCATTCCCGTGATGCCATACACCGTCTGGGAATAGGCCATCGTCGAAATGTACAAAAAATGTAGCAAAAAAATTATCGTTTTCATCTTATTCACTCGTTAACTGGTTATTTTGTTGGCGTGTTAGAGCGAGTTGTGTTTATGCTGGCTAAAATGTAGAAGATGTGACCGTGTGTATCTTGATAAAAATGGCTCATTTGGTAAAATAGTGTTCTATGGCATTTTTAACAGACGGGTTGTTGAGTATCTCCCAAGCATAGAATCCCTCCAACCGTTCAGTGTCCAAGCTGGCTCTCAGTTTGTACTTGTTTCCAATCCTTTTCATTGCCATCATTTGCATGGGCAAGTATGAATCGCCCATTTTCGATTGGAAAAAAAGTACGATTTCATCTCCTGCTTTTAAAAAACCGAGCGGCTTGAGGTCGGAAATTTTCTTGTAAAAGGCCCGGTTTACCTCAACGTCGGAGCGAAAAACATCTGATGTCATTGCCGCCTGTTCATCAGGTGCCCATAAATCTATAAAGGCTGCCGAATCTTTCTGTACGAGCGTGTTTTTCATCTGCTCCAACAAGGATATCTCTGCTGTAGGGTTTTGTTCAATGCTATCAGGGTCGTAAAAATCAAGCTTTAACCACACGGTAATGGCACTGGCCTTGTCCATTTCATTTTCTACCTGCCGTATATCATTTCCATCCTGTGCAAATGAAAAGGATGTCAGTTTGTCTATCGGAGGGCTTTTAATCTGAATCCTATTTAGGTTGTTTGGGTGTGCCGAAGAGGCTGAAATGAAGAGGTGTTCCAGAGGAATAGTTTCGGTTAGGTAATAACGGTCACCAATCTTTCTTATCATTAATACCCAGGGGAAAAAATCATTGGTCTTGGTGTTGATGAAATTAAAGCGAATTCTAGTAAAGCTGCCAAATTCGTTCTTGCTGAAAAGTTCGAAGTCATTGTAAGCTTGGTACTCCTGGTTTGCAATGGCAATATTGAGTCTTTCCCTAATTAGCCCCCTGCTTGCTTCGTCATAAAGGTCTACCATCCCATCCATGTCAGCAGTTTTTATCATCTTGAAAAAAGCCAACACCAGAAATTCAGGTTCTTGGAATGCCAATGAACCAGTTTTTTTTTCTAGGTTCTTCCCGATTTTGCCTATATATACTCCCGTAGGAACGGATATAGCCATCCTCACAGCATCGTCCTTTATCAATGAATAAGGTGTTGTGCTAATTTTTACGACAGAATATTGGGCGCTTATTTTGTGAATGAACAAAAACAACCCGATAATAAAAATGACCGTTCTTGAAATTATTATTCTTTTCATTTTGCTATTTTATAGGCTTTAAGAATCTATTGGAAAACAATTGCTTGAGGAAATGAATTTTGATATTTACTCAGCCCAACGTCAAAAGGATACCGACCCACCTGGCAAAAGAGTCCAGGCCCAAGAATAGCTGATGTCATAGCCTTGGAATTTTACTCCAAACTGAGCAGTACCTGTCAAAGCACCATAACTAACTTCTCCTGAGAATCCAGGATTGGGGCAGATATCCCAATTATAGGTTCCCGAAGAACCAAGGCTTGAACTTAAGCTTGCTTTAGCATAAGCGCCAGCCCTGAATTGGGTGTGTGGCCAAAAATACAACCGTATCAATGCTTCAACTTCTCCTCCAAAGGCTACCTCCAACCCGATAGATGCAGTATAGCTTGTCGTGACGCAACAAGCACAATCGGCCTCACAAGTGAAATACTCAGTACCTGCTACAGAAACGGCACCGGATGGAGCGATTGTCACGGTGGGGCCAAGTTGGACAATTGCCCTTATCCGGAATAAGCCTTGCCAATCTCTTACAAAAGACCAATGCCAACCTGGAATATTAAGCGTAAGTGAGATAGAAGCTGACAACGTGCCTGACCACTTTTCATATGTTACGGGGGGTTGAGATTTGTCATTCAGGCAACATTTTTCACCTGTTTCTCTTGTTACATTTCCAGCAACATCAATTGAAAAATCGCTAATCATCGGCATGGACTTGGCTGCTTGTGCCGCTGCTTGTTTTAGAGGTGTCCAGCCTGGTAATGTAACGGAAAAGGTCTGTGTAGCATCGCTAGCTTCGCATTCGCCGCAATTTTCAATACAGGAATATCGGTAATAAACGCAGGTAGTGATAGTCTCATCCTCATCGCCAAGTGAAGCTCCGGGTATGGTTACACTGGTGCAATTCTGATCGTCAGCCGGAAGGCCCTCTTCACAGTTCAGGGAGTCTTCTCCCATGTTTTCCCAGCCAGTATCTGTCAACTGCCCACGGGTACTGCTTATGACGATTTCCCTTCTTTCTGTTTTGTATTTTCGGCATTTTGTCGTGTCAGATAATAGCGGTATAAGTATGTCGGTTTCGCCGTTGAGTTCTAAAGTGTTTTCAACTACAATAGATGCTACCGTTGTGTCAATTTTAGTGATATCAATTACAATGATTGGCAATGAATTACTTGCCAAAGCAACAGCGCCACTGAAGGAAAAAAATACCAGAAACAAAAATGGCAAATAGGTTAAGTGCCTGTTACGATTCATTTTGATTTATTTATATGTTGAATCTAAAATAAAAACCACCTCAAATTCAGGTGTACTTATAGATTTCCTTGCCCGAACACCTGAAACTAGCTTCAAATAGTATTGTGGATACAGGCAAGCTATTTCGTAATCGCCTGATGCTATGCCCACGATGACAAACCTGCCCTGATCATCTGTTTCAAATGTAATCCAAGGCTCGTTCATGCTTGAACCAGACGGCTTAAAGGAGACTTGTGCATAGGATAAAAGTGAACTATCCGGCGCAACTACCAATCCTGAAATGCTTGCGCTATCTAAACTAGTCCCTTTGTAATGGCCAGCTACTTTTATCGTATCGTTTCCAACGGCTATTGTGTTTACGGTAGCCCCGGCTTTGCCCGAGTAGGTTTTCTTGATGACGCCAAAAAAGACAAATTCCGCAGAGGAGCAACCAGTCACGATGCTCAATAAAAAGAGCCCAACGAGCAGATAAAATACGTTGTAGGATGCCCTGTTCATAGTTTCATATTTATATTTATGAATGGAATGATGAACCTCAGCGTGTTGGTGTTGGTGTCATAAATAAAATTATAGGCATTCATGATTTCAACCAACTTTTCGGGTCTGAGAAATCTCCAAGTAAAACCAAATATTTGCCTGTTACCGACCATGTTCAGCCTACGTTGGTAATAACCTCCAATTTCGATAAAATTAAATGGACGGGTCAGACCCAAATGAACACCATAAGGGCTTTGGTCTAATGCAGGGAGCTTGCCAGCCCTTAGATCCAAGCGTACCTTTTCAATCTGGGGTTTGTAATTTATATAGCAATAATTCACGAAATGGATGCTTCCCTGGTATTTACCAAACTGTGCGTCAAACGCTGTGTTCTTTATCAATGGTAGTTTGAGCATGACATAGGCATCTTGTATTGCTGGCTCTACTTTCCCACCCAAAACATCGCCACTATGTGCACCAATGTATGCCGTAAGGAGTTCTTTTCGGTCAATTGGCATTCTAGCTTGAATACTGCCTCCATAAAAGGATTCAGGCGTGAAATACTTTTCAATGTTCTCAGCTATCAGCCGGGGGTCGCTCAGGGAAGGATACCACTCTAGTAACCCCGCTTTCAGATTTAGGGAAATGCTTTGGGGAACTGGTAGCTTTTCTTTGTTGAACTTGAAGACATTGCCATAGCTTATGAATGCTCTCGTGATTTTGTTAGTAGTCTTGCTCTGGTCAAACCTGATTTCATCTACCGCAACCACCTTCAATTTTCTTGAGAGCTCCATTGTGCCCATGATCCTTAATTCGTCTACCCACTTTCCGTTGGCACCTTCATCTACCTCCCATTTCCCGTCACCATTGAAGTCAAACGAAAAGCCCTTGACGATAGATGGCTTTTGTCGTATTTCAGTTTGGGCATTAACACAAAAAAAGGGCAGACAAACAAGCCAAACTGCAATTTGTAAATAATGTAGTTTTACTGTCATAACGAGGGTTTGTTAAAAAAAATAGACTAATAACCACCTCTTCTCGAAATGCAGCAAATAACGGAGGCTAACTTCTAAAAATTAATGATAAAAATTTTAGAAGTTAGTGATTAATCTCATAAAGAGGGGTGATAATGAAGGCTAGTGTCTCATTGATGCCTAAGCCCTTACATTGACCCAAAGGTAATTTGAAAAACAATAGTCGAAGCCACCAAGCAGCACAGCGTGCAATTGGAGCACCAGCTTTGGGAATCCTAAGTGAAATCCATGCCCCCGAAGACGATAATAGGCATCGCTAGGGATGCTGCTAAACATCAAAAAATCAAAGAAGCTCTGATGAGCAGTTTGTAACGTACTTGACGCACTCGCTTCCACAAACGAAGTACTTCATTCCGCATTTGACGTGCCTTCATTCCGCACTTGACATTCAATAATTAAGAGCAAGGAGTACAACACTTCAACCGTAGCAGCAGCACTTTCCACCCACCCCATTTGTTTTTATCGCCCAAATATGCCCAACTTCGCCACCGATAAGAAAAGTGGTGGCCGAGCAAGGTTTCGCAACCTGCCGTCCACCGTCCACCGACAACCATCAAAAATGACCGAACGTACCCGTGCCCAAGAATCCAGGGCAGCCATCCAGCAACTGTACATCTCCATGCGGCACCTGTTCATCCGGGGCGGTTACAAGCCGTTGGGGGTGAGCGGCGAGGCCATGATTGAGGCACTGATGGTGCTCCGGCCAGAGGTTTACGGTGCCATCTCCGACCCGGAGCGATTGGAGTTGGAGGGGCTGCTCTACATCTTCCAGCGGTTGCCGCAGGGCATCGAGGAGTGCCGATACGTGCGGCTCATCACGAGGGAGGGCTTCGAGGCATCGGGTTTTCAGGCCATCGTGCCGCCCAAGCGCAGGCGCAACTGCTACCGGGTGGACGAAGAGCAGATGTTCATCGAACTGACCAATGGCCGCTCGGACATCTACGACGTCCTGACGCACCTCACTTTTCTCTACATCGAGGCGGAGAAGATTCGCCGCAACAGCCTCGATCCCCGTGGCCGCAAGAAGCGGGACTGGATCAACCTCGAACAGGTGATAGAAAAGGAACAAACGGGCGAACCCATCAACCGGGAGGTGGCCTGCACCTACCTGAGCGGGCTGCTGGGCCGCACTTTCGAGGATACACTGGCGGCGGTCAAGCGCTTCGAGACGGCAAGCCGGGTCAACAGCCTTTTCCATATCGTGTACTGGATGGGCAAGCTTTCCATCGAGGAGGCGTTGGATAAAAACGACCGGGAAATCACGTTCTCGTCGGCGCTTCGGGAAAAAATCGGCCACCACATCTTCGGCAGTGCCTGGGCAGATGGCATCAAGCATTTTTTGCACAAAAAAGGCTGGCTCGACCGCCCCATCCACATCATCAGTTCCAATCCGCACAGCGTCATGAACTGCCTCTATGCCTTCGGGGCCACCAACACGAAACCCGGAAGTAAGGACATGGAGGCGCTTGCCCGGGAACTCAGCCACGACGACAGCCTAGAGCTACGCCAACAGGTGGTGGACTACGCTGCCCGCAACGGCATGTACCAGCTCGACGATACCAGTGGCACGAACATCACCGTGCAAATCATTGACACCCAACAGGTTAAGCCGGAAGGAATTGCCCCAGAAGTGCAGTGGAACGCCGCATTGGTGAAAAAAGAAAAACCCCTGCTGCTGGTCATGGACTATGCCTTCGGCGAACAGGCTTTCGAGGTGATGGACGAGCTTTTGAAGCCTTTTGAAATTGAGAAATTGGAAATTGAGAAATTGAGTGGCGACGAAGCTGGACTCCCAATTTCCCAATTTCCAATTTCCAAAATTCCTCTGAACGTGGCCTCCATCTCCCTCATGGGCAAGGCGGGTATCTTGGAAGGTGGCAAGGGCGACATTATGGTGCCGACGGCGCACGTCTTCGAGGGCACGGCGGACAACTACCCGTTTGTCAACGATTTTACGAAGGAAGATTTCGAGGGCCACGGGTTGCGGGTAGGCGAGGGCACAATGATTACCGTGCTGGGCACCAGTTTGCAGAACAAGGACATTTTGCGGTACTTCCTGCGCTCCTCGTGGCGAGCAGTCGGGCTGGAAATGGAGGGGGCGCACTACCAAAAAGCCATCCAAGCGGCCTCCAAAATCCGAAAGAACATCAGTGAAAACGTGGTGCTGCGCTACGCCTACTATGCTTCGGACAACCCCTTGCTCACCGGCCACACGTTGGCATCGGGCAGCTTGGGCGAGGAAGGAGTTAAACCGACGTACCTGATTACCCTCAAGATTTTGAACCGGATTTTTTCTTGAAAATTATAATTCTACGTCTAGATTTGTGCCTTGAACACCGCACCTGGAGACCCAGTAAAATTTACGTTTAACTAAATTTCTGCATCATGAAAAAACAATTCTTTGTCTTTTCCCTTGTTCTCCTCGGCCTTTCTGCAAGTATCAGCTTGGGGGCACAGACCTACAAGTCGGCCATTGGTGTGAGAGCCGGGTATCCTTGGGCAGCTTCCTACAAGACGTTTATCTCAGACAATAGCGCAATTGAGATATACGGAGCCGTTCGGGGGTTACAATCACTACGGTTGGTTCTCTATCAACGGTGCCTACCTACTCCATTTCCCCATCGAGGGTGTTGACGGCTTACAGTGGTATGCTGGCGCTGGCGCTGGCCTCTTCTTTTGGCACTATGACAAGGCATTTGGAGACCCCGGAGCCAAGCAAAGCCTTTCAATTCAGGGTTACCTAGGGCTAGACTACAAGCTTCCCGATATTCCGCTCAACCTTACCTTGGACTGGGTGCCGAACATCTTCATCAACGGCTACGACAGTGGCTTCTACGCCAGGTACGGCAACCTCGGTGTGCGCTACGTGATAAATTAGTCGCCTTGAGAACCTTTTCTCAACGCGAAAGGAAGCCTGTAATTTGGATTTCAAAAAATTATTGCGCCAAGTCTTTGAACTATCAACCTTGTCACTAATTTTGACGCAAGAAATTCTACATTCACACCAAAATTTTTTAATCATTATGAAAAGAATCTTAACGTTTGTTGTTCTCGCACTCATGTGCATCAACCTCAATGCAGCTTCTGTTTCCGCCAACTGGGCAACCACGTTGGGCGACCAACCAGAAGTGAAAGCATTAACACCTGAAATGGCCCAGATGGGGCTGGATCAATTCCTTTCGCTCACACCGAAGAAGTACAAAGAAATGACTGGCGAGCGCATGACCATTAAGCAGACGGTTCAGCTCAAAATTGCCCAGAAAATCGTGAAGAAGGAGATGAAGAAAGACGGAGACATCTCCAAAGGATTGTATGTCCTGCTTGCTATTTTTGGTTTGGCTTGGGTTGCCATGGGTATCATGGACAACTGGGATGGCAGCGACTGGATTATCAACTTAGTGCTTTCGTTGCTTTGCTGGCTACCTGGCGTTATTCACGGTCTTATAAAAATGAAAAAGTACTACCCGTAATCGGGAAAAGCACCTTCCGTTTGGACTGAAAGAACAAACTAGGTGAACGATTTTCAAGAGCGGTAAATGAAAGCCCCAAGCTTTTGTTTACCGCTTTCTATTTTTTACCCAAACGCATATTATCAGCATGAAAAATAACTTGGACAAAATCTGGCTTGGCCTCCTGCTCATTCAGCCAATTGCGCTTTGGCTCCTTCCCGGCGATTTCTTTGACAACACCGGTTTTGAAATTTGCCCCTCGAAGTTCCTTTTCAACATCGAGTGCCTCGGCTGCGGCATGACTCGTGCCGTCATGCACATGCACCATTTTGAGTTTTCAGACGCCATTTTTTACAACTATGGCGTGGTGGCCATTTACCCGGCACTGGTTGTTGTTTGGTTCATCTGGGTAAAAAGGGCTGCCACACGGCTCGGCATTTTGAAGGCAGCAAAACAGGAACAGCCCACCACCTAACCCGCCTACATATCCAATTAAAGTTTATTGACAAACTGTTTGAGGTTTTGACTTCACAAGGGGGCAAGCCCCCTTGGAAAAGCTCTGTCTCCAAGGGGGCTTGCCCCCTTGATAAATTTACCAATCGGGTGCGGCTCCAATTTGATGTACTTTTAAAGTCCATTTTTATCGACATATTTC
>CAZDSU010000123.1:0-9703 GCA_964508135.1 uncultured Saprospiraceae bacterium
ACTCATTCATAGTCAATATTTTACAAAGTTTATTCTTTTGTTGTAGAGTAGTTTATTTTCAGGCGGTGCATCAAATGTAATGCTGGCGTCATTGTGCCTCTAATGTCATCAACCTAGAAGTGCAATGTGTTTGGAGGGCGGAATTTATTCCGCCAAAACCTGCAAATCAATAGGCAAAAGCGGAATAAATTCCGCCCTCCAAACATACTACGCCCGTTAAGTTGACGACATTACATTGCGTCCAGCTGGGAGAAGAGAGAAGAAAAACCAGCCTTACATTTGACGCACCGCCTATTTTCAAATCAATTAAATTAGAAAAATACTGGGATAGTGCCTTTTACAAAATTTGTTAACTGCTCATCTTGATTGGTTCGGTCAGCCAAATAAATTTGGCGACCACATTGTAATTTTTGATGCGAATAAACTCCGTTTCCGAAAGAAAAAAAAGCTTGGTAGATATTTCCCGAAAATATGGAGATGAAAAGGAGGAACAAAGCGATATTAAAATTAAGGCTCATGACGCCTTAGTGGTTTGTCAGATTAATGCTGACGGTTAAAAAAAGTACGTGGATTAACGTCGGGGAGGTTTTGAACCTCCCCGACGTTGTGCTAACCTCCCCGACATTATTAACTTGACAAACCACTTAGCGTGAAAACAGGGGGTTTGGGGGCGGAACGCCCCCAAGAGCGCACTCACCCCTGGCGCAGTCGCCTCCGGCGGCTGCGCCAGGGGTGAAAGAGAATCGGGGGCGGCTGCGCCGCCCCCGAACCCCCTTAGCTTTCACGCTAAGGCGTCATGAGCCAAAACCAAAGCCTCCAGAAATGCAAAACGTATTTGACAAACTTCGCACGAGCATTGGTTTTCGTAGAAAAAAACGGTGCGAACCGCCGCTGTTTTCCCTATTTTGCCCTCAAACTTCAAAAGAATCCTTTCAACAATCAAAATTTCAAGATGCAGAACCACGAAATTGACTACAAACTTTTTGGCGAAGAAATGCAATTCGTCGAAATAGAGCTAGACTCACAAGAATCCGTAGTGGCTGAGAGCGGCAGCTTCATGATGATGGACGCCGACGTTACGATGCAGACCATCTTCGGTGACGGTACACAGCAACAGGGCGGCATTTTTGGCAAACTATTAAGTGCTGGCAAGCGCATCCTTACTGGCGAGAGCCTGTTCATGACCGCTTTCACCAACCTCAGTCAAAGCAAAAAGAGGGTCAGCTTTGCAGCGCCATACGCTGGCAAAATCATCCCGCTCGACCTTTCAAGGCTCGATGGAAAGATGATTTGCCAAAAGGACGCCTTCCTCTGTGCCGCCAAAGGCGTTTCGGTGGGCATTGAATTTCAGCGCAAATTGGGCACTGGGCTATTCGGAGGCGAAGGTTTCATCATGCAAAAACTGGAGGGCGATGGCATGGCCTTCGTTCACGCTGGAGGCATGGTCATCGAGCGGCAGCTTGCCGTAGGCGAGGTGCTAAAAGTGGACACCGGCTGCGTGGTGGCATACACCCACAGTGTTGACTTCGACATCGAGTTCGTAGGTGGAGTGAAAAATACCATCTTCGGTGGGGAGGGGCTTTTCTTCGCCACCTTGCGTGGACCAGGCAAGGTTTGGATACAGTCATTGCCCATCAGCCGCTTGGCGGACCGGATACTTCGGTATGGAGGTGCTGGTAGGCAGCGGGAACAAGGTGGCCCACTTGGCGGGCTTGGCAATCTGCTGGAAGGAGACAGGTTTTGAGCCAAGGCTTTAATTCTTATCGGCTCTCTGTTCAGCCTCGGTGGTCGAGAGCAGCATATCTTTGGTGAGGGGTTTTACAAAAAAGGCCGTTACGTATTTGTTTGCGGCTGCCCGTTCCTTGTCCCGTTCATCCACGGAGGAGGAGAGGATGTAGATTTTCAGGCTGTTTTTTATCCTGTCATCCAATTTTTCAAAGTACTCCAAGAATTCCCAGCCAGTCATGGAGGGCATGTTGATGTCAAGAAAAAGCACGGTTCTTGATTCGTTTTCCGGTTCAATAAATTCGGCTTTTTCGATAAACTCGAGACCGGATTCGGGAACCTCAAATGTTTTTACTTTTGATTGGCCTAAGTTTTTTTTGATCATCATGCTGCAAAACATGTTGACCAATTTGTCATCGTCAACGATTATGAAATTTGTTGTACTACTCATAGTTTGTTTTTATTTTAACGTTCAAATACAATTCGAAACGCTGTGCCCATATTCACTTCACTTTCTACCGTAATCTTGCCACCAAGTGATTCTACTTGTGCTTTCACCATAAAAAGTCCCATTCCTTTGCCTTCGGCAACTTCTGTGTGAAAACGCTTGTAGAGTCCAAATACCTGACCGTTTTTCTTTTGGAGGTCAATCCCCAACCCGTTGTCGCTAAAACACAACTCGATTTTATCCTCAAGCCTGCGGCTTTTGATTTCAATGATGGGAGGAACATCTGGATTCCTGTACTTGATGCTGTTGGAAATGAGGTTGTAAAAAATGCTGTGCATATAGCTCTTCAGCGTGAACAGCTCATCCACTTGTTCAAAATCAGTTTTGACGACCACATGTTCTTTAGCGATTGTATTGCCAATACTAAGCGCAATATCATCTACAAGCCTTGATAAACGGATGGTTTCTTTCATCCCGTTCACCTCCTTTTTCACCTGTAAAATACTGTTCAGGTCCATGATGACATTGTCCAACCGCTTAATAGAAATATCAAGACCGTCCAGCACGTCCTGCTTTTCGGCTTTGTTTAAATCTGTATGCAAAAGCGCATCTGAAAAGCCCACGATATTGGCGACAGGAGCACGCAGGTTATGGGAGACAATGTAGGCGTATTGCTCAAGGTCTTTGTTGCGTTGCACAATCTCGGCGGTCATCTTGTCCCTTTCCATTTGAAATTGACGGCGTTGGGTAATTTCTTTTGAGGCAATGCAGATACCTAGAATTGATCCATCCTCGTTCCGAACAGGATACCGCCTGACACTAAACCACTTTTCAGTTCCATCTGGGGCGTTGTGTTGGGCCTCATGGACAAGGTGGTGTCCTTCCAGCACACTTTCCAAGATGCGTTTCCCTTCTTCTTTCTTGTCTGCCTCCAAATAGGTAATAATGGATTCACCTTCTTTAAACTCGGCATTGTAAACAAGTTTGGCCCATTCAGTGGCAACCGTATTGAAGGAAAGAATGCGAAAGTCCTTGTCAAGTAAAACATAAGCCCGGTCGGCGTGGTCAAAGATGGTGCGAAGGTTGGCTTCCGATTTTAGCAGGGATTCTTCTGCCTTTTTCCGAGCGCTGAAATCCTGCATTGCGCCCACCATTCGAATTGCCAGGCCTTCTTTATTGCGGATGATATACGCTTGGTTGAAAACATTGGCATAAGTACCATCAGATTTCCTGTACCTGTATTCTGCTTGCCAAGAATTGGAATGTGGGTCATTCATTTTTCTTTGCAATCCAATCCTTACCTGTACGGCATCATCCGGATGTATCCTACCTGTGCAAGTATCGAAACTGAGGCCATCTTTTTCTCTTGAATAACCGAACAGGATTTCATAGCCATCTGTCCAGTGGAGATTACCAGTGAGTAGGTTCCAGTCCCAGATGGCATCGTTGGTGGCTTTGGTGGCCAGCTCATAGCGCTCATTGCTGAGCCTGAGCGACTCTTCGGCCAGCATTTGTGAGGTAACATCTTGCATGGCCCCAACCATACGGATTGGCGTTCCATCTTCATTGTAGATGATATAACCCCGGTCGTACACATTGGCAATGGAACCATCATACTTCATGTACCTGTATTCTCCTTGCCAGAAATGAGAAGTCCAGTCATGAATTTCTTTATTTACAGCAGACCATATCCGTTCGACATCGTCGGGATGGATTCGTTTCGTCCATATCTCATTACTTTTGGCATTGATGTCTCTTGGGTAGCCGAACAGATTTTCATAACCCTGACTCCAATAGACTTCATCGGTAAGCAAGTTCCAGTCCCAGATGGCATCGTTGGTGGCCTTGGTGGCCAGTTCGTACCTTTCGTTGCTGAGGCGCAGTTGTTCCTCGGCTATTTTGCGGGCGCTAATGTCCTGCAAAGCGCCCACCATCCGCACCGGTTTGCCAGTTTCGTCGTACACGATGTAGCCCCGGTTGTACACGTTGGCCACCGTGCCGTCGGCCCTCAGGTAACGGTATTCCTCTCCCCAGGAATGGGTGGTCGGGTCGCTCAACGTTTTCGACCAGGAGGTGCTGATGCGTTCCCTGTCATCGGGGTGTATGCGGCTGATGGTGGTCAGGAGGTTGACCCCGCCCCCCTCCCGGGAGTAGCCGAAGATGCTCTCGTAGGCTTCCGACCAGAAGCGTTCGTCGGTAACCAGGTTCCAGTCCCAGATGGCGTCGTTGGATGCCCTGGTGGCCAACTCATAGCGCTCGTTGTTGAGCCTAAGCGATTCTTCAGTCAGCTTTCGAGCAGTGATATCCTGCATGGCACCCACCATGCGAACCGCCAATCCCTCCTCGTTGCGAATGATGTAGCCCCGGTTGTACACGTTGGCAATGGAACCATTGGACCTCATGAACCTGAATTCATCTCGCCAGGAATGGGAAGACGGGTCATCAATTCTTTTTTGACATAAACACATTACTTGCTCCAAATCCTCAGGATGTATATGCTTTGTACAGGTGTCGAAACTGCTACCAGCTTCTTCCCTCGAATAACCGAACAGGGTTTCATAGCCTTCCGTCCAGTATAGTTCCCCCGTCAAGAGGTTCCAGTCCCAAATGGCATCATTGGTGGCCTTCGTTACCAATTCATAACGCTCATTGCTCATCCGCATGGATTCTTCGGTGAGTTTTCGGTCGGTGATGTCAGTGAGCATGGCCAGAGTGCCATTGTATTCTCCAGCTTTTCCAAAAATAGGACTTGCCGATATATTTGTCCAGATATACCTGCCTGTTTTTGTGAGATGCCGTCTTTCAACGGTTTCGGCCTCGCCCCTCCGTCGTCTGTTGATACCTGACAATGATTGCTCCTTCATTTCTTCATCCAGGAAATCAAAGATTTCTTTGCCCAAGATTTCCTCTTGGGTGTATTCCAGCATCTCGCACATCTTGTCATTCACAATGGCGATACGGTTATTTGCGTCCAACACTATGATACCTTCTTGGGCGGTCTCCACTATCTGGCGGTACTGTTCTTCACTTGACCGTAGTTTTTCTTCTGCTTGTTTCCTTCCATCGATATTTCTAAAAAAAGCAAGCACCCGATCACATCCTGCAATTGTAGCACGGGTTAGATTTACCTCGTTCCAGTTGAGTGAGCCGTCTTTGTGCTTTGTATGCCATTCGAAAATCTGCGGACCTTCGGTAATAGTCTTCTCTATGTGGTTCATTGCATCCTCCTGACAATAACCGGGTATGAATGGTATGAACATCTCAAAATTGCCATTCAATATTTCTTCTTTGGAAAAGCCGGTCAACTCACACCCCATGAGATTGGTATCTACAATCTTTCCCGCTGTCACATCAAGCACAAAAATGGCGTCACTCGCTTTGTCGAATATTTCCCTGTAATTTCTTTCTGCTTCCAACAACTTATCCTCTGCCGCCTTCCTTTCGGTGATGTCCAGCACCGTACCTACCTTTTTGATGGGCTTATCGGTACTTTCGTTTAGGATAATTTTAGCTTCTTCACGCACCCACCTGACCTCTCCATCCGGTCGTATGATGCGGTGGTTCATGGTGAACCCGGTGTTTTCTTCAATGGCTTTTTGGGCAGTCTGCCGCAGTGGTTCCCGGTCATCCGGATGGACAGCTTTATAAAAGTTTTCGGTGTTGACTTCGCACCTCCCTGGTTCGTAGCCGAAAATACGGAACACCTCATCAGACCACCTCAAGGGGTTTCCCGAGAGGTTGTCCAAGTTGTGCAAATCGTGTTCCCAACTTCCGAAGTGGGCGATGCTCTCTGCATCGGACATCATTTGTTGGCTCTGCAAAAGGAGCCGTTCGGCCTCCTTGCTTTCGGTAATGTCCCTCAAATAGCAGGCCGCTCCGATAACCTTCCCGTCTTCCCAAATGGGGTTAAAGGAAATTTCTGCCCAATAATCGGATGGCCGCACCCGGTGTATTACCTCGGTAAATGTCTCTCCTGATAGCACTCGGTTGTACTGCTTGGTCCAATACTCTATAATATAGTCTACAGGATATGTCACAGCAAAAAGCATCGTATCACCAGGTTTTAAATCTATGCCGGCTCTATCCTTGGCGACTGACAAGAAAGCGTTATTGGCGGTGATGAGCCGCATATCAGGAGTTATGCTCCACATCGGGTCGCTGGTGCTGTTGATGAGGGCATCCTGGTTCCGGCGGTGGAATTCTATCTGCAAATCGGCAAGCTTGCGCTCGGTAATGTCCACGTGGTAAACTACCACCCCACCCCTTTTCTTTTTGTAGAGCGGATACACTTTCACTTTGAACCATCTTTTTTCGGTATCGGAGTGGCAGGTGTACTCCATTGAAAACTCCGCTACTTTGCCAACAAGTACATCCCTAATCCCATTCGCCACTTCACTGCCGGATTTTTCGCCCGCACAGGCTGCCTTCTCTGAAATTTCAATATAGTTGTCGCCTACTCCGTAGTTTTTGCTGACGAGTTGGTTGTCGTCGGCAAACCGTTTCCAGGCTTCGTTTACTTCAATGATGATTCCATCTTGGTTCAGCAAGGCGATGTTGGCCCGAAGGGAGTTGATGATGGAGCTTTGCCGCTCGTCGGCCTGTATTAAATTATGCACTGTGTTCTCCAAATCAATTTCCAATTCTCGCTGCTCGGTGACGTCTTCGTAGTTGACCACTAAAGCTTTGATGCTCGGCTCGTGCAGTAGGTTGGTGTAATGGCAGTGAACCCATCTCCAATCGCCCTTCTTTGACTTCATCCGATAATATATCTCACCAGCTTCGCCATATTTGGGTATCAGTTCATCTACAAAATTGATGATTGCTGGTAGGTCGTTGGGATGTACCAAATTTGCCGTACCAATTTCGCTCATTTCTTCAAAGCTATAGCCAAGGATACGGCTGACGGAAGGTGAGATGTATTTCAGGCGGCCGCCTGCACTCAGCATGGCAATGCCATCGTGGCTGTTTTCGAGCAGGGTACGGAAGAGCATTTTACGTTCTTCCAACCGTTTTTCGGCTATTTTGATGTCAGAAATATCTTTGGAATAGCAGGAGACACCTATTATTTCGCCAGCCTGTTGGATGGGCGAGAAGGAGGCTTCCCGGTGATAGGTATTGCCATCAACCACGAATTCCATCTCAACTTTGAAGGCTTTTCCCTTCATCGCTTCTTGGACGTAAGGTCTCCATTGGTTGATGACGTGCTGGTATTTTCCTTTGAGGAGGAGGGTGTCGCCGGGTCTGAAATTTATTCCGCTTATGGCAAACGTTTTCTCCCGGAAACTCTTGTTGGCAGTCAGGAGCCTGTAATTTCTATCTACAGAAAAGACGGAGTCGGGGATATTGTCGAGGATGGTGATGAAGCTTGCTTCCCTTTCTTCTATCCTCGTATGAATACATGAAGTGCAGTCTTCACATATTTGCTGTGCTGGAGTATCAATTATGGTAGCCATCAATTGAATTTTAGCAACTAATTAACCTTCATTAGCTAGCAACACCTTTACTCTGGTAATTTTTTACCTAAGCTTTGGTGTTTAGATGGGGATGGCAAATCACTTTATTTAGATGAATTCAATAGTAACATCTATCATGCCAGTATTTCTATCAAAGGCATAATAGGGTTTACTGGGTATTGTAAACAGTAAAAAAAAACTGTTTTCAGTAAAATAAGTAGTCAAGCTGAATTATTCGATACTTTACGAACCTGACTTCTGGCTCCGGTCTTCGAGCGGCGGGGGTTTGAACCCCGCATTTCCGCAACCAAAATGCGGGGTTCAAAACCCCGCCGCTCGAAGACCGGAACTAACCGAAAGTGTCGAATAAATCAACCTGACTACTTACGAACTGAATCTGGCTACAAACATCATTGCAAATCAATCAAAAATGAAAAAGTGCACTTTGAAAATCCTTGCTCCCGATGGAGCAGGGGTTGGAACAGCTGTGCACTAAAATTATGATACATGATACTTGATGTTCAAAAAAAGACCCTTGCTCTCCAACAAGGGTCAAAATTTAAAAACAAAAATTATGAAATCAAACATTTTAACAATGCAAGGGGGATAGGCACGTGGCTTCCCTGTAATGAGCGTAAGCGTATAGGTGACAGATTTTGTTTTAACCCGTCTAAGCTGCGGCTTTCAATTCAGCGTTCTTCGTTTTTGTTTTTATGTTCAATGTAGCCCTCGAGTCCTGGGTAAGTACGACGCTGATGTGCTCCGATGCCTGGCCTTCGCCCGCAGTGGTGCCATAAGCGACCTTAAACCTAATATTCCACGCTCAGTGCCAGGTTCGACACCTTGCGCCGGTGTGAGTTGTTCGTTGTAGGCAGGTTTTGCCAGGTGTCAGTGCTGGGATAATCAAAAAAACGAGTTTTCAGTAGCGTTTGATCACCTGGGTGACAAGATTGGTGAGTGTGAAAAAATAGTTTTTGTCGAAAAGTCGCCACAAAAATAAGGGCAACTCCAGCACGTGGAATTCGCCATTTTCCAAATTTTGTGACAAGGTTAATGCCCAGTATATCTTGAAGATTTTAGATAAATATTTTGTGTGGTATATGGCATCACAAGCGCCGCATGGTACCTCCTGCCATGCTGTCTGCCAAGATTTTGGTTAATAACTTTCAAAAATTGGGCATAATTCTGAAAAGCTTGCTCAAAACTGCAAAATCAATGCACAACGGCAATAAACACTTGCTCATCGGTGCAAAAACCTTGGATAAGGTTGCAGCATCCTTGTTTATCGGCATAAAAACTTTGGACAAAGCTGGAGCAATCCTGCTCATCGGTGCAAAAACTTTGGACAAGATTGGAGCAACCTTGTGCATAGGCCGTAACCAAAAGGTACATTGCTAAATCAAGGTGTTTAGGTCATTGGCTGTGACAAATTCCCGTGAGGAAAGTCATGTTTAGAAAGTTTAGCAGGTTTAGAGGGTTTAGACCTAAACCAGCTACACTTACTAAACCTTTTAAACCACAACAGGATGTAGTAGCGATAGGATTGCCGTGTTGACAAATAAGAACGCCTCCCCGTACAACGTGGGAGGCGGTTCATCGCTCATAGTGAAAGGGGTTGTGTGTATTCAAGTGGTTACTGGGACCTGTTAAATCGGTTTTGAAACTCAAAAAACAATTAAAAATCCTTTTTCTTGTTTTACCAATCTGCTATCTACAGTGGAATTACAGTAAGTAAATGGGTTTTTCGAATGGGTTGAATCAAGGCTTTGAATTTGAAGCGCCTCCCACAGGGGGTACGAGGGGCGGGAGGCGGTTCTTCATTCAAAGAGAGAAAACATTCGTACATTCAAATCATTGAGGATATGGATTGTATCAGTTTGAACATAAAATGTAGGAAAACGTCAATTTTATCAGGTTTTCAACAGTTCATTTCAAACTCAATCTGAAGCCGCCTCCCACAGGGGGCTTGGTAAATGGGAGGCGGTTCTCCACTCGCTCTATTGTTTATTTGTTTTGATAGGATCAAGTATAAAGCCAAAAAATATGAATTCATTCTTTCCGATTTCCCAATCGGTTA
>CAZDSU010000124.1:0-9451 GCA_964508135.1 uncultured Saprospiraceae bacterium
CGGGGGCTATTCAAATTTAAGCCCTTCGGGCTTTTCTTAAAGTGACAAAGTAGAACTAAGTTGGCGACCTTAAACTTCAAGTTGCTGCCTGACTTCGTTTCCCAATTTCACCTTATAATAGCATCGAAATTACCCTTAAAAATTTGCCGTTTGTCCTTTTGGGCAAGTGCAATCAGATGGATCCTACCAGAGATGGTGTCACCCTTTTCGAACGTATTTCCCCATAAAGTCAATTTGTCATAAATGACCTTGTTTCCCAGCATCATCGGTCCTGCGTCAGACCAACGGATTATCCTTGTTTTATAGTCCTCTCCCAATAAAGTGAATTCTACATTAATGCCCGCGAAACGAAACCCATCAAAAGGGGCATTTTGCTTCAATCGAATAACCAAGCCAGTATCAGTTTTGATTGCTTCGCAGTAAGGATAATCATACACCTCGAAGTCTGAGCGATGCTTATCTATTTCTACCATTTGGACGAATGATTTTGCAAAAACCATGTTTTTGACATAATCAAAATCCATCCTTGACCAAACATGATAGGTACGCAATCGCTCAAGTTTCAAACTATCCTCTTTCAGCAATTTGGCATTAAAGCCTGTAAAATGGCTTTTTCCTTTACTCAATTTTAGAATGTGATTGCTTTTCTTGGGGGTACAGGAAATACCCAAAAGAAGCAGTAGAAAGAAAAAGCTTGGCATTGTCATTTTCATGTAAGTAGGGTTTTGCGTGAAAAATTGGCTGAGGGTTCTACAGTCAAAACGTTTGTTGGATTCAGTTTAGGGCACTATTTGCTTATCATTAAGGCCGTTAATATAAACCATGTTTTTATCTTCACCTTCATGTCCAAGCCTTATCTTCAGCAAAAGATAAAAGTCCCACGCTTCGAGGAAGAAGCCGGCTTTTACACCACCCCGCAGCGGTCGGAGCTAATGAGCCGTATCCGGTCAACGAACTCCAAGCCGGAGGTGGCGCTGCGAAAGGCGTTGTGGCACTGCGGCTACCGCTACCGTTGTCACGTCAAGCGATTGCCGGGAAAGCCTGACCTCGTGTTTGCGAAGCAGAAAATGGTGGTGTTCGTGGACGGCGACTTCTGGCACGGCTTCGACTGGCGGCACAAACGGGAAAAAATCAAGAAAAACGCTGCTTTTTGGATTCCGAAAATCGAGCGGAACATGCAGCGTGACCGGGAGGTCACCGCCCAACTCGACGCCTTGGGCTGGCGGGTGGTGCGCATCTGGGAGCATGAACTGAAAAAGGACAGCTTCGGGGCTACGGTCTATCGAATCGTGCGGCTACTGGGCGAGGCGGCAGGAGAGGTGGAGTTTCTACTGGAATGAACAACTTTCCCAAATAAATAGATTTTCACCAAAAACAAGCGGCAGTTGTCCCGAAAGGGGCAACTGCCGCACTGTTTTATAGTAAGCACTAATAGTTATTGTTCAAATCGCATGATGCCCCTCCTCGCCGCCTTCGGCGGCTCGTCGGGGGAGAGGGGCTTTTGGCTGGGTTGGCTTGAAGCGCCCCAAACCCCTGTTTGCACAAAGCCTAATAGCGCACAGTATAGCAATCCTTTTCAGGCGATTGCTTAGTCGTTGTTAATCACCAGCTTCTGCTCGAAGCGCTCCGTACCCGCCTTCACGCTGACGATGTACAGGCCATTGCTCAGGCCGTTCAGGTCAATGCGCTCGTTGACGTAGCGCACCTTGCCGAAGTCCTTGCGGAGCAACAACTGGCCGATGTTGTTGTAGATTTCGAGTGTCACCGATTGGCTTTCAGTGAGTTCTGCAAGCTTGAACGTTACCTCACTGCTGGCAGGGTTTGGCGCCAAGCTGAATTCGACTGTTTTGCCATTCGTGGTCTTACCGGTTGGCAGTGCCTTGTTTGCCACCTCGATGCCTGCGGCACCTGGGTTCGGGTCACAAGCAGGTTGCGACGGTTGGCTGCCCCAGTTTGAGTTGACGCTGGTCAGCGCATTGTCGAGCGCAGTAGCGTACACGCCGGATGCGCCGCCCGACAAGTTCAGGTTGCCGCCCAGGTAGTAGTTCACCAGGTCAATCAAGCCACCCAGGGTGTACGGGTAGAGGTGCTCGTTGCCCTGCCCGTCGAATACCCTCAACATGCAGGTTCCATTGTTGCACTTGACGATGTTCGGGTCGAGTTGGATACAACCCAATCCTTGGTTCCTGATTTCCTGCATGCTCAAGCCGTTGTACTGCACGTTGTAGCGCATGTTCAGCAGGAAGGCGATGGCATTGGTGGCCAGCGTGTTCTTCATGCCGCCGGGCCCAACCGGGTTGCAGCCCACGCAGTTCATCTGCTGGCAAGCAGCCAGTTCATCCGGGTAGGCAATGCCCGGCAGTAAGTCGGCGACGCACTGCGCTTGGGTCAAGGTCAGGGAGTTGTTCGGGCCACCGACCACCAGCGGGCCGAAGTTGTTCAGCAGCGTCTGAATCAACTGAAGGTTGATGCCGCTTTCATTCGGGTCTTCGCTTTGCAGCCCCCAACCCGTTTGTGAGAAGGTGTTGAGCGGCAGGCAGGCACCGGAATAGGTCACTGCGCAAAGGTCCGGGAACTCGTTGCCACACTGGTCGGCGATGCGGAAGTAGAAGGTACGGCCAAAGGTGAAGTCGCCGTCGCCGTCAGGGTCGGAGCAGTCCCAGAGTGCCGACCAACTGTCCAACGTAACCACCAGGTCGTGGCCGCTGCAAAGATCGTAGAAGCCACCCGCCGCCAACATTTCCGCCACTTTTTGGGCGAAGTCGTAAGTGTCAGGACAGGGCACATCTTCGATGCAGTTCAGGTTCGTCACGTCCACGCTCACTCCACCACCAGCAGTCCCAACATCCATACCTGGGCAAACACCCACCGGTGGTTGGTCGTCGTTGATGTAAAAAGTGAAGCTCCACGGGTGGCTGTGGCCGCCGCAGTCGATGTAAATGTAGGTGTAGGTGCGGATGCCGCTACAGCCGCTTGCACTAATTTCCTCATAAACCGTTGGGCCTGTGGCCACGATTTCATTGCCACAGATGTCATAAATCGTGGGCGGCACAGGTGGTTGTGCATAGTCGAGACAGCCCACATAATCGGTTACATCCGGGTAAACGTAGAAGTCGGCAGTATAGAGGAAGTTGAAGGTCTTGCTCCAGATATGGGTGTTGCCTTCGCAATCCGCGTAGGTCCATGCATAAGTGCGGATGCCTTCGCAGCCGCCATCGCCAAGTTGGCTGGTAATGACTGGGCCGATGGGCGTCAGCAATTTGCCACAGTTGTCGTAAACGACAGGCGGCACTGGCTGTGATGCGTTCAGCGGGCACTCGACATCCATCGTTTCGCTTGGCGGAATGGCAAAGTCCAGGTATTCCACCAGGTAGATGTACGTCCAGTCTGCAAAGTTGCCTTCGCAGTCCGTGTAGCGGAAGACGTAGTTGCGATGACCTTCACAGCCGTTCTTCGGAGTGACATTGAACAGCACTGGCGTAAGCACCTCGCCGCAGTTGCTCAAGACAACGGGTGGGGTTGGCTGCACGTCCGTGTCGTCGGGGCAGTCAACTGTGCTGCCGCCGTTGGCGGGCACACCGAACGGGATGCGCTCGACCGTGTACACGAAGCTCCATTGTGCCGAGTTGCCTTCGCAATCGGTGTAAGTCCAGGTGTACGTCTTAGTTCCTTCGCAGGTTAGCGGGTTCGGCACGTTCACAACCACCGGACCGGTTGGCGTGATGACTTCGCCGCAGTTGCTCAACACGACCGGCGGTACGGGCTGTGTGGCCAAGTTAGGGCAAGCCACCGTGGCGGCACCGTTTGCAGGCACCGTGAACGGGTTGCGCTCGACCGTGTACACGAAGCTCCACGGGTGCGTGTTGCCTTCGCAATCCGTGTAGGTCCACGTGTATGTCCTCGTGCCTTCGCAGGTCAGCGGGTTCGGTACGTTGGCGATGGTCGGGCCTGTCGGAGTGATGACCTCGCCACAGTTGCTTGACACCACGGGTGGCGTTGGCTGCGTGGCCAATGCAGGGCAGGCTACTGTAGCCGAACCATTTGCCGGAACGCCAAAGTCCAACCGCTCGATGGTATACACAAAGCTCCACGGGTGGCTGTTGCCTTCGCAATCGGTGTACGTCCATTGGTAGGTCTTCGTGCCCTCGCAAGTCAGCGGGTCTGGTGCATACACGATGACCGGGCCGGTAGGCGTGATAGTTTCACCACAGTTGCTCAACACGACTGGTGGCACAGGCAATGTGGCCGATGCTGGGCAAGCGACTGTTGTTCCGCCATTCGCCGGAACGGTGAAATCGTTGCGTTCGATGGTGTACACAAAGCTCCACGGGTGACTATTGCCTTCACAATCCGTGTAAGTCCAAGTGTAAGTGCGGGTTCCCTCACAAGTGATAGGATCTGGGGCGTTCAAGATGGTCGGGCCGGTTGGGTTTATCAAACCTCCGCAGTTGTCGGCCACCATGGGTGGAACAGGCTGTGTGGCCAATGCAGGACAGGCAACCTGTGCGTTGACATTCATCGGAACGGTGAAATCCAGGCGCTCTATCGTGTACACAAAGTTCCAAGTCTGGCTGCCCCAGTTGTTTGAATAAGTCCAGGAATAAGTCCTGGTGCCCTCGCATGAAATTGGGTCTGGTAAGTTGACGATGGCTGGGCCTGTGGGCGTGAGGGTCACGCCGCAGTTGTCAACCACTGTAGGCGGCGTCGGCTGTGTGGCTCCGGCAGGACATGCCACCATTGCACCACCATCTGTTGGAACCTGGAAGGCACCCGTACAATCGGTACAGGTGTTGGTCGGGTCTTCCGGGCAGATGTCGCAAACGTTGCCAATGCCATCCATGTCCGAGTCGGCCTGGTCGGCGTTCTCATCATTTGGGCAGTTGTCCTCGCAATCCGCCACGCCGTCGTTGTCGGTATCGGGCAAGGTGCTCTGGTACTCGTAAGCGCCCATGTCAATCAAGGTGCCGCCAGCTATGGCATCGAACTTGCGAAGGTTGCCGTCACGGTCGGTCATAGTTGAGTTGGCGGCATCGTTGCCAGCATCAGTGGCCGGAGAGCAGGCCAGGAGGCGCAGGTTGCCCACCAGTGTCGGGGCGGTGTTCCAGTCTGGCTGAAGGATGAAGAGCGGGTCTTCGTCCTCCACATTGGTGCAAGTGGAAAATGCAGGACAACCGCCCTGAACAATGGTGTTCGTGAAAGTGCGGTTGCTGTTGGAGTTGTGCGGGTCAACGCTCACACTTGTGTTATTGCCCCAGATTATGCTGTTGGTGACAGCAACCAGCGAGCTGTCCAAGTACAGGCCGCCGCCAATTGTGGCATTGTTTCCGGAGAAGCTACAGTTGATCACCTGCGGGTTGGAAGAAACCACATTGGCGCTCATGCCGCCGCCCTGATTGGCAGCGTTGCCGGAGAAGATGCTGTTGGTCACGATCGGCGAAGACTGGTAACTGCCCATGCCGCCACCGTGGAAGGCCGTATTGGCCATGAAGCTGCAGTTGGTCACCACCGTGCTGGAGCCGTTGTGGTTGAACATGCCGCCTCCGAAGTAGGCCGCATTGTTGTTCACGAAGGTGCAGTAGCGCACGGTTGGGCTACCTGCGTTGCTGTACATGCCGCCGCCGCTCCTGGTGGGGTTGGTGATGCCAGGGTTCACCACGTTGGCGTTGCCGTCCCGCACTGTGAAGCCGTCCAGGATGGCGCTGTTGTTGGTGCCGGAGCCTTTCACTACGTTGTAGCTGTTGTCGCTGTTGCCCGCCATTCCGATGTCGCCGCTGAGGATGGATTCGTTGACGATGATATTCCGCAGGCTCATGTCGTAGCCGGGCATCTCCGTTCCAGCCAGGCCACCGAAGATGGCGAGGTTGTTCTTCATCACAAAAGAAATGGTGCGGTCGGTGCCGGTGGTCGGCTTGTAAGCGCCTGCGGCCACCCAAATCTGGGTGATGCCGGGGCAAGTGCTGGCCAATGCGCTTTGCAGGCTGGTGTATGCGTCGGCCCAAGAGGAGCCGTCGTTGGCACCGGCTGCATTGTCGTTCACGTAAAGGATATTGCCCGGCGGGCAGCAGCCTTCGTCCACCAGTAGGTCGCAGTCGTCGTCAATGCCGTTGCCGCAGATTTCCGTCGCTGCTGGGTTTCTCGCTCCGTTGGTGTCGTCGCAGTCGGTGTTGTCGCTGACGAAGCCTGGGCCGCAGGTATTGCAGAAGGTCTGCGAATTGTTCGGGTCGCCGTAGGTGTCGGTGTCCGTATCGGCGTAGCAGGTGACGGTCTGGTCGCCGTAGCAGATTTCAAGTGACCAGGCGTTGATGCTGCCGCCATCCTGAGTGGCCACATCTATCACACGCAGTGTCCAAATACCGGTAAGCTGTTGGCCATCGAAGGCCGAAAGCAGCGAGAATGGCTTGTAGGTGCCATTGTTGGTGGGCGGACAAGGGTAGGTCGGGCTGGCTGCCTCGTCATCGAAGTTGATGAGGATGTTGTCCTCGCTGTTGCATGGCCGTTCCATAATCCTGACCACCGTACCTGCCGGGCTGATAAGCTCGATGTTGAGGTCATCAATCCAGGTGTGGGAGATATTCAGGTTCTTGACGTTGATGTCGGAAATCACGCCGCACGTGGACGGTATGGTCAACGTGGAAAGCACGGTTGCCGGAACGGTCGGGATAGCAATCGGCACGTTTGTACTTGCGTAGGTGTTGCACAGAATATTGGAAGTGGTGAACTGGAACGCCGCCGAGTAATTGCCAGTGCCGCAGGCGTTTACGGCCCTTGCTCGCCAATAATAGACGGTCAAATTGGTCAAACCAACCGTTTGATAGCTGGGCGACGTTAGGCCAGTTGGGTTGGCCACAATGTTGGTGAAGCCTGCATCGGTCGCCAGTTGCACCTCGTAGGTTCCCGCATTGGGATTGGCGTTCCAGGTCAGCAGCGGGTTGGTCTGGTTGATAGCCATGTTGGCAGGAGCAATCAAGGTGGGTGCGACCGGGTTGCCATTGTGGACAACCAAAGTCACGTTCCTGCTCACCGAGTTGGGGCCATTGACGCCTGTCACTACGATGGTGTAGGTGCCTGGGGCTGCAGCCGCAGTATTGCCGATGGTCATAATGCTGTTGCTGGCAGAAGGCAGCGGGTTTACAGAAAAGTTTACAGTTGTTCCCGCTGGGGTGCCAGTAGCACTCAATGTCAATGGGTCGCCAGTATTATTTATCAGGGTATAAACGGCATTCGCCGGGGCGCAGATGGTTGCAGTAGCGGGCATTGCATCCAAAACACAAGAAGGCGGCAAATCAAATGCCTCCGTACCGTCTGAGCGGCTACCTGAGCTGCCTTGGTTGGCGCTGAATCCCAATCCCCTGCGGGCAAAGACTTCCCAAATACGGCAGCGGTTGGCACCACCGTAAAGTGCAACATCGGCAGCGAGGATGGCATTCCTGCCGTCCACGAAGCCGGGGCTGCAAGGCTGCAGCCTCATGCCCTCGTTGACTAGGTTCATGGTTACGTCATAACCTGCACCCGTGCCGTGGTCATCAATCATAGCCCATGTTAGGTCCCAAACCATGGTGGCCCAAACATAACCAACGCCGTGCGGGACGGCAGCAGTTTTGATGGTATTGTAGGTGGAAGGGTTGACGCTCATGAGCGTCGAATAAGGCGTTGGGCGGATGCCGGGGCCGTTGGCAGGTTGCCCGAACAGGTAGGTGCCGATGCCCCTCGAATCGGTGCCCATATCGCCTGGTTCCATGGTCATTATGAGGGCATAGAAATCGCTCCAGCCTTCGCCCATTTGCTCCTGGTTGCCGAGGCAACTGGTATTGAGCGGGCCACCCGTGAAGCGATTGGAGATGCCGTGCGCATATTCGTGCGCAATCACGCCGTTGTCCAGGTCTCCGTCCACGTCGGGGTTTGGGTTGGTGCCGATGTACATCTGCATCCTTGGCCGCAGCCCGTCGGGTGGCGTACTAAAGTTGGCATTGTTGGTGCCGCTGCCGTCCTGAGCCTCTGCTCGCACGTCATCGTTGCCAGCGCCGCCATTTCCATAGTTGTTGACTTGGAAGTTGCCGTTTGCTTCATCGAAGCCGTAGGCATGGGCAAAGTCGTGTATATGGTTGTTCCAGTAGAACAGGTTGGTCACGGCAGCAGGCCGGTAGGCGCTTGGTGCCATCGTGAGGTCAATGGGGAAGATAAAAATCAGGTTGGCACCACCGTCGGGGCTTGAGCCTGGATCGGGGGTGTTATTGGCGTCCGTGTCCGTATAGGCATGTACGTTGTTGCCTTGGGTGGTGGTGAACTCGGCGCCTGCAACGCCGTTCGTGTCGTGCCAGCCGAATGGCGAGGCAGAAGATGCCGGGTCAGTTATCACCACCCGGCCATCAGCGGGAGGAAATGGTGCTACGTGGTTCGGGCTTTCCACTGGTTCTGGGTAAACCTTGTACTCGTTGCCTACCAGCAGGCTAAATGGTTTTTCCTCTGTTTTAGAAGGGTTCAAGAAATCCACGCCCAAATCAAAATAGGTCAGGTGTGGTGAATCCGCCGTATGCTCGTGGTGGCAGTCCGCTTCATTGGCCACGCCAAAATCGCAGTGTACCACGTAGTTGTTCTTGTCCAGGAGGTCGCCGGTTGCTGCGTCCATCCTTGCCAACCACCAATTTTGGCTGTCGGTGGTTTGGATTTCCACTTGCCAAGCAAGGCGAACGCCAATCTTATGGTTTTCTACGGGTTGGTAAACCAACTGGACTTTGATGTCTTCCAACGCCACCAAGCCTTTGTCAAAAATGGTTTCCCGAAGTGGGCCATTGCCTGCCGATTTTTGCACCAAAAGGCCGTTCTCCCTGATGTTCAAAGCTGCCAATGCAGCATGAAGGGCCTGTTCGGGCGTGAGCTTTGGCAGTTCAGCGCCTTTTTTTTCGCCATTGGGCATCTGCACGAAGCGGTTGCCGTAGGTCAGCAGTTCGTCGTTCTTCGTCACGTGGGCATTGAGGATGGCCCCATGTACCGGTATGTCGCCGATGTACTGCTGGAAATAGACGTTCGTGACGCCGCTTTTTGCGCTGAAGGTTTCCGAAGAAATCTTCATACTTGCCAAGTCGTCCGCACTGAGCTGTGTTTCTGCTGACTTGGATTGGAGTAGCTGTTTGGCAAGGTCTGCTTTCGAGCGCACTTGTGCGCCCAGCGGCAAAACGAACAAAAGCATCAGGAACAAGAGAATGTGTCTTGTAAAGGATTGAATAAATTTGGTAATCATTTTGTATAAAATTGGTGAAAGAATGTATTGATAGCCAGATTTTGATTGCAACTGATTGACAGAGCAGTACAATGCTGAACCCTAAAATCTCTCAGAGGGGAGACTTGGGGGAGACTAGTTTAGTAAAATCGCTTCTGGGAAAAAAGTAACAGAAAATCCAATTAAATTGGCGTGAGTAAAACCCTGCGCAAACGGCTGAAAAACAGCCGTTTG
>CAZDSU010000125.1:0-9351 GCA_964508135.1 uncultured Saprospiraceae bacterium
AACGGATTGAGGTTTTTTGATTACTTTAATCCTTCGTACACCCCTAATGGAGAATGGAGCATTGAAAAATTTGCTTCTATTTTCATTTCTCCGTGAACATCAAAACCTCACCATGCTATCAGGTAGAAGTTGTATCAACCCTGCCCCATCGTCGAACAGTTCCTGAATCAAAGGAAGTTGGGCCTCGATGGTAGCCAACAATTTCGAGTTGCTGGCATTTCCGAGCCGAAGCAGCAGTACACGTGGGGGAAATCCTTTCACAAGGTATCGGTCGAAGAAGTCTATATCCTTGGTAACGACGATACGTTCTTCCAATTTGGCTATGCGACGGATGGACTCGTCATCAAGCAAGTGGCCCTGTGGCAACCGTGTGGTATGGATGGCATCAAAGCCTTTTGCCGAAAGGAATTTTGCCAACCGTGGAGGAAGCTGTGTGTCAACAATGAACTTCATAAATCGTTGTCAAGCGGCCAAAGGAAGGACGGATTGGGCGTTTGCCATTTTGGAGGCAAACAACAGGCAGGCACGAATATCGTCCAATTCGATGTACGGATAGTCGGCCAAGATTTCTTCATGGCTCATGCCCGATGCCAGTAGTTCCAGCATTTGTGCCACGGTGAAGCGCATATTGCGGACCGTGGGCCTACCATTGCAGACTTTAGGGTTAAGCGATATTCTTTTCAGCAATTTGTCCATTTTTAAAAGTTTCAACAAAAATAGCGTTTTTGGTCAGCATTCCCAATCAAGGATGGAGGAAAGTAAAGTGGACACCAGTTCCGACCACGACACGCAGCCACCATGATTTTCGTCATGCCCATTTGATTAGAGGTATGTAGTTTTGCCCCCAATTTTTACCTAACCAACATCAAAGAAAAATGCTCGAACTCCTGCAACAATACAAGGACAAATCCCCTGAAATCGTGTTCGAATGGAACGATGCCGAGACCTCTGCACGGGGCTGGGTCGTCATCAATTCGCTGCGCAACGGGGCGGCTGGCGGTGGCACCCGCATGAGGAAGGGGCTGACCAAGGAAGAAGTCGTTTCGTTGGCCAAGACCATGGAAATCAAGTTCTCCGTCGCTGGCCCCGACATCGGCGGCGGCAAGTCCGGCATTGACTTCGACCCCAACGACCCCCGCCGAAACGAGGTACTGCGCCGCTGGTACCAGGCCGTTTTCCCCCTCCTCAAAAACTATTACGGCACGGGCGGCGACCTCAATGTGGACGAGTTGAAGGACGTCATCCCCATCACCGAGGCGCTCGGCCTGTGGCACCCGCAGGAGGGCATCGTCAACGGCCATTTCAGCGGCACGACGAGCGGCCAGAAAATCAAGATACTCGGCCAACTCCGGCACGGCTGCTCCAAAATCGTAGAGGACAGCCGCTACGTGCCCGATGCGCCGGAGAAGTTCGCCGTGGCGGACATGATTACGGGCTACGGCGTGGCCGAATCTGTGCGGCACTTCTACGACCTGTTCCGGGGCAGCGACCTCCGGGGCAAGACGGCCATCATCCAGGGCTGGGGCAACGTGGCCTCGGCGGCGGCCTGCTACCTCGCCGTGGAGGGCGTAAAAATCGTGGGCATCATTGACCGGGAGGGCGGCATCATCCGCCCCGATGGCATGGGGCTGGCCGAGGTCAAGGAACTTTTTCTTCGGAAAAAAGGCAACAAGCTGGTGGGTGAGGACCTGCTTTCGTTTGAAGAAACCAACCGCCAAATCTGGTCGCTGGGAGCGGATATTTTCATCCCCGGTGCTGCCTCCAAGCTGGTGAGCCGCCAGCAGGTGGACGAAATGATTGCCAGCGGCACGGAGGTCATTTCCTGTGGTGCCAACGTGCCGTTCGTGGACGATGGCGTCTTCTTTGGCCCGACGGCTGGCCATGCCGACCAGCACCTGAGCCTCATCCCCGACTTCATCGCCAACTGCGGAATGGCCAGGGTCTTCGCCTACCTGATGCAGCCCGATGCCGAGATGACCGACGAGGCCATCTTCAGTGACGTATCCAACACCATTCGTCGGGCGCTGGAGGAGGTGCGGAGCTTCAATCCAGCACCTACCAGCATCTCGACGGCTGCGCTGGAAATTGCGTTGAACAAATTGATGAAAACGCAGTGGGCAGAGGCCGTGTAAATAGGAATTGATAAGCAGTAAATAAAGGCAAGTGTTCGAAGTTTGGTCAAAAAGGGATACAGCTTCGGTACACTTGCCTTTCCTATTTACAATCTAGGATTCCAGGCTAAAAATGAAACGCTTTGGCCTTTCGTCCGTTTGATTGCCTACCGAATGGCCCCCTTCTAAGCATTCGAAAACCGACCTTGCGTATTGGTCGTAAAGCACCTAAGTAATCCCCTACCTGAATTCAAGTTTTTTTTCTTAAACTACTATATTAAATTTGCTTTTTTTAGTAGCTGTTTAATTTTTCGTAGCCCGAAAATGAGCAACTTTTCTATCTCAATACCGCTATTATGACGAACAAACTTTCCCAAATTGTTTGCGGCATGGTGCTTTTGCTTCCCGTCTTTGCCCAATCGCAAGACCCCGGCAGCCCGCCACCCTATCGGCCCACCCCGGCCCACATGTGGGAGTTTGGGCTGCACGGCGGCACGGCCATGTCGTTTGGCGATCTTGATTTTGTGCCAAGCTGGGGCGCTGGTATTCATTTGCGCAAGGCCATTGACTATGTTTTCTCTGTCCGTGGAGAAGCTTTTTCTGGCAAACTCGAACAAAAAAACAACATTGATGGCACCTCCGAGTCCAATGTGCAGACGGGTTCGTTGCAATTGATGGTTTCCATCAACAACCTCGTATGGAACAATGTACCACGCCGAAAGACCAACCTGTACGCATTTGTGGGAGGTGGCATCACAAGGTTTGAAGTAACTGCCGTTCAATCGCTTTCATCTTACCTCAATACGGTAGAACCCACCGTACAAACCCACCTGGACGGCGGAGTGGGCATCGCTTTCCGTCTCTCCAACCGATTCAACCTGGGACTTGAAGCCAAGGCGCTCACCATCTTCGGCCACGATGCCGACCTCCTCGACGGCGTGGCCCGGCGGGAGAACGACGTGATGGGCTATGGCTCCGTCCGCCTCAACTTCAACCTCGGAAACAGCAACACCAAAGCCGAACCGCTCTACTGGGTGAACCCCATGGACATCATCATGCAGGACATCTCCGAGCTGAGAAACCGCCCTGTCTTCGACCACACCGACAGCGATGCTGACGGCGTCATTGACATGCTCGACCAAGACAACACCACCCCACCAGGTGTCGTCGTGGACACCCGTGGCTTGCCCCTCGACAGCGACGGCGACGGCACGCCAAACTTTCAGGACGATGAACCGTATTTGCCAAAAGGCAGTAAAGTGGTTACACGACAGGAGGGTCAGACGCCCGTTACCAATAAAGAAGATGTGCGAAAGTTGGTGCAGGATGAGATTGACAATTACATCAACAACAATAGTGGTAAAACTGGTAACAACGGAACTGGCAAGACAGACGACGGCAGAACAGGCAAGACAGATGACAGCAAAACAGACAAGTCCGGCAGTGCCAGAAAAGGGCTTACACTCGGAGGAGGAGGCATCACCGATTGGTTCCTGCCCATCGTACACTTCAACATTGACAGCCCAAAAATCCGTTACGCTGAATACGGCAGCCTCGCCAGCGTTGCCCATGTGATGAAAGCGAACCCAGACCTCAGCATTGTGGTCACTGGGTTCACCGACAAAACGGCCTCCGACCAGTACAATCTCGACCTTTCGTACCAACGGGCAAAGGCCGTTATCGAGCACCTGGTGAGCGTCCACGGCATCGCCCGAAGTCGCCTGCTGCTCAATTACAATGGCGAAGATTACCCGCTCGTACCTTCCACCGGCAGCACCTTGATGAATCGCCGCGTGGAGTTCCGTGTCGCCAACGACGAGGACGTGGAGATGGAAAATCCCGCACCTGCTCCTAAAAAGAACGGCAAGAAAGACGGCTTTTGAACTCCGTTTTTTTCAAAAAGCCCACTCCAAGTTTTGGGGTGGGCTTTTTGGTTTAAATTTGTGGCCGCCCAATTTATTGGGCTGGTCGAAAAACGGCCAGCCCAATAAATTGAGCGGCCACAAAAACATGATAAAAATCGGCATCATCGGCTCCGGCTCCATGGGCGCTGGCATCGCTCAAGTAGCGGCCACCGCCGGGCACGAAGTCTTCGTTTTCGACAGCAACCCCGCTGCACTGGAACGGGCGCAGTCCAACCTCCTCGCCACCCTCAACAAGCTGGCAGAGAAGGGCAAACTGGACGACCGCACCGCCAAGGCCATCTTCGGCAGGACTTATTATCTCAGTGATTTGGCCGCCTTTTCTGAAACGGGGCTAGTCATCGAGGCCATCGTGGAAGATTTGGCAGTTAAAAAATCGGTGTTCAAGCAACTGGAGGGCATCGTCAGTGCCGACTGCCTGTTGGCCACCAACACCTCGTCGCTGTCCGTGGCCGCCATCGCCGCCGCATGCCAGCGGCCAGAACGGGTGTTGGGCATCCATTTTTTCAATCCCGCCCCACTGATGCAATTGGTGGAAGTAGTGCCAGCCATTCAAACTTCCCCCGACATTGCAAAGCAAGCGAAACTGCTCATCGAAAGCTGGGGCAAGTTGGTGGTACTGGCCAAGGACACGCCCGGCTTCATCGTGAACCGCGTGGCCCGACCCTACTATGGCGAGGCGCTGCGCATCCTCGAAGAGGGCATCGCCGACGTCGCCACCATTGACTGGGCCATGACGGCGCTCGGCGGCTTCCGCATGGGGCCGTTCACGCTGATGGATTTCATAGGGAATGACGTGAATTACACGGTGACGGAGACGGTGTTCCAGTCGTTCTTCTACGACCCCCGCTACAAGCCGTCGTTTACCCAAAAACGCCTCTCGGAGGCGGGCTGGTTGGGCAAAAAAACGGGACGTGGCTATTACGATTATTCCGAAGGAGCCAAAAATCCCGTTGCGCAGCAAGATGAAGAATTGGGAAAAATCATTTTTGCCCGAATTTTGGTCATGCTCGTCAACGAGGCGGCGGATGCCCTGTACCTGCGCATCGCCAGCCGGGATGATATTGATCTCGCCATGACCAAGGGCGTGAACTACCCCAAGGGCCTGCTGCATTGGGCCGACGAAATTGGCATCGAAAACTGCGTGCACATGCTGGATGCACTGCATGGCGAGTACCTCGAAGACCGCTATCGTTGCAGTCCTTTGCTGCGCAAAATGGCCAAAACAAAGCAGACTTTTTTTGAGACGATAGACTTTAGACATTAGATGCGTCGTGATAAAGTCTAAAGCCTATCGTCTAATGTCTTTTTAAATGGAAAATAAAGAGAATAACCTCGCCACGAGGGTCGTGGATGCCATGTTCGACAACGACCCTTTCAGCCAGTGGCTCGGCATCGAGCGGCTGGAGGATGGCCCCGGCCGCTCCGTGCTGCGCATGACCGTGCGACCGGAAATGACCAACGGCTTTGGTGTTGCACATGGTGGCATCACGTTCTCGTTCGCCGATAGCGCATTTGCCTTTGCAAGCAACTCGCATGGGCGCAAGTCGGTCTCTATCGAAACGTCCATCTCGCACACGGTCGCCGTGCATCCCGGAGATGTGCTGACGGCCACTGCCATTGAGGAGCATTTGTCGAACAAAATCGCCAACTACCGGGTGACGGTAATGAACCAAAATGGGGTGGTGGTGGCGCTTTTCAAGGGGATTGTTTACCGGATGGGGAAGGAGTGGGAAGTTTGAAAGCGTGAAAGTTTGAGAGGAGTGAGCAGGTGAGCGGTTTGGGTTGGGGGAATGATTTTGATGGCAAATAATTGAAAATGAAGCATAAATTTTTGTGGGTAGCGATATTGCTACCGTTATTTTCGCTGGGGCAAACCTTCACCCACGCCGATACGCTCCGTGGTTCCATCACCCCCGAACGTGCGTGGTGGGATGCCCGCCACTACGACTTGCACGTGGCTTTCGACATCGAAAACCAAGGCATCAGCGGCTGGAACACCATCACCTACGAGGTGCTGAAAAACGAACAAGCCCGCTTGCAAATTGACCTGATGGCCCCGCTCCTGCTCGACAGCGCCGTGCAGGACGGCAAGCGACTGACTTGGCAGCAGGACGGCATCGCTTATTTCATCCAACTGAACTCGGCGCAGAAGCAGGGTAGCCTCCGAAAAATCAGCCTGTACTACCACGGAAAGCCCACCGTCGCCAACCGCCCGCCGTGGGACGGCGGCGTCATCTGGGGCAAGGACGAGCAAAGTCGCCCGTGGGTATCCGTCGCCTGCCAAGGCGTGGGGCCGAGCATCTGGTACCCGAACAAGGACCACCAATACGACGAGCCGGACAGCGCCGCCCTGCACATCACCTGCCCGCAGCCGCTGGTGGGCGTGGCCAATGGCCGTTTGCGCAGTCGCACGGACAACGGAAACGGCACGGCCACTTACTCCTGGGCCGTGGTGAACCCCATCAACAATTACAACCTGATTCCCTACGTCGGATTTTATAAGCACTTCGAGGATTTTTATATCGGCGAAGCGGGGCGGCTTGCCCTTGATTTTTGGGTGATGGACTATAATTTGGAGAAGGCGAAGTCCCGGTTTTTGACAGAAACACCGAAGATGCTGCGCTGCTTCGAGCATTGGTTTGGCCCGTACCCATTTTATGAAGACGGGTATAAACTTGTCGAGTCACCGCACCTCGGCATGGAGCACCAAAGCGCCGTGGCCTACGGCAATGGCTACCAAAACGGCTACCGTGGGCGTGACCTCTCGGACACGGGCGTGGGCCTGAAATGGGACTTCATCCTCGTACACGAGTCGGGGCACGAGTGGTTTGGCAACAATATTTCGAGCAAAGATGTCGCCGACATGTGGGTCCACGAGGGCTTCACCAACTACTCCGAAACGCTTTATACGGGATGCGAGGTGGGCGAGGAATTCGCCACGACCTACAACGTCGGCTGCCGGGCGCTCATCGGCAATCGGGAGCCCATCATCGGCCATTACAGCGTAAACAAGGAGGGCAGTGGCGATATGTACTACAAGGGCGGCAGCATGTTGCACACTATCCGCTCGGTGATTGATGACGACGAAAAATTCCGACAGATACTGCGGGGTTTGAACAAGACTTTTTGGCACCAGACCGTGACGACCAAACAGGTCGAAGACTACGTATCGAAAGAGGCGAGCATTGATTTTTCCAAGGTGTTCGACCAGTACCTGCGCACCACGGACATTCCCGTTTTGGAAGTTAGCATGGTGGAAAAAAAGGCAAAAAAAGGCCGAGAAAAGCAGCTTCAATATCGCTGGACAAATTGCGTGAAAGGATTTGACCTTCCGCTCCTCGTGCAGCTCGAACCTGGCAAATGGAGCTGGATACGCCCGACCACGGAGCGCCAATCGGCTGTTTGTAAACTGATATCGTTGGACGATTTTTCCGTGGACAAGCGGTTTTATGTGAAAGTGAAGAAATAGAAATTTGGAGAGTTGGCGTGTTAGGTATGGCCTGCCCCAATGCGCCAACTCGCCAACCACCCAACACGCCAATCTTCGTCGCCCAACATCCAAACCTTACCGTTTAACATATTTTTATCACCCTTCGTCTGCCCAGACCGTGCATTATTCAAAAAAAATTGGCTGTTTTGTAGAATAAACCGCTATTGCTTTTGTTTTTCCTTTTCCAAGAAAAATTTTTGCGCTGAAAAAGCAGTTATAAGGATGCCTTTTATACTACGGCATCGTTTTGTTTTGATAATAACTGATTTAAAAACCTGGTTATCAATATTTTACACCTCCAACGGCCAATCAGTTTCAACCCAATGTTAATCACCCGAAACTTTATGACTTTATGAAAAAAGTAGGAATCGCCATCGCAGCCACGCTGCTGCTCAATGCAGCATTTAGCCTTTTTCTTTTCAATGGACTGAAAGGCACTGTGCAAGCAGAACTTTCAGAACAAACAAACCCCAATGTTAAGCTGGCCAGCTACGACTTTTCTGCGCCTGTAAACGCCAAGCCTAACGGAAATTTTTATATCCCTGAGGATTTCGTGGAGACGGCCAACACCGCCACCCAAGCCGTTGTGAACATCACCGTTACCAGCCGCAACACTACTGAGCCAACGGCTGGCGGGTCGGGCGTCATCATCTCCCAAGACGGCTACATTATCACCAACAACCACGTGATTGAAGGCGGGGGGAGGGTGGAGGTTTCACTGCAAAACAAAAGGATTTACAAGGCGACCGTTGTTGGAAAGGACCCCTACACCGACCTAGCACTGCTGAAGATTGAAGCCAACGGCCTCAAGCCCCTTGTCTATGCCAACTCCGACAACGTGCAAGTGGGGCAATGGGTGCTGGCTGTGGGCAACCCGTTCAACCTTAGCTCCACCGTCACGGCGGGCATCGTGAGCGCCAAGGGTCGCGACATCAACATCCTACAAGGCTTATATACTATCGAGAGCTTCATCCAGACTGATGCGGTGGTGAATCCCGGCAACAGCGGTGGTGCCCTCGTCAACATGCGGGGCGAACTGGTGGGCATCAACGCTGCCATCATGAGCGAAACAGGCGCTTACGAAGGCTATTCCTTCGCCATCCCGTCCAATTTGGTGCAGAAAATCATGCGTGACCTGAAGGAATTTGGAATGGCACAACGTGCCCTACTGGGCGTCCGCATCAAGGACGTTGACAATGAAATCGCTGCCGATTTCAACCTCGGCGATGTCGAGGGTGTGCTCATCCGAACGGTGGACGCAGGCAGCGGCGCCGCTGAGGCTGGCCTTGAAATGAACGACATCATCATTGGTGTGAACGGTATAAAAACTGCCTCCGTACCAGAATTGCAGGAGCAAATCGCACGGTTTCGCCCTGGCGACACCGTGGCACTGGATATCATCCGGAATGGGCGCAACATCCGAAAGGGCGAGGTGAAGCTTCGAGGAATGGAAAACGAAGATTAGAAACGCAGCTTACTTCACTGCCCAAAAACATTCAAAAGGCCGATGCAGCATTTGCATCGGCCTTTTGAATTAAAATTTACTGGCATGTATTTTGTACCCAAGAATAGTAGTGTCACAATTCCAATTGTTAAAGCAGCATCTTATTGTCGTTCACTGCCAAGAAGGCACTATCCCGTATAATTTTCGGTGAACGAAGGGCTTTCGCCTAACAGAACTGAACAAAAATTCACCTTAGCGTCCCGAAGCAAACCTGAGCTTTCAGCTTGCTTCGGGACTTTTTTTTATGGTTCCGCAAATAATTAGCTCAATAAGTAGTCAATCAGAATTATTCGATACATTTTGTTCTTTGAAATCTATGGT
>CAZDSU010000126.1:0-8932 GCA_964508135.1 uncultured Saprospiraceae bacterium
CTCTCAGTTTTGAGCATTTTTTACCTCTTTTTAGGTTTTAAAACAGCCTCTAAAATTTATGCTAGAGGGAGGTGAGTTACCTATAATTTGTGTTGCACAACTATCAGTATCAATTAAAGAATGCTCTAATACAGTTTCTAAATTTTTTCCAAAACCAATTTTTTTCAATCCTTCGGCAAGATTATGATTAATAAGAGAGTTGCTGAATAACAATAGTGTTTTTGAATCTATGTTCAAATTTTTAAACGAGTAAAACAAAGATGTTTGTGGAATAAAAGCATTGTTAAGATGAAAATTGCAGTTAACAAAATTGACTTTTAAAGGGTTGAACCCATTCTCCATCCATAGCACTCCACCACTAACTAATGCTGAGTTAAATAAAAAAACATCATTGTAAAAATCTAGATTAAAATCTGTGTTAAACACGCATCCCCCATTTGCAGCGACATTATAGATAAAGGTGTTATTTACAATTTTAGCCAAAGGTAAAATAGGTTCATTTCCAAGATACGTAAAAGCAATAGCCCCTCCATACCCTTGATATTGTTCCGAGTCAGAATCATAAAAACTAGAACTATTTTCTAAAAATCCAGAATTAAGAATACTAACTAAATTATTATTGTAGAGTGATTTGTAAAGAAGTGCTCCACCTTGTGAAATTCCACGATTGGAAGTAAAAAAACAACTATCAATTGTCGTTATGTTGCCCGTGCTTTCATTATTGAAATATATTCCTCCGCCAATAATACCATCATTGAGGGTAAAGTTGCATTTTCTTATTATAATATTTGAATTTTATGCATAATTCTGTAGACTAATAGCACCTCCAAAATCACCAAAATTTCTATAAAAATTGCAGTCCACTATTTCACTCATTAAATCTGAATTGCCCTTGATTACAATATAAATAGCGCCTCCTCCACGAGAAATATTAAATTCAAATTCACAATTCTTAATTATTGAAGCAATGCCAAAGACTCCTTTGCTGTTGATAAAGATACTACCTGCATTAAATGCAGAAGCGTTATACTTGAAATTGCAATTAAGAATTTTAACGTATGAATTAGGCGATGCACTCACTCCTTCAATATAGCAACCAGCGCCATTTTTCCTTCTTCCATAAAATGGCTCACTCATATCGTCAACTCTTGCATCACCTTGAATTATTTCAAATCCATTTAATTCAATGTAATTAGTAACATTTGAGTAAACTACGTTAAAAGAGTTGTCATTTTTTGTTCCAATGACTCCTATATCGCCACTCAGGATAGTTTTATTAATTGTCCAATTGCGTTCTTGTACTAATAACTCATTCCCATTAAAACCACCTAAAACCGTTAACCCATCCTTAATTTCAAAAGATATGTTTCTGTCGCTACTTATTGTTGGGTAATATACCCCTTCTGCTACCCAAATTGTATCTCCAAACTCTGAAGTTTGTAATGCTAATTGTAAATCAGAAAACGCATTTAACCAATCTGAGCCATTATTGCTTCCAACAGAAGAAATGTTAACATAAATTACATTCGCCATGGGGCTTAAAATGTAAAGGAAGAAAACAACAAAAGTGATTAAGGTTTTCATAGTAAAAAATAATTGTAAACAAACATGCAAGGTTCGTCTTGAACCCTGCTTGTTTATTGTATCTTGTATGCAAAATTTCCAGTGCTACAGCTTTTCCAATAAATAATTTATCCCTGCTGGCGCACACCCTGCCAAACCCCCACGCACTGCTCGTTGATAGCTTTGCTATCACACGGGCCAGGGTGCCGGGCTTCGCCCGGCGTGCGTAGGTCTTGCTGTGCCTCCATATTTTCGCAGCTATTTCCTTTCATTTGATGACGTTTTGCTTGCCACAACCTCCGCACGGCGGGCTGAACCCGCCACCTTGGTGCGAATACGACCCATCCAGATAGCTATCGGGAGTATCGAGCAGTTCAAATTCAAAATCCTCGTCACTCGTAAATCGTCACTCGTAAATCGTCACTCGTAAATCGTCACCCCCGCTGGCGCACCCCTCCCTTTCAATCAAAGAACGGGACTGCTCGTCACGAGCTTTGCTCGTTGACGGGCCTTGGCTGCGGCCTCTGGCCGCCGTGCGTAGGCTGCGATAGCCTTGCAAAGTTAACCATAATAGCTAAATTTGTTCCCAACAAATAATACATCCATGAGATACAAAATCCTAGACCAGCACGGTCTCAACTTCCTCACGCTTACCGTCGTCGAATGGATAGATCTGTTCACCCGAAAGGCGTTTGCAGACATCGTCATCGAAAGCCTGCGGTTTTGCCAACAAAACAAGGGGCTGGAAATCTACGCCATCGTTCTGATGCCAAGCCACTTGCACCTGATTGCAAGGGCTGGCAGCGGCGATGAGCTTTCTGGCATCTTGCAAAGCTTCAAATCCTTTACCGCTACAAAAATCATTGAGTACCTTAAGGATAGCACAAAGCCCGAATCCCGGAGAGAGTGGCTGCTCAACCACTTCGCCTTCAATGCCCGAAAGAACAAGACCAACAGCCAGCACCAGGTCTGGCAACGGGACAACCACCCGGTCATCCTTTTCAGCCCCCACGTTATCCGGCAAACTCAACTATGTACACTTGAACCCAGTCGAAGCTAGAATAGTGGGCAGCGCAGAACATTACCTGTTGGGCAGCGCTTCAAATTACGTCACGGGGAAAGGCATCCTTGACGTCATGGTGTTGGATGACATATGGAACGACATCGGTTATGTGTTGACTGGGGGTTGACAACCTTGCCTACGCACGGAGGCCAGAGGCCTCTACCAAAACCCGTCAACGAGCATAGCTCGTGACGAGCAGCGCCGTTTTTCAATTGACGGGTATTGCGCCATCGGAAACATTGTAAGTCCTTCAGGCAATTGCCTAAACACTTTTGGAGCCTTGCTGACGCCATTTGGAAACTGCCCAACCGCTCCAGGAGACTTTCCGACGCCATTTGGAAACTGCCTAACCGCTCCAGGAGACTTTCTGACGCCATTTGGAAACTGCCTAACCAATCCAGGAGACTTTCTGACGCCATTTGGAAACTGCCTAACCGCTCCAGGAGACTTTCTGACGCCATTTGGCAACTGCCGAATTGAATTTGGGAACATGCAATAACGATTTGGGAGTTACCACTGGCCCAAGGTCTTCAAATCAAACAACGGCGTCGCTGGTTCCAGTCATGAGACCGGACCCAGCAGTGCCCAGGGTACGCCACCAAACATCGCAATAATTTTGATGGGCTACGCCTCACCTCACCAGCACCAAGTCTCCTGTGAACAACTCGGTGCGGCCATCAAAATATTCCAATTCCGTCCAGTACACAAATACGGCGGGGTCGAGTGAGCGGCCATTGAACTTGCCGTCCCAGCCGAGCGGCTCTTTGTTTGGTTGGAAGTCAAATCGCTCGAACATCAGCTCGCCCCAGCGGTCAAAAATCTGGAGGGACTTGACCCGCTGCACGGTTCTGTCTGTGTAAACCGTGAAGAAATCATTGATGTTGTCAAGGTTGGGCGAGAAGGAGTTGGGGATGTAAACGTCGTTCGATTTCTGCAAAATGACCCGAACCAAGTCCTTCGCCTTGCAGCCATCCTTGTCTTTCAAAACGATGTTGAAAGTGGTGGTGGTGGCAGGGTGAACCCACGGCTCCAGGCAGTCGGTACAGGAAACGAGGCTGGGCTGACCCCATTCAAAGCTGAAGGAATCCACTAGATTGGTCAGCGCCTGAAGCTGAACGCTGTCGCCGTAGTCAAGGAAAATGTCTGGGCCAAGTTCCACCAGCACCTGCTCTTTTGGGTCAATGTAAAACGAGGTATCAAGCTTGCAGCCGTTGGTATCAAGGACTTCGAGCAGATAGGTGCCAGGGGCCATGTCGAAGTAGTTTGCCGAAGGCTCCCAAGCGCCGCCGTTCAGGGAGAACTGGAACGGCGGGGCAATGCCGGACACGGATTCCACGAGGTACGAAGCGTCATTTGCGCCATAACACGAAATCGGGTCACCATCCGCTTTGAGGTTGTCGGGGCCGGGAATTATCACAATGGTGACGGAGTCACTCATTTCGCAGCCGTCGGGGTGTACCACTGTTACTTTAACCTCCACCGTTGAGTCGGGCGAGAAGCTGCGGAGGGGGCCGGTACCGCCGTCATCCCAAAAATAGTTGCAGCCAATGCAAGGTGCTGGAACGGTGGCATCTACTTGGATTTCGTCGTCGAGGCAGGTTTTGGGCACGTCTTCCAGATCAGGGCCGGGGAAGGCGCAGCCGGTGCGGACGACCCAGAGGTCGTTGGTGCTGTTGCCTCGTGCATCCTCGGATTTGTAGGGTGGATAAATGGCCGAATTGGAAATGCCAGCAAGGATAAAGCCGTAGTCGTGAGCCTTCATGATGTATTTGGCCCCATCGTCCGAAGTGCCACCAAGTGTTTCATCCCATAGTTTGACGCCGTTCTGTGTTAGAAAAAGAAACCAGTAATCCTTGCTCCCAAGCACCGGCGAATTTTTGTGTACAAAATCTGGCAAGGAGGAGGATTCGCCCATCAGCAGCAGGTTGCCAAGGCCGGATTCGACCACACAGTAGCCTTGGTCAGAGGACGTGCCCCCGTAGGCCTGGTTCCAAATCATGTTGACCCCAGTGCCGGTGTCCGCAAATTTCACCAACCAAACATCGTCCCCACCGTAGTGGTCGGCTGTTTTGTTGCCCGACATTTTATCGGAGGTTGACTGGCCGATTGCGAGGTAGTTGCCATCCTTCGTTTTCTGCAACCGCTGGAGCACATCCTCCTTGTTGCCACCAAATGCGGCGTCCCAAATGATGTTGCCAGCCGGGGTGCATTTGACCACCCACATATCGTTCAGGCCATAAAATGGTGCGGTCTTGTTGAAACTCGGGGTTGATTCGGTAGGCCCTGCAAGCAGGAGATTTCCGTCGTCGGTCAAAACGGCTTCGAACAAGCGGTCGAGGCCATCTCCCCCGAAAGTATAGTCACCTAGCTGGGCGCCATTCTCATCAATCTTTATTGACCAGAAGTCTCCCGTGCCGTTGAATGCTGGGGTTGATTTTTCAAAACTGGCAGGGGAGTTGGAAAAGCCAGCCAGCCAAAACTGGCCATTGGGCAGCGGCACAATTTTGCGAAGCAAGTCTGCGCCTGTTCCGCCGTACCGCCGGTCCCATTGTTTGTTGCCGTTGGCATCAATTTTCACTATCCAAAAATCGAGGTCGCCACGGTTGTCCTCACTGTGGTCGGCACCAATGCCGGAGCGGGATTCGCCCCCGAGCAGGTATCCGCCATCGGGTGTTTGAACGATAGTCCAAAGGCGGTCTTCCCTGAAACCACCGTATCGTTTGTCCCAAACCACGTTGCCGTCGCCATCGGTTTTCACAATCCAGAAGTCGCCAGTAAGTTCGGGGAAGTCAACCGTATCGTTTGTGTGGGAAGAGACTTCAAAAGCAGGTGTGCGGGAGGTCGTGATGCCGCCGAACAGGTAGCCGCCGTCGTTGGTGAGCATGGCAGCGCCCATTTCCTCATACCCTGTGCCACCGTAAACGTGATCCCATTCGATGGTCAGTTGGGCAAAGCTGCGAAGAGAAAAAAACAAAAGCCCCAGTATTAAAATGGGAAAATAACCTTTTGGTTTGTTCACGGCAAATGGAATCATAGTTAGTGTTGTTCCTTGTTCTTTGAGTCAAAATAAAACCTTAGGTGTCTTTAACGATTGGAGGTAATTCGAATGGAGACAATCAAGCAGCGGAAGACCAGTGTGTTATTACTAAAAAGCTTGGTAAAGGTAAGCCGACTCTTCGATTTTTCCAATTTTGGGCAAGAGGAAAAGTCGCTTGGCACTGCCCAACTGATTTTTCAATAAGATGAGTGTGATAGATGGTTTGTTCATTTTTCAAAAAAAACAACCAAAAACACCGGCCTTTTTATTTGCACCATACTGAATCAAATAGGAACTCGGTATTGCGGTGCTGCTATCATCATTTATCCGGCGCTGCCTGCTTTTCTTCTTCGGCGGGAACATTGGTGACGGACTTGAACCGCACCTTGAGTTCGTAGCGGTTGCTCAGTCCTTTTATCATTGGAGTCATCATGGTGTCCATCAGTTCGATGGCTCGTTGTTTGGCCTTTTCCATCACGTCGCTTTCAAGGGCCTCCCGCCGGAATTCCCGGCGCAACAAGTCCATATTTTTATTGAAATCGGCCTGGTCAATTTCACGCATCCACCCGATGTCGAGCTTGTCAATGCGGGGGTACACCTCGTGGCTCAGTATCTCCGGCTCGGGCAGCGTCACGGTGACTACGCCGGATTTTGAACTCAGGTTGATGTCAAAGTACTTGTCCAGCTTGAAGCCCACTTTTAGGATGCTGATGGCCGACATTTCCATCTCCGTGGAAGACACGTCCACGCCCAGCACCTTGGTCTGCTTGGAGGTGCCGATGCCCTTTCGGTCGCGTATTTCCATTGTGCCAAGCTCGGCGATGGCCTTTTCCACCCGCTCTTGCAGAATGCCTTTTGAGAGGGTAAAATCCTGCACCGTGGCCCGTTCCTTTAGCCGGGCAATCATGGGCTGGAGGCCTTCGCTGAGCGCCACGCCACAGGGGGTGTTCACGCTTTCGCCCTTCACGTAGATTTTGCCCTCCTGCGTCGGCAACAGCGTACCAAGGATTTGGTTAATCAAAAAACAAGTGTACTTCGAGGCTACTTCGTTCAGCACATCCACCGCCCCGGTGAGTTGGTTTTGGTACCAAGAATTGTAAAGCGAGGAGGAGGAGTCCCGCATTGCGATGAAGTCGTTGAACATCAGTTTTTCGATGTACGGGTGGTGCTTTTCGTACTCCTCCCGCACCCGTATTTTCAGGCTGTCGGAGAGGTTCATGCGGTTGGCCACGTGGTTGAGCAGCGAGAGGTTGAAGTCGTGGATGAGCGCATCGAACTCCCGGCTGTACCGCTCCGGGTTGGCAAGAATGGGCAGTGCGTTGTCGTAGTCAATATCAGCCTTGAAATCGGCAGGCACGTACTTGATCTGCACTTCCTTCGGGATGTTCGTGTAGTTGCTGCCATCGGAATAATAATACCGGTAAGCGATAAAGCCCAACGTGCCCAAGGCCAGCACGAATATCAAGAGCCTGCCAATATTGAAGTTCCTGGTGGCCGAGCCTGGGTTGTTTTGAAAATTTCTGTCCATTATTCTTCAGCTTTTTAAAAATAAACTGTCCGACTTCCGACGATTGCTGGTCTTTAAGTAACCCTAACGCAGCAAAATCATCGCACAACTCGTTTTCCGAAGGTATTGTTTCTCGACACTGATTCTAGTGAAATTGAATCAGCACAGAATGAAGGTTAGTTAACGGCCATGCCAGCGGGGCATGGCTTTTTATTTGCCCAATTCCCGCAAGTAGTAAGCAAAATCGGTCGGTGGAAACTTCTCGATGCCGAGCTGCCTTCCCATCGTGATGAGCTGCCCACGGTGGAATGTCGAATGGTTCATGCAGTGGTGTATCATTTCAAAAGCCCGCTGCGTTTGCTCGCCGTAGGAGATGGTTTTGAAAAAAAGGCTTTGCTCAAAAAAAGCACTTGGCTGCGCTTCCACGAAGGCCAAGAACGCTTCCGAGCCTTTTAAAAAAGTCGCAAAAACATCCCTACTATTTCCTTGAAACGACTTGCTTGGAAATGTCGTCGGCGAATTGCCCTGCAACCGCTCCAGCCACAAGGACTCCGCATCCCAAATATGCAAAAAAGTCAGCCGGACGGACGGGAAACTGCTCACAATCTGCGTCTCCATTTCTGCCTCTGGCAATGCGGCGAAGGTCTCGGCCAAGCGGCGGTTTGCCCAGAGGTTATAGCTGGCGTACTTGACGTAGATTTCTTTCATTTTGAAAAATTTGGTGTAAAAATTTAGCCGAAGATATGAACTTGCAGCGTTTATACCACTAAACATGACCATGACCCGGCTACCATATACCGTCCACCGCCTATCGTTTTTAAATGATTTTTGAAAAACAAACTATCAATTGCCGAGGCAGGCTGCTCGACCTCTCCTCCCCCATCGTCATGGGCATCCTGAACCTGACCCCTGACTCGTTCTTCGACGGCGGCAGGTACACCACCGAATCGGCGATGCTACGCCAGGTCGAAAAAATGCTGAACGAAGGGGCCGCCATCATTGACCTTGGCGGCATGTCCAGCAGACCGGGGGCCGTGCTGATTTCAGAATCGGAAGAACTACGGCGGGTTTTGCCAGCGGTGGAGGCCATCCTCCTGCGGTTCCCGGAATCGGTGATTTCGGTGGACACCTTCCGCTCGGTGGTAGCAGCACAAAGTGTGGCCGCTGGAGCGAGTGTCATTAACGACATTTACGCAGGTCGTTTTGATGAAAAAATGTTTGAAACAGTAGCGACGCTCGGTACACCTTACATCATGATGCACATGCAGGGCGACCCCGACAACATGCAAAAAGCACCCAACTACGGTGATGTGGTGAAAGAAATCCTTCAATTTTTCATCGAAAAAATAGGTCGCTTGCGGTCGTTGGGCGTGAAGGACATCGTGCTGGACCCTGGCTTTGGCTTTGGGAAAACCATCGAACAGAATTACCAGCTACTCAAAAACCTCCACATTTTCCGCATGACAGAGCTGCCGATTTTGGCAGGCATCTCCCGCAAGTCCATGATTTGCAGGGTATTGGATGTGCCACCAGCGCAAGCACTGAACGGCACATCGGCACTGCACATGGTCGCCTTGCAGCAGGGCGCTCGCATGCTCCGTGCCCACGACGTCAAGGAGGCGATGGAGGTCGTTCGCCTCTGGAAACAGTTGGAAATGACAAAGTAATTGGGTTGCTTCCAGCGGATTTTTTATCGTAAAAACCTGATTAAGTAGTCAATCAGAATTATTCGATACATTTTGTTCTTTGAAATCTATGGTGT
>CAZDSU010000127.1:0-8596 GCA_964508135.1 uncultured Saprospiraceae bacterium
ACACCATAGATTTCAAAGAACAAAATGTATCGAATAATTCTGATTGACTACTTAGTAACGATTTTTTTTCAGAATTCCCTACCTGGGGTTAAACCGATATGCTCGTTTGGCGCAGCCCTAAATAGCAAACGAGTTTCAATATTGCTACTGAAACTCGTTCACAATCAATAAGTTATAAAATCTTGGCAACCGCTTTGGCAACGATTCAATCATTTCGGAAAATTCCCAGTTTACAACTCAACCCCCACTACGGGAATATCCCCAGCGAGGTATAGTCGTCGCCAATCAGCTTGATGGCGTAGGCAAAAGCAGCCGTGCGCATGTCAATGTTGTGCTTGCGCTGGAACTCGTGGATGAACTGATACGACCGGCTCATGGTCTCCTCCAAGCCAGAGCGGACGAGATCCACCTCATCGGCACCCCGGGCTACTTTGCGCAAGACGTCCGGGTCAATTTTCCGACCAGTGAGTTCTTCGATGACGTGCAGCATCCGCTCCTGCGAAGTCTGATTGAAGCGCTTTTCCATCCGGCCAAAACGCATGTGCGAAAGGTTTTTCAGCCATTCGAAATAAGACACTGTCACACCGCCTGCGTTCAGGAAAACGTCAGGTACGATGAGGATGCCTTTTTTCAACAAAATCTCCTCGGCCGCAGAGCTGATTGGGCCGTTGGCAGCCTCGCCAATGATTTTGGCTTGAATCCGGTCTGCGTTTTCTGACGTGATTTGGTTCTCCAACGCCGCCGGAACGAGAATGTCGCAGGGCATTTCGAGAATCTTGTTGCGGTCGGCTTGTGGTATCACCGTTGCGCCGGGGTAGTTGAGGATGGAGCCAGAATCCTTGCGGATTTCGAGCAACTTCTCGATGTTTATGCCACTTGCGAGGTAAATGCTGCCCTCGTATTCGCCCACGCCCACCACTTTCACGTCACCTTCTTGCTGCGAAATGGTTCCGGTGTACGAGCCTACGTTGCCCATGCCCTGAATAATCATCGTCTTGCCACCCAGTCCTGTTTGCAAGCCGACCTTTTTCATGTCCTGCACATCAGAGCAGGCCTCCCGGAGGCCATAAAATACACCCCGGCCAGTGGCCTCGGTGCGACCTTGGATGCCGTAAAGCGCCACCGGTTTGCCCGTCACGCAGCCTGCGGCGTCAATTTCGTTTTCCCGCAGGGTGCGGTAGGTGTCGTAAATCCAGGCCATTTCACGGCCACCAGTTCCGTAGTCGGGCGCGGGTACGTCAATGCTGGGGCCGATGAAGTTGCGGCGCACCAGCTCGTAGGTGTAGCGGCGGGTGATGCGCTCCAGTTCATCTTCTGTGTAATCCTTCGGATTAATTTTTACGCCGCCCTTTGCACCGCCAAACGGCACGTGTACGATGGCGCATTTGTACGACATCAGCGTTGCCAAGGCCATGACCTCGTGCTGGTCAACGTTTTCGGCGTAGCGGATACCGCCCTTGGTCGGAAGGCGGTGATGGCTGTGCTGTACTCGATAGGCTTCGATTACCTTCACCTCCATTTTGCCAGTCGTCTTGTTTTGGATTTCGACCGGGAACTGAATGGCGTAGATGGAGTTGCAGACCTTTATTTGGTGCAACAACCCCGCATCGAGGCCAGTGTACGGTGCTGCTTTTTTGAAAAAGTTCTCTACCGTGTTGTAGAAATTTGGTACTTGAATTTGGCTACTCATGATTTTTAATTTGGTCCTCCAATTTGGTGAGCTTCCTGTCCAGGCGAATCAGGTAAACAACAATTCCAAGAAAAATAGCTGCAATCACGGCCACCACCACGTACATTTTCCCCATGCTGCGCATGAAGTCCGTGTCTTCCTGTGCCAACAAAAAAGTGAGGGGGAGAACGAGTAGCGAAAGTGTGACGAAAGCCTTTTTTGAAGCCATCAACCTAGTCATGATATTTAACTTTTTAACCTGTCCGATAAACGGGCGCTAAGGTCTGTGAAATTTTCTGTTCGGCAAAGTAAAAAGGTACGGAGGTATGAGGTATGGAGGTATGTTTTCCAAACCTCATACCTCATACCTCATACCTCCATCAGCCTATCCCGCAGCCTCGCTGTCCGCAAGACGATTTCGCCAATCCAAATGCCCAGCAGCGTCCAGCCGATGATGGCAGGCCGGAAGACCAGCTTCATCGTGTTGTCGAGGTCTTGGCTGCCGAAGGCGATGTTGCCACCGGCACCGGGATGTAGGCTGTCCGTCAATTTTGGAATGATGTAGAGCAGCGGCACAAGGCTGGCGAAGGCGAAAATGTTGAACACGGCACTCACCCTAGCCCTTTTTTCGGGGTCTTCGAACGAGGCCCGCAGCACGAAATAGGCGCCGTAAATCAGCAGGGCAATGGCCGTCATGTTCTGTTTCACGTCCCAGCTCCAGAATTTGCCCCAGGTAAACTTCGCCCAAATGGCCCCCGTGATGAGGCCAAGAATGCCCAGCAGCAGCCCCACGTTGGTCAATGCCATGGCCTTGCGGTCGTCGTCGGCGTTCGACTTCCAGAGGTAGCGTACGCTCATGACCATTCCCGCCGTGAGGATGATGAACATGGCCATCCAAAGCGGCACATGGTAGTACGTGTTGCGGATGGTTTCGCCGAGAATATTGCGGAATGGAAACGTAAATGCCTGTTTTTCATGGAGTTGTGAAATTTCGGCGTTCGTCCAAACCAAGTCGCCAAGGGCCACGTTGACGCTGTCCTGCGTGACGACGATGCCGCCCGGCAGTACGCTCGCCCCATCCACCGGACTGTCAATCAGCAATGTGAAGTCTTTCACTTTTTGGTCAACGGGCAGGTAGGCCGGAATGTCGAAGGTGAGCTTGACCACCCGGTCGTCCACTACTTCGATGTGTTTGGCTGCAAGGGCTTTTTGGTTCGACATTTTCAGCCACGCACGCAGATTTTCCTTTTCCTTCGTAAAAAAAGAGTTGTAGCCCTGCACCGTCACCACCTCGCTGCGCCCCGTGTGCAGGCTGATTGGCCTTGCATCGGTGATGCCCGTTTTCAGCGGGGTCAGCATCCCCACGAAGATGGTGTAGAACAGGATGAGCACGCCGAGAATTTTCCACCAGTATTTCATTGATTGTTGGATTGTTATATTGTTGAATTGTTGAGTGCGGAAATTGTCGTCATGAGGGAATAACAATAAAACAATTCAGCAATTCAACAATAACTTTCAGTCTCTCCAAAGGAACGGAAACAGCACCAGTCCCATCGCCACCAGCATCAAATCTACGGCGGCTAGCAAGCTGATTTTGTCGCCAATGTCCGTGCCGCTTAGTAGCCCGATGCTGTGCGCCGAAAGATTGACCAGCAGCAGTAAAATCGGGATCACCACCGGGAAACTCAGGATGGCCATCAACGTACTGCTATTGTCCGCCTTGGCCGCTATGGCCGACACGAAGGTGAACGTGATGGAAAACCCCGTGCTGCCGAGGAAAAGTGCGAGGGCGAAGTTGCCCGTTTCCTGCACCGGGTTGCCCGCCACGAAGCTCAAAGCTATGAACGTCAGGCCGCCCAACAGTAGCAGCAGCAGGGAGTTGTAAATCATTTTTGACAATAAAATGGCAACCGGGTGCAGCAACTGGAAGTAGTAAAGTTGCCGATACCCGCTTTCCTGCACGAAACTTTTCATCACCGCATTCACCGAAGCGAAGAGCATGATGACCCAAAAAAGCACGTTCCAGACCTGCGGGCCAATGTTCTGAAACGAGATGTACACGATGAAAACCGTGCTCAGCACGTACAGCAAGATGCCGCTGATGGCGTATTTCTGCCGCCATTCCAGCGTGATTTCCTTGCGGAGCAGGTAAAATATTTGAGCAAAAAGGTTCATCGGCGGCAAAGATAGCGAGCGGTTTTTGGTTTCAGGTCTCAGGTTTCAGTGCCGGCCCCGCTCACCCGCTCACTTCTCTCACCTCTCTCACTCTCTCACCCGCTCCCAATCCTCCGGCAAGTCAATGTCCACCGCTCCATCGGGGAAATCAACGTGCGCTAGCTGTACCCGGTGTTTTTCCATCAACTTTTTAGCGCCTTGCTGACCGTGCAGGGCGGCGAGTTCAGGGTACAATTTTTGGCCAAAAATGGCGGGCGGGCCGAAAGTTCCGGCATAGCTGGAGGCGACGATTTGGACAGGGGAGTTGCGCCATTTTTCTACCAAACCACTCAAAAAATCCGTCGTCACGAACGGCTGGTCGCATAGCAAAAGTAGCACAGCACCAGCATCGGGACGGAGCTGCGACATGGCGCAGGCGATGCTCCCGCCCATTCCTTCGGGCCATTTTTCGTTGAAGATAATTTCGACTGGCAAGTGCTCGACGGCAGGTTTTATCGCTTCGCAATTTGCGCCTAGAACCACGATAACTTGTTGATTTTCAATGGACAGCGCCGTCTCGCATATTTGCGCAAGCAAGGTTTTTTCGCCCACCTGGAGCAACTGCTTCGGTTGCCCCAACCTGGTTGAGGCACCTGCCGCCAGCACGATGATGGAGATGTTCTCGCGCTGCTCAGGCATGTTCCGTGAGGGTTTTGCGATCGTAGATTGGGGCCGTGCGCTGCCGCAGCGAGCCGCCCTTGCGCCGCCCGAACACCGACTGGATTTCAGCGGCGATGCTCAGGGCGATGGCCTCTGGCGTGGTCGCCCCGAGGTCGTGGCCGGCGGGGCCGTGCAGCGTGTCGAGTTGGGTGGGCGAGCAGTTGATTCCCTCGTTTTCGAGTGCTTCGAACATACGTTCCGTGCGCTTTCGGGGGCCGAGCAGGCCGATGTAGGGCAGCCCTGCGGGCAACAGTTTATGCAGGTTGGCGTAGTCCGTTTTGTAGTCGTGCGACATCAGCACGGCGGCGGTGCGGGCATCGGGCAGTGTAGGCAACTGCTCGAAATCGGGCACTACCGTTGCCAGTTCGAAGATGGGCTTGCCGATTTTGCGGAGGTTGCCCACCACCGTGAGCCGCCAGCCGAGCGTCCGCCCGATTTCGAGGAGCGGCAACAGGTCGTAGTTGCTGCCGAGGGCCACGAGGTGGATGGGCGGCTGTATCATTTCCACAAAAAATTGAACCGTCTGGCCGTCCGACCAAGTCATTTCCAACTGTCGGGAAACCCCGTTTTCCATCGTTTCCAGCACTGCTGCCTTCAGTTTTCCCCAATCCGCCAACGGCGACATATTCACTACCAGTTCGTTTTTTGACTTCAAAATCCGAAGCCCAACGGGGACTTCCGGGCTATCGGAGGCGGTCACGACGCCGAGTGCGGTATTGCCTCGTTCGGCCCCGCAGGCTTCCAAGGTTACCGTGCGCAGCAGCTCCACAGGGTTGGTCGGGTCGGTGGAGTCCACCGGCTCAATCAGCACGTCAATGATGCCCTTGCAGCCCAGCCCAACGCCGATTTGGAAGGGGTCGTCCTGCGTGGTGTCGTACCTGACTACCCTCGGTTTTTGCTGAAAAATGGCCATGTTGGCCTTGCGGATAGTGTCGTCTTCAAGGCAGCCGCCGCTGATGCCGCCCGTCCAGTGCCCATCGTCCACGATGAGCATCCGAGCGCCTTCCCGGCGGTAGCTCGACCCTGCCACATGTACCACGGTGGCCAGTGCGACCTTCCGCTCGGAGTGGTCGAGGCGGTCGTAGGCGGCGAGTATGTTGGTGATTTCTTTCATTGAATTTAGTCAATTTATTTGCCTCGCATCCGGTTTCCACGGCCGCCCCAAGGTCTTATTTCTTCGGCGGTGAACTCGTCTTTTGATGCCAATTTGCCAATCAATTTCACCGTTTCACCTTTTTCCAATCGAACCACTGGAGCAATAAAAGCTGATTCGTAATGGATTTTCCAAGCTTTGTTGTTGAAGTCTTTTAGCACAAAATTTTCAGCACTGACCTCCTCTATCTGGCCCGATAAATACCCATCTTCTGGCATTGACCAGAGCTTGGTTTTCCTTTGTTGGAGGCTTTCGTACACGTCAACGTTGACTGCAAACGCATGCTCCAGCTGATGGCCGCCGCCGCCAATAAAAAACAGCGTGCCCAACAAGATGCTCAACAGTGCACTAAACCCCACCAGTTTTGCCGCCGTAAATTTGTAGCCTTTTTTGGAATACTGGATGCTGTAAAATGCGACGGCCAAGAATACAATCAAAAAGACTATCCATATAAAAGGCAAAAGGCCCAGGAACATTTCCAACCGGGAGTGCGACAGGTGGCTGACCATGTTGAAGTCGGTCTGTTGGATGGCGAACAGGATGACGGAAAAGGCCATGGCACCCAGCACTACTGCCACCAAGAAGCCGGCCCATGCTAAACCGTTTTTTAATGAAAATTGCCATTTGGGCGCAGGTTGGATGTCCTGTTGTTTGATGGTTTCGATGAGTTTTTCTGAACCTTTCATGACGCTGTATTTAAGAGGTTGTTTAAATTCTGGCTTCCGGCGAAAAACCACCCCTTTTCCGATGATACTTCGTTGAAAAATTGGTCACGTAGCGCCACTATGCTCCCAATTTTCCGCCTTGTCTCATCGAAAAATTGGCTATTTTTCACTCGAACCCCAAAATTTAAACAACCTCTAAAGGTCAAAAATTATATGTTGTGCTTCCGCCAAACTCTTGAAGGCTTTTTTTGCACGGTTGATGCGGGTGGCCACTGTGCCTTCCGGTATTTTTAACACGTCCGAGATTTCTTCGTAGCCCATGTTTTCCAGGAATTTCAGCATCAGCACTTCTTTGTAGTGTAGTGGCAATTGCTCCAAAACTTCGTGCAGGGACAGGTCAATGTCCTGCATCTCTCCTGCATCCGCCAGCGATGTGTCGTCGGGAATACTGGCGTTGAGCGCATCATCCCAAGTTACTTTTTCATCCCTGCCATAAGATTTTTTCTTGCGAAAAGCAGAAACTGCTTGGTTGTGTACAATGCGGTAAATCCAACTGGACAGCTTTAGGCTTTGGTCAAAGGCATAAAGGTTTTTCCAAATGCTGATGAATGATTCCTGTAAAATGTCCTCCGCCTCCGTGTCCGTCACTTGTGCCAATCGTTTGATGTAGCGCAGCAGCCGGGCTTCATAACGGTCGTACAGGCAGGAGAAAAAATCCACTTCCACGAGTGCTTTCTGGATGATTTCCAACTCGCTGAACCTGTCGCATATTTCTTTTGGAACTACCATGGTTGTCGTTTCTCAGGAAAGAAGAAAACCAAAGAATGCGGGAATATCGGTCAAATAAAAACAAGAAAAACAGACAAAAGTCACTTGACATAAAACAACTGCCCCGCCAATGGAGGCAGGGCAGTTGATTGCGATTTTTATTACAGTTCGCAAAGCCATGGGGTGCTAGTTGCCACCGCCGTTGCCGCTACCTGGGACATTTCCATTCCCGCCGTTACCATTCCCACCGTTACCGCCTCCACCGTTGCCGTTGCCGCCGGTATTTCCGTTAGGGCAAGTTCCGTTGCCACTGCCTGGGCCATTTCCATTCCCACCGTTGCCGCCTCCACCGTTACCGTTGCCACCGGTATTTCCGTTAGGGCAAGTTCCGTTGCCGCTACCTGGGCCATTTCCATTCCCGCCATTGTTTCCTTGAGGGCCAGTACCGTCGCAAGTGCCCGTACCGTTCCCTTGGCCATTTCCATTACCAGTTCCCAAGCACATGCCACAGATGGCACCGCCGGTTTCTTTGGGCGAGCTGATGATTTCATCGAAAAGTGCTTGGCCTATGTATTGCGGAACATAGACTTCTCCCACTTTCACGAGGTTGCGGTTGAAGGCACGCAGGTGGTTGCGGGAGCCTTTTGTCAGTTCCGTAAAGACGGCCAGCATATCCTTGTTATCCACACTGGACATCCTCACAAGCAGGTCAGAAATGTCGAGGTCTTCGATGGTCGCACCTACCCGAAGGGCTGCCGCCAATGAAGTTGAGCCTTCATTCATCAAGTTGTTGTAGAGGAGTTGCAGGTCGGCATTGTTGAAAATACCCACTGCATTCTCGCCAACTGGGTCGCCCAAACCATATTTGTCAATGAGGCAAAGTACGGCATCCATGTGATGCTGTTCGGCTTTGGCGATGTTGGAGAATATCCTCGCATCCCATTTTTCATTCATGCCGTTATACACGTCCCGGGCCAATTTTTCCTCTTCCCGCATGAAGAGCAATGCACCTGCTTCTGCCTCCGTCAATTCCTCATAAGGGAAATTGGTGAGCAGACAGTTGCAGACCTCAGCTACATCATAAGCGATGGGAGTTGCAGCAGTCACGTCATTGGACATGGCGGTTGCCTTCAGGTTGTCCATTGGTGCGATTTCGTTTGCATCGGCTTCGCACCGTGTAAATAGCATGGCAATACTCATCAATAAAGCCACGCTGGCGATCAATTTGAACATTTGCTTTTTCATGACTCTAATTTTAGGTTATCAATAGTTCTTGAATCACTTTCAACTATTGCTACGCAGTAGGGTCTGGGTTCTTTCACTTGCTGCCATTTTTCTGTGTTGATAAAAATCAGTAGGTGGGTGAAAACAGTTTCTGGATGCCACGGCCTCCATCACGAAGGGGTAGGGTGTTAGTGGTTTGTCCAGTTAATCCTGACGGTTTTAGCAAGGGGCTTGGGGCGGCGC
>CAZDSU010000128.1:0-8339 GCA_964508135.1 uncultured Saprospiraceae bacterium
CGCTCGAAGACCGGAACTAACCGAAAGTATCGAATAAATCAACCTGACTACTTACAACAGGTTAACAATCCAGCAATCAAACAATCAAACAATCCAGCAATCCAACAATCAAACAATGGCAAACCAACTCACCGTGCTCATCCTTGCAGGCGATGTAAAAGGCCAGCGGCTCATCACAGAATGCAAGCAGCAAGGCTGTCGGGTCTTCGTGCTCACCCGCCATGCCTTGAAGGGCGATGAGGGCTGGCCCCATGCCGATGTGGACGAGTTCTACTACATGCCTTCTTTAACCAAAAAAGAGGAAGTCATTAATGCGGTGAGCTACCTCGCCCGGACGGAGACCATTGACCGCATCGTGCCGCTCGACGACTTTGACGTGGAGATTGCCTCGGCATTGCGGGAGCACCTGCGCGTACCTGGCATGGGCGAAACCACGGCCCGCAACTTTCGGGACAAGCTCGCCATGCGCATGGTCACTTCCGAGAAGGGCATACTGTCTCCTGCCTTTGTTTCGGTGCTGAACCACCAAGCCATCCATCATTACACGCAGCATGTGCCGCCACCCTGGGTACTCAAGCCACGCTCACAGGCGGGGGCAGCGGGCATCCGCAAAATCCACAGTGCCGACGAGCTTTGGTGGCACCTCAACCAGTTGGGCGACGAGCAGTCGCACTACGTGCTGGAGCGCTTCGTGCCGGGCGATATTTTCCACGTGGACGCCATCACCATCAACGGGGAGGTGCAGTTCGTGGAGGTGAGCCGCTACGGTCGGCCCCCACTCGAAATCATCCAGGGCGGCGGCATTTTTATAACCAGCGTGCAATCAAGGAACAACCTCGACGCATTGAATTTGAAGGAACTGAACAAAATAGTCCTCACTGCGCTAAAATTCCAGCGGGGCGTCACGCACACCGAGTTCATCAAGAGCCACGCCGACGGCAAGTTTTATTTTTTGGAAACGGCTGCAAGGGTTGGTGGGGCGTATATCGCAGAGGTGATCGAATATGCAACGGGCCTCAACCTTTGGACAGAATGGGCAAAAATCGAAATCGCCGGAGACAAGCTGCCCTACAAGGTTCCCGCTCACCGGGAGGAGTATGCCGGCATCGTGCTCTGCCTCGCCAAGCAGGAGTGGCCCGACCTCAGCGGCTACAATGACCCGGAGATAGTACACCGTATCTACAAAAAAAACCACGCTGGCCTCATCGTCGCCTCGCCCGATTCCTCGAAGGTACAGGCGCTGCTGGAAAGTTACAGCGTGCGGTTCAGCCAGGACTTTTTGACGGCTGCGCCGCAATATGACAAGATTGACAGATGAATTAAACGTCGGGGAGGTTTAAAACCTCCCCGACGTTGGTTTAAAAAAAATTATCATGAAAAAAATCACCCTTCTACTAACACTCCCATTTTTTGCACTCCCCATTTTCGCACAAACCCAAGCTCCCAACCGCCTCACGCCCAAAAAACTCTGGCAATTGGGCCGGGTCTCCCTCTTCGATGTTTCACCAGACGGCAAGACCGCTGTGTACGGCGTCAGCTACTACAACATCGAGGCGAACAAGGGCAACCGTGACCTCTACGCCATCGCCACGGACGGCTCGGACGGCGGCAAACCCCGGCAATTGACAAACTTCGAGGGGAACGAAAACGACGCCACCTTTCGCCCGGATGGGCGCAAAATCGCCTACCTACGGGGTGGCAAGCTCTGGGAAATGAATCCCGACGGCACGGGCCACTCGCAAGTTTCCGACTTGGAAATGGGCGGCTTCAAGTATTCGCCTGACGGGCGTAAAATCCTTTACATCGCCGACGTGAAGTACGACAAGACCACACAGGACGCACACCCTGACTTGAAAAAAGCCAGCGGTAAAATCATTGACGGCCTCACCTACCGGCATTGGAACGAGTGGGAAGATGGCAGCTACTCCAACATCTTCGTCGCCGACTACGCCGACGGCAAGCTGACCAGCCAGCCCGTGAACATCGTCGGTGAGCCGTTCGACTCGCCGCTCAAACCCTTTGGCGGCATGGAGCAAATCGCCTGGAATTCCTATGGAAACCAAATCGCTTACACCTGCAAGAAACTCAGCGGCACGGCCTACGCCACCAGCACCAACTCCGATGTTTACGTCTATGATTTTTTATCGAAGAAAACTATGAACATCTCGCTGGGCATGGAGGGCTACGACATGAACCCCGCCTTCTCGCCGGATGGCCGCTACCTCGCCTGGGAGAGCCAAGCCACGCCCGGCTACGAAGCCGACCGCCATCGGATCTATGTGTACGATTTTAGGAACAAGCAAAAAACGGAAGTAACCGCTGGCCTTGACCGAAATGCGACCAGTCCGACTTGGACGCCGGATAGCCAGCACCTGATTTTCCAAAGCACGGAGCAAGGCACGGAGCAGCTTTTTTCCATCGAAATGACCGGCAACGGACTGGAACAGCTTACTGCTGGGCAGTTCAATTTCGGGCCGTTTTTGGTAGGCAAAAACGGCATCGTGACCACCCGTTGCAGCATGGCCGACCCGCACGAACTGTTCAGCCTTCCGCTCTCCGGTGGCCGTGACATGCAGCTCACGTACACCAACAAGGACTTATTGGCCACGATGAAATTCGGCAAGGTGGAAAGGCGCATGGTGAAGGCTACCGACGGCCAGGACATCCTCACCTGGGTTGCTTACCCTCCCGATTTTGACCCCGCGAAAAAATACCCAACCCTACTCTACTGCCAAGGCGGACCGCAGAGCGCCGTCAGCCAGTTCTGGAGCTACCGCTGGAACCTCCAGCTCATGGCCTCCAACGACTATATCGTGGTGGCACCCAACCGCCGGGGCCTCCCAGGCTTTGGCCAAAAATGGAACGACGATATCACCGGGGACTGGGGCGGCCAGGCCATGCAAGATCTGCTCTCCGCCATTGACGATGTGTCGAAAGAACCTTACGTGAACAAGGACGCCCTCGGTGCCGTGGGCGCCAGCTTCGGCGGCTACTCGGTTTATTGGTTGGAGGGCAACCACCAGAAGCGCTTCAAGGCGTTCATCTCGCATTGCGGCATGTTCAACATGGAAAGCTGGTACGGCACGACGGAGGAGCTTTTCTTCGCTACCCACGACCTCGAAACCCCCTACTGGGACCCCTCGGCTGGCCAGACCTGGAAGCTGGACTCCCCGCACAAGTACGTGCAAAACTGGGACACGCCGCTGCTCGTCATCGAAGGTGCGCTGGACTTCCGGGTGCCGGAAACGGAGGGAATGCAGGCATTCCAAGCGGCGCAGTTGAAGGGGATTCCGAGCAAGTTCCTGTACTTCCCCGACGAGGGACACTGGGTGATGCAACCACAAAACAGCCTGCTCTGGCAGCGGGAGTTTTTTGGGTGGCTGGATAGGTGGTTGAAGAATAAACCTTGACGAGTGGGGATTGGGGAGTGGGGATTGACGACTGACGAGTGGGGCGGTCGTCAATCTCAAATTCCCCTTCAAGGAGGTATTTCAATTATAAAATCAATATGCAGTATGCAAGGCATCAAATTTCGTCTGCTTTTCTTGACATTCCAAATAGTATTCCTCTTCACTGTAAATAAAGCTACCTGCCAAAAGAACATCAATATGTTCGTATTGGATGGTAGTGGGTTTCTGCAATGGGAAGATTATGTAGAAATTGGCAAGACCATTTCCATCGTTCTAAATCCAGCGGCCAAAAGTGATTCATTGATAAACAGCTATATTCAACTCCATAATCCAGATTATTTACAATTAAAATACGCAATTAATGGAACAACGATAACGAACCATGTTTATAAATCATTGACAAAATTATTGCACCAACTAAAACAAGCAGATGTTGCTTTGCTTTATATAAGTTTGATAGATGGCCCTGCAATTGACTTAAAAGAAAGGCTAGCAATAGCTAATCAATTAGGTGTTAAAAAAATTATCGTATTCCTTGATAGACTTGATTTGGTAGACTCCGAAGAAATGATTGAAACGTGTATAAATAGTGCTCATTTAGCGTTGAGTGACTCAGGTTTTGGATTTGACGACACCTATTTAATTAAAGGTTCTTTCGTAAAAACTAAGTCGAATATCAGCGAAGACAATCCGTATTTAATTAGCCTTGTAGAGATGTTAGTTATTATTAGCAAAATATAGCGTCTTGTAAGGCATCTGCTTTGATTACAATTTACTCAATGCCCCCAATCGCCAGCCCAAGAATAGCCCTAGGTATCAGCACCAGCACGATGCCAATAATGCCCAACCACTTGCCGCTAAGTTCTTCGTGCAGACTGAATTTGTGCAGCGCAAAAACGGCCGTCGCCAAGGTGGCAAGACCTAACCCCGAACCCTAATTCTCGTTCACCCCTTCACCCTCACATACCACTTGTTGAACTCATAGCTCAACTTGTCACCGTCCATTCTTCGCATATCCAGCACCAGTTTATCGCCGGACAATTCCTTGATTTTCCATTGGTCGCCGACAGCGCAGGGATCGCCCACACAAATGATTTTGGCCAATGCATTGATTTGGTATGGCTTGACCTTGGACGCACAAAAATCCAGAAGGATACAGCCATCGGCCTTGAAGGTGATGGAAGGCACCAACGGGCTGCCGTTTGGGCAGGGAGGAAGTTCGCCGGGCTGCTTGCCGAAGTAGTGGGCATCTTCCCAGGTACCGAGCAGGGCTTCGGAGTTGTAGGTGGCGTCAGTGGCCTTCACCAACCGTTCCCCGGTCTTGGCGCAATGAAACTCGAAGCCCCCATCAGCCGATTGCTTCGGCTCAAAGTCATGGGTATCAAAGTTCAGCATCAATTGGCCATCCACCTCTTTGATTTCCCATTCGTTCACGATGAACGCCTGCCAGTTGAAATGGCGGGTGCAGGTCTCCAAAAACTCGACTTGGCTCGAGTCGTTGTTGGCATTGATGAGCCAATAGTTTTGGCCAACCAGGGCTTCCTTTAGCGCATCTGGCGTAGTTTCGGTGCAGCCCACGGCCAACAGCAAGGTGGCCAAAACGACGATTTGTTTCAATTTATCTTTCATGTTTTTTACACGGATTTAGTAACGATTAAAAAATTGCCCCGGATTTAACGTCGGGGAGGTTCGGAACCTCCCCGACGTTGTGGCCAACTATTTCAACAACTCTTCCACACTCCCCCGACTTACCGCATGATACCCCGGTTTTGCCTTGTCAAAAATGCGGCGGGCATCCTCAATATGGCCCGTTTCCTTTAGCGCCCTGTAAACTGCCAGCACCAAGTAACGGCGACCCACTTTCACGAGATAATCCTCGACTTGCGGCAAGATTTCGGTCACGTAGCCGTGCCGAATGCTGACTTCATACCAGGCCAACTGAATCTGGGCGTTGGTGGATTGGGTGAGGTGGGACTTTTCGTCCAATTTCTTGAAGGTAGCCACTTCCGCATTTTCAGGAAGGCTGCGGATGAAATGCACCCACTCCTGCGGCGTCCAATTATTGGTGTCAGGAAAACCGTTGGCGATGTTGTCGGCAGCTTTTTTTGCGGCAGCAAGTTTGCCGGATTGCGGCACGGGGCAGTTCGCAGGAATGCCGGGCTTATAGACCCACTCCTCAACGTTGGCGGTCACTTGGTATTTATCGAGGTAGTTTTTTTGCAAAAAGGCCAGAAAATCCTCGGTTGTTTTGGAGGTGAACTTGTTCGTTTCGAACCAAGACTTTAAGAAAGCGTCCCATTTTCCCCGGTCGGTCTTTTGCTCCAACATGCGGAGGAACATGCTTCCTTTCTGGTAGGGCACCATGCTAGAACCATCGTCGGGACTGCGGCCGATGAGGTCTATCTTAAGCTGGGTATCCGAGCTGTCGAGGTCTTCCATTTCTGCGAGCAGCTCGTGGTACTCCAGTTCATCCTGCATTTCCGCAAAATCCCAGCCGTACAGTGCCTCCATGATGCGCCGCTCGAAATAGACGGTGAAGCCTTCGTTTAGCCAAAAATCAGCCCAAGTGGCATTGGTCACGAGGTTGCCGGACCACGAGTGCGCCAGCTCATGCGCCACCAACGACACCAAGCTGCGGTCGCCCGCAATGACGGTTGGCGTGGCAAAGGTCAGCTTCGGGTTCTCCATGCCCCCGAACGGGAAGCCCGTCGGCAACACGATGACATCGAAACGGCCCCAAGCATACGGGCCGTACAGCGACTCAGCAGCAACCACCATTTTTTCCATGTCGGCAAACTCCCACGCCACCTTTTCGAGCATCACCGGCTCGGCATAGACGCCCGTGCGCCCGCTGATGGGTTTGAAGGCAATATCACCGACGGCCAAGGCAATCAAATACGGTGCAATCGGCAAATCCATCTTGAAACTGTAGTTACCGTCCGGCGAGATTTGCTGCGGGTTTTCGGCGCTCATGAGGGCCATCATGCCCTTTGGCACTTCGATGTTGGCATTATAGGTGATGCGGTTGCCGGGCGAGTCTTGGCAGGGAATCCAGGAGCGGGTGAGGATGGCCTGCCCCTGCGTGAACAGGAACGGCAGCTTTTTGCCCACGGTCATGCTCGGCTCCATCCAGCCGAGGGCGGCGGCATCGGAGCGGGTGGCGTAGTGGATGGTGACAAGGTCGGTCGTCGGTTCGATTTCCACCCGCAGTGCCGAGCCAAGCACGGAGTCTGGGGCGACGAGGTGGAACTTGGCCTCCTTCGCTTCCTTTCCCAGCGTGATTTTCTGGATGTCGAGGTTGTCGGTATCGAAGATGATTTCGCTGGCCTTGCCGGGGTTTTCAATTGTCCAAGCCGCCGTGCCGGAGAGGGTTTTTTGGTCAAAATCCACTTTAAGGTTCAGGTCGAGGTGCTTCGCAACGGCGAGGTTCGGCTGTGCAAAGGAATGTGGGTCGGCTTTGGGGTCGGGGGGTGCGGGGGTCGGGGTTTCTTGCTTGCAGGCGGTGAAAATGGCAAGCAGGAGGAGGCACACGAGGAGGTGGATTTTCATGTCGAGTGATTTTTTAGGGGTAAAGGTAAGGAGAAATGGGGAGGGGTTGCACGTGGCCTGCAAGTGCCGCTTCGCTCAACACTAGCTACAACTGGTGTATTGTTAGTGCCAGTATTTTTTATAATTCTATTCTAAAGGCAAATCTTGTCCCTATATCCTGACCATTTTTCTTAGCAGGTTTTTTAACCCCAATTTGCTCTCCAATTTCCATAAGGTATTTTTTCTGAGCTTCATCAGATGCCCTTACTTTTACTGATTTGATTGCTCCATCTTTTCCTATTTCAAGAGCAATTATTCCGTTTCCTTGAAGATTGATTTTATACTTTTCTTCGATTTCTTGAATCTTTTGACTAAACCAGATATTTTGTTGCTGAATATCGAATTGAAACTCAGGTATTACATCTGTTGGGACAGCGTATTCTTCTCCATCTTCAAAATAGTGTTTTGCAAACTCTATCACCTTCCCTTTGTCATAAACTACTATCTCTTTTAGTTGTCCATTTTGATAGTGCTCCTTCTGTTCTCCGTGATATTTTACTTTATAATCTTTGAGTTTTGCTTCAAATGATTCTACTGATGGATAAGGTTTTTTGGCATAAAACCCAACAATCGATTTTATACTTCCATCTTCATAGTAGCTCTTGTATTGATAGGCATTTTTTTCATCTAATTTGATGATTTCAGATGATTGACTGTTCGCTAATGTTGAAATTAGAGCAAAAACAATCACACAAAGTGATTTTATTAGTCTCTTCATTTTCTTCAATTTTTTCATTACTGGCACTAACGGTTGGCTTGCCGCCTGTGCCGCCCTGCGTTGGGTTTGAGCGTTGGGGTTGGGCGGCATGGACAGCAAGCCGTTGATAGCGGTCTATTTTTTATTACCAATGACCTTATCACCAATATTAATGTTATCTCCTTTCCCACTATGCTGAATTATTATATTAGACCGCCCCTGACCAATGATATTTTGATTTTCAATATGATTTGAAGCCGCTCTGGCTCTGTTTTCTTTTTCAAATTGCATTATTGCAAATACTTTAAAAAAGGGGTTCTTAAAAGATACCTTATTAGAAGCATCATCAAATCTAATTATTTCATCACGCTCCGGGCTTGCCAAGTTCTTCAAGTAGGTAGTTAAGTTCCCGGAAGGGTATGCTGGTTCAATCTTTTGGATTTCAGATAATATCTCATTGTGTGATAATTCTTCTTTTCCTAATTTAATCATTGCCGTTAATATCAATTTCCCATTTTCAAAAATTCGTTTTCTTTGTACGTTAACAGCATCGTCATAGATTGATTTAAAAGTGTCGGATTGTTCTAAAAGGGTGCAGCAGCGTTTTGTCCCTCTTTTATGATGCAGCGACAAAGTTGTTCATC
>CAZDSU010000129.1:0-8226 GCA_964508135.1 uncultured Saprospiraceae bacterium
CGGCGGCAGCAGCAGCGGCGGCGGCGGCGGTTGTCGTGGCGGCGGTGGCGGTGGAGACCGTTACAGTGGCGGCGGCGGCGGCGGCGATCGCTACAACAGCGGCGGTGGAGACCGAGACCGCAACAATGGCGGCGGAGACCGCAACGATCGCTACAACGACCGCAGCGACCGTTACAAAGACGACGAATATTAGTCGAAAGGCTAACCGAATAGAAAAAGCCCGCCGGAGTTGCTCCGAGCGGGCTTTTTCATTGGTTTCAAGTTTTCAATATCCGCTACTGCTTCACGAACTTGCTCGTCCAAATCCCACCCGCTACACGGAAGCTGATGAGATAAAGTCCTGCCTCCAATTGGCTGACATCAAGCTTGCTGCTCGGCGATTTCACCTGAATCACCTGCTGGCCAAGGGCATTTGCCACAATCACATCGTCAATGATGATGTCCGTTTTGAGGAAAAGCTGGTCGCTCACCGGGTTCGGGTAGAAGCTGATTTTTCCTTCCAGGATTGACTCTTTAGAACCACTCAATAGCTCAATGTCCGAAACATAGCGGGGAAGGAATTGGTAGCCAACTACACAGCCACCTCCGCCGCCTGCTACGTATTGCCCACCAATACCCGTGGCATGAAATGGTACGGTCGGCGCTAGCATATTGAACCATGCGCAGTCATTGTCAATCCGCATGATAATAGTGGGTGCAGTAGGGTTAACAGTACTCCTTAACTCTACGTTGAAACCAGTTTCCAAGGGAGTTTGTGGCGCCCAATCAGCGGGGTCAACAACTTCCATGTTGGTGAACTTAACGAGTTCCGACTCAAAACTCTCGTTCAAAAATGTGGTAATAGCGGGTGGCAGTAATGGGTTATTGGCAGAATGGAAAATGATGGTATCCAAATCAGAGATTTGGGACAAGCAGTTGAAGGTTACAATCTCACCCCTAACGCTAACCTCGTCGCCTTCATTTACTCCATAACCGAAACTCTCTGTTCCAAAAACACTGATGCTTCCACCCTCACCGTCATTCAAATAGAATTGAATGGAAGGGATTGGGTCGCCTTGCAGGGTAACTCCTTGATAGTCAATTCCATACACAATTCCTCGCAGTTCACAAGTGACGCCAAGTGAATCGGGAGTACCGCCAGTCACAGTGGTTACATCGGCAATATCATAAAGTGGATACGTGACGGGACACTCAACCGTGATGGTCACAGTAGCTTGGTCGCATCCCACTGCATCGCAGACTTCATAGACAAAAGCATCAGGACCACAGTAACCGTTTGCTGGGGTGTATGTGATGTCTATCAGTCCGTTCACCGTTGCGGTGCCGTTTGTTGGCCCGCTCACGACTGTCATTGAAGTGATGATCGTCGGCAATACGTCATTGAACAAAACATTCAGGTTGGATGCCGCCCCAAAGGGAACCAGGAAATCATCATCCGAGAGCACGGCCGTCATGGGTGCGGTAGGCGAGTAATCGCAGACCGGGAAGGGGCTGGGGGCACTGCTGTTGTTGGTGCCGCCATTGAGGCCATTCGGCAAGATTATCCAATTGTTCAGGTTAAACACGGTGCCATCCGGCCCGGTGCCGTCCTTGCGATAGGCCCAGCCATCGAGGTAGTTCCAAGCTAGTGTGCTGCCCATCGGATAGGTAATATCGCCAAACACATCAATCACTTGGCCATTTTCAAAAAGCTCTATCGCATCATCGCCGTTGATGCTGGCCCCCGTACCATCGGCAATGGGGTTAAAGCCAAAATAGGCCATGAACAGCACACTGTCGGCAGCCACGTAAACGCACTCGCCTTCGGCCAAGGACACGGCAGGAAGCATGATTTCTTCTCCATCGGTGCCACCCCCATTGCTGGCGGAACCAATGCCATAGATGCTGAGGTCGGGGATAGCTTGAAGGGCTTTCAATTCAACGCCTTTTGCGCCAGCTGCTCCCGGTTGTGCATCGAAAATGCCGGTAATCAACAGCGCACCCGTCAGCGGCGTGTCGTTGTCAGTGATGTTAATGGTAAACCCACTCCCCAAAATCGTTGCACCGTTGGTAGGGTCGGTCAATTCCAACATCAGCACTTCGTTCGGCTCTATGTCTGTATCGTCAAGGATGGAGATGGTCACGGTTTGTGTATTGTCGCTCATTCCACCTGGGAAGGTGATGGTCAGGGGAAATGTCGTTGAATAATCACCGGGGAAAGTGGCCGTGGAGGCGATACTTGCATTGAGCGTAACAGTGGTTGGGTTAGCATTGCCGTTGGCCAAAACCGCCGTGACGGACACGTTGCCCGCATTTTCCTGAATATTGACATTCGAGTTCATAAAGCTTACGAGCGGCCCCGTCAGGCAGTTGGAAGGGTCGCCGGGGTTCGCCAACATTTCGATATTGTTCACGACGATGCCCGTTGCGGTGAGTGCTGGGGCCCAATTGGCAGGGTCGCTGTTGTCCGTGTTCACGTCGCAGAGCACGAGCGAAGGGCCAAAGCCGTTGGCCAGCGAAGGCCATGGGGCGGTATTGGAATAATGCACGGAGTCAACAAAAACACCGGCTGCATCCTTCACCACAATATTTTCTCCGATATTGTTGAGGGCATTGCCGGCGGGGTTCCACTCCAGGGCCTGGAAGCCAAAACCCGCCTCAAAACTCATCAAGTTGTTGCAAACGACCACATATTCACCGGGGTCGAGGGAGTAGATCGGGAACGTGTAGTTGATGGCGCTCGAAATCGTCCATCCCTCCAATTCAACGACGGAGGCACCGTTGTTGTACAACTCGACGAACTCGTAATTGTCCACCCCAGGTGGGTTGTAGTTGATTTCCGTGACGACCACGTTTTGGGCAAAACCGTTGGCAAATAAGCCGACCAGCGCCAGGAGGGTAAAAATTGTTCTTTTCATGAAGTGAGCTTTTGTTTTTTGATATTGAAGCTGTTTAGACTTTCCTCATTGGGCTAAAAAAGGCGCTTTTCCACCCTGCTGACGGCAATTTTCTCGGCAATAGCGCTGCTATTCCCTCAAAAATTCCCGTCAGCAGGACGAAAAATCACTCTTTTTTATCTCCAACAGGAAAGTCTAAACAGCTTCATTTTTTGGAAAATGTAAAGGTATGGCTTCGTAATGGAGAATTGAAAATTGAGAATTGAGAATTGAGAATTAGGCGTGTTAAGAGAAATTTTCTTGTTGTCCTTTTCCGCAAAAACATCCCCCTACCCCCCTTCAAAGGGGGAATTCAGACCTGCTTCAATTAGAAATTCTGCAAAAACGAAATGAAGTCACGTCGCTTTTTGCCGAAATTTAATGTTTAGCAGCCTTTAATTCCCCCTTTGAAGGGGGTTAGGGGGATGTCCTCCCGGAAAAGGACAACAAGAAAATTTCTCTTTCCATTCTCAATTCTCATGCCCCCGCCCCAACTGCTTCCCACCTTGCACCGCTTTTTTCAACTCAAGTTCCGTAGAATCAGGTAAGGTGGCCGTTTCATCGCCGAGGCGGGAGAGGTCGGGCTGCCCCGCCAGCACCCAGGCCGTGAACCAAGCACTGCCCACGGCTGCGATGGACGCCGACATTCGGGCCTCTACCATGCCGCCCATGCGCTCGTGGTAGGCAGCGGCAAAGTCCTCGCATTGGGTTTTCACGAAAACGTTGTTGCGGTACTCGTTGCAAAGCTGGCGGTCGGTCGGGAACTCGCTCCGCAATGCCCGCTCGATGCCTATCACGCTATCCACCAGCGAGTTGCTCGTCAGCACGATGTTCCAAAAGTACTCCTTCGGCTTCGCAATGAACTCGGCCTGTCCCACCCAGAAGTCATAGTTTTCGTCGGCGTAAAGTTCCGGCAGGCGACTCTCCCAGAAGGCGTGCAGTCCGTCCTGCCCAGTGAGTTGGCCGTTGTAATTGGCAGAGGTATGAAGCGGTACATGGGCATCGGCGATGTAGTGCCCGATGTCGGCGCTGTGCCGGAGTATTTTCCGGGCATCCCGTTCCACAAAGGCATCGGTCAGGCGCTTGAGCATCTGCTCCAGATTGTAGGGCAGTACGCCGTGCTGCGAGAACGTGTCCACCACGAACACCACCTGGCAGTTGAGGCGGACGCCGCCGAGCAGGTTGGCGAAAGAGTCGCAGAGAACCTCCCAAGCGTCGTCCCCGTAGTAGAGCGGCAGTATGTTTTGGTTGAAAAAGTGCCGGAAATCCTTGCGGGTTATCCCCGTGGAGTTTAGCCCATTCGAGCCTTTGGCAAGACGAGCGTTCAAGGCTAAGGAATCGGTCTTTTCGGTGATGGGTTCAGTCACGAGGCGCAGGGTATCGCCCCGTTCATTCACATAAAAATACTGGAAATACTGCATCAGCGCATCCGTCCAGGTGCGGGGCAGGTTGTCGAAGGGCGGCTCGCCGTAGCGGTCGAGGTCGAGGAAGTGGCGGGGCGCCTCGTGCTTGGAGGCATAGCGGCGCATGTCGGGGTCCACGGCATGTTCCGTAACGTAGTCAATGTTTTTTTTGTAAAAAACCAGCATCTCCGGCGGCAAGGTGAACACGGCCTGGCGGTTGATTTTGCGGTGGCCGAAAAAGCCCCAAGCCATCGGCGGGGCAGGACGAAGGGCCAGCCAAACTGCGGCCAGCGGAAGGATGGCAAGCGGCACGGCCGCAAGGAGGATAGGCTTGCATTTTTTTGGAAACATCGGCGACGATTGCGGTTTGTGGTTGGCAACAACGGACTGTACAAAGGTAGCCTGACAATTTAGACCGTAGGCGGGTTAACGAAAAAATAAAGTAGCTGCTGTTAGCACAGGTCTCCGAGCTGTACTATACTTCACACCATATAGTTCTACTTTGTCACTTTAGAATGTTGAATATATCACCTTGAAAAGTAGGGGGTTTGGGGGCGGAACGCCCCCAAAGACTCCCTCCCCCGACGAGCCGCCGAAGGCGGCGAGGAGGGGAAATGGCAGTTTTGATAAAGTTTTGGCGGCGCATCGCCCCACTTGGATAGATTTTTTTTTAAAGTAACAAAGTAGAATTAGGCTTTGTGCAAATCATTCTATTAAACCCCTCCTCGCCGCCTTCGGCGGCTCGTCGGGGGAGAGTGCCTTTGGGTGCGTTCCGCCCCCAAGCCCCCTTTGCACAAAACCTAATGGCGCAGCGTATAGCAGTCAAACTGGAGTTTGACCGCACAAAAAAACCGGCACAGCGCCTAAGCCCCGTGCCGGTTCTCGCTTAACCCTTATTTCTCTTTCTTCAACCCACCACTTGCACACCGTTACCAGTGGTTGCCACCAGGTCATCCATCGCATTTTGGACAACGTTGTCATAAGTTCCTATTGGCTGGACAACCGTTTTGGCAGCCAACTCAACAGGCGGCTCAGGTTGGCGGTGGCGCACGCCTTCGGAGTAATTGCGACGGGCATTTTTGTAGAGTGCATAAAACTCGGGATGCGTGACCTTGAACATGGAGGCGGCGTTGTCCATCCGCAGCCGGACAAAGGTGTTGAGCGTCCAAACGTCATTGTACAGCAAGGCCCGGTTGGTTTTGTTTTCCACCTGTTGGTTGCGCACCTTCGGGTTGTATTCCTTGAACCGCAACACGGCGGTGTTGAGGGCGGTTAGGTTGGCAGCGGTCACGTTGTAGGGCAGCAGGCTGGCAGCCATCCCGTTGGCAAGGTTGTACAAGCCAATGCTTTTCTCCTGCAATTCCGTGTCACGCATCCCTTTCAGTTCGGACGGGCTGAGGTTGGCCTTTGCATACAAGGACTGGTCATCTATCGCCAATGCATGGTCCTTCATGGCACCGCAGATGCTGGCAAGCAGTACGGACAGTTCTGTTTTGGCTTTTTGCTTGCCCTTGGCATCGCCGGTATAGTCCAGCAGCAGGGGCTGCATCTTGATGGCGATGGCCTCCACCTCCGTGTGGAACTGGCCAGCCAGGGTTTGGAATGCCGGAATGGTAGCGACGATGATACTGTTGTCGGTCAGTACGTCGTCCACGTTGGTGAACATGTTGAACTTTTCGATGATTTTCTTATCCATTTGGAAACTGGTTTTTGCGGAGCGGGGCGTGGGTATGCCAAACAACGCATTTAGTGAAGGAATTTATTTATTTCCAACAAATATTATTCCAACATTATACGTAACGCCCAAATTGTGTTGGCATGTCCCCAAATTGGATTCGGCGGTTTGCATAAGGCGTCAGCAAGGCTCCCGAAGCAGTTAGGCAGCTTCCAAATTAAGTTGGAATAGTTCCAGAAGCGGTTAGGCAGTTGCCAGATGGACTTAGAATGTTTCCTGAAAAGGTTAGGCGGGTTCCAAATTGAGTTAGCAAGGTTAAAAATAGGGTTCAGCACCTTCCGGAAGGAGTTTGGATGATTGCTGATGCCAACGACACTAATATTTTCAAAACTGCCGACATTGCATTCAGCCCCAATTACTTTGAGTAGGATATTGAAATATTTGAAAGAAATGGTGAAGGCAAGGTGGGAATGGGAGCTTATTCATTATCAAATGAAAGGGAATGAAACAACATCAAGGGCAAGCACGGCCTACGCACACCGGGCGAAGCCCGGGAGCTTGGTGCGAATGCGGCCACAGGCTATGACGAGCGGGGTGATGCGAGCAGGGAAATCAGAAGCCCATTGGGTGATTTGGATTTGTGAAAATCTTGCCTAAATTTGTCCCAACGTACAGCCCACGATGGGAAAACTTCAAGAACAGCACAAAGCAAGGCACAAAGTTTTGTGGCTTCGACTTTGACTGTTTTGGGTGAAAGCGGTTTCGTATTTTACTTAGTCGCAATTGTCCGGTTGAAAAAGGAGGGGTAAAGCGTACTTACCCGAAAACGACTAAGTAAAAGGCGCAATGCGGGTTTTACATAATCGTTTTCGGGAGTGGAATAGTTCTCGGCAATGAAATAAGAATAAAATCATAAAAATATAAATCAATGAATTTTCCTAACACAACCGGAACAAAATGCCCAAAATGCGAAAGCACGAATTTTGAAGGAGTTGAAGATTATCCAACAAATTATTCCTTTAAGCTGACCTATATCAGATGTTCAGCTTGTAAGACCTTCTTGCAAGCCTTACCTTGTTTAGACACCAATACACTAATAACGATAGCACAGGCGGACATAGCCAAAATAAAAAAGAAACTCTTGATTTTTGACTAACAAGTGTCCTGGCCTCGAAGGGGTCGCCGTGACCTGTCCAATTTTCAACGATTTTCATATAAAAATAAAATTAAAAAAATAGTGAAATTGGCAAACAAGTACCAAATTTCAGAACTTGAAAGAATTTTGCTTCAAATTAAGCAATCCCTGAATCCAATACTGCAAATACAGAACGCAAGCCAAGCAAGGGGATATTTCACGCAAGCCGTTCAGATTTTGAGCGACATTGATTATTCAAGCTCATTCAGGAGCGACTTGACAATGAGGCTAATCGGAGCCGACACGGTTCATAAATTACATGAACCGACCGAAATTCTAAAGAACGCCATTGAATACTACAAAAAACAACTTGCGAATCCACCATCACCGCCGCCGCCGCCAGAACCAAAACCGCAAGTTGCCCAACCTCAAATCGCACAGGCACAGAACAGGATAGATTTAGAGAAGCAAAAAGCCCTGTCCGAAAACGCCAAACTTAAACAAGCGGAAGAAAAAAGGCTGAAATCATGGGGTAGCCTCCTGTTTGCGTCGCTCGTGTTCCTTATCCCACTCGTTTGCGGGATTTACTTCATCGTGGCTCTGTTCAAATTCAAAACGATGATTTTGGCAGACCCAACATCGTGGATAGATAGAAACAAATTCGGAGATTTGGAATTTCTGATAATCCTGTTTGAGCTTGTCGTAATTGGCGCTTGTGGCTGGATTTACAAAAAGTACAAAACAGTTTTCGTGTTGTGGGTTTATGAGCGCCACAGAACGAAAATCAGTTAGCCTTGCCTGTCCGAATCAAGTCCGCAGCCATGTCCTCATTTGTCCGCTCATGGTAGTCGGCCATGAGTTTGGCCATGCCAGCATCAGACGCAACCAAATATTCTTCTTTGGAGCGGCAATCAACCAGGAACGTTACGCTTGCCAATAGCCCAATGGCTTCCGGGTAGGTCAAGCCATCCAAAACCGAAACAACCTTTTTCGCTCTTTCTAAATCAAATGGATAAGTCATAAAAAAAGAAAATTAAAAATGAATTATACTGTAAGCCGTTAGGATTTGTCGAAATGTGAAAAATAAAGGTAAGCCTG
>CAZDSU010000130.1:0-7342 GCA_964508135.1 uncultured Saprospiraceae bacterium
CCCGCAATCGGGCCACCGGTCTCGGCGTGGCACAGTTTTTTTGGTCTTTTGTGGGTAATCCTTATTAGGATGAATCCTTTAGGATGTATTGATTTGCTTTTCCTCATTTGGAAAGCGGGCGCAAATGTATGACGCCTAGCGAGACTTTTCCAAATAAAAACTAATCTTTTTTTTAAACAAGGGGATGTGGAAAGCAGTGGAAAACGAAAAAAAGCCATTTTTAACAAACAATGTTCTGCGTTAGCCTTGAATTCGCACCATAGGGGTATTGTTGGATTCTTGTTGCCAATGGATATTTTTTGGGATAATTTTTACCTGTTCAATTTCAAAATATGCTTTGTGGCTCGAAGCGTTTCGGTGCTGATTTCGAGGAGGTAAATGCCCGCTGGTAGTTTCCCCAATCCAGTCATTTTCAAGGAATTGTTGCCAGCCTCCATCCAAACGGGCGCTTTTTCAACAACAGGTTGCCCGAAAGCATTGACCAACGAAACCGCCACTTTACTTCGCTTTGGCAAAGCAAAGGAAATGGTCGTTTGCTCAAATACAGGGTTTGGCATCACTTGGATGCTCAAATCCAAATTGGTTGCTTGCTCCGAAGTGCCGCTTGGTTCTCCAGGGTTTCTGAACAGCAAAATCACATCAGCCTCTTCGTCCGTAGCGGTGATATCAATGTCCCCATCGTTGTCGCGGTCGTGGAGAATGGCGCAGGAGGAGGCTTCGGGAGCCAGCAACGTAACAGGCATTGTGAACTGTCCAGTGCCATCATTCTCAAATACGGTGTAGTTTTTTGAACTGTAATTGCTGGTGATAAAGTCTAGGTCGCCATCGCCGTCAATATCCCCGATGTCAACGGACAATGGAAACTGGCAATTTGGTGGCGAATAATGGGTTGGTTGGCTTAGCCCACCAGCACCATCACCGAACAAAACGGCGCTCTTGTTGCTGTTGGAATTGGCGGAGACGAGGTCAGGATGCCCATCTCCGTTCAGGTCGCCTGCGCCAATCATCCAAGGGCGACCCTGCACGGCTACTTCGCCCGAAAGGGCAAACCCGCCATTTCCATCACCGAGCAGTACCCCGGCTTTTTGGCTATTGAAGGAGGCAAAGTACACGTCCAGAATGCCGTCGTGGTTGGCATCCACCAAGGCGCAGGCCGTTTCGTCTTGATTTGGCAAGTCCATCCCAGTAGCTGTGAAAGTGCCGTCGCCATCGTTCATGAAAATCGTGATATTGCCGGCCAAACGGTTGGTGGTCAACATGTCGTCCCAGCCGTCGCCGTTGAAGTCGCCGACCACGACGCCCCGCACCCCGTTGGAGGTGAAGTAGGTTTCCATGCTGCTAAAATTGCCCAGTCCGTCGCCAGTGAGCACCCGCACCTCGTTATCCCAAGCGGTGGTCACCACAAGGTCAATCTCGCCGTCGTTGTTGAAATCGGCACCTTCACTGGGGCTGGGCGTACTGTCGTCGCCAGTGTCGTACACCACGAAACTGGGGTAATGCCCTGTGCCATCGTTCAACAAAATGCGCAGGTCGTCCGAGCTTTCGTTGACGGCGACGAGGTCGGAGTAGCCATCGTTGTTCATATCGCCAGCGTAGGCGCCATAGGTTTGGAGGTAGTCCTCGCCGGGCAGCCGAAGTTCGATGGTGGTTTCAAGCGGCTGGTCGAGGAAGCCGGGCGCTGCTTTTATCAAGAAAGCCCAAGCGAAGGGCTTGGCCAATGGCTCGCCTGTTGCGCTGGCAATGCCTTTGGAGAGTTGCACCAGTACTGGTTCCCCTGCGAAAAAAGGCTCGTCGGGCGTGAAGCTAACGGTCAGGTCGTTTTCCAAAAAAGAAAACTGTCCCTTGGCTGGCCCCGACCATTTGCCAAATGCCCGAAAACTGGCCGAGCCAATGGTTTGTGGGTTGACGGGCTGGCTGAAACTCACGGTTATTTCCGTCCCAGCGCCGACGGTCAGGCCCGATGGCGTGGTGGCTGCAACTTGGAACGCCTGGGCGCTCACCATATTAATATAGGTGAAGAAAAGAAATCCGCTCAGGAGGTAGTTGGTGTTTTTCATAGAAACGGTTTTAGAAACAGGCAAGCAACTTAGGAAGATTGCTCAGCATACAAGCAGGAAGTTTTCAAAACGTCGGGCAAACAGCCATAAAACACGAGCGCCACCCCGATGATGGTTCGGGATGGCGCTTGTGGCTTCGCTAAATATGGGGCAGAAAATTAAACCGCCCCCAATTTCCAGTCGAATGGCCGAGCTTTCAAATCCGCCAGTTTCTCCTTGAACTTGTGGTCAATCAGTTCTTTTTGCAAAACGATGCGAGCATTGGTCATGTGCTTGCCAGTGTCCGACTCGTACAACAGCTTGTTGTGCACCTCGTTGGCCAGCAGGGTGGTTTTCTCCAGGTTGGCCATCTGGAACACATGCTCGTACTCGTGCAGCAAGTAGTCGTAGGGGCTGCGGTAGGAGATAAGCTTGACCATAATCGGCGCCGTCTCGATGGCTACGAAGAGCAGCATGATGAAAATACTGGCGTAAAAAATGGCCTTGCTATCCGCCGCAAGCCGGGAAAGCGCCTCCATTCGGGCGGCCATGCCGTCGTAGCTGGTTCGGGCGAGTGCGCCGATTTCGGCCTGCACGGTGGAGTCGAGCACCACAGCGGCCTGTTCTTTCTGCTTGATGAGCGGCAGGGCGACGGCCACGAGGCTATCGAGTTCGGTTTGCGCCTTGTCGGCCTCAGCCTTCTTGGCCCGATAGATGGGGCCGAGGTTTTTCTTGCCGGAACCACCGGTACCATCGGCCTCTTGGACGGCCATGCGGGTGAGAGTGTCACGGGCGGCGGTCTTGTTGGCTATCTCGGTTTTTAGCTGCGCTATTTGTTGGCGCTGTTTATCAATCTGGCCCTGGTAACGCTCCTTCAGGCGGTCTTCCTGCTTTTTGAAAACCTCCTGTTCCATCGTCACGAGTTCGGCTTTTATTTCTTTTTCGAAAATCTTCAGTTCCAACGGCTTTGAAATCACGAGTGCCAGCAGCACTGCCAGCATGAGCCGAGGCGCTGCCACCAAGGCATCGCGCCACCATTTGCCGTTACTTTTCATGCTCATCACAATGTAGCGGTCGAGGTTGAAAATCATCAAACCCCAGACGAGGCCGAAGGCAATGGCCATCAGGTAGCTGTCGAAGACGGTGTACAGTGCGTAGCCAGACGAGAAAAAGGCCAACACGCCCGTGAAGAAAACCGTGGCCCCGATGCCCATGTACTTGTTGGCGTCGGAGGGACATTTTTCCAGCATTGCCTTGTCCACGCCGGAACAGAACAGGAAGAAATTTTTCATTTTGTGCATAACGTCAAATATTTCGGGTGATTGCGGAGAAATTAGGAAATTGAGAAATTGGGATATTTGGAGCGTTGCGCTTGCCAATTTCTTAATTTCCAATTTCTCAATTTCTTCTTTTACAAGGCGGAATAACTTCAAAGCACGTCCGAATATTTGACCGGAGTGATTTTATTCGATGAAAACAGAGGCACAGCGGATGAGCAACCACAGGCATCGGCAAGCGAGGGGAATTGAACGACGAAAGTTTTCGTAAATCAAAAAACTACTCGACTACTTTCAAGATGGTTCGGAAGGCAAAAAACTTCCCGTCATACCGTTCGGAATGGCTTGCTTGCAAGGCGGGCGCCTCCTCCTCCTGGTAGCGGCGCAGCGCCTCGATGTTGTTGCAGGTGTACTGAATAGCGTAGGTGATGCCCTCCTCGTCGGCGGGCGGTTCGAGCAGGCGAAGCATGAGGCTTTTTGTGAAAAAACCAGTGGCCATGACGGCTGGGATATGCACGTTGCGCATCCATTCCACCCAATCAGTGTGGATGCTGCGCTCTATTTTTACGGTTACGTTGTAGATAATCATGCCGCAAGTTTAGTGGCTTTGCCAGATGTTTTGGCGGCAAACTCAGCTTTTTTTCCTAAAAAAGTCCAAAATTGCGGAGCAACAATACTGCTCGCTACTTTGAACCGTTTGACGGTCAACAACCAAAAATATTATTGATGAAAAAATTACTGCCATTTGCCGTGCTTTTCTTTTTGGCCATCCAAAGCCAGGCACAATACCTCACGGGCCTCTCTTCGTACTACGACGACAGCTTCATCGAGTGGCGATTTTATGCCGAAGACGAGCAGGGGGACGAGGACGAGGGCGAACTAAAAATCACCTGGCAGCTCCGGGAAAACGACTTTACCGAGTGGGACTACCGCATCGGCGATGCCTTCGGCACCATCAAAATGAAGTGGAAGGACAACCCCGAAGAGTGGGAACTCCGTGGCAACAACACCATCATCGGCGCACGCACGGTGTGGCCGGGCCAGTTTGAAGAGTGGCGGATCACCGACAACTCGACCACCCTCACCCTCAAGTCGAAATGGAGCAACCAGTGGGACGAATGGCTGCTGCGCAACTCCAACAACGGCAACTTCAGCATGTACACCAACTACGAACGTGACCCCCGTGACTGGGTCATCGTGGACGAACTGGACGACAAGGTTACTTTTGAAATGAAGGTGATGCTGATGTTTGTGGTGATGTTCAACAGCACGCCAAAACAATGAACGAGGTCTGAGGTATGGAGGTCTGAGGTATGTTTGGGAACTACTTTTTCGTCATGTTCCGTTTTTTCGTTAGGATGATGGAAGTGATGATATTGTCGAGGGCAAGGGCGTCTGTGTAAATTGATTCAAATTCAGGTTCGGTGACAAATTCCGCAGCAAATAACAGTTCCAGCCAATATTGGCTTTCGTTACATTCTTTTAGGCTAACACCCAATTTATGAACGAAGTCAGGGTCACTCTCCCCTCGGTACGCCTCCCTGACATTTGCCCCAATGGAAGTCCCTGAACGTTGTAATTGCCCACTCATGGAGAATTCCTTCTTCTCATGGTTGAGGTACTGCTTGAGTTTTACGCCCCGAATAGCAAAGGCAAAACTCTTCTCTTTCACTACCTTTCCGCTTTCCGAATTGGCCACCTTTTCCCCCAAATGCTTCAAGCGTAGTTGCTTGATTTTATAGATTTTCCCGTTCTCCATAGTAGTTGTTTTCACTTTTTAAGACAAGATAGAACGCATACCCAACTCCCCATACCTCATACCTCAATACCTTATACCTCCCTAACGTACCACGCATCGCAGCCGCAGTGCCCGGTAGCCCCCATCGGGCCGCAGATTTTTTCAAAACCCATCTTTTTGTAAAGCTGGTTGGCCTGTTCCATGCGGGCGCAAGTCTCCAGGTAGCAGCGGCGGTAGCCGAATTCCTTGGCTTTTTCGAGGCAGATAGCCACCATTTTTTTTCCAATACCAAGGCCCCTAAGTTCGGGACGGAAGTACATTTTCTTCAACTCGCAGACATCCGCTTCGCCACCCACAAGTGGGCCGATGCCACCGCAGCCGAGCACTTCGCCAGTTTCGAATTTGGATACTACAAAAAAGGCCGCACGGTGCCCGCTGTACGCCTCGCACATCTTGTCCACCTCGGGGTCGAGGATGGAGTAGCCCTCGCCCACGGCATCGAACTCGGTCATCACGGTGCGGATAATTTTGGCAACTTGCTGGTTGTCAGCAGATTGGATGGGGCGGAGGGTAAAATCGGTGGTAGTTGCGAGGTAAGCCATCTAAACCTTGTTTTTCTTCGTAAATAATTTGCGCCGCAAAGCGGAACTTTACGGGCAAATTTCACCAAAATCTATCAATCAAATGCAGGAATTGACACTCGCACACGCCAATGATTTCTTTGAAAACCACCTTGATGGGTTCCTCAAAAAACTTACGCCAGACCTGCGTCCACTTTGGGGCAAAATGACCTCCCAGCACGTGGTGGAACACCTCGCTTGGGTGGTCGGCGGCTCGGCGGGCAAATGGACATCCCCCGTTTTTACTCCAGCGGAAAAACTGCCGAAGTACCGCCTTTTCGTTTACACCAATATAGCTATCAAGCCGGGCTTCAACACGCCGCTCTTGGATCCGGGCGAGTTGCCCGCATTGGCTTTGCCAAGTTTGGACGACGCCGTTGAGGATTTCTGGCAGGCTTGGGCGGATTTTGAGGGGTTCTTTCTCCAAAACCCAAAATTGACGCCCAACCATCCGGTCTTCGGGCCGCTGTCGGGCGATGAATGGCGGCGCTTCCACTTCAAACATGCGGTGCACCACTTGGCGCAGTTCGGCCTCACCACCGTGGGAGCACATGGGCTGGTAATGCCGGGGCAGTAGGTCGGAAGTACGTTCCGGCCACAGTTCAATTAGCCATTTGGACGGTTCATTGGAAAAGCGTTGTCCCCATCTTGCGTTTGGTGCAAAATTGCAGCGGGTTTCAAACTTTTTGCAGCGCAGTTGTTTTCAGCAAAACCTATTGCATTGAAGATAAAAAAACGGCGGTGCGTCAAATGTAAGGCTGGTTTTTCTTCTCTCTTCTCCCAGCGGGACGCAATGTAATGTCGTTAACTTAACGGGCGTAGTATGTTTGGAGGGCGGAATTTATTCCGCTTTTGCCTAATGATTTGCAGGTTTTGGCGGAATAAATTCCGCCCTCCAAACACAATGCACTTCTAGGTTGATGACATTAGAGGCACAATGACGCCAGCATTACATTTGATGCACCGCCAAATCGAAATGCTGGAAGGCGACGACCATTTCATTATGTGGACCAAGGAGAAAATGATCGTCGAAAAAATACTTGAAGTAGTTAATGCTGACAGCATAGAATTGAAATGAAAAGAGCCAAGGAAATATTCGGATTTGATGATAAGTGGCTGGTAATCATAGGGATACCAGCGACGACACTCATCACGACAGCTATGATGTTTGGCGACATCCTGGTACGTGACCCCCGTTTTTTCTTCACTGCCTGCAACGGTATCGGCTTTGTGTACACAACTGTTTTTTGGTTGGTTTTCCGGCAAGTTGTACTTTTTTTTGCGGAGCACTACCCGCAGCCCACGGATTTTGTGAAGCGCATTTTGCTCCAGTCGCTGGTGGTTTTGGTGTTGTATGTTTTGATAAAACTCATTCTTGACCCCTTGCTGCACGGGTATTTTGAAACAAGAATCCAAAACGAACTCCAGCACGAAATCGCCATGACCATCGGCTCGTTGTTGGTGACGTTCTTGGTATTGGCCATCTATGCGACGGCGGGTTTTTACCACCAGCTCCAAAAAACGATGGTGGAAAAGGAGCGGTTGTTGAAGGAAAACATGCAGAGCCAGCTCGAAACCTTGAAGAACCAAGTGAACCCGCATTTTTTCTTCAATAGCCTAACCTGGCAGAGCCAGAACCAAAAAGCAAAAGCGGTAACTTGGCGTCATGGA
>CAZDSU010000131.1:0-7234 GCA_964508135.1 uncultured Saprospiraceae bacterium
ATAAAACTTTGAAAACCAGCCTTTTATAAAGGTTCTAATCCAAACCTCACGTTAACCTAGCACAAAAGAATTTTTGGAAGCTGGCCAAGGCGAAAACCCGAGTCAATTTCTGAAGCAACCACATAATTTTTTAACAAAATCCATTTTCATTTGGCAAAAGGACATTTTAACCGCAACTTCTCAAGGCCGCCAGAGCCTAAGTTTCGCATCAATGAGCAAATTCGGATACCCGAAATCCGCCTCGTGGGTGAAAACTTGGAAGAGGTCAGCACCATCGTAGGCGAAACAATAGAACCAGGCTCCATCGTACCAACCAGAAAAGCCTTGTTTTGGGCCGATAAAGCCCAACTCGACCTCATCGAAATCTCTCCAAATGCTGCTCCGCCCGTGTGCAGGCTCACCGACTTCAACAAATACCTTTACGAGAAAAAACGGAAGGAAAAGGAGATGAAGGCCAAGGCTGCCAAGACGGTGTTGAAGGAAATTCGCTTCGGCCCCAACACGGACGACCACGACTTTGAGTTCAAGACCAAACATGCCAAGAACTTCTTGGAAGAAAGTGCCAAGGTCAAGGCGTACGTGCACTTCTTTGGCCGTACCATCGTGTTCAAAGACCGTGGTCGTGACCTCTTGGAGCGCTTCGTGAAGGAGCTGGAAGAAGTCGGCACGCCTGAAGCTCCCATCAAATTGGAGGGCAAGCGGATGATTGTGGTGCTGACACCGAAGAAAAAGAAGGCCTGAGCAAACCTTGCCGAAATAGTCCGTTTAAACTGTTTTTTATATTACCGTTCACTTGGAAATAACCAATGGAGTTGCTTACCTTTGCGCTCCTTTTAACACAAAACGTTCATTATGCCTAAGATGAAGTCTCATTCCGGCTCTAAGAAGCGCTTCTCTGTGACCGGCTCCGGCAAGGTCAAGCGTGGCCACGCCAACACCTCACACAGGTTTTGGGGCAAAAGCGCAAAAGCCAAGCTGCGCCATGCTGGCACCACGGTAGTGGATGCATCAGAAGAGTCCCGTATCAAGCGCTTGCTTGCAGTCGGATAAACAAACAGATTTTTTAACGAGAGTCCAGGCTGCAAGTATTCACGCCACGGCGTGTTTCCCTGAGCTGTACTAAAAATTCGAAATTATGCCTCGTTCAGTCAATGCGGTAGCGTCCCGTGCAAGACGCAAAAAAATCCTGAAGGCAGCCAAAGGCTACTTCGGCAGAAGAAAAAACGTCATCAGCGTTGCCAAAAATGCAGTTGACAAAGCAATGGGCTACGCTTTTGTAGGCCGCAAGTTGAAAAAGCGGGCTTACCGCCAATTGTGGATTGCCCGTATCAATGCGGGTGCCCGCATCAACGGCACAACCTATTCCAGGTTGATGCACAAGCTTTCTACCAACAAAATTGACCTCAACCGGAAATCGCTCGCAGACCTTGCGCTAAACCACCCTGACTCGTTCAAGGCGGTTGTCAGTGCTGCGAAATAAGCCTTTTCGGCATTTTCATGTAAAGGGGAATCAACGGTGCGACGTTGGTTCCCCTTTTTTCTTGGCTTGGACATTGATTTGCCATGATTCCAAAGAATCATTATTGAGCAATCAACAATTAGTGCTATCTGGTGTGAATCCGATTCGGTTTGGTTTCTTGGTTGTCAGGACATTGCAGAGAAAACAAAGTAAGCGGTGTAGAACAAATCACCCAAAAGCGAAGGGGGAACATGGCATGTGCCGTGTTCCCCCTTCGCTTTTAGGCAAAAAAAAAGCCTGAACTTACTTCAGGCGATTTTGACAATTCTTACAATTATTAACCAAAACTTACGTAGTTCACAGTAGCCAACTACCATGCCAAAATTGAAAAATCATTTCAAAAAAAAGTCCCTTCGCACAGAGCTACTGGCGAAGGGACTTTAATTCTTACGCTAATGGCTTGATTGTCAAGCTTTTGACTTTGCCCTTGTAAAAGATTTTTTGTCCTCTTTACTATCTCCGACTATCGGACGACCAGAGATGCGAATGTCTCCTTTGGCCAAGTCCGCCATCACGGGTGATGCGATGAAGATGGAGGAGTAGGTACCGACAACGATACCAACCACCAGTGCGAAGGCAAAGCCCTTGATGCTACCACTACCGAATATCCATAGGATAAGCACCGTGAACAAAGTGGTCAATGACGTGAGCAATGTCCGGCTCATGGTACTATTGATGGATTTGTTGATAACTGCGTGGGTTCCCATATCCGGGTACTTGACTACGTTCTCCCTAATTCGGTCATAGACAATCACGGTATCGTTTACGGAGTAACCAATAATGGTCAGGATAGCTGCAATGAACGCCTGGTCAACTTCCATTGGGAAAGGCAGGATACCATGCAACAGCGAGAATAGTGCTACAACCACAAAAGCGTCGTGGGCCGTTGCGATGACTGCACCAAGACTGTACTGCCATTTGTTGAAACGAACCAAGATGTAAAGGAAGATGCCCAACAAGCCGAAGACAATGGCTTTCCATGCACTGTTCCGAAGGTCATCGGCCACGGTTGGACCCACCTTGCTGAACGAGATGACATGCGTACCCTTGCCATCCGGGCTTTTGAAATCGTCCAAACTTGCGCCACCGGCCAAGCTTCCCAAGCCTTCGTGCAATTTGGCTATTACTTGTTCCTGCACATTTTCACCCTCCTCTTTCACCATATAGTCGGTGAGGATGTTGTATGTGTTTTCGGTGTCAACTGCTTTCACAATAGGCGTCTTACCAAACGGTGCAGTTAATGCTTGCCGTATGGTTTCTGTTTCGGTAGGTTTGTCAAACACTACGTTGTAGGAAAATCCTCCCTTGAAGTCTACACCGAGGTCAAAGCCCCTTGTGAAAAAAGAAACAATGCCAAGCACCGTGATTGTAATGGAGACGGCGTAGAAAAGTTTGCGCTTGCCCATCCAATCCACGTTCAGGTTGGCCAAGGCATTCTTAGTTGGCTCTGTCCAGAAAGTGAGGTTATTGCCTTTGCCTACCCACCACTCAATGATCAAGCGGCTAACCAAAACGGCTGTGAAGAAGGTGAAAATAATACCCCAAATCAGGATGACCGCAAACCCTTTGATAGGGCCAAGTCCGAAAACGGCAAGGATGATAGCGGTGAGCAACGTGGTCAAGTTACCGTCAATGATGGCAGAATAGGAGTGCCTGTAACCCTCCCTGATGCTGACTGCAAGCGATTTGCCCTCTCGTAGTTCCTCCCTGATCCGCTCAAAAATGATGACGTTAGCATCCACTGCCATACCGATGGTAAGCACGATACCTGCAATGCCTGGAAGGGTGAGTACTGTGCCGATGGAAGACACGGTGCCAAGCAAAAATACCACGTTGAGGAAAAGAACGATGATGGAAATAATCCCTGCGCTACCGTAATAAAATAACATGAACGCTAGTACAAGCAAGAATCCGCCAAAAAGCGCTTTCATACTTGTATCAATGTTTTCCTTTCCTAGTGACGGGCCAACGAGTGACTCCTGGATAATTTTAGTGCCCGCAGGCAGCTTCCCTATCTCAAGGATGCTGGCAATGTCGTTGGCTTCTTCGAGTGAAAAACTGCCCGTGATTTCCGAAGAACCGCTGAGAATCGGGTTCTGTACACTTGGTGCAGAAACCACGCCGCTGTCCAACACGATTGCGATTTCACGGTTGCCATCTGTGGCGGCCTTTTGGGTCATTGCGCCCCAAATACGCGCACCTTCTGGATCCATTCGAAGACTGATGGCCAATTCGCCAGTGGTTGGATTAGGGCTGGCAGAAGCGTCAGTTACATGGTCGCCTTCAAGTGGAGCAGTGTTTTTGCCCGGTTCTTTTTTAATGGCGTAGAGTTCGTAAATATCTTTGGTAGCAACGCCCTCTTCGTCTTTTGCTGGCTTGCGTGACCATAGGAAGGTAACATCTGATGGGAACAAGTCCCTGATGCCGGGCTTGGTGAGCATGGCAATCACATCATCCCGTTTGTTCTTTTCGGTCTGACCCATTACGGCATAGCCACGGGTACCATTGTTTGGTGTAAAAATATCGAACAGGGGGCCGCTCGTCGCATCAAGGTTAACCTTGCTTGTATCCTCTTTTTGAGCAACCTTGGTTGAGTCAACGATAATGTTGCCACTGGAATCGCGCAGAACGCTGTCCTGGGATGGAGCAGTAACTTCGCCAGCCTCCATCTTCCCCAACCTATCGTTTGCGGAAGCAAAGCGTGAACCAATGTCGCTGTCGGTGATGCGGTAAACGTTCCAGAACTCCAGCTTGGCTGCACTTTGAAGGAAATTACGGGCACGCTGCGGGTTTTCAATACCAGGTAGCTCCACGAGGATGAGGTCACGACCTTTGTCGAGCGAAACCGTTGGGCCAACCACGCCGAGCTTGTCAATACGCTGCTTGAGCATCTCGTAGGTACGGCCAACCGTCAAGTCAGCTTCACGGCGAAGGAGGGCAATCACCTGCGCATCGGAAGAACTTGCATTGATTTCGTTTTTAAGCGATTCGTTGCGCTTGAAAATAGTGTTCAGCTGTTTGCCGCCCGAAGTTTCCTTCCAAGCCTGCGCAAACAGAGAAATATAATCAGATTGAGTGTTTTGTTGAAGCTGGGTGGCACGGGTCAGTGCATCTTCCACCGATTTGTCGGTAGTATTACCAGCCATCGCACGTATGAAGTCGCGCAGGTCAACTTGCAGCAAAACGCTCATGCCGCCTTTCAGGTCAAGGCCAAAGCCAAGCTGCGAGCCTTTCAACTCCTGATAGGTATAGGACTTGAGCAACGGAATCTTGAAAATTGTTTCGCTGGAAATGGAGTCCAGGTAGCTGGCCCGTTGTAGCCTGTAACAAACTGTGCCCTCGCCATCCGTGCATTTCGAAGCGGCATAATTATCCGCCTTTTTCTCCACCCTCCAAGTGGGAATCATGAACGCAAATTGAATAACGGAGACCACGGCAAAGGCCGCGAGAAAGAACTTAATGAAACCTTTTCCTTGCATGACAAGCGATTTTTTTAGCTGTGATACTTGGGGAACTGCCGTTCAGCTTCCAGAAAGGCCTATTTTCAGGCACCTTCCGATGCAAACCCGGCATGTTGCTTGACCCAAATTCACATTTTTCGAGTGGTAAAACCTCGTAGAAAGTGTTGGTGTATGATTATTAAAGGCTTATAAATCAATAATTTATACAGACAAATTACAAATTTTTAAACCCCTTCCGAAAAAACTGCGCAAATATACGCCTTTTACTCAATTAGCTTGGTTTTGTTTCACCCACTTGGAGGTAAGTGGTTCGTCATTTTGAGCTATTTTGAATCAATGACAAAAAAGCCGCTATTTCACTGCATCAAGCAACAGAACGCTGATAGGATAATCCTCGAAAACATCCATTACATCTCATTCCTCGAAGGCGCAGAAAGTGACGTTCACAAAAAAATCGTCTTGATGACGCAAGTCATTCTGTCAAGTTTTTGATGAACCCTGAAAATCATACCTTTGCCTAAGCTACATAAAACAACGCTGTCCGGTGGATGCAAAATGCAGATAAAAGGCAGCATAACACTTCTAAATCAATAGAATCATGGGACTTTTTTCTTTCTTAAAAAACGCAGGCACTGCCCTTTTTGGTGGCAAAAAAGCGGAGACCAAAGCTACTCCTGCTGCTCCTGCCGCTCCAAGCGCACTCGACCAACTCGAAAATGCACAATTGGCCATGCGCCTCACCAACCATGTGACCTCGCTTGGCCTCAAAGTGGAAAACCTCAACATCGTGGTGGATGACGACAAGGCCACCATCACGGGCATGGCAGCCAGCCAGTCCGAAAAGGAAAAAGTCATCCTTGCCGTGGGCAACGTGGCAGGTATCGCCAGTGTTGACGACTGGATGACGGTGGCTGCGACTGAGGCAGAAGCACCAGAACCAGAGGCCGTTTTCTACACCGTAGAAAAAGGTGACACGCTTTCCAAAATCGCCAAGGAACACTACGGCAACGCCAACAAGTACCCGACCATCTTTGAGGCAAACAAGCCGATGTTGAAGGACGTGGACAAGATTTACCCAGGCCAGGTGCTCCGCATCCCGCCGATCGCCTGACGGTAAAATTGGGAAATTGAGAAATTGAGAAATTGGGTTCAGGCAGTTGATTTCATCCAATTTCTCAATTTCTCAATTTCTCAATTTCCCAATTTCAAACCAAATTCCTCGGCGCACCCGCCAAAAACGCCCGCACATTTTCCACCGACTCCTCAATCAACCGCTGCCTCGCCTCACGAGTTGCCCAAGCGTTGTGAGGGGTGACGGTGCAGTTGGGCAAGCCCAGCAACGGACTACCGCTCCTTGGTGGTTCTTCCGAGAGCACATCCAAGCCAGCAGCGGCGATTGTTCCATTTTCCAATGCAGCTTTCAAGTCGGCCTCCATTACCAACCCGCCCCGCCCGGTGTTGATGAGCAGCGCAGTCCCTTTCATTTGCGCAAGCGAAATGCTGTTTATTATCCCTTGGTTATCAGCAGTCAATGGCGCATGGAGGCTCAACACGTCGCTTTGCGCCAGCAATTTTTCAAAAGAAATAAAGTCAACACCAGCACGGCGGTCACGCTCCGGGTGCTTGTGGTGCGCCACCACCCTCATACCGCAGGCCAAGGCAATGTCGGCTACCCGCTGCCCAATTTGCCCAAAGCCGTAAATGCCCATCGTCTTGCCCGCCAGTTCCGTGAGCGGTGACAGCGTGTAGCTCCAATCGGGCGAAGCTGTCCAACCTCCATCGGCGGTGTGCTTGGCATGTTTTGCAACTTGGTTGGTCAGTTCGAGGATGAGAGCAAAAACGTGCTGTGCTACTGAGCTTGCGGCATAACCACGCACATTGCAGACGGTAATGCCCTGTTTTTGCGCAGCGGCCACGTCCACCACATTGTAGCCGGTGGCCGTAACACTGATGAGTCGTAATCGGGGCAATTGGGCAAGTGTGGAGGCATCCAGCACGGCCTTGTTCGTCAGCACGATGTCCGCCTCGGCGGCACGTTCGGCCACGAGTTCGGGCGGGGTGCGGGCATGGACGGTCAAGTGTCCGAGCTCCTCAAACCGTGACCACGATAGGTCGCCGGGATTGGCCGTGTGGCCGTCGAGCACGACGATGTTTTTCATTTTTAGACTTTAGACAAGCGACTTTAGACATTAGAATGAGTGAGGTCTCATAAAGTTCGTTGACAAGTTTCCTACCTAAACCCCAAAAATGTGGA
>CAZDSU010000132.1:0-6699 GCA_964508135.1 uncultured Saprospiraceae bacterium
CCTGTCCCGCCATTCGGGACGGCGATGAGGGGCAAGGGCCGATTTGCACAAAACCCAATGGCGTGAAGTACAAATCGGTTTTTGGGATGGCCCCTCTCCGCTGAGTGTTGGAGGGGGGCTTTTTTTATTGGTTTTATGCAAGCCTTGCGGTTGAGTCCGCAGGCTTTTTTTGCATTGATACATTAAAAAAATAAAACAGGCATGATATTTTCTATTTGATGGAAAGGAACATACAAATGCCCAAGACAGGGCAAATCTTCCGAGAGAAAACGAACACAGCTACAACACTTCTACTTAGCTTTTCTTATCCAAACTTCACACTGACACAACATTTAATGCGGTAGCACTAGCTACTTTTGAGAACAGCTGCACAACACCTGAAGGGGAGCACTATTCGTATTTGAGAAGACTACCACTTTTTTCCCGCTGTTGGCTTTGGGTCCTATCTGACCCGGCATATTCTCCAATTGTAGCGCTGCTTAAAATAGGCTAAGATACTGGCTGTCAGTTTCTTATGCTAAATGCTTACAACTTCGATAGCTGTGAGGGTAAATTTCTTTTGCCAGAAATGAACCAAGCGGCAGGAAGCATATAATCCAGATTCGTTAACAAATTTTAATTCAATGAAACAGAACAAATTCTCCCGATTGGGTGTCTTGTGGACGTTTTTAATCGTCCTTTTTTCCCAAATCCCGGCGCAAGCTGGGTTGATTACTTGTGGCGACAACCTCAATTTGTCCCCCTCCGTTGGCTGTATGGTCACGGCGGATGCCGACTTTGTTATTATCACTTCTGACTGCACAGGGCCTTATTGGCTCATTGCCAAAGAACTGGATGGCGACACCATCGTTTGGGGTATTGGCACGATCAGTTTTGACGCGACGGCTTACCTCGGCACCACCATTACCATTCAGGTGAAGGACATCCCCTCCGGTAATGCCTGCGAGAGCAACTACGATGTTTACGATGGCCAATTTCCCAGCATTACCTGCCCGATGGACACGGTTGGCTGTACCGCTTCGCTAGACCCCAGCGACCTGAAGGACGTGGTTTCTAGCGACAACTGCGGCGTTGACACCCTGTTTTATGAGGATATTGTAATAGGGCCAAGCTGTCTTTTTGTACCAGCGGCATTTATTGCAAGGGTGGACCGGACATGGACGGTGCAGGATATTTACGGCAATGAAACGTCTTGTGTGCAAAACATCCTGATACGCCGGGCAGACACTTCAATGGTCCAAATACCTGCGGATATCACCATTGAATGTACAGCATCAACCCACCCCGATTCCACAGGCCGACCCACTATCAATGGCTTGCCAATCGTCAACGGCGGGCTATGCAACATGAACGTTTCCTACACCGACCTGGAAATACCATCGGATTGTGGAACGAGGCCGATACTCCGCCGATGGGTGGTCAGCGACAACTGCATCATTGCTGACGTAAAAATTGAAACACAGGTCATCCTCCTTCAGGACATTGAGCCGCCAGTCTTCACGGGCTGTGGGGACTCGCTGTTTTACCAAACCGACGTTGGCGTTTGCAATACCGACATCGTTGTTGACATGCCGAACGTTACGGACAATTGCAGCGAATTTGCCGTGCAAGCGAGCATTCCCGGCTTTCCGGTGACGACTGATTTTACCTTTCAGAACGTCCCGAAAGGCATGCACCTCGTCACTTTTGTGGCGACGGACAGTTGTGGGAATATTTCGGCACCGTGTACCAGGAAAATATTTGTCATTGACAATGAAACGCCAACGGCCATTTGCAAAAACTTCCCGGTTGTAGCCCTTCCCTCCAACGGCACGGTAGCCGTTCTGGCCAGTGTGTTCAACGCAGGCAGCTACGACAACTGCCCTGGCCCGCTGGTGTACACCGGCAGCCGTGACGGCGTAATCTTTGCGCCAACCGTGACCTTTACCTGTGCCGATGCTGGTGATACGATTATGGTTTTCATCAGAGTGGCGGAGTCGGCAAACCCAGCCTCCTTCAACACTTGCATGACGCAGGTACTGGTGCAGGACAAAATTCCGCCCGGCATAACTTGCCCGCCAAACCAGACCATCCAATGTACTGCCGACTATTCTGACCTGTCGGTGTTTGGCAGCCCGTTCGTGTACGACCCCTGCGGCTTCACCCTTGAGGTTGATTCGACGATTGACATCCAAAACTGCGGTGTGGGCACCATCATCAGGGAGTTTACGGCGACGGACTCCAGCGGTAACAGCAGCAGTTGCACACAGGTGATTACCGTGATAAACTCAATGCCGTACAACGGTCAGGGCATCGTTTGGCCACTGGACACCATGCTCGTAAACTATTGCAGCGGCCCTGGACTTCTTGGCCCGGGGAACCTGCCAGCGCCCTACAATTTCCCGGTGACACCAACGACGAGCTGCGCCATGCTGGCAACGAACTACACCGACCAATTTTTCGACATTTCCTCCCCGGCCTGTTACAAAATCGTGCGCACCTGGAAGGTGATTGACTGGTGTCAGTACAACCCCGCTAACCCTTACGTGGGCATTTGGAAGCACCAACAAATAATTGCGGTGGTGGACAACGTGTCCCCCGTCATCACATTTTGTCCAACTGACACGGTAGTGAGCGTGGGCTTGGACTGCAATTTGGCCAACGCTGTTTTCTTTCCGGTAACGGCCACCGATTGCAGCCCAGAAATCACGTTTACCAATAACTCCCCCTACGCCACGAGCGGTGCCAACCCAAGCGGGCTGTACCCGCAAGGCCAGTACCATATCGTCGTGAAGGCGGAAGATGGCTGTGGCAACAAGTCGCAATGCGCGTTCAACCTAACGGTGACTGACCTGAAGCCCCCAACGCCCTACTGCAACACCGGCATCGTCGCCGAATTGCAGGCGATGGGAGGGCAAATCATGGCCTTCGTTCAAGCGGAACAGTTCAACGACAACAGCTACGACAACTGCTCTGACCAGGGCGACCTCGACTACACCATCCGGCTAGTGGGCGACCCTAACCCACCGACAGACGCGCTGTTTTTTGATTGCGAGGACATCGGCGAGTACTTGGTGGAGGTATGGGTGACGGATGAGGCTGGCAACGGCGATTTCTGTGTGACGAGCGTGTTCATCCAGGACAACATGGACCTCTGTCCGTTCATGGACGATACGCTGGTGGTCAATGGCGCTTCGATTGAAGGCATCGTGGAGACCATGATGGGCGAGGAGATGCCGGAAGTGGAGGTGGCCGCAGCCAACACGGGCATGATGGCCGAAACCGACGACACGGGCGTTTATGAAATAAACGGCCTGCAACAAGGCGGAAGCTACACCATTGCTCCGCAAAAAGACGTGTCGCCGCTCAACGGCGTCACCAGTTTTGACCTGGTACTGATGACCAGCCATGTGCTCGGTACAGCGCCGTTCAATTCGCCCTACAAGCTCATCGCCGCCGACGCCAATCGCAGCGGGGCGGTGACCACGCTCGATATTTTGGAGGTGCGCAAACTGATTTTGCACATGTACGACGATTTCCCGAACAACACCTCGTGGCGTTTTGTACCGAAAAACTACGTGTTCCCGAATCCTGCAAACCCGTTTACGCCCACCTTCCCGGAGGCGCTGAACCTGACCGTTGGGCAACAAACTCCCGATGCGGATTTCGTTGGGATAAAAATCGGTGACGTGAACGGCAGCGCCTACCTGGGCCTGACGGGCGACGATACCGAGGGACGCACCAGCGCCGTCCTGCCCTTCGTCACCGACGACCGGGAGCTGTTAGCTGGCGAGGAAATCACCGTGCCGATAAAAACAACGACCGCAAGCGACCTGCTTGCCATACAATTTACATTAGAATTTGAAACTGACGATCTGGAATTGCGGGGCTATGAAAAGGGCGTGCTGCCGTCGCTGGGCGATGATGCCTTCGGCAAATCGCTGCTCGGGCTGGGAGTCCTCACGGCGGCTTGGTTCAATCCGACACCAGCCGTACTGAAAAAGGACGACGCCCTTTTCAACCTCCGTTTTTTGGTGAAAAAGCCGGGCCGCTTGAGCGAAATGCTCTCAATGACCGCCCGCTACACCGATGCCTTGGTCTACCAAACTGATGGCCAGCCATCGAAACCAGTACTCGAATTTTCAAATCAAAATGACCTGCAAACCAGCGCCGGGTTCCAGTTGTACCAAAACCAGCCTAATCCGTTCAAGCAATCCACCCGCATCGGCTTCACGCTGCCAGAGCGGGGTGACGCCAAGCTGACCATCTACGACACGGACGGTCGGGTGCTGAAGGCCATCCAACGCAGCTTTAACAAGGGCTACAACGAAGTGGCCGTCGAACGTTCCGAACTGCAATCGGGTGGGGTGGTGTACTACAAGCTGGAAACGCCGTCGCACACGGCGGTGAAGAAGATGGTGGTGCTTTAAAAAGTTCGGCAGTTCGGCAGTGGGCAGTTGGCAGTCGGTTCGCAGTTTAGCAGCCACTGACTGCCAACTGCCGAACTGCCAACTCAAAAAACCCTCTGTCAACTACCGTTGGCAGGTTTTTTTGCTTTACCTTAAAATGGCCAGTTTTTGCATCGGGGTCACAAGGCCCCCAGCTTGCAGGTGGAGGAAGCAGATGCCCGAAGCGATGTTTCCGACATTGAGGCGCATGTTGACTACGTCAATTTTTTGTGCTAAAATGACCTTTCCAGATACGTCAGTTATTATGGCTTGGCCACCTAGCCAGTATGTTGGGTGTTGTATCAAGACGTTCACATGGGCAGAAGCTGGGTTTGGTGCTATTGAAAATCCACTTGCAACGAGTTTTTTCTCCGATGTTGCATCGGTACAGGCAGGCCCGGTCGCCGTAAAATTCAGCCCAAAAACGCCTTCGGTATTGCTGTGGCCGTCCATTTGCACAAAGTAGGTTTTGCCAACCCCAAGGCATTCAGCCTCTAACAGGGAGCCGCCGCCTGGAAGGGTCTGGTCGTCATCGTTGGCAGCAATGAGCGTTGCAAAGCCCGCTTTCAGAACACCACAAGATTCAGCGGTCCAGAGTGCAAGCTGTGTGTTCATGCCCGTGGTAGTGATGGTTATTTGGTTGGAAGCAGGTGCTTCGAACTTGAACCAAACCGTTTTCTCTGCCACCGGCGCAGAATCGCACCAAGTACCGGGAGCGCCACAAGCACCCATGGGCGGGGTCACTTCATTGGTGCCAGCGTCTGCGCCAATGTTGAAAAAGTATTCGGTGCAGCCGGAATTGATGAGGTAATCAATGGCATAGGCATTGCAGACGTCGTCATTGGGCGGTACGAGGTTGACGGGCGTATCGCAGTAGTTGGATAAATCTTCAATAATCACAAAGGTTTCAATGTAGTTGACATTGCCGAGGTTGTCGTGGATGTAGATTTGGACTGGCTGCTGGCCGAGATAATCGCAGTCAAGGCAGAGTAGGGTGTCGTTTGGGTCATTAGAAAAAGCCATGGCATAACTTGAGGCACCGCTACAAGTGCCAACATGGCTGGCCATGTCAAATTCCCTTGCTGTGACGCAGACCTTGCCGTCGGGCCTTATCTCAAGCACCATGCCGTTGTAGGCGACAGGAGCGGGTAGGCATGGGCCAGTGCCGGTGCAGTCGCCAAATGCAAGTTGAACAATGACAAATGTTTCACCGAACGCCTTTGTACCAGCGGCATCCGTGACCCAAATTTGAATCGGAAAAGATCCCAATTCATCGCAGGTCAAGGTCATCAGGGTGTCGCTTGGGTCTTGGGAAAAGGAAAGCTGCAATGCCCCCGTTGAACAATCTGAAAAGCTGCCATCATCAAACCACGAAGCATGGATTTCGAGCGAGTAATCGTCATAAAATGCCACTGTTAGCGGCCTGATTTGGATATTTGGTAGGCAGCAGCCCCCGCAGCCGGTATCACAAATGCCCATATTGCCCTGCACGATGACATAGGTTTGGCAATAGTTGGGTACGCCAAGGCAATCGGTGAACCTGACTTGAATGGGCATCTGGCCGAGGTTGTCGCAGTTGAAGAGGGCACTGGGCTGGTAGGTAGTGCCAAAGTCAAGCGATAACTCGTAGCCGATGCCGGAATTGCAGCAAGTATTGTTGTTCAGCACAAAAAACTCCGCTGATAGCTCCACTTCCGCATCGCCGTTGAGGGTGACGATGGGGCCATTTTTGCAGGTGAGCGCCGAGGCATGAATTTGAGGCAGCAGCAACGCCACGCAAAGAAAGCCACGTAAAGCATAGGTAGGTGTTCGTTTCATGTTGGATATGTATTAGATGATGAAAAAGCGTTGATTTAAGGCTGAACTATGACCAGCTTCCCGTGCCGCACGGCCTGATTTTCACAGGTCAATTTGTAAAAGTACAACCCGCTCGGTAGCCCCTCCAGTGATACCACGTTTTGGCTACCATTTGTCAGTTCGGCTTGCTTTGCCAACTGACCTGCTGCACTGTAAAGTTGCCATACTGCCGTTTTGCCGAATGGAAATTCGCAGTTGATTTCCACAAAAGAAGAAGCGGGATTGGGGTGCAACTCAAACTTCACTAAATCCGGTTTCACCTCCACGCTACTGCTCAAGATGGTATCGCACGGGCTGCCCACCATCTTGCCAAGGCGGGTGACGGGGTGATTGGGCATGTACTTGTCGTGATAGGTGGGCATTAGTACCTTACCAATAATATCCTTTGCGAAATCGCAAGGATTTTATGCAAGTG
>CAZDSU010000133.1:0-5565 GCA_964508135.1 uncultured Saprospiraceae bacterium
TCAAAATCAAAATCTGTGAAAATTGCAGCTTGAGTTAATCCAGACCTCACGTTAGTTTAGCTTTGCATTGTTTTAAAAAAGCAAAAAAATCAGCAATGACAAATCAACTTAAAACTTCAATTCTTATGTTGCTTTTTTCTATTGCATTGGGCAGTTGTGAAAAACAGATTTCTATTACCCCTAAAGAAAAATCATCTGAGCAAACTCAAATAGCAGCCCAGGCTGAGGGTAAAACACAAGATGGGAAAAAGGCATTTGACCCTTGCAAATGGGTTTGGGGGGATAATTTTAAATCTGAAAAAGGGAAGAGCTATAATTTTTTTAAAAACCAAATAAAAAGCATGTGTAGCACGACAGCTATAAAACAAACCATGATTGTTGACTCTGTAACGATTTGCTTTGATTCATTAGAGAGATACAACCAGTGGCTTATTCTTTACTTAGATAATAAACAGCAAATAATCAAATTAGAAGTTGGAGGATTTCAGGGTTGGCAATTTGATAGTAACCTATGTGACGCAAATATTTGTTTTGGCCACTACAATTATGACAATTATTTGGATTTCCATCTTTATGAGAGAGGAGGTACAGCAGGTTCCGACTTTTGGTTTTATCTTTATAACAACAAAAAAAAGATTTTTGAAAAAAGCGAAATTCTATCTGCTGAACATTCCATCAGTTATAACCAAGGTAAAAATATTTACCAATCTTGGTCCCGAGGAGGTCCAATCGATTTTAAAGCTGAACGATTTATAATAATTAATGACAAAAAGAAAATTCTAAAAGCTATTGATGTTTCAACTGCTGAAATTTCTGGGGATTATTCTGTAATAAGAAAATACATGACAGAAACAGACACGTTGATTAATATTTACAAAATTGACGAATTCCAAAGAAATGCAGCCATGCACTTTAAACAAGATAAATATTGTAAAGAATTTATCGAATTTATGAAGAAGTACAGGTTGAAATAGTTCCGGGTGCAATTCGCAGCATCCGACTGCTAACTGCCCATTGTCGAACTGCCCCCTCAATGGTTCCTCAAATCAACCCCCCAATTCAATTTCTTCCGCATCGTATCCAAAAAGCTGTCGTCGAGCAACTGCACCACCTTCACCGGAAAATCGCCCCGACGGACTGCAATCTTGTTGTCGGAGGTGATGATTTCGTGGCGGGAGTCAAGGGTACAGAGGAAGTTGTCGGCACGGCCCACCACCTCAAAGGAGATGGTGGCAGAGTCGGCGATGACGAGCGGTCTGACGTTGAGGTTGTGCGGTGCTACGGGCGTGAGCACGAGGTTGTTGGAATCAGGGAAGACAATCGGCCCACCGCAACTGAGCGAGTAGCCGGTACTGCCCGTCGGCGTGGCCACCACGAGACCGTCAGCCCAGTAGGTGTTGAGGTAAGCACCGTTCACGAAAGTGTGGATGGTAATCATGGACGTGGTGTCCCGCTTCAGGATGGTGAAGTCGTTAAGGGCAAACGGCATATCCCCAAACAGCGGTGGGTCGCTCTCCAGCCGCAGGGTTTGGCGGTCGCCCACGGTGTAATCGCCCTTCGCCAGTTGCGAGATGGCTGTTGCAATCTGGTCCTTGCCCACCGTGGCCAGGAAGCCCAGCCGCCCCAGGTTGATGCCGAGGATGGGTACGCCCATTTCCCGCACGAGCGTCGTCGCCGCCAGTATCGTGCCGTCGCCACCGAGGGTGATGATGCAGTCGAACTGCCGCACCTGGAAGTCGAGGTAGTCCTCGAAAGTGCCCACGTTGGTCTTGAACTGGATTTTCCCAATCAGCTCCTGCAAGTAGGGCGTGTTCACGTAGGCAGCAATGCCGTGTTCTGCCAGTGCATCGAAGAGGTGCTGGACGTAGGGCAAATCGCCCTCTTTTAAATATTGACTGTAAACGACAACTTGCATTTGTGAGGGTTTGAGAGGTTGAGGGCTTGAGAGGTTGAGGGGAGCAGTACTCAAACCCACAAACCCTCAAGCTCTCAAACCCTCAAAGACTAAAAGTCCAATGTAAGTAAAAACCATACTCTCCGAGCCGATTCCTACTGACCTCAAAGTTAAAAATCTTGTCGTAAAACAACACCAAATCAAGTCCCAGCGTCGTGCCCCAGAGCAGGTCGTTGGCGAGGGGATTGCCTTCGGCGTAAAACGGGTTGTTCACGTAGGCCAGTTCGTTGTGCAGTACCAGAAAAAGCTTCACCGGCATTTCCTTGAAAGACTCCAGCCGCATGTAGGGGCCTAGGTTGAATTTTTTATCAAAAAGGCGGTAGCGCAAAATGGATTTGTTGTAGCCATAGTCCAAGCCGTCCACCACGTAATACTCATAGCCACGAATGAAATCGGGTTCGTAACCCAACGCTTGACTGCCGTAGTACGGCTGTTGGTCGCGCAGCAAGCCAACTTTCCCCTTCAACACGTAGCCAGTGCTCCATTTTTTTCCGAAGGAAAAAAACTGCTGCCAACTGGCATCCAAGTCCAGCGCATCCATGCCTACGGAAGGGCCGATTCCTTTGCGGCTCACGTTGGTTTCAATGTAAAAACCCTGCATCGGATAGGGCCGGATATCCCGTTTATCCACCACCAATTGGTAGGAGGCGGCGGCGAAGCGCTGCTCTTTGCTGTCGAGAAAAAAGTCGTTGTTGAGTTCTGTTCGAACCGTTTCATCAATGAAATTTTGGTGAAAAGACAGGTTCCAACGGTGCGTGATGTCCAGCCTGCGCCTCAATTGTACGCCAGCGCCGACTCGGAATCGGCGCAGCAACAGTTGGTCGCTGTTGCGGGAAAAAATGAGTTCATTGTCCGCCGTGGTGTACCCGATTTCCTTTTCACGGGTGTGCAGAAAGTTAAGGTTCAGCCCCATCGTCTTCTTTCGGTTGATGAACGGTAGGGTGTAAACCAGTTCGTATTTTTTGGTAAAACCTTGCTGCACGACGGCCTTCATTTGGTCTTTGCGGCCTGTGAGGTTGTTGTGGTAGAACCGGACGCCGTAGTTCAGGCGGCGCAGCGAGTGGTCGTAGGTGTCCCACCAGACGTTGAAGTTTCGGTCGGCCAATTCGAGGATTGGGAAAGGAAAAATGTACCAACTCTCCTTCACCGTGATGAGCAGCGAAATCTCGTTGGTGGCTCCCACCCAATCTTTGTAGGTGATTGTTGTGGAAGTGAACAACCCCGTGTTGAGGATATTAAATTCGTTTTGCTGCAAACGGCTGGCAAGTGTTGCCAAATGAATCGTATCGCTCAGGTTAAAATCCAGTTCTCGTAAAATGATGCTGGCTTTGGTTCGCCGGTTGCCCTCGACGTAGATGTGGTGGATGGTGGCGAAATCGAGGGCTTGTGGATTTGAGGATTTGAGGATTTGAGTTGTGTCACTGTGTTGGGCAGAGATGCCAGTGAAAACCGCCATTGCCGCAAGGCAAAAAAGGTATTTGCGGAGCAAAAAAAACGGGTGCGGCGACATTGATTTTATACTGCGATTCATAGGAAGCGAATGTACGATGTTGAAAGTTCTTGAAACGATTGGGCTGGTAATGCGTTTAGGTATTTTTCACCGCATTACTTTCGCCACTGAGCAGGCTCGCCGTTTTAGCAGCATCTAACTGCAAACTGCCGACTGCCGACTGCCGACTCATGATACAAGACCCACTCATACGCATACTCCTGCTCCCTTTTTCGATGCTCTACGGCCTCGGAGTCAGCATCCGTGATTTCTTGTACCGACAGAAGGTGTTGATGAGCGTAAAGTTCAACCTGCCCGTTATTTCCGTGGGCAACCTGACGGTGGGCGGTGCGGGCAAGACGCCCCACATCGAGCATATCATCCGGCTGCTGCGACCTTACTTGAACGTGGCGACCCTCAGCCGGGGCTACAGCCGCAAGACGCAAGGCCACCAAATCGTGCAGTACTGGAGCAAGGCCGACCAGGTGGGCGACGAGCCGCTGATGTTCAAGCGCAAATACCCCGACGTGTTCGCCACGGTGAACGAAAACCGGGCGCTCGGCATCCCCGAAATGCTCCAACACGCCCCCGAAACGCAGGTCGTCCTCCTCGATGACGCCTTCCAGCACCGGGGCGTGACCCCGGGCCTGAACATCTTGCTGACCGAGTACCGACGTCCTTTTACCCGTGATTTCCTCCTGCCCAGCGGTCGCCTTCGGGAGTGGAAAAGCGCTTACCGACGTGCCGACATCATCGTAGTGACGAAGTGCCCCGACGACCTCCACGACGACGATCGTCAAAAGATGCTGGCGGAAATAAAGCCCTTCCCGCATCAGCAGGTTTTCTTCAGCTGTTACCGTTACCTGCGTCCATATTACGCCCTGAACCCAAACTATATCATTGATTTACAGGAAGATACATCGGTGCTGCTGGTCTGCGCCATCGCCAATTCGGACTACCTGCGTGACTGGCTGGAGACCCAAGTCGGCACGGTGCGGGTGCGGGAGTACGAAGATCACCACTATTTTACCGAAGGCGATTTGACGGATATTGAAAAACAGTTCTCCAGTTTGCCGGGCAGCAAAAAAATCATCCTCACCACCGAAAAAGACGCCATGCGCCTCGAACTGCTGCGTGACCAACTAGCCGAGAAGAAACTGCCCGTGATGGTGCTGCCTGTCGAGGTTCAGTTCCACGGGGAAGATGGGCGACGGTTCGATGGATTGGTGAAGGAGTTTTTGCTGGGGTTTAAGGTTTGAAGCTTGCCGACTACTCCAACGGCATCGGCGGCTTTTTGAAAATATCGCTTGTTGGCATCAAAAATTCAGGCAAGACGGGTTCTGCGGAGCAAATATCGCCACCTTGGCAACGAGCTACTTCCTTCCCACGGGCGTGGACATAAACGACTTCTTGCTTTGGATAAATCAACCATACAACTTGTACACCCGCCTTCCAATAATCCATCATTTTATCTTCCAAGTCATTGAGCAGGTCGTTGCCGGAAATCACCTCCACGACGAACTGTGGTATTTGCTCCTCGCCATGCGCCGCCAGTGCTTGTTGCTTTTTGGTAAAAAAAGATAAATCAGGGCGGCGGTGGGCCTCGCCAGCAAGGAAAAACGTGTCCACCTCTGGCTCAAAGTAGCCCGATATTTTACCAGAAAAAATTAACTGGTTGAAGATGTCACGGAGGTTGGCAAGGATGAAAAGCTGTTTTTGGTTCATCGTGTGCTTGGTTTTGACGACCTCGCCCCGTACCCACTCATATTTGTACCCATCTTCACGGGTCAAGTAGCGTTTTTGAAAGTTTTCCCAAGAAATATACTTTGGCTTATTGCCATTTGCTGGCAAGGCAGGTTGCTTTATTGGATGCTGTGCGGCTGTTGCGGCCATGTTGATGAGTTTTTTACAAAAGTAATTTTTTTTGGGAAAAGAACGGGGTTCAGGATGCCAGCAAAACAGGTTTTTGAATCAAAACCAATCAACTCCTCGTTTCAGCACCCAACCTTGCTAACTTTGCAGCGAAATTGAAAGCAGAGCAACCGCCCCATTTTCAATTCTCAATTTTCCATTAGGGGTGTACGAAGGATTAAAGTAATCAAAAAACCTCAATCCGTTCATT
>CAZDSU010000134.1:0-5403 GCA_964508135.1 uncultured Saprospiraceae bacterium
ATACCTCCATACCTCATACCTCATACCTTTTCAAGCCCTTCTCAATTGTATCACTCCCAGCCAGTGCAGCAACCTAATTATCGGGTACACCGGGTCAAACTCCCACCATTGTTGCGCAAAATTGGGGCTGTTCGGATGCTTGTGGTGGTTGTTCTGGAACAGTTCGCCGAGCATCAGAAAATCGAACGGAAGGGTGTTCTTGGAGTGGTCGTCGTTGTTGTAGTTTTGGTAGCCGTACTTGTGGCCGCACCAGTTGACGATGGCACCATGTACCGGGCCCATCATAAAATGGATGGGGAGCAGCAGGTACATCCACCATTGCGTGGCGAAAAAGGCATAAAAAACCACGTAGCCTACCATCCAAGTAATGCGGGAAGGCCAGCCGTACCCGAACTTGTCGAGCCAATCCCACGTCGGGTAGTTGCCAAGGAACTTGGGCGAAACCTTCAAGGTATTCGTCACCAAGCCATGAAAGATTTCCCGAGTGTGCTTCATCATTTGGAAAACATCCTTGAAAAAGTTGGGCGAATGCGGGTCTTTTTCCGTGTCGGAAAAAGCATGGTGCATGCGGTGCATGATGGCGTATGCACGGGGCGTCAGGTACGACGAACCCTGCGCAACATAAGTGGTCAGGTGGAAAAACCGCTCCCAAAACTTGTTCATGGTGAACATCTTGTGCGAGGCGTAGCGGTGGTGGAAAAAGGTCTGGAAGAAAAGACAGATGAACCAGTGTGCGAGAAAAAAATAAAGAATGGTCATGAAAAGCTCATAGTATTTGGTGGATAAATCGCCGGTTTTTACGTTTCTGCATTTGAACCTTGGCTCAACTAGCCTACCCAAGAACGGCAAAATTACCCTGTGATAACTCATCTCTGAGTCCCTAGCGAAACCGCAAAATTGACCATTAGTTTTTGAAATGCTGGCAAATCGGAGTTATTTTTTTTCAATTGGTGAGTGCATTATGACGTAATCAAAGTTGTTGGATCAGACACGGTAACGCAATCCCCCAGTATTATTTCCGGCGCCTTATCAACTCCAGCACCCCATTGATAAAGGTCAACGGATGCACAGGGTTGCCCGGCACGTACAGGTCAACCTGTTTTTTATCCAAAAAACGGCGGTCAAGCGCTGGGCTATTTTCAAATATGCCGCCGCTGATAGCGTCCGTGCCAGCGAGGATAATGATTTTGGGGTCAGGCGTGGCGTCATAGCAGATTTGCAGCGGCGCTGCCATGTTTTCGGTGATTGGCCCCGTAATGACGATGCCGTCTGCGTGGCGGGGCGAAGCCACGAACTCGATACCGAACCTGCCCATGTCGAAGTTCACGTTGCCACAGGCGTTCAATTCCCATTCGCAACTGTTGTCGCCACCCGCCGACACCTGCCGCAGCTTGAGCGAGCCGCTGAAATAGCTCGAAATTTCCGCCCGAATCAAGTCCTGGTTCAGTTTGATGTGCGAGTCGTCGCCTTCGGCAATGACGAGCCGTTGGCGGTCGTTCGTGGCGATTTTATGGTCGGTGGTGAAACTGATTTTTTCGGGACAGGTAAAGGCGCATTCCCCGCAAAACGTGCATTTGCCCAAATCAATCCGAAGCGGGCTTGCACTGATGGCACCCGTTGGGCAAAGTTCCACCAATTCCTTTTCGTCCACCTTGCCAGGATGGATGATGGGTCTTCCCCGAAAAACGCCGGGAACTTTAGCCGTTGTGACATCGGGGATGTATTGCTTGCCTTGATGGAGGAGTATTTTCAGGTTGTCTATCATGTTGAGATATTGAGATATTGGGATATTGGGATATTGGGATATTGGGATATTGGGCAGAATTTCAAAATATCCCAATACCTCAATATCCCAATACCTGCTTTACGAATCATGCCCGCAATAGGACAAATCAAAACTTTTATTGCTGACCGGGAAATCTGAAATCTCGTTGTTCCGCACCGCCAGCGCCAGCGCCAGCCAGTTGTGGAACGAGGGGTCTTTCACTTTGTAATGCACCAGTTCGCCCCGTTCATCGGTGATGGCGCAGTGGCAGATTTCGCCTCGCCAGCCTTCCGTCAGTGAAATGGAGAAGGCGTTGGCGGTGGGTTGCCCCAGTGGTTTCCGGTCTTTGTTTTCCGGCGGGATTTGTTCCAACAGCCGCCGGATGTAGCCGATGGACTGCTTGATTTCATCGTGTCGGATATGCGTCCGGGAATAAACGTCGCCGTGGTGCTTGACGATGGGTTCGTGGGCGAGCGTGGGGTAAAGGTCGTGCGGGTGCGTCGCCCGGATGTCCCGGCTGACGCTGCTCATACGGGCAGCCATGCCGACCGTGCCGATGCTGGAAATCTGCTCCTTCGTCACCACGCCCGTCTTTTCCAAGCGGGAAAGGGCACTTGGCAGGGTGTGGAATTCCGCCCACATTTCATCGAAATCCGGTTCGAAGGCGTCCAGCATGTTGAGCAGTTGCTCCGCCAAAGTTTCGTTGAAGGGGAAGTGGTTTTGCCCTGCCCGGATGAGGCTTTTAGCGAAGCGGTTGCCGCACCAGCTTTGAAAATAATTGATGACAGGCGTTCGCAACCTGCCAAAAACTGAACTGCCCAACTGGTAGGCAATGTCGGTGCAGATGGCGCTCAGGTCGCCGGTATGTACGGCGATGCGCTCCAGTTCCAGGGCCAGTGTCCGAGTGAACTGCAAATCCTCGTCAGCCTCGTAGCCGCAAAGGTTTTCCCATAAATTCACGAAGGCCGTCGTGTGCCCGGCAACGGTATCCCCGGCAATGCTTTCGGCGAGGGTGGTGCGCTGGAGCAGTTTCTTTTTTTCCAAAAACAGCGGCTCGATGCCCCGGTGTTGGTAGCCCAACTGGATTTCGAGGTGCAGGATTTGCTCACCGTTGCAGATAAAACGGAAATGCCCCGGCTCGATGATGCCCGCATGGATGGGTCCGACGCCGACCTCGTGCAGTTCCTCGCTTTCGATGCGGAAAAACGGGTAGTTGGCGATGGTGCTTTGCCCGGTCGCCCGGTTTTGCGGAAAACGCACTGGCTTGAGCCAAGGGTGGTCAGCGTACCCAATGCCAAAGTTCTCGTGGATTTCCCGCTCAAATTTGTGGAACGCCAGTCGCTGCGCCGTGAACGAAGGCAGGGTTTGGCTGCGATTCACCAGCGCCGAGGAGACGAAGATGTTGCCCTCGGTATCGTCGGCGATGCAGCAGAGCAGCATTACTTTATCACCCTGCGGGACGCCGTGGTAGCTCACGCAATGGTAGCGCTGGTCCGCCAGCAGCGAAGTGTTTTGTTCCAAAAACTGTTCATACGTTAGCACCGGGATGGATGCCAGCGGGATGGTTTGGTTGTTTCTTATGATGGTGTATTTCATGTTTCTTTCCCTTATGACAACAATTGGAACACGGATGACACTGATTGGGCGGATTTACACTGATTTCTCAATTTCTCAATTTTTTCATGTTGTTTGAAAAAATCTTGCGGGAGAACTCAGGTTCCTTTCCAAAATTCAAAACAAAACCAATTTCAATAGCGGTTGCTTTGAGGTAGTTTTGCAATTGCAATTCGTGTTCTTCCATTATGGTCTCACATGCCTTTAATTCAAGAATAATCAGGTCGTTGACGATAATGTCGGAAAAGTATTCGCCGACTTCTCTCCCTTTGAAATGGACCGCACAACGCCTTTGAGGAACGACATTGAATCCTCTGTCTTTCAACTCAAAGTAAAGTGCATTTTGATACACTTTTTCCAGGAACCCATAACCCAGTTCGTTATAGACCTCGTAAAAAGCATTCAAAATCTGGTCGGTCAATTCTTTGTGTAGCAGCATAGTATTCAAGTTTTATGAAAAATCCGTGCAAATCCGCCCAATCCGTGTCATCTGCGTTCCCATTGTTGTCATGTCAATGTGGTAACCCAGCCACGGCATCCTGAATCAGCGCCACCATCTCCGCTGGAGGATTGAAACCCAGGTAAATCACCAGCCCCAGCAACACGAACTGAGAAACCGATTCGTAGCCATAGACTTTTCCTTTTTTGGTTTCATCAAAATGCGCCAGCGGCGTGAACAGCAGCTTGAACATGTTCTTCCCGAAAGCCCAGATTATCAGCGTCAGCAGCACCAGCACCACGACGAGGATAATCAAATGATGCCCCTCGAACAGCGAGCGGAAAATCATGAACTCGCTGATGAACAGCCCTGACGGCGGCATGGCAGTGGCGCAGATGAACCCCAGCAGCAGCACCATTGCCCCCGGCAAGTTGTATTTGAAATAGTTGCCCGTCTCCGAAATAAGTTTGCTGTGGAAGATGCGGTGAACCTGCCCGATTTGAAAAAACAGGCTTGATTTGGCGAAGGCATGAAGTATTAAATGAAGTATGGCGGCATAATATCCCACGCCGCCAGCCGCCACGCCCAGCATTACCAGCCCCGTGTGTTCGATGCTCGAATACGCCAGCATCCGCTTGATGTTTTCCACCTTTAGCATATAGACGGTAGAAACGAAAATGGAAAGTCCCGCTGCAATGAAAATCACGTTGTTCGACCAGTCGTGGAGGGAGGTTTTGGCCACCACTTCGTAAAAACGGAACATGCCCACGAAACCCATGTTCATCAACACGCTGGAAAGTAGCGCACCCGCCGGGGACGGGGCTTTGTCCTTCGCATCAATGCCAGCAGTGTACATCGGCACCAGTCCCATCTTGGCGGTATATCCCGTGAAAATAAAGATGAAAGCAAGCCGTAGCCAGAACACATTCAGCGAAGCTGCATTTTCCAACAGCGCCGGATAGGACAGGTCGGCATGCCCCGCCTGTTGCAGCGCAATGCTGGTGAACAAAATGCCGATAAACACCAACGTGATGCTGATGGAACAAATGAAGATGTACTTCCACGTACCTTCCAATGCGCTGGCATCCCGGTGGTGATAGACCAGTCCGGAGGCAGCAAGCGTCGTTAGTTCCACGAAAACCCAGGTGACGGCGAGGTGGTTCGACAGGTACGCCCCGCTGACCGCTGTCAGCAACAGCGTCATGGACATGAAATAGATGCTCCGCACCCTCGGCGTGGGCTTGCGGTTTTGAAAATAAATATAGCTGTGGAAATAGGCGGGAATGGCAACGATGCTCAAAGTGGTCAACATCAGCAACGCCAGGGCGTCGGCCTTGAAAAAACCGAAAAATTCTTCCGTGTCCCGGTGCATGAACTGGTAGGCTGTCAGCGCCCACTGGAGGAGCAAGAAAGCCGTCACCAACACATAGTTGACCGTTCGGTTCCTGTTGATGAACATTAGGGCACAGATGATAAGTGCGCTGAGTAAATATATTGCGGTCATGTTTAACAGATATTGAGATATTGGGGTATTGGGATATTGGGATATTGGGATATTGGGATATTGGGATATTGGGATATTGGG
>CAZDSU010000135.1:0-5126 GCA_964508135.1 uncultured Saprospiraceae bacterium
TCTCAGTTTTGAGCATTTTTTACCTCTTTTTAGGTTTTAAAACAGCCTCTTAGGCTCGTCTTTCTCATTTGTTTAAGCCATATTTTTCAACATAATTTTCTTTACTTTTAAAGTATCCAGTATGCCTATCGAAAAGAAAAATAAATTCGACAGGAGTTCTTTTGAAGGGATTATCAATTGAGTAGGTTATTGTCTTCCCGTTTATTGTTTCGCTATCAAACCAATCTCCTTTTTCTGTTTGGCCCATAATGAATACTATGTTGCCATTAAATAAAATGTCGTTAAATCCGTCTTGATTATCATCTTTCAAAGTTAATATCAATTCGTTTGGCTCATAAACTCTATCGTCTTGATTGTCATCATAAGTTTTAAGTTCATAATCAAAGTAGCCTTCATAAATATTCTCCAAAGTGTCATTTTTTATTTTGTAAAGCTCATGTCCTCCGTTCCCTCTCGAGCTCACTATGGTTATTAAAAGAAATGGGTTTTCATCTTTGAACACCTCCAACAATTCAAACCGTTGCCCAGAAAACACTTTGAAAGGTTTGCCATCGGCTGTCAACAAAACTTGATATTTCCAAGGAAACTCTGCCATTGGCCCCTCTTTCCAGTCATACTCTATGACAAAATAGTCCTTTTCAGAGCCAAAGAGTTTTATCTTCTTATATGCTGTAATTTGCTCACTATCTCTTTGAATTGGGTTTTCTTGGATTTCTAAGTTTAAAAAATGACGTAAGTCTGAGATGAATTGCGTCGTATCCTTAATTGTTGGAAAATGGGCGATATGCTTGAAAGAAGTATCTGTCTCGTTTACAGATTCTTCTTTCATAGATAATTCATTTGATGGACTTACCTTGCCCGAACAACCAAGGGTCGTCAAAATCAAAATTGAAAATATGGACATTACTTTCATGAATTAAAGTTGTAATTTTTTGTTGCTTTCAATACCATCGTACTTCGGAATTAAAAACGCCTCCGCCAATTCCAACCCCCGCACCTGCGCTGCTACATACTCCCGCAACTCCTCATAACTCCCCCGTGCATGTTTCAAAAAGCCGGAAGCCTGCCCGTAAACGCTTGGCATTTGCAGTTTTTTCATCAAATAAAAACCATCCAAGAAGCTGCCAATGCCACCAGAAATTATGACCTGCAGGCAAAGCATTTTGTCGCCAAGTTCCGCTTTGATTTGGTTGGTGAAATGCACCATTTCGGCTGCCGTGTGGCCGACCTGCGCCAGTTGCTGAAAAGTTTCTTGGCTGGCTTCATCGCTGCGCAACAATTCGAGTTTGGCGAAGTTGGTACCGCCGCTGGCCGCAAAGTCCACCGCTTGCAGCGGCAATTGGAACAGCGCCCGCAGGCTCTCGTAGCCCATGCCCTGCCCGACCTCCTTCACGATGATTTTCAGTTCGGGCAATTTTTCCAAAATGGTTATAATCGTTTCGAGCGGTGGCCGCTTGAAGCGGTCGCCTTCGGGTTGCAACCATTCTTGCAGCGGGTTCACATGAATGATGAGGCCGTCGGCTTGCAGCTTGTCGAGCAGGGCTGTTACCCGCCAAAGCTCTTGATTATCAATGAGTTGCTCTAACTGCGCCACGCCGAGGTTAGCGTAGAGCGGCAGGTCAGGGCCGATGAGATGGCGCACGGCGAAGTCCTCCAGCGTATCGTCGGAGAAGAGCAGCGAGCGGCAGGAGCCGAGGCCCATGCCCATGCCGAACTCGGCGCAGGCCCGTGCAAGGTTGTGGTTGATGGTATGCGCCCAGTCCGTGCCACCGGTCATGCTGCTTACCCAGATGGGCGAGCGCAGCGTTTTCCCCAAAAAGGAAAACGGCGGCAGGCTGCCCGGCTGCGGGTGCGCCGACAGTAACGGCTCGTAGTAGAACCGCCCGTCCACCTCTCCGTGCTGCACCTGCGAGCGAAATGCCATTTCGATATGGTCACGCTTGCGGGCGGCGGCCGTGGGGTCGTCGTCCCGATTACTATCGGGATGTGGCTTAGGCTTTATTTCAAGATGATCCATTGTTGCAAACATCGGTAAAGATTTTCAAAAACGGGAGAAATGCCCCATAGGGTAAGGTAAACCGATGGGTAACAATGGAGACGGAGATTGGTTTTTGGCTAACCTTTTAGGTCGGAGAGTTTCAGTTCAAAGCCGGGTAGGATTCCTTCGCCCGAAAGCGAGTTCTGAAAGCCGTTAATTTCTTCACTTGAGCCATCTGCCCGATAAATCCAAGCCTTTTCTTTGATAGGGTCAATGAGCCAAGCGAGCTTAACACCATTGGCAATCCAAGCCTCTGCCATTTTCTTTTTGAGTGGTGCCAAACGGTCGGATTCCGAGCGCACTTCCATGACGAAATCGGGCACGATTAGGGCTATGCCTTTTCTTTCTTCCTCGCTGAGTTTGTTTATTTTTTCCATGGAAATCCATGCACCATCGGCTTTTCGTTGTGAGCCGTCCGGCAGGTCAAAGGAGGTGGAGGGGCTGAAGGCTCGGCCAAACTTATTGGTCTTTGACCAATTTCGGAGAATACCGAAGGCTTCTCCTTCAAAATATCCAGAATCGAAAGTCATAAGCGGGTAGATTATGATGCTGCCATATTTGTCACGCTCAATGCGCAAATCGGTGTTTTTCAACACAAACCGATGGAACTGCTCACGGCTCATCCGGCTCTTGAACATCAGTTGCTCGTTCCTCACAATTTGATGAATGGGACTTTCTTCGATGGTTGCTGTCATCATTTTTATAACAGATTTGAAAGCTAAGTTAGTAGTTTACGGCAAAATGACAAAGTTACCTATTGGGATAAACAATTGGTTATTCGATTCCGATGAGGTTTCTTACGACAGTTTTTATTTCTTTTGTCCCAAACTAAAATCATGAAAAACATCATCCTTCTCCTCTCCATTGTCCTCACTGGTTGCAGCGCCTCCAAACATTTCATTTCCACCGACCTCACCCCTGAAGGCTCATTCAGTGAAAACTGCGAAGGCCCCAACGTCGACAAGGCGGGCAACCTCTACGTTGTCAACTACCAACGGGATGGGACAGTGGGCGTCATCACACCCGATGGCAAGGCATCCGTTTTTATAGAATTACCAGCTGGCAGTACCGCCAATGCCATCCGTTTCGACAGCAAGGGCGATATGCTGTTGGCCGATTTCACAGGACATAACGTGTTGAAAATCAACATGTCCACGAAAAAAATCTCTATTTTTTGCCACGATGACCGCTTCAACCAGCCCAACGACCTTTGCATCACAAAAGGCGACATCGTCTTCGCCAGCGACCCAAAATGGAAGGACGGCACGGGCCAAGTCTGGCGCATCATGCACGATGGCAAGGCAAGCATTGCCGCAAGCAACATGGGCACCACCAACGGCATCGAACTCAGCCCTGATGAGCGGACGTTGTACGTGAACGAATCAGGGCAATTGAATATCTGGGCATTCGACGTGTCGCCGAGCGGTGAGTTGAGCAACAAGCGGCTGTTTACCCATTTCGATGACCACGGCATGGACGGGATGAAGTGCGACAAGGCGGGTAACCTCTATGTGACCCGTTACGGCAAGGGCGTCGTCGCCGTGCTTTCACCCAATGGAAAACTGCTCCGTGAGGTGTCGCTCAAAGGCAAAAAAACGAGCAACCTCGCCTTTGGCGGCAAAGACGGCAAAACAGTGTACGTCACTTTGCAGGACCGCAAGTGCGTAGAGACTTTCCGAAATGATGTGGCTGGAAAAGGCTATTGAGAACCCCTGAATTGGGTCAAATACTTCGACCGTTGGAAGTGGAGTGGATTTTCTCCTTGATTGAAAGGATAAGGGAAGGCGAGACAGTTTTGCGATGTATGCGGCTGCGGACAAACTCCCGGAAGCCCTGCTCTTTGGCTAACATGTCACGGTATTCGGGATTGCTTTTTATTTCTTCGAGCATTTCACGCTCTGCGTCGGGAGTGAGTTCGTTGTCGAGGAGAAGGTTGAGACGGGTGACAAAATCCTGACCGTTTTGATAGTTTTTCATCGCAAAATGAGTTTGTAGTCCTGCTGACGGTTGTGCCTGAAAACCAACAACTTGCACAATCCCGGCTGACACCCACGCCCGTCACGGGGCCATCGGTCGGCCAAGTGAATGCGGGCAAGTTATCGTTCAAAATTATGCGAATCATTTCTCTTATTGATTGGTTGTCAGTGCAAAATGCCAGTTATAAGGACAGGTTCTGAAATGGCTGTTAATTAAAAAAAGGCTGAACGGCCAAGGTGCATAACCCTAAATGGCCATTCAACCAATTATCCTCTTTTATCCTGATAGCCAAGTTGCTCGGCATACGTTTTCAGTTTCTCCTTCAACAAGTTCCGGGCGCGGTGCAGTCGAGACCGCACGGTTCCAATCGGGATGTCCAAGATGGAGGCGATTTCGTCGTACTTGAAGTCTTCGACATCGCTCAACAGGATGACTGTCCGAAAGTCAACCGGGAGCTGGTTGATAGCCAAGGTAACCTCGTCGCCAATCAGGTACTGGAACATTTCCTCCCGCATGTCCATGCCGCTGGTGAGCGGCGTGTCCTGCTTGTCCTGATAGGTCACGTAGTCCTGCAATTCCACCCGGTTAGGCGTTTTCACCTTCCGACGGTACTCGTTGATGAAAGCGTTTTTGGCAATGGTGAAAAGCCAAGCCTTGGCATTGGTGCCTGCCTCGTATTTGTCAACGAAGCGCCAAGCCTTCAGCAGTGCTTCCTGGAACAGGTCGTTGGCATCGTCTTCGTTACCCGTCAAGTGGTAAGCGAAGTTGTAAAGCGCATCGGAATGAGGCATGAATTCGTCCTCAAAGATGTGCTCGAAATGCGTGGTTTTGTTGGCCATTAGTACCATAACATACTTGTTTTCAGTTAATTCTCTCCTTAGTTGGGGAGAGCCAAGGCTTATGCCCATTGGACAAGGCATGGCCGTGCAGCCATGAACAGGTTGCATCCTTAAAAAAGTTCCTAAAGTTCTATTTTTTGTGGAAAATAAGGAAAGGGCAAGGCGAAAAGGAAGCTGTAAAACAGAAAAGGCCCTGCGAAATGAATCACAGGGCCTTTTCAAAATAAAAAAAAGGGTTGGCAGCGACCTACTCTCCCGGCCTTTAGGGCCAG
>CAZDSU010000136.1:0-4731 GCA_964508135.1 uncultured Saprospiraceae bacterium
TGTAAAAACACTGAATCCAGGCAACCTCTCTAATTTCTGGAAAAAATTGTGTCTGGTATTTCAAAGACGGGCGCCATTTCATCCAAGACCAAAATGGTTTGCGTGTCCCGGAAGGTGGTAGGCACACACAACCGAACGACTGCCCAAGCCCTTTTAATCCTGTAAGAATCGCCGCAGAGGTGTGTAATATTGTCAACATAGCTCACCGCAAACTTGCAGTGAACGTTGTCATCTGGTGGAAAATCGCCAACCAAAGGCCAGCCAGTGATATCGGGATGCGCCGTTTGTGTGAGGTTCAAAGTATCATTGCACAGGAGTGCAGGGCTTGAAACATCGTCAACATCGTCTGGAAATACCACAAGGCTCGCTGGGAACCGCTTCCCGGTGATGTCCTGCTCGCAAGTGCTTTGGCTTCCGTTGGGTGAAGTGGCAACCCAAGTTCGGATGATTTGAAAAGCAAAGGTATCGGGGCATTGTGTGAACGTCAATTCGTCCGAATAGGAAAGGACCACATTCTCAAAACATCCGGTCAAAGTTGGGCTTCCGGTATAGAAAGTGTCAGTCGGTTCGTTGCAATATTGCACTACGTCAGGCGGGCAGGTGATTGATGATGGCTCTCCACCCGTTACCGTGACAATGGACTCGCAGGAATGCCCAGTCTCGTTATTTGTCAATTGAACATTGAAGCTGCTGCCGACGTCGTTGGCGTCAATGACGCCTGGTACCCAGTTGTTTCCCTCCTGAATTTCTGTCATGTAGTCTTCATCACATGGATTGAAGGTTGAGCCTAGAATATCGGTTGCAGTCAACATACGCTCACATTCTCCGTTCAATGAAACGGAAGTGGCACCGGGACAATCGAAATTCGTGGAATTGTAAGCCAGGATGTTTACTTCAAAATCGCAGGTGTAAAAATTGTTATTGTTGTCCGAAACCGCCAAGGTAATGGTGGAGATGCCTGTCGGCAAAAAGGTGCCAGGAAATGGAATAAAGACGTAGTCGTTAACAGGAAAGTTTGCGCTCCAATCAAGGGAATCGTAATTAATAGCAACACCGCAATCGTTCTGTGGTAGGTTTACCACGTAATCGTCGGGGCAGGTCAGCACCTGCGCCTTCAATTCAGCGGCACTGGCAGTGAAAACTAGTGAAACGACGACTAGAGTCTTGAGAATCAGGCACTTAAAATCAATCAAGGTTGTGTAAATCGGTGACATCATGGGAAAATAGTTTAACTGAAACAATTCAAAGCCCAACCAATTGAAAAAATCGGCGGGGTTGTTTATAGTCCTTGAATTTTATGAAATATCCTGAAACAAAGATTGGTTTATGTCCTAAAACACTTGTGGTGAGAATCAGTAGAGCGGTGTTTATTTCGAAAATTGATGCAATTTAGAACAATTTCAAAAATCAAACACCTTCCTTTCTTGAAAAATCAAATTTTATACCCAAAGAAAGAACGGGAGCTGATCAGCATTGCCAATTCCGTAAAAAAACGTTTATTCGCACCTTTTTAGTAAGAACGTACTAAAGTGCATTCCGGCGTAGCTTGCAAGAACAAACCTTGGAATGCATAAAAATGAATATTTGCCATGGAATACAACCCTCGTGAGATTGAACAAAGATGGAAAAAGTGGTGGGAAGAAAATCAGGTTTACAAAGTCTCCAACGACTCTCCAAAACCCAAATACTACGTGCTGGACATGTTCCCCTACCCTTCCGGTTCGGGCCTGCACGTTGGGCATCCGCTTGGCTATATCGGTTCTGATATTTACGCTCGCTACAAGCGAATGAAGGGGTTCAACGTGCTGCACCCAATGGGCTACGACGCCTTCGGTCTGCCTGCTGAACAGTACGCTATCCAAACAGGCGTTCATCCAGCAAAGGCAACGGCAACCAACATCGCTCGCTACCGGGAGCAGTTGGACAAAATTGGGTTCAGCTTCGACTGGAGCCGAGAGGTGCAGACCTGCAACCCCAAATATTACAAATGGACGCAGTGGATTTTTTTGCAGCTCTTCAACCACTGGTACGACATCAAGGCCGCCAAAGCCCGACCTATCAGTGAATTGATGACAATTTTTGAAAAAGAAGGAGCAGCTAAGGCCCAAACTGCTGGCTCCGAGCCGCTGGCTTTTTCCGCTGCGCAATGGGCCTCCATGACGCCCAAGGAAAAGGACGACACCCTGATGAACTACCGCCTCGCCTTCCGCAAAACCACCTATGTCTGGTGGTGCGAGGAACTTGGCACCGTGCTCGCCAACGACGAGGTGAAGGATGGCGTGAGCGAGCGGGGCGGCTACCCCGTGGAGCGCAAGCCGATGCTGCAGTGGAGCCTCCGAATCACCGCCTACGCCGACCGCCTGCTGACCGACCTTGACACCGTGGATTTCAGCGACTCGATGAAAAAAATGCAGTCGAACTGGATTGGAAAATCACAGGGGGCGCAATTGGTATTTCGGATTTCGGTTTTCGGATTTCGGATTTCCGAGAGCGACCCGAAGCTCGAAATAGAAATCTTCACTACCCGCCCCGACACCATCTTCGGAGCCACCTTCATGGTTTTGGCTCCCGAGCACGATTTGGTGAAACAAATCACTACGCCCGACCAAGCCCAAGCCATCGCCGACTACCTAGCCTACGTGAACACCCGCAGCGAGCGTGACCGCATGTCCGAGACGAAGGAAGTGTCCGGTGCATTCACGGGTGCTTACGCCTTGAACCCTTTCAACGGCGCAAAAATTCCCATCTGGATTGCTGAGTACGTGTTGAAGGACTACGGAACTGGTGCCATCATGGCCGTTCCAGCCGACGATGAACGGGACATGCGATTCGCCAAAAAATTTGACCTGCCTATCGTTGAAATCATTGACAAGAGCATGTACCCCAGTGCTAGCATTGAAGACAAACAGGGCAAGATGATTAACTCCGACTTCCTCAATGGCATGGAAGTGATGGACGCCATCGAAGTCGTATTGCAGCGCATCGAAGCGATGGGCATTGGTCATCGCAAAATCAACTTCAAACTTAGGGATGCCATTTACAGCCGCCAACGATACTGGGGAGAGCCGTTCCCCATCATTTATGACACTGACGGCATCGCCCACGCTTTGCCGGAGAGCGAATTACCGCTTGAATTGCCCGTTTTAGATGATTTCAAGCCCGCCTCCGGCGGAAAAGCGCCTCTCGCCCGTGCCGAAGATTGGGTCAACTTGCCCAACGGATGGAGGAGGGAGACGGACACGATGCCTGGTTTTGCTGGCTCCTCGTGGTACTTCCTGCGTTACATGGATGCCGACAACGACACGGAGTTTGCATCGCAAAAAGCCCTGAACTACTGGCAGGACGTTGACTTGTACGTGGGTGGCACGGAACACGCCGTTGGGCACTTGATGTACAGCCGTTTTTGGCATAAGTTCCTGTACGACAAGGGTTTGGTGCCAACGAAAGAGCCTTACAAGAAGTTGATGAACCAGGGGATGATTCAGGGGAAATCAGCCGTGATGGAGGTGACTCTGGACGGTGGCCGTAGCCTCGAACTGCACGTTCCGGTTAGCTTGGTGGACGACGAATGGCGCATTTCTTTGGATAAATTTTCGGGCTTGCAACTCACCGACAACAGATTTGAGCAGGTGAACCCAAGTTCTCACGTAACAGTCGTGACTGATGCCGATGGTACAAAGCACATCCCACTTTCCCAGCGGGTAGAAAAGATGTCGAAGTCGCTGCACAACGTCATCAACCCCGACGAAATGGTGGAGCGCTACGGCGCCGACTGCTTCCGCATGTACGAGATGTTCCTCGGCCCCATCGAGCAGGCCAAGCCGTGGGACACGAAGGGCATCAGCGGAGTCTCAAGTTTCCTTCGGAAAATGTGGATGCTTTTTTATGATGAAAACAACGGCAAAAACCTCGTGACTGACGCCGAACCGACCAAAGCGGAACTGAAAGTGCTGCACACCTGCATCAAAAAAGTGCAGGAGGATATCGAGCGTTTCTCATTCAACACCTGTGTGAGCGGTTTCATGATTTGCGTCAACGAACTTCGCTCACTCAATTGCTCCAAACGGGCCGTGCTGGACGAACTGGTCAGGTTGGTTGCCCCATTTGCGCCGTTCACCGCCGAAGAACTTTGGCACCAACTGGGCCATGAGACCACCGTTTGCGAAGCGCCCTACCCTGCTTTCAACGAAGCCTACTTGGTACAGGACACCATCGCCTACCCCGTCAGCATCAACGGCAAGAAACGTGACCTGATTGACCTGCCCGCTGGCATGTCTGTGCCAGAGTTGGAGAAGGCCGCCCTCGAATTGGACACCGTGAAGAAATGGCTGGAAGGCCAAACCGTGAAGAAGGTGGTGGTGGTGCCAGGGAGGATGATAAATATTGTGGTGTAAATCCACCTAAAGCGCAATAAATTACTCTACAACAAAAGAATAAACTTTGTAAAATATTGACTATGAATGAGTTGATTCTATTTTTCCAACCCCGAAGAGGTTAGACTTGAATAGCCCCGGATGAAATCCGGGGAAAACGAAAGCACAGAAAACAACCCCAACGGGGTTGAATTTTTTGCACAAACAATTGATATTCAACCCCTTCGGGGTTTTCTATCGTTCATTTTCTTACCCCGGATTTCATCCGGGGCTATTCAAATTCAACCCCTTCGGGGTTTGTCAAAATATTGATTGTCAATGGTTTATAGGAATTATTTTTTTGTTGTAGAGTAGTTTA
>CAZDSU010000137.1:0-4726 GCA_964508135.1 uncultured Saprospiraceae bacterium
TTGGTGCTTTTTTTTTAACACAAATCTACATCAAATTGAAGCCGCACCCACCCAATACCTTTACCAGGCTCAGGAACGGGATATTGACGGATAATTGCAACCTGACGCTCAGAAATTCCCAATTCAGCAATATCGCTTTGCAAGATTATCTGATTGCTGGCTATGGTGTTCGGGCTATCGGAGCAGGCCAAACCTTCCACCAAGATGGGGGATGTGGTGGTGCCAACAACGTTAGCTTTGACCATTGCAACGTGGGCATTTCCTTGCGGGGCATGAATGCCAATGTACGCAACAACACGATGACATCTGTCAATACGGGGGTGGAAGTTCGTGAAAGCGCTAACCGGAACATTGATATTTGCAGCAACGACATCACCGCTGAGCATTCTGGTGTTACACTCTGGTTCAACGACCCCGCCAACCAGATACACGTGCACGACAATGACATTAACGTGAATGCCACTCCAGCAGATGTCAAGTCGGCGGCCATCTTTGTACGGGAAAACGGAGCGCCCCAACCCAATGCGGACATCACTGCCCACTACGGAATAGACCTTACCAACGCAGGCTCGGGCATTTCCTTGAACGGCTGCAACGGATACGATTTGGCAGAAAACCATATATATGCCACTAGTCCGTTCGGTGCTGCCAACTATGCAGGATTTCGGCTTTGGAACAGCCCCAACAACACCCTCTCTTGCAACCTCGTGGATGGCGACTTCGAAACCAATGCCAGTGGAAATCTTGCAGGCCCCACTGGCATTAAGGTCCATGCCAGTACAGGCGTTGACTACGACTGCAACTCCGTCCACGATACCTACCTCGGCATACAGTTCGACATGGGCTGCGGAAGCACCGACCTCCGCACTACTAATTTCCAGAACAACCATTTTGGGTTGCATTATCAGGCGTTTGGCCTTACAGGTACTCAGCCACTTGACGTTGACAATGGAATACTACATGGCAATCGCTGGAATGGTACCTGGTCTGGTGCAAGTGCAGTGGGCGCAAGGCATGAAAGCAATGACCAAAACTGGATAAACGATTCCAGGTATATAGTGAAGTCACTTACTGCACCATTGGGGCCGCAAAACCCGTCGTCTGCTTCGACAACTTGGTTTGGAGTCGCAATTGACCCTAATCGAGCTGAGTTTGGCTGTGGCGGAATTACCTGTGCAGGGCTACAATCACCGCCAAACGACCCGCCTATCCGTGAACTCGATTTGCGGATAGCACAAGGGCTGGTGGACCCCGGTGAGGATGCAATAGCCATGAAATGGATGCTCGACCGGGACCTGTTCAAGAAACTTAACGACAATACTGAACTCGTACAGTCGGGTTCAGTTCTGGAGACTTTCTACAACGCTCGATTGGCAACAACCATTGGCGAATTCACGGATGTAGAATCGGCCATGCACGAACTGTACGAGGTGGATACCAATACTGCAGAACAGTTGCAAAGCTACTACGACGATATAGTAGCCAAAATGGACGAAATCGCTTCCATTGATGACCAATTGCAAACCGCTACAGGCCAAGCCGCTGCTGCCCTTGAGGTGCAGAGAACAGATGCCCTGGCAGAGTTGGACACTTTGTCGCAAGCCAACAAGGCTTTGGTAGTTTCCCTACTTCAAGCCCGCCGCCAGGCTGCAAATGCGCTGATAGCGCAGAATAATGGCATTGCAGTTTCAGAGATTTGGGAGCAGAACGAAAAGATGGTTAACCATATCTTCTTGAACACGCTTGCCAAGGGCATCGCACCGAACTACTCGCAGACCAACCTGCTCCGGGGAATTGCGCTGCAATGCCCTTATGAGGGCGGTATTCCCGTGTTCCGTGCCAGGGCCTTATTGGATGGGTTGACGGGGGATGTTTTTGACGACGGAACGCTCTGTGGCACAGGCGGCGGGCAAATGCTCAAGTTGCCAAAAGACTTGAAGCAGGCGGGATATATCCTTTATCCCAACCCGACGCAAAGCACTGTGAACCTGAAATTGCCGATGGCATTGGAGGGTGAAGGCAAATTAATTTTGTTCAACCTCTATGGGCAATTGGTGGCCACCTACGAATTACCAATTGGTGAGAAACAGGTTACTTTCTCGACCACGGATTTGCAACAGGGCATTTATCTTGTCAAATTACTAGAAAACGGAGAAGAAACCTTCTCCACCAAGCTGATAGTAATAAAATAAGGAACGGCGGCCCCGGCAATTGCCGGGGCCGCTTTGTTTCATTAACTTTGGCCATGAAACAGCTTTTACTTACCTTCTTCTTCCCTCTCTTTCTGGGCCAATCCCTTGCCCAGAAGCACGACAATATCTGGTTGTTTGGCCACGACTCCTTCCTGCCACAACCCAACGATTTTGGCGGCAGCATTATAGATTTTGGTTCGGAACCACCAAGCAGTCACAAAGACTACAGGACAATGAACCTTGACATTACCGTCGCCAGCATTTGTGACAGCATGGGAAATCTGCTGTTTTATACCAACGGCGCTTGGGTAGCTAATTATCTGCACGAGCAAATGGAGAACGGGGACAGCCTAAATCCTGGAACAATCACTTCCAACAATTACAATTCTGGGTTGCGCGTTGCGCAGAGTCACTTTATCCTTCCAATGCCTGGATACCCAGGAAAATATTACCTATTTCATGAAAAACTTGATTACCATGATGTTCTTATCCTCGCCGTCAACCCCACCTATTATTCAGTAATAGATATGGGCCAAAACAACGGATTAGGCATGGTAGAGGAAAAGAACGTGGCCATCTTCAATGACACGACGAAAACCTTTGGGACAATAACAGCAGTCAAGCATGCCAACGGCCGTGACTGGTGGGTTGTGTTTCCTGAGAAGGCTGAGAACAACTTCTACCGATGCCTGTTGTCGCCCAATGGAGTTGAAGATTTGTTGATACAAAACCTGTCTCCTGCCTATCCAAACATCAACAGCAATGGCTTCATCTGTTTTTCACCGGATGGCAGTAGGCTTGCACGTTTCGAGATTCAGCACGGGTTGTATATCTATGATTTTGACCGCTGCGAGGGCCTGTTGGCTGACAATCCCGTGTTCGTGCCGATACCCAATACAGAACTGGGCGGCGGGGTGGCGTTCTCGCCCAATGGCCGCTTTGTTTACATGGTATCGTCCACCTTCATCCTACAGTCTGATACCTGGGCATCCGACATTGCCAGCACCATAGACACAGTAGCTTTCTATGATGGCTATGCCGACCCGCTTCCCTCTACCTTCTTCGCCATGCAGCCAGGCCCGGACGGACGGATTTACATAACCACCAACAACGAGACGAAGATATTGCACTACATCAACCAGCCGAACAAGGCGAGTGATTCCTGTGAAGTCGTACAGCATGGCCTACAGTTGGCTTCCTACAACCGCTTCACATCGCCGCACTTCCCCAACTACCGCCTCGGGCCGCTTGACGGCTCGCCCTGCGACACGCTGGGGCTGGATAACCACCCCGTGGCGGGCTTCCGCTTCGAGGCTAACAGCACGGGCAACACACTGCTCGTGGCGTTCATTGACAATTCCTTTTACGAACCTACCGATTGGTACTGGGACTTCGGCGATGGCAGCACCAGTACGGAGGTGAACCCGTGGCACACCTTTCCTGGGCCTGGCACCTACACCGTCTGCCTCACGGTGAGCAACCAGTACGACAGCAGTATGGTTTGCCATGATGTGGTGTTGGTGGTGTCTGGGACAGGAGAGATTGCCAAATCAGATATTGTGACAGTTTTTCCAAACCCAGCAAGTGGAGAAGTCCATCTTCAATTGCGCCAACAGGTTGCTAAAGCGGCTTTGTTCACCCTCTACACCACCACCGCCCAGCCCATGCTTACCCAGCACCTCGCTACCGGGAAGAACACGGTATCGCTAGAAGGCTTGTCTCCGGGGCTCTATTTCTACGAAGTGCGGGATGAAGAAAGAATCCTGCAATCAGGAAAGCTGATAAAGATTGACGATTGATGAATGTATTTATCATCAATCGCCAATCCCTATTTGTTCATCGTCCTACCGCATCACCATCCCTATCGGGTCCCATTTCACCACCTTGTTCTCAAAATAACTGAGGTTGGCGGCCAGCGAAGGCGCAGCCGCCCGCAGCCCAAAGACGGCATCTTCCATGGGCGTTTTGCCATTTCGGATGGCATCGTTGAAGTTGAAGTGGTGGTCGTAATGGTCGTCGTAGCCTTCCGGCGTTGTATAAGCCTGCTCGGCAGGTTTTTGGATTTCGGGCGGCAAGCTGGGGTATTTGGCCTAGTACCAAGCTTCGTACTCCTTCTGCTGGGCGCTGGAAAAGGTGCCGTAGTTCCCCATGTTGGTTGGTACTGGCATTTGGTAAAGTTTTTTGATGAAAAAATTGGTTTCAAGCATCGCCGGGCGGGGAGCCAAGCGACTTGTAGCTGATTTACGGGGGTTGTTAGGCCGGGTTGCATACATGATAAAAAAATGTCAAATTTTAGCACTTAAAATTTGGAAGTGCCCCCCCCCATGAACTATATTTGCGCCATTAGTAGGATTTTTGGAATTTTATATTGCTTTTCCTATGCTTACTTGATGGAGGCAATCGAGCTTCCCGGCGGCCAACCCACATTCAAATGACCAAGCTACCCAGCGCCGCACAACATCTTTTACCCAACTGTATGAATTAGTACCTTACCAATAATATCCTTTGCGAAATCGCAAGGATTTTATGCAAGT
>CAZDSU010000138.1:0-4220 GCA_964508135.1 uncultured Saprospiraceae bacterium
CCACATTTTTGGGGTTTAGGTAGGAAACTTGTCAACGAACTTTATGAGACCTCATATCTACTAATGACCCAATGGCCAATCTCTAATGACCAGTTACCAGCATATTTTCCGCCAAAAATTTATCAACTTCTTCCAGCGACATGTCCACTGCTATGATTCGGCGGTCACCGTCCAACAGAAACTTGGTGGGCAGTTGCTTCACGCCATAGTTGTTGGCGATGGGCGAGTCAAAAAATCTGAAGTTGCTCACGGGGTCAATGGCTTGGTAGGGCCAGGTAAGGCCGAGCCGTTCAATAGCCGAGACCCAGCGTTGTTTGTCCTTTTCCACCGCCACACTAACGATGGTAAAACCTTCCGCTTCCTTGAAACGGGCATTTCCGTATTTTTCATAAAGTGAAATAAGTGCAGGCGCTCCGGCGATGCAAGGGCCGCACCAACTGCCCCAGAAGTCGAGCAGCACGTACTTGCCCTTCATGTCAGAGAGCTTGAAGCCCAAATTTTCGTGCGAAACGGCGACGAAGTCGGGTGCTTTTTCGCCGTTATTTACGGAGGGTTTTGAGTAAAAATGCTTGGCGACCGTGAAGATGCCTGATGCCACCACGAGGAGTATCAGGTAATTGATAAGGTTCTTCTTTTTCATGCTGCAAAGATAGGAATTGGGTGGTTGGTGTGTTGGCGTATTGGGTAATAATGGCCAATCCTGCTAACACGCCAACTTGCTAAACGCCCAACACCACCTGCTCAAACCAATACAGGGGCGCTTGAATTTTGTCGCCCGTTTGGGTATCGCATTTGTAAAAATCAAAATACAGGGACAGGTTTTCGCCAATGGTTTCCAGCAGGTTTTCGAGCCTTCGAGTTGCTGCATCCTGTTGGTTTTCAATATAGGCGGCCCGCCAGCAGTAGAAGGCCTCGTCGTGTAGTTCGATGATGTCGAGCAGCGTGGTATCGTTCAAATAAGCCTCCATGAACTCCCGTGCCAGCAGCCCGTGGTGCTTCACCCGCCTGCCCAATTGGAATTCCGTGAACTTGAAAGTGTCGTGGGCAATGGCGATGAGGCGGAGCTGCTGCCGGATGGTTTCGTTTGCTGCGCAACGGTTCACGTTGTCCAGCACCTCCCGCACGTGGAGGCCGACCTTGCCCTCCGGGTGGCCAAAGCGGGGCTTGCCCCAGTTCAGACCCTCCTGAAACTGCGGGGTGTCGAGCAGCCTGGCTTCCAGTTCATTTTCGGGCTGGAGCAGGGAGTGGAAGTCTGGTTCGTTGTGAAACATCAGTTGCTGGACTTTGCCAATCGCTTGGGCAGCGAGGGCGAAACAAACAAACTTTGGGTGAATGTCTGCATTTGTGCGGTTTTTATAAAAATGGTTAGGGAAAAAGTTGCCTTGTAAAGTTCATGCTCACAAAAGTAGAATCAATGGTTCTTCAGGGCATTTTAGCCGCTTGTTAATTTGTCGTTAAACCAGTTTGGAGAAATAACCGACGGAGAGGCCGAGCGTTTATTTTCGCACCTCATGACCATAACTTGCAGGTTAATACATTTGTAAATCAAACCTAAACTAATTCAACCATGAAGCAGGTATTTTCCTTCGTAATAGCTGGAATGATTGGCGGGATGATAACCCTGGGCGGCTACTTCGCATTGCAAGGCAGCCAGCCGGAAGCCGGCACTGGCACTGGCCAATATGCCAAACAAGTCAACAACGTCAACGTAGGCCCAATGCTCAATGTGCCTTTTGACTTTACAGAAGCGGCGGCCATTGCAACGCCAGCAGTCGTTCATATTTCCGCAAAGGAGAGCGAGAAAAAAGCACGTGAAAACCGCCAACGCCAGCAAAACCAACCAATGCCCAATATTTTTGACGACGATTCCTTTTTTGGCAGTCCTTTTTTCAATTTCAACCGACCAAAGCAAGGCACAGGGTCGGGTGTCATTTACACCGAAGATGGGTACATCATCACCAACAACCACGTGGTCGAGTTCGCCGACGAGGTGGAAGTGACCACTTTCGACAACAAAACCTACAAGGCGACCATCGTTGGCACCTACCCGGAAGGCGACTTGGCCGTGCTGAAAATCGAGGCAAAGAGTCTGCCCACGCTGCGGCCAGCCAACTCCGACGAAGCCAAAATCGGGGAGTGGGTATTGGCCGTTGGCAACCCACTGGAGCTGAACTCGACCGTCACCGCTGGCATCATCAGCGCCAAGGGGCGTGACATCAACATCATCAAAGGCCAAGCTCCTATCGAGTCGTTCATCCAGACCGATGCCGCTGTGAACCCCGGAAACAGCGGCGGTGCGCTCGTGGACGCCAGCGGCAGGCTGCTCGGCATCAACACGGCCATTGCGACGCAGACGGGTTATTTTGAAGGATATTCCTTTGCCATTCCCATCAATTTGGTGGTTGGAATTGTAAACGATATTATTGAAAACGGCTCCTACCAGCGGGGCTTCCTTGGTATCAATATTGAAGACTTGAACAACGAAGTGGCAAACGAGCTGGGTTTGAACATTTCGCAAGGTGTGCTTGTTCAAAGCTTAGTGGACGGTGGCGCAGCACAGTACGCAGGAGTTTTACCAAACGATGTCATCGTACAAGCCAACGGGAAAAACGTGAAATCTTCCGCCGACTTACTCGAAATTGTTGGTGGCTCGAAGGCTGGAGAAACAGTGTCACTGGTCGTTAATCGAAGCGGCAAACAAGAGAACCTAAGCGTTCGCTTGAAGTCCAATAACTAAGTAAATACAGGGCTGCTCACCTGACTTTAAGAATTCCTTAACTTGTGGTCAGGCAACATTTGAAGAAACTGAGCGGTTTATTAAGGCATAAAAAGACTTGTTTAAAGTTGGTTTTTCGTTTTGTTTTGATGCGTCTGTCTTGATTTTCGAGGCAGACGTTTTTTTTTGAGACTTTAGACAGGAGACAATAGACATTAGACAGCAGACGTGAACTTCTGGTGTCTAATGTCTAAAATCTATCATCTAATGTCTTTAGAATATACCTGAAACAAATATTTTACTGGTAATTCCCAATCGCTTAGGTTGGCCCTTGTTTCACCAAAAAAACAAGGAACTATGAGAAACTTGCTACGTCCTTTCGAGGACTTCCTCTGCTTATTTTTCCCACATCTTTGCCTTGCCTGCGAGTACAATTCGCCTCCCTACGGCGAGCATATCTGCACGACTTGCAGGGCCACCTTGCCCGAAGCCAATTTCCACTTGAGAAAGGAAAACCCTTTTACGGAGAAATTTTGGGGAAGGGTAGACCTTCAAGCTGGTGCTCCTATTTACCTCTTCACGAAAGAAAGCCGGGTGCAAAACCTAATCCATCATCTCAAATACAAGGGAAAAACAGAGGTCGGAACCATATTGGGTCGGAAAATGGGTTCCATGCTCCGGCAATCACCGCTCTTCGCCGATGTGGATGTCATTGTGCCGGTGCCGCTGCACATCCGAAAGCTTCGCATCCGTGGCTACAACCAAAGCGAGGTTTTTGGCAACGGCATTTCGGAAACCTTCGGCAGGCCCTGTTTGGGCAACGGGATGAAACGGGTCGTTCACTCTGCTTCGCAGACAAAGCAATCACGGGAGTCCCGGCTGCACAACGTGGGCGAGGTGTTTGAGGTGGCAAAGCCAAAACCATTGGAAGGAAAGCACATCCTGTTAGTGGACGATGTATTGACGACGGGCGCAACCTTGGAAGTCTGTGCCAACAAGCTACTGGAAGTGCCCGGCACGAAGGTGAGCATGGCTACGATTGCGATTGCAATGCATTAGCTTGTTTGACGGGTAGTCGTCAACGCCGCTGGATTTGGGTGGGCTGGCCAGCGACTTCCAAATCAGGAACAGGATAAGGATGATATACGTCACCGCATCCATCCACTTGGTATCCAGGTAATAGGCTGCCAAGCGCTGTGCCGAGGCCACCAATAGTGAAGCTGTCAGAAAGCGACATCACGACGATATTTACATATACACGTCGGAGACGTTTGGATAATGGTATCCGGTCGGAGGCCTAAAAGTGGACGTTTAGGAAGACTTTGCGCCAGCGGGCATTATACCAGCGTTGCCGGGAAGACCCTGCGCCAGCGGGGGGTCACCCTTTTTTCGTGGCGGCCCCGCTCGCATACGGCCTCTCCAACAATGAACGGCATCGCTCGACACGAGCGGGCGCAGCAGCGATTTGTCCCCCTATAAATGAGATAGAAAAATGGCGGGAATA
>CAZDSU010000139.1:0-4139 GCA_964508135.1 uncultured Saprospiraceae bacterium
TAAAACTTTGAAAACCAGCCTTTTATAAAGGTTCTAATCCAAACCTCACGTTAAATCAAGCACTTGCATAAAATCCTTGCGATTTCGCAAAGGATATTATTGGTAAGGTACTAATAGGTTCTGGCAAATAATACCAAGGCTCAACAGTTGCGTGGTACTTGAAGTGGTCGCCAAACATCTTCCTGAATGGCTCCAAGCTTGGGTTGTTTTGGCTGTATGTCGCCAGTGGCTGCATAAGCACATCGGTTACGCCTTGCTTGCCCTTGGGGGCTACAAGTTTGTTTGCCTCCGGCAGGGAATTGTCCATCAAGGAGTCAGATTTGTTGCAGCTTGCCGCAAATAGCAGTAGTGCCGAAAGCGGTAGAAGTTTCTTGTAATTCATAAGAATGCAAAATTTAAGGTGAAAAATACGGTTTGTTCAAAACAAGAACACTGCAAAATTGCCCTTAATCGAAGTGTTAAGGATAGGGCAAAACGGGAAAAATGTTGGACAAAACGGGAATCAATCCAATTTCAAGGCCATCTTTCGGTATGCATCGGGCGGAATACCCCTTTGTTTCTTGAAAATCCTTGAGAAGTATGCAGGGTCATCAAAACCCAAACCTGAACCGATTTCTGCAATGTTGAGGCGGGGGTCCTCAAATAAAATACAAGATTCCAACATCACTCTGGCATAAACACAATTCTTTGGTGAATGCCCAAATGCCTGGATACAGGTTTTCCGAAGATAGCTCTTGCTGATGTTCAAGATGGCGGCATAAAATACTGGGGAGTGTTGTTCTCGAAAGTGGGTTTCAACCAATTGGATAAAGTCCTTTGCAATTAGGCCAGCCCTGCTTTTGTCGTTTTGGCTTTTATCGCACATCTGCTCCCAATTGTGGGTGACGGTTTCTTTTAGAGAGAGTAAAGTGTTTTGATAGGTGCTTTCGGTTGTAGGTTTACTGTGGTTGTTCATAGAGGCTGTTGGTTTTGGTTTGAGAGTTCGGTTGATTTTATATTTTATTTTTATTGAATTCGTGGGTTGCATTTCGCCCGTTTAATATTTTTATTGCGTCTCTTTTTTTATATTTTGATTGCCGCTAACAACGGCACTCCCGAAAACGAGTAAGTAAACCCGCATTGCACTTTTCACTTAGTCGTTTTCGGGTAAGTAGCTATTTTCCACCACCTTCCCTTCCCACTGCAACTAAGCGAACCCGAATTACATGTTTACTTAGCTAACGGGAGAACAATCACAAAGATAGCACCCTCACCGCAACGTCCTCCAAAACAACTCCCAAATCCTCCGATACTCGTCCGCCCAACTGCTCGGCTCCACGAAACCGTGGTCTTCCATCGGGAACGCCGCCAGTTCAAGCGGCAGCGAGTTTCTTTGCACTCGACGATTTACCTCTCGTAGCCGAAGTTTTTTTCTTTGTCAATGCTTTTGATTTTTCCACGGGCTTTGGTATTTCACCAGTGCGTTTGTAATTGGCGATGATAGCGCTGATTGCCTCCCGGTCTTGGATTGAAAGTGGCATCGGATTTACGACAAGGTCAACGCCAGCTGGTTCTTTTATATGTCCCATTTTACTTGAAGTGTAATTGGTGAATTGTGCTGCAAGTTAATTGGTTTTATGCAATCCGAAATTTGCCCTTCCTCGCCGCCTTCGGCGGCTCGTCAGGGGAGTTAGATTTTGGGGGCGTTCCGCCCCCAAGCCCCCTGTTTCACCTCAACGTCCCCCAAAACAACTCCCAAATCCGCCGATACTCGTCCGTCCAACTGCTCGGCTCCACAAACCCGTGGTCTTCCATCGGGAACACCGCCAATTCCCAATTTTCCTTTTTCAACTCGATGAGTCGCTGCGAGAGCCGCACCACGTCCTGGAACTGCACGTTCACGTCCACCATGCCGTGCAGTATGAGCAGGTGGCCCTGCGTGAAGCCCTCGGCGTGATAAATCGGCGAACTGCGGCGGAAGGCCAGGCTGTCTTCCAGTGGGGTGTTCAGGATGTTGGAGGTGTAACCGTGGTTGTAGTGCGCCCAGTCCGTCACCGAGCGGAGGGCAGCGCCGCTCTTGAAGGTGCCGGGCGAGGTGAACATCGCCATCAAAGTGATGAAGCCTCCGTAGCTGCCGCCGTAGATGCCGATGCGCCCTGGGTCAATGCCGTGCTGTTCGGCGAGGTAGCGGGCGCCGTCCACTTGGTCGCTGAGGTCCTTGCCACCCATGTAGCGGTAAATGCCCGTGCGCCAGTCACGCCCGTAGCCCTGGCTGCCCCGGTAGTCAATGTCCAGCACCGTGAAGCCGTTGTCGGCGAGGAAGTTATGGAATAGGAACTCCCGAAAATAGCTGCTCCACCAACGGTGAACGTTCTGGAGGTAGCCTGCCCCATGCACGAAGACGACTGCTGCTCCGTTTCGCCGACTGCCCGCCGGGCGGTAAAGTCGGGCGGGTACGTCCATGCCGTCGCTGGCCTTGAACCAGATGAGTTCCGGTTCCCGCCAGGGGTATTTGTTGAAGTCGGCAGTCGTGGATTTTGTCACCTGCATGGGCTTGCTGCCGGGTTTGTTTTCCTGGAGGTAAAGTTCCCACGGCTTATTGCTGTACGAGTAGCGGATAGCCAGCCATTTCTCGTCGGGCGAGAGGGTCACCTCGTGGTTGCCGGGCAGGGTGGTTAGTTTCTCCATCGTGCCTCCGGCAATGGGCATCCGATAAAAATGCCGTTCGAAGGGCGTTTCCTTGTTGGAAGGGAGGTAAAAAAACTGCTTGTCCCTCGACAGTTCGGCGTCCAAGATTTCAAATTTGCCGCTGGTCAGCGACCGTTTTTCGCCCGTGGTCACGTTCACGGCGTACAGGTGCGAGTAGCCGCTTTCCTCCGATTGGAACCAAACGGTAGCGTTGTCGAGCCAGCCGATGTTGCCCATCGAGCCAGTCCAACCGCCCACGCCGGGGCCGCCAATCCATGCCTCGTCGTGCTGGTGGTCAAGCTGCTTGAGGCCGCCCGTTGGCAGGTCGAGGAGCATCAGCCAGCGGTCTTTGTTGTCGTGCGAAAGCACCACGACCACGGCTTTGCCATCTTCGGAGAACACGGGTTCGAGCACGTTCACCGGCCTCGGATTTTTGAACAACGGTTCCCAAGCCGTCGTGTCACGGTGGTAGTCCTGGAGGAACAGCGGCTTTTGGCGAATGCCCTCCAAATCCTTTGTCTCCACATAATAAACCGTGTCCCGCACCCGGTCCCAGATGCCAAGCGTGGTCTCGTCCTGTGCTCCACCGACCTTGGGTCGTGACTTGAGCGTTTCCACCTTGCCCGACTCGGTGACATAGCTCGGTACGTCGGTCTGTTCAGGCATTACTTCCGCCGTCACGTTGAAGGTGACATAGTGCAAATCGGGGCTTTCAACAACGCTGCTGAGATTTTTTTCACCATAAAAAAGCGGCTTTGGGCGCTTGGGCTGCAAAGCTTCCCGCTGCCGTTTCTGGGCATCCCGGTCTGCCTTTCGCTCGGCCAACACGTCGAAGAGGTCGAGTTGGTCGTCTTCGAGCCATTGGGTTTCTGGGCTTTTCTTCTTGTCCTTCCTGTCAGCGCCCTTCCTGAAATCGGTAATTTGGGCGGTGGTGCCTACGGCAATGTCCCAGGCGTAGAGGTTCTTGTCCTTTGCGTACAGCACCTTTTTTTCATCGCCGGAGAAGCGGGGCGAGCCTTCGAAATCGAGGGTGTTCGTAATCTGGAGCAATGACGGTTTACGATTTGGGAATGACGATTTACGACTTGCCCCCGTGGGGTTGGGGGCTTCTACTGCAAGTTCGAGAAGGAACAGGTCGCCGTTTTTGGAGAAGACCTTCTTCGTGAAATCACGGTTGTAGCTGCCCCGGCTGGTCATTGCCTTTAGTTCGTCGGTGGTGAGCTTTTCGGGCTTGCCCGGCCAGTATGCGCCAGGCTTGGGAATGTGGTGGGAGATAGTGGTTTTCCAGGTGCTGCGCAACGTGTCAGCGTCGGGGTTCCAGGTGAAAAAAATAGTGCGGCTGTCGTCGCTCCACGAGATGTTCTCCGGCAGAGCGCCTACGAATGCTTCGCCTTGCATGATTTGCTCAAGGGAAAGCGGAGAGAGGTTAGGTGGTACAATGGTTTGGGCGGCTATTTTTCCGAAGGAGAAAA
>CAZDSU010000140.1:0-3851 GCA_964508135.1 uncultured Saprospiraceae bacterium
CTATCCTGGGTTGATTATGTAGGAACAGACAAAACCTAACGCTCAAAAGTATAACTATCTGTACAAGCGCACCCTGTACCGCAAGCTACGGACGAACCCGATCCTCGTAAGCCAGAGCGCCCTCATGCAGTCGTTCAAAGCTGCCAACGACAACCAGCCCGTGGGGCTGCTCTATAATGTGGAAGAAGAACTAAAAACGGCCTTCCAATTGACGGCCACGCAGCAGGCCGAGTTAAACAGCTTGTCGGATGAAATAAGTGTACTATTGGCGGACATAGAAGCCATTGACGTGCTGCTGGCAGACCCCAACCTGACCGAGGCACAGATAGGCCAGTACACTGCCGATAGGGAAGCAAAGACCAACATGCTCGACACCAAATATGCGGCGGTCAGCACCATCAACGACCAATGGATGGCGCAGCGCAGCAGCGCCTCGGCGGCCATCGTGGCTGCCAACAATGCCATCAGCACCGTGGCGGACTACGACGGAAACGAAAAGGCACTGAACGGCATCTTTGCGGCCAAAGTGCTCAAGGGCTTGCCACTGGAATGGCAGGAGCGTGACCAGATATTGGCCATCGCCAAGCAGTGCATTAGGAAAGGCGGCGCAGCCGTCTATTGGGCGAGGGCTTGGTACGCCACCCTGGAAGGCGTGGAAGTACAGGAAGAAGATTGCGTCATCGGGCGTAGTAGCGAAGGTGCTGACAATCAATCTGTAGCCAATTCGCTTGGGTTCAAGCTATACCCGAACCCGGCCTCTACTGCCTTTAATCTTGTAGGGCCAACCATACCGGAAGGGGAAAACTGGACTATCAGTTTGTACTCAGGCATTGGCCAACTAATTGGCAGCTTTGCCTATTCCGTGGATGGCAGAACGGAGATTCCGTTGCAGCATATCCCAACTGGCATCTATTGGTGCAAAGTCTCGGATGGGAAAAAACTGCTTTCCGTTCAGAAGATTTCAATAATAAAATAATTTTCTTAATTACGCCCCGGCAAAGTGTGCCGGGGCATTTTTTTGCCATGAAAAAAATAGTCCTATTCCTCTATCTATTGCCATCCATGCTTTTGGCACAGAAGCACGATAACCATTGGATTGCCAATTACCCATTTATACCTGGTCCCAACCTCGAATTTAATTTTGATACTTCACCACCAACAATAACCTCAGGGGAAATAACTGCACCTATAAAGTTTACAAACATTACCATGTCAGATGCAAATGGAAATTTGTTGTTCTACTCGAATGGGATAAAAGTATGGAACTCAGCAAATGAAGTCATGGAAAATGGCGATAGCTTAAATTGGTGCGGATTGACGGAACAAAACTATAATGAGGGACTTGGGCCTAATTACATGATTTGCCTTCCCGCTCCTGAAAGCAGTTCACTATTCTATCTTGTCAACGCTCGAACGGACAAGGATAATTCAAATCCCCTCCTCTATCCTTCCAAGGACCTAGTTTATTCCACTGTTGATATCACGGCCAATAACGGTATGGGAAAGGTAATAGAAAAAGACAAGCTGATAGGTCAAGCCAATTTATCCGCCGAGTTCCCAAATGCTTGCAAGCATGCCAACGGGAGAGACTGGTGGCACATCGCAGGAGAGGACACCGCCAGCATCTACTATAGGACGCTGCTCACCCCCAATGGTTTCTCCAACCTTGACATCCAGGAGATAGGCTACCAGCCTCCCTTCTACATTAATTATAGTGACGGGGGAGGGCAAAACATGTTTTCACCCGATGGAAGCAAATACGTGGACTTCGATGCATGGAACGGCATCAGGCTATTCGACTTCGACCGCTGCACGGGCGAGTTGAGCAACCCTGTTCTGGTTACCTTCCCCGAAAAACTGATATTCGGCGCAGGGGCAGCCATTTCGCCCAATTCAAGGTTCCTGTACGTGGATAGTGATACTGCTATTTTCCAGTTCGACCTCTGGGCCAGCGATATTGCCTCCTCCATTGATACCGTGGCCATTTGGGACGGGTTTTATTCGCCAGGCACACTAAATCCAACTGGTTTTTACTTAATGCAGTTGATGCCGGACGACAAAATATACATCCTAGTAGGTTCGAGCAGTCCGTATTATCACTACATCGCCAACCCCGACGTGAAGGGCGACAACTGCAATGTGGTACAGCACGAAACGGAACTGCCCAGCAGATTGATAAATATCCCCACCTTCCCCAACTACCGCCTGTACGACCTGCAGGGCAGCCCCTGCGACACGCTCGGCATAGACGGCCCGCCCGTGGCCACCAAGGAGGAACTGGATCTGCCCGTGGGCGAGGTGGTGCTAAGCCCCAACCCCGCCAGCGGCAGCCTGCACATCAACTCGGTGAACTGCGCCTGGCAGCCGAGGGAGGTAGCAATCTATGATGCGCTGGGAAGGGAGGTGCTGCGCAGGGCGCACCCGGCCACGGTGCGGTCTTTCACGCTAGCGCTGCCGGAGTTGGCAGGTGGGGTGTATTTTTGCAGGGTGGGCGATGGGAAGGGCCACTGGAAAACGCTGCAGCTGGCCATTGTTGGCAACCGATAAAGCGCATGGCATGGTATCAAGAACAAGAGAGCGTGAAAAAATCCTGGCCATCGCCAAGCAATGCCCGAAAAAAGGCGGTGTAGACGTGTATTGGGCACAGACGCTTCTTCAATATTATAACCTTGGATGGGGGACTGGCAGGACGATTGTATGCCATTGGCCTATCGTTCCGAAGAAACGGAAAGCCAAGCAATTTTCGAAAATAAAGGGACTACTCTTTACCCCAACCCTGCAAATGGCCAAGTGACCATATCGTTCAACGAACCGTTGAAGGATGGCGGTTCAGTCACCATTCACGACCTGCAGGGCACTTTTTTCAAAAGAAGTGCCGCCCGGCGACGCTGAGACCACATTGGTCACCGATAGGCTACCAAATGGATTCTACACCGTTAAGTTAACCGTAGATGGAAGGGTTTTAAGTGCCCTGAAACTGGCCATCGCACATTGATAAACCTTTAACTTGGAGGCTTGTTGGCGCAAGCCTCCCTTTTCATTTTCATGATGAGAAAATTTCTTTTCCTTTTTTTCATTTGTTCAACCCTGTCAGCCTTCTGCCAAAAAGAAGACTACAACTGGGTGATAAGCGGAGGAAGCAATGTACTGGACACCTTCTACACAATTACCACTGTGAACTTCAATAGTGGCCAGGCGATTTTCTCCAACACCTACAACCAGTACCCAGATATGCAGGCGCCCACCAACACCAACATCTCCGACGAAAACGGCAACCTCGTCTGCTACACCAATGGCGTAGGGCTTTTCAATGCCAACCATGAACTGGTAGAAAACGGAGATGCTTTACATTCCCCTACTTCTTATCCAGGGGGGGTTACGGCTTTGCAGGGAGGCATTTTGTTACCCTTTCCAGACAATCCAAGCAACTTTATCCTGATATCCTGTGATGAAGTTGATTTTTACTACGACAATGTTTATGAAATTGGTTGCAGCCCTACTATTTACTCGATAATCAATATGAATGAAAATGGCGGGCAAGGCAAGGTTGTCGAAAAAAACTTAGCAATCAATTTTGACACTTTGCAGCTCGGCAAATATATTGGTGTCTTGCATGGTAATGGCAGGGATTTTTGGACAATTGGCTCACCCACTAATGGCAGCAATAAATACTACAAGTACTTATACTTTTGAGCGTTAGGTTTTGTCTGTTCCTACATAATCAACCCAGGATAGCGGTTGCATCATCAGGATTTTTGGGTTGAGTTCAACCTCAATTCATCCTGTAGGGTGGAGCCGGGTGCGGCTCCAATTTGATGTACTTTTAAAGTCCATTTTTATCGACATATTTC
>CAZDSU010000141.1:0-3673 GCA_964508135.1 uncultured Saprospiraceae bacterium
TGTCATTGGTGCTTTTTTTTTAACACAAATCTACATCAAATTGAAGCCGCACCCAGGTTGGTTGAACAAATGGAGCGGCGGGAGCTGCCAAAACGACCCGAGGAATTGCTCCCGCAAGGCATTGGCGAATTGGAAAAAACCGACTTGGCGAGCAAGCTGAACCGCAGCCTGATGAAGTGGTTGGTGCCAGTAGTGGCGGTGGGGCTTATCTTGCTTTTCTTGTTGCCGAAAATTGTTGAAAATAAACCATCGAACCCAACGCCACAGGAAGCAAAACTGAGCGAGCCACAGCTTCAAGAACTGCCAGGACAATTGATTTATTTTGACGAAAGCCCCGTAGCGGATGCCGTGATTTCCATAAAAGGTTTTGACCAAGAATATACGGCTCGGACGGATTCGAAAGGCATTTTTACATTGAAAGTAAAACCTGATTTAATCGACAAGCAGGTCGAATTCAGCGTGAAAGTAAATGGCAAAGACCAAACGGAAACCATACGGCTGAGTCCGGAAAACATAAGAAAATATACCCTCGCAAAATGACGTTGAATTAATCTGACATGCTGCATATTTTTTGTTTTCACTAATAAATTAACCCGCTATGAAAGCAATCAATTATATGCCAACCGTTTTTTTATTATTTGCATTTTACCTCAATATGCAGTGCCAAAATATTGAGATATTGGGCAAGGTCGTGGATGGGCAAATGAAAGGCGTGCCCAACGTAAAAGTGAAGGTCGTCGGGGAAAGTGTTTGCGTGACGAAAATGGACGGCAGCTTCAACCTATATGTTCCCGCCAATAAAGAATATGTAACCATAAGTTTGGAAAATTGCCCCAATCCTATGGTTGACCCATACGCGGGGCGTGTCAATTTGCCGCCCTCGGGTGAGTTGCGCATCCGTGTTTGTGCGATGGAAAACACAAAACTCAGGAACAAGGTCGAAAACTTGGGCCGACAAATCGGAAAGCTGGAGCGGGAACGGCAGATGAACGCCCGCCAATTGTCACAGCTGCACCAAGTGATGCTCGACACGATTTTGTTTTACGAAAACCAAGTTCAGCAACTGGCCCAAACCTTGGATGAAAAAGAGGCTCAACTAGACGAAAAAGAGGTGCTGTTGGATGAAAGGCAAGGGCAAATTACCGCTTTGGAAGAAAAAGTGGAATTGCTGCAGCGGCAACTTTTCGAAGCGCTGGAAGAAAAATATTTGCGGCAGTACCAAACCTACAAAGACCTCTCCGCAGACCTGAACGCCTACCGCTCCCGGCTAAAGGATGTCCAAAATGAACTGCCAAGAATATCCGATTGCTTCCTCAGCTCGCAAGGCTGCGATAATTTTTATTCAACTATAAAAAAGTACAGTGAGGCCCGTAACAATATTGACGAAACCCGCAGTAGCATGGTGGAGGCGGCCAGTTATTATTGGAACGACCTAACCCTGTCTGATAAGCTGCAAGAAACGTATGAATTTATACTAAAAGCTGAACACGAACCGGTCATGTTCGGTATGGTAAACGACCAGGTACTTAGCCCCATTAAGGACTATTCAACAAAGCAAAGGGGACGCATGGCTGCTCAAAAAGAAGCGGAGCGTGGAGCTGGGGCAACCATGGAAGCATTGGCTCCATTGGTCATGGAGCGGACCTAAAAATTGATGAAATATTGGAATTGTTGAACGAAAACATATAGCCCCCTTAAAACTCAAGTAACGGTCTCCACAACGGATATAGATTGTTCCATACTTGGGTTTTTAAAAAGGCTCTTAAATAGCATTAATAGCAATGGACAAACTAACCTACCCACTTTTATTCGCATTGGCGCTCGGATTGTTTTCCTGTAATCCTGACTGCGATTCCGTGCAGGGACTGCGCCTATCCACAAGCCTGAATCCCGCGGGATATGAAGTGCTTATCACGGCCAACCCGCCATCTTCCCTCAAGGGCAGGAGGATTTATTTTGGCAAATCGGAAGTTGAAACGAAGTACGAAGAAGATATGGGACTGATAGTCAAAGTCCCGGAAGGCATTTCTGGGCTGACCGACCTGCGAGTGGAAGACCCCGACTGTGTTGATTTTGTTTCGTTGGACTTCAACGTGGTCGGAGCGGATTTTTTCCAAGAAAACACTGAATATGTTTTTCCACCCGCACCCGAAATCGTTATTCCAACGATACCGAGTGTGTTTCCTCCAAGTATTGAAAACGCTTGGCTAAACCCTGTTGACCCAGACTATTGCCTTTGGTTCGGTCCATTTCAGCCGTATCATTTTATACTCAATGGAGATACAATTTTTACCGACTCAACCAAAATTGTGGCTGCTGGCAGTTTTGAATTGAGCGCCTGTGGGAATACTGGTTCCTTTCACCACAACAATCCCTTTTATGGCATTGTAAATTACCAAACGGGGGATATCTCAATTACCATCGACCGGAGTTCAAAAGGATTGGGAACAGAGGATTTTACTGGGAAATTCATAGACATGCAAAACACCAATTACAACCAATCAACTTTGACGGTATGCGGTGGAACGCAGGAAAAAGCAGGTCACATGATGATGCTGGTTTCCAAAACCAATGGGAGGCAATTATTGGTGCAGCAGCCCAAATAGAAAGGAAATAAAATAGTGTTCAATAAGACGAAACGGCACGGTGAACGCCCCAAACGCCAACCATGCCGTTTCGTTTGTACGTAAAAACTAAAGTTGAAATCTAAAGCCCAACGTATAGGCATAAAAACTCTCCCGCACCCACTCGGTGCTTTGACTGCCGCTTTCCAGGATAAAGGGCACTTGGTAGTTCAGCATGATGCCAAAGGCTTCGGTTGGCTGGTACAGTAGGCCGAGGCTGCCGAGCAGTTGTTGGTTGACCTTGCGAAGTTATACACCCGAAACTTGTTGCAAGGTCGGGGAATAACTCAGCCCAGGAAATAAATGCCATTCTTCGCCAACTTTAATCACCATGAATCCGCTGAGGGAAGGCACGTGCGTCGTTTTATCCAGTTCTTCGTTTGCCAAAAAAGTGCGCCAATCGGCTTGCAGGAAGTAAAAAGCACGGGGGTTTAGCTGTTGGAAAAAGTGGCAAGCGCGCCAACTTGTGTGCGTTGGCTGCCCAATTGAGCCCTCAGTTCTTCTGATCGGTTGATGGGAAAATAGGCCATGCCCTGAAGGGTCAGTTCCGGCAGGTTTTCAAAAGGTGCCAGCCGCAGGCGCAGCCCAAGCAGGCTTGCCCCACGGTAAGATTTGCCGCTGTCCGTGTCGCCGCCAAACACCCGGAATGGCGAGCTTCGAGCGTCGTCGTCCAGCCTTGAGTGGGTGTACTGAACCTCGGCGCCCAAGTCCCAGCGACCACTTTTTGAAAAACCATAATTGACCCTGAGCAGTTGCTGAAAGCGGGTTATCCTGTACCAGTTGGCAATGCGGGTGCTGTTGGACAGTGGGTTGTACTCCTTGCTGGCCAACCAAAATGAAGTCATCGAATTGAGGAAATTGACCTCAACGCCGTCCTTGGCCAGGATGACCGGCGAGATGCCGGTATAAAAATTAGCTTCGCTTTTTTTGGAAGTTTGACAAAAGGCGGGTACGACAAATAGCAGCGTCAGCGAATACGACAATAGAATTTTCAGATACTGCACGTATAAATCATGGAGTGATTTGAGGTCTCCACAACAGAAGTTCTT
>CAZDSU010000142.1:0-3518 GCA_964508135.1 uncultured Saprospiraceae bacterium
GGAGCATATTAATACTAAAGGGCTATGATTTTACATCAAATGGCAGCCGCACCCATTTGTAAACTCGGACATCGGGAAAGACAGCATCATAAAAGAGACAATAAAACTCGGAAATTTACCTTTGGCTGACGAGACAAATAGTGATGATGATTTCAATGTGAAAATAGTGATTTTCAGTAAAGATGGATTTGAAAATAGCGATGGAGGGCAAACACTACCCTTACAATCAATGGGCGGAAAGCAAAAGGATAGTTTTTTAAGAGCAACCGAACTCGAAACAACGGAAGTTGGTAGCAAACGATTCTATACAATTACCTTTGAGTTTGCGTGTGACCTTTATATTGCTGGCGACGGAGACAAAAAATACGGTAGGCTAGAAGATGGAAAGATGCGGATTTGGGTCGAGGTAGATAAATAGAATGGAATAGGTCTATTCCATAGTATGTAAAAAGCCGTTGAACTGAATCAACGGCTTTTTCGTATTGAAATGGCAATAAAATTATCGCTTGGCTTTGTTATGAACAATACCGGACAAGGATTTCCGCTCACAGTTAATGTTTGGGATGGGCATCTGCCCACACAAGCCGTTCACCGCAGCAAAAGACCATAAAGATATAAAACCCAACAAGACAGCCACAAGGTGCAGCCCTTGGAACAATGAAATAAATGCCGCTAACAAAGGATGTACGCCTATGCTGCCGAAGCCCAACTCGGCAGCACAATTGGAAATGCATTTCGCAAAAGGCCCCCTGTTCGAAAACCTCATCATCTTGGAGGTAATGAAGGGGTTCCTGAACAATGGGAGCCTCCCATCGCTGTTCTTTTGGCGGGACAACACGGGCAATGAAGTTGACCTTTTGGTAGAACACGCCGTCAAACTTTATCCCTTAGAAATAAAGGCGGGCGCAACCTTGCAGGAGGGCTATTTCAAGGGGCTGGATTTTTTCAACAAAATTTCAGGCAGCGACCCACAGCAATCCTACCTGATTTATGGGGGCGCCGAAAACCAATCCCGCAGCCGGGGAAACGTCCGCAGTTGGGACAACCTGCCCGATTTTCAATGAATGGCCGGCTTCAACGTGGTGAAGTGCAGCCGCTGAATTCACCGAATTAAGCTAAATTCAGTGAATTTATTCACCCAATTCGGCTTAATTCGGTGAATTCACCTATCTTTGCCCTCCGCTCGCCACCCAAAACAGCGAGCCACCTCCACCATGAAAATCGTAAAAAGGCTACTGCAAGACAAGCTGCAATCGAAGCTCCTGCCCGGCAAAGTGCTGGTCGTGCTCGGCCCTCGCCGGGTCGGCAAGACATTTTTGCTCAACCAAATCCTGGCCAATGTGGCCGAACCCTTCCTCTACTGGAGTGGCGAGGACACGGAACTTTGGAAGCTGCTGGAAACCCGCAGCGTTGCCCACTACCGGAACCTCATCGGCAGCCACAAGCTGTTGGTCATTGACGAGGCACAAAAAATCAAGGAGGTCGGGGCAGTGCTGAAACTGATGATTGACCATGTGGAGGGTCTAAAAATCATTACCACGGGTTCGTCAGCATTCGACCTGAACCGTAGGCTGGGCGAGCCGTTGACGGGCAGGAAATGGACGTTCCACCTGTTCCCCTTGTCGGAGCAGGAGTTCTCGGCGGAGGAAGATTATTTGACGCAGCAAACCAATATCCGGGAGCGGCTGGTGCTGGGCAGCTACCCTGAACTACTGCACCTGCCCGACCGCCAAGATAAAGTCGAATACCTGACGAGCCTTGTTCAAGACTACCTGCTCAAGGACATTTTGGAACTGGAAGGATTGCGTAACACTCATAAACTCTTGGATTTGCTGCGTTTGGTGGCCTTTCAAGTCGGTAGCGAAGTTTCAATGACGGAACTTGGCAAGCAACTTGGCATGGACAAAAACACGGTGGAGCGTTACCTGAACCTGTTGGCGGAGATTTTCATCATTTTCAATGTCAGGGGTTTTTCCAAGAACCTTCGCAAGGAAATCGTGAAAAACTCGAAGTGGTATTTCTTCGACAATGGCATCCGAAATGCGCTAATTTCAAACTTCAACCCGCTCGAGCTGCGCAACGACCAAGGCCAACTTTGGGAGAACTATATGCTCAGCGAACGAATAAAATACCAGCACAACATGGGCCTGTCATCCAACAATTTCTTCTGGCGCACCTACGACCAGCAAGAACTGGATTGGGTGGAAGAACGGGGTGGAAGGTTGTACGGCTATGAACTAAAATGGGGGAAGGCCAGTGCCAAAGCCCCGTCAGGTTGGACAAATACCTACCCGGAAAGTAGCTTCAAAGTCATTCACCCCGACAATTTCAGGGAATTTGTAATACTGGAGGAAGCACAGGACAGTATGCCCCCTATTTCATCTCCTCCAGTATAGCCCCCTTCGGCAACAGCAACTTGTCCAGCGGCATGTCCTTGTTCAGTTCCACCTGCACACAGCGGCGGCCAATCGGGATATTGTTCACGTAGGACTCCTCGGCCATCGTCAGGCCCTGCCACATGTAGAGCCGGATTCGGTTCTTTTCGATGACCCAAACGTCGCACTCGATTTCTCCGACCTTGGCCTTGCCAGCGGGCACGGCGCCCATGTTTTTCAGCATTTCGTTGCCCACCACGACCATGTCCTTGGTCTGGTACTTATCGGCCATCGCCATGATTTGCTGGCTGTCGAAGTATTGCGCCTTGTTGGTTTCCGGGAAATAAACATACCGGCGCTCACCTTCGAGGTACTGCACCTCGTTCGTTTTTTCGTTGAAAGTACCGAGTTCGGTGGTGGTGCGGGTGTACTTGGCTTCCCGCCATCCCCAGTGGTCGAAGAAGACATGCTCCGTGCCGTTCACCGCCCCGTCCATGCGGAAGATGAACGCCCCTTTTTCGATGCCGTAGCGCTTGTAGCCAGCCGCCACCATTTGCTCGGCATTGCGAGCTTCAGCGTCTTCTGGTGATTTTGCAATCGGTTCAGCCTGTGTGGTAGCGTTTGACACGGCAACAACTTTGGGCTGCGGCTCATTGGTGGCAAGTGCGACCGTTGCAGTTTTTTCTTGGTTGGAACAGGCAAAAAGGGAAAGCGCCAATGCGATGGCGGGCAGTGAATACCAGTTGAGTTTCATCGGAAAAACGGATTGCGTTGGGGAGGGCGATTTTGAGTTGCAATTATGTTGCCTAAAATGTCGAAGGCGGGGTGTCTTATAACCGAAAAACAAAATGGAGTTCGAACGCAAGGCTCGAACTCCATTCTTCATTTTCAATTCTCAACTCAAGTTGTGACTCCCCGTTCCGTAGATAGTGCCGTTTGGCAACATATTTCCAAAAGTCACTATCTGCATTTGTGCCAAAAGTCAATACGCTACGCATTCGCACAAACCCTATTTGTAGCGTATCGCCATTTGGCACAAATAGAGGAACGACATCTTTGTAGAAACGACCAAAGCCCATAGTTTCCGCTCCATCGATAATGCCAGATGGCGACAAAAAAGGCTACTTGGCAGCTTCAAATTGG
>CAZDSU010000143.1:0-3282 GCA_964508135.1 uncultured Saprospiraceae bacterium
GCATCAATTAGGATAATGATGAATAGGCAATAATAGGTTTTAAAACAGCCTCTAAAAATGAGCATAGCCTTCAAAATCGTCATTTTGGTAATTTACATTTTAGCCTTTGCAGGTTGCTTCTTTTGGTGGAAAAAAGAAGGAGGGTGGGAGCCTAAAGTTGCCACATTAACGATGCTCGCTACTCTTGCCCTTTTTATTTATGACTTTTCAAAGGACTCAAGAAAACAGAGAAGGAGTTCAATAGCTATTACTGAAAATAACAATAGCCCTATTGCGAATAATATCGAAACTCAAAATAATTACTATTCCAATATTGATACTTCTCTGTTAAGTAAAGTTTTAGAATCTAAAAAAGATAGTGGCTCGAAAAGAGATAAGGCTAAAAGCAACGATAAATTTCAGACCAAAGAAAGCAGTCAAACAAATTCAGAAAGAAATGGAAATCATGAAATCCTCCAATCATTGACCATTGAAGCAAGATTGACATGTAGTTTAAAAGAAAATGCGGAAATTCCACCAACTGAGGTAGATTTTGATCCAGTGGGAGGCGGTTACGCATTTTTTCAAAATAACGCAGAGAAACATCCTCTCAAATTCAATTCTCCTGTTTTATTTCGATTGATTAACGGTAACAGAATTACCATCATAAATAAGTACAGTTTAGACAAAGACTCTGATTTGTTGTTGTCGCCAATTAACCGTTTGAGCAAATTTAACTTCATTAAAGTGCCTATTATTACCGTTGTATATGGAGTCAATTTTGAAAAAATGCTTCAATTAGAATTAAATGTCAAAATAAATGGGAAAGAGGTTTGGTATGAAACATGGGCATACGATGCCAAATTTGAAACGGGCCCCACATTCGATATACCATTAACAAAACTCATTAACCAAATTCAAGCAACAGCATCAAGCAATTAATGCCCTGCTTGTTACTCCCTCCAAGGCGTAAACGCACCAAGGTAGCGGGATCTAGCCCGCTGGCGCAATACCTGTGCATTGAAAAACAGGAGCGGCAAACGTTTTCAAAAAGGATTCATCAAAATCGCCTTTTGACATGAAAGTAAAAAACAGCTATAAGATAGAAGACCTCATCGAACAAATCGAAAAGGTCAACAAAATGGTCGAACTGCACCAAGGCGACGACTTTATGCAGGGGCAGTATGTCTATCGTCGGAATGTTTTCCTGAAACAATTGATTGCCGAACTGCTGAAGCTGGATGGTTACTCGCCCCGACTGTTCGATGCTATCCGCAATTCTGTGAAACTGCTCGAAAAGGACGCTGCCAAATTCGCCAAACCGCTGCCGGAAGATTGGCAGGTAGATTTGCGGCCATTGGCGGCGTAGGATTTACATTGAATTATGCTGGTGTACCCCCGCTGGCGCACTACCTGTGCATTGAAAACAGCACTGCTCGTTGATAGCTGTGCTATCATACGGACTTAGGTTGCGGCCTCTGGCCGCCGTGCGTAGGCCATCAAATCCTCATTTTACGCAAAAGCGGTACGACCGCCCCAAGCAATCGTACCGCTGCTGAATATATTTCCGAAATCTTCACTTCGCCAAGTAGCCTACTGCGGCGCCCCATCATAAGAAATCCGATAAATAGCCCCTGCGAAATCATCGGATACGAGCAGGGAGCCGTCCGGCATGTGCTCCAGGTCAACGGGGCGGCCCCAGACATCGTCGGTGGCTTCGTCGAGCCATCCCGTGGCGAAGGGTTTGTAGGTAGTCCCTTTTTCGCCGTCAATAGTGACCATCATCACCCGGTAGCCGATTTTTTTCTTGCGGTTCCAAGAGCCGTGTTCGGCTATCAGCACTTGGTTTTGGTACTCTTTCGGAAATTGTTTTCCCTGATAAAACTCCATGCCGAGCGCCGCCACGTGCGGGCCCAGCTTTTGCGCTGGCGCTACGAACTCGCTGCATTTGCGGCCTTTCCCATATTCCGGGTCTGGCACGTCGCCCTGATGACAGAACGGATAGCCAAAATGCAGGCCGTCCTTTGAAGCAGCGTTCAGTTCATCCGCTGGTACGTCGTCGCCCATCTGGTCCCCCCCGTTGTCGGTGAACCAGAGCTTGCCGGTTTGGGGGTGCCAGGCAAATCCGACCGTGTTGCGGATGCCGTGCTGCACGACTTCCAGTCCGGTGCCGTCGGGGTTCAGGCGGGTGATGCTGGCGAAGATTTCATTTTCTTTCTCCTTGTTGCAGATATTGCACGGCGCTCCCACCGGCACGTAGAGTTTGCCATCCGGCCCGAAGGCGATGTATTTCCAGCCGTGGTGCCCCTCGGTCGGGTATTTATCATAGACCACCACGGGCTGTGGCGGATTGGCCAGGTTGTGTTCGATGTCGGTGAACTTGATGATGCGGCTGACCTCCGCCACGTAAAGGTCGCCATTGCGGAAAGCCACGCCGTTGGGCATGTTCAGGCCCTCGGCCAACACGTATTTCTTTTCCGCCCGCATATCGCCGTCCTCGTCCCGCAGGGCATACACGCTGCCCTTGTCACGGGTGCCCACGAAGAGCGTACCGCCGGGCGTGAGGGTCATGGAGCGGGCATTTTCTACCTGGTCAGCAAATACCTCGATTTTAAAACCGGGCGGCAGCGTAATTTTGGACAAATAACCGCCGAGTAGGGTGGTGTCTTTTCGTATTTCTTTTGCCATGCTTTTGGAGGGAGGATTGTAGGTGCAGTTGGTGCCCAAAAAGCCGCAGAGCAGGAGGAAAAGTAGGGGGAATAGTGAATTTTTCATTGTGATTTGGATAAGTTTTCAATTAAAAGGTGCGATAGAACAGGAATGTGCGTTTGTATAATATCTCCAAATGTAGGTATTTGTCCAAAAGAACAGACGAGAGCAAGCACAGAGATTGATAATTAGGCTTGAAAATTGTCGCCAGCGGCCTCAATGACAATTAATCAACGGAGGCTGATGAAATAGACTTGCAACAACTGAGGTAGTTGAAATGGATGGGGAGTGACTTTATTCTGGATTTTTGGGAACCCCCATTTTCAAAAAAGCCTTAAATTGCATGAAAATTCAGGAAAATGTCAATGCAAGCCATACAGCTAACCGAAATCTTCAAGCAACTCACCATGGTGGAGAAATTACACTTGCTTGAGTTGTTTTTTAAAGATGTCAAGGAAGATGCAATGAAAAAAGAAAGCGAGATAGAAAAGCGCCGCAAAGCTGCGGAACTACTCGTATCTGATTATTTACACGATGGCGAACGGGCGCAGCAGCGATTTGTCCCCCTATAAATGAGATAGAAAAATGGCGGGA
>CAZDSU010000144.1:0-2776 GCA_964508135.1 uncultured Saprospiraceae bacterium
CACTTGCATAAAATCCTTGCGATTTCGCAAAGGATATTATTGGTAAGGTACTAAAAACGGATGGTTTTTGGACACCATTTCACAAACATGGCTTGCTGCACGAGGCAGAACTGCGGTCTCCCAAACGCCTGTACGATGCCAAAGCTGCCGGACAACTCTCCGACGATGCCTTCCGCTTCTTCCAGCAAATGGATACCCGGGAGCTTATCCGTATGAAACTGCTGGATGCCTTCTTCCCGGACACCAAACACCATTATATAGCCGCCAAAGGCATGGACGGCCTGATACTCGACATTGAAGCGGGTGTACTCATGGAACCCACCACTACGCCCCATTACGAAAGAAGGGTGAAGGGCCTGCGGGTATTTAGCTATTGACTTTGAGTGGTATCAACCACTTCATTTATCCTATATAAACTTGAAAGATGCTGTGATTTAATCCTGAATTGACTCCTCTTCTTGATTTTTGGTTTAGATGAAATATTTTCCATCTTAATGCCCGGGTCATATACAATGTTGCCTAATGCCATTTGTGCCAAAAATAGTTGGAAATCAGTCCCAACTCCCAAGATAATTTTATTACCGTACATGTAACGCCTTGTTGGTATTGTCTCACTCATAGATGGTACATAACAGGCTTGGTTATGTTTCCTGTTCCAATGCAAAAGAAGGCTTCCAAAACCCCAAGATGCGGCTTCGACTCCAGGATTTCATCAAAAAAAGCCTAGCGGAGCAGCCTGAAAAAACGCCCCGCCCAACGGCGCTCGTCGTGTGGAACGGCCCGCTGCCCCTCGCCACCCTCGACGAGGACGAGGACGGCAACGCCGTGGCCACCCTGCTCTTCCACCACAAGCAACACGCCTGGGAACTGGAAACCTCGCCCGCCCTCGGACAGTGGCTCGTGGACGTGCTGCCGCTGCTGCAAATCGGGGAGCAGCCAGTGATGACGTTTGCGGAATTACAACGGGATTTCGAGGAGAATGCGGAGGGTGGGTTCACTGCGTTTTTGGCCACGGAGGAGTGGGCGGCGCTGCGGGAGGAGGGGTTGTGGGTGTTGTGAAACTTCTTCTACATTGAATACGCCTCCGACATTCCCAGCTTTCTTTTAAATTTGTTGCAAAACTGCCCAATTTGTTTAATACTAACCGACAACCAACCAACTATGAGCAAAACAAGAAATTTGACCAAAACCCCCTTCATCCCTCACTCCTCATCCCTCATACCTATATGGGCGGGCACAAAAAAAACCTCGTACTCATCGCCGAAAACAAGCGCACCCGCTCCCCTTTCCTCGGCCTCGGAAACCTCGGACTGACGGAGGTGCCGGTGGAGGTGTTTGAGTAAAATTTTTCGTATTTTGTGGCGTAAAACTTCTCTATGAGAAAATCACACAAAAGCAACTCCATTTACCATCGTGCAAGTGGAAAGATGCTGGCGACAAAAGTATTGCCAGCCAGCTTGAAAGAATTGAAACTTCTTGGCGAGGGTTGGCTATTTGATTGGGCGCAGGAATCCCTGAAATTCGATGTTTACAAATTGGTCACCATTGAAAATCAAGCTGTTATTCAGGGCTTAGTCAGCCTACAAATCCAAATAGGGTTCGTTTATGTTTCTCTGGTGGAAAGTGCCCCGCAAAACAGAAGGAAGGAGAAAGCCAATGACGGTGTCGGTGGCAATTTATTTGCCTTCACCTGCAAGCTGTCCAAGGGAAAAGGCGCTGAAGGATTCATAACCTTCGAGTCCAAAACCGAATTGATGGGATACTACGCCAAAAACTTTGGCGCAAAACCCATCGGCAACTCGAACCGGATGTTCATAGACGAGGCAGCGGCTGAAAAACTGATTGCCACTTATTTCAATTAAATTTTCTCAAAACATGAAATACATAAAAGACCCAGAGGATATGGATTTGACGGTGGTTCACAAACACCTATCCGATGCGGAAGCGGAAGAAATCACTGCCTTTATCCAGCAATACAAGGCAGCGCACGGCAAAGCGCCCGCAGCCCTTAAGGTCGAAGTCACCGACAAAAAAGACCTCGACTTCCTCATCGCCCTGCTCCAGCGCCTCAACCTGAAATGGACGCTGACCGAACGCTGACCCCTTTCATCCCTCACACCTCACCCTATGTCTGACAGACACAAAAAAGCCCTCGAACTCATCGCCGAAAACAAGCGCACCCGGTCGCCTTCGTCGACCTCGGGAATGGAGAAGTGCCAACTCACCAGACTTCCGAAGTCTTAAACCCAATTCTATTTCACTTTCCAAATCTTTGATGATATGAAATTCATAGAACCGGATGACGTGGACCTAACTGTAAACCACAAGCACCTCACCAACGAGGAAGCCAAAGAAATCGCTGATTTCATCCAACAGTATAAAGCAACTGGCAGTAAAACCCCATTATCCCTAAAGGTGGAAGTGGCAGACCGCAAAGACCTGGACTTCTTGGTTGCCCTGCTTCAACGCTTAAACCTGAAATGGACGGTTACGGGAGGATGACGGTGGCCACCCGCAAATGACCTTCGGAGCACGGCGAGGGTGGTTTCGCTGCGTTTTTGGCCTCGGAGGAGTGGGCGGCGCTGCGGGAGGAGGGGCTGTGGGTGTTGTGATACGTGCCGCCGAACGCCTATCGTACCGCCAAACGCCAGTACGGTGGAGGTTTTTATGCCCACACCGTTGAGCTGGCGTTCAACGGCACTAAAATTCCAACACTACCCCACTTTCCCTTGAAATAATTTTGTGATGTCAGTTCCTATCCGTTCCTTGCTGCTGT
>CAZDSU010000145.1:0-2644 GCA_964508135.1 uncultured Saprospiraceae bacterium
CATTCCAATTTTTTGATTACTTTAATCCTTCGTACACTCCTAATTCTCCATTCTCCATTTTTCCTTTAAATCTTATCAAAATGCAAACTGGAACAGTCAAGATGTTCAATGAAGCCAAAGGCTTCGGCTTTATTGTGGACAATTCTTCCAAAGAGGAAATCTTTGTTCACGTTACCGGACTGATAGACAATATCAGGGAAGGCGACCAGGTCACTTTTAACACGGAAAGAGGAAAAAAAGGCATGAACGCCGTGGATGTGAAAATTGCGTGATGAATTTGTTTTTTTAGGCAATCAACCACCACAGGCAATTAGCGGAAAAGGTTCGCTGGCAATTTTAATGATACACTGGCTCTGCTGGCCAGGTGCTTTATATTTTTTTCACCATTTAAAACAATCAAAACATGGAAGCTTTAATTGGACAAATCCTGCTTTTTGCGGGTAACTTCGCACCCCGTGGCTGGGCATTTTGCAACGGGCAATTGATGAGCATTGCCCAAAACACGGCCTTGTTTTCCATTCTCGGTACGACCTACGGTGGCGACGGGGTTACTACTTTCGCACTACCAGACCTTCGGGGCAGGGTGCCAGCGGGCACGGGTCAAGGCCCCGGGCTTAACGACCTTCAGTTGGGCGAAACGGGCGGTACCGAATCGGCCACGCTCACCATCGCCAACATGCCGATGCACAATCACTTAGTCAATGCCAACAACCAGTTCGCAGGCGGCGACCATCCCAGTGGCAATTACCTCGGTGCCAGTGCCGCTGACAAAGGTTTCTACGACGAATCGGCCAACACCAACATGGCTCCTAACATGATTGGTGTCAGCGGCGGCAGCCAGCCCTTCAGCATTCAGCAACCTTACCTGGGGTTGAACTACATCATTGCCTTGGAGGGGATTTACCCGTCGAGGGGTTGAAAGTTAGAATACATTTGGAGTTTTGTGGATTGGCGTGAACCAGCTTGGTTCGCCCAATCCACAATGCTTTTTCCACCGAATTTTTTCACCATTAAAAACTCAAAATCATGGCATGGAATGACGAAGCAGACAACACCATCTACAAAGTCGTGGTGAACCACGAAGAACAGTACAGCATCTGGCCCGCCGACCGTGAAAACGCATTGGGCTGGAGAGATGCGGGCAAATCCGGCCCCAAGCAGGAATGCCTCGATTACATCAAAGAAGTCTGGACGGACATGCGGCCGTTGAGCCTGCGGAAGAAAATGGAAGAGATGGGGAGGAACGGCGGTTAAAGAACTGGTGCTAACTTTTTGGGTGACGGGCAGCCTATGCATAGGCTGCCTGCCACCCAAAAAGTTAGCATCATAAAATTTCGTTTTCTGGTTCAAAAGGCTTTTATTTGTTATGCTATACTTCGCACTAATAGATTTTGTGCAAATGAGTTAAAACATAGCGCACTTGCCCCTCCTCGCCGCCTACGGCGGCTCGTCGGGGGAGCGGGCTTTTGGGGGCTTCGCCCCCAAACCCCTATTTGCACAAAACCTATTTGCGAAGTGAATAAAACGTCATAAAAAATCAGACAACCATGAAAACGATTTTTTCACTCGCCTGCACCCTCCTGATTGCGGGGAACGCATTCTCCCAAGTCAATTTCGCAAGGATAGATTCCGTTGCTGCATCTTTTGCCGACAAGTACGAAGTCCCCGCTGAACTCGCCCGCCAGCTTACGCTACCATTTGACAATGAGCTGGAAAAAGCCAGGGTGATTTTCATGTGGATAGCCCAACACATCCGGTACGACGTGGATAAATATCACAACCCCAAGCCCCGCCCGCAGGCAACTGGGAATACCACGGCGGAATTGCAGGAAAATGCAATTGAATTGCATGAAAAGGCTATTCAAAAAACACTGAGGGGCAAAATAGGCATTTGCCAAGATTACAGTGAACTGTACAAAGCAATGTGCGATGCGGTCGGGCTTGAGTGCGTCCTAGTGACCGGGGATGCACGGGATTTTTTCAAACCCTATCGCAACATCCACGATAACCCCCATGCCTGGAATGCCGTAAAAATTGATGGGCAGTGGCACTTGCTCGATGCCACTTGGGGAGCGGGCTATGTCAACCACGACAAGTTTACCCGCAAGGTGGCGACGGGATTTTTTATGACCCCGCCTACTTGGTTTGCCCAAAACCACTTGCCCGACAAGGTAGAATGGCAGTTGCTTGAAACGCCATTGGATAAAAGGGACTTTCCAGACCAGCCGATGCACAACTATGGGCAAATTGATTACCCGTTGCTGGATTTTTCAAGGGAATTGGAAAGAACCGCTGATGGGAAGGTGCAGTTGCGTTTCCAGTTTCAGGAGGCACCAAAGGCATTCATGGTGACGGCGGGGAAGAATGCGAAGCTTGTGTTGTTCAGCCAGTCAATGGAAGACGGCTGGGTTGTGCTAAGTTTCTCGTCGAAAGGAATGAGCGAGGTGGTAGTTTTTATGGGTAAATCGCCACGCTCGCAGATGAACTGGCTGGCCAGGTACGATATAAGATAAGTTGGGTTATGGCAATTTACAAACGCTCCATCGGAGCGGTATCTTTGTAGAACCCAGTATTTACAGCATTTTCCGTTCCATCGATAATGCCAGATGGCGACAAAAAAGGCTACTTGGCAGCTTCAAATTGG
>CAZDSU010000146.1:0-2413 GCA_964508135.1 uncultured Saprospiraceae bacterium
CTTTTTCCCTAAAGTTATCCACATTTTTGTTGTCAACGTATTCCATGAGAGAACAAAAGCTAACGGCCAGCAGTATAGTTGGCTGTGTGGTTCGATGCAAAATGTCAACGTACATCGAAGCAATGCAACATGAACAAATGTAAAACACATCAAACAAACACCGCTATTCAAGAAGCCGTCAGGTAGTATTTCGACGGAAAAACAACCGAATTTTTCAGATTGCATCAGCATTGGGCGTTCACCCGAAGGAGTTGTTTGATTTTGAACGCTTGGGTTAGCAGTTTCAAATCACGGGGCACGTGTGGGTTCGCCAACTATTCCTACCTTGCCGAAAAATTAAATTGTAGCATCATGGCAAAAGACAAATCACCAGCAAAGGAAAAAGACAAAAAGGCTCCCGTGAAAAACCTCAAGGAGAAACGGGCAGAGAAGAAAATCAAGAAAACAGCGAAGAAGTCAACCAGTTCCAATTAAGGGTTGAAGCAAATTTGCTGAATGCAGACACCTTCTGTGTTTGCTGAGGAGCTTGATTTTTGACTAGCGCATCATCGCCACGTCCCCCCTGAACGGTATTATTTTCCCATCAATAAATTCAACCGCTGCCATCCAGGCGAAGACAGCGGACTGCATCTCTTTTTCCCGGTGCTTGGCCATCCCAACCGTACTCAACCGTGTTCGTTGGAAGGTTAAAATATTTGCGTGGGCCTTCAGCCCAGCTATGAGAGCAAAGACTTTTTTGCAAAGCCCTTCTCCAGCTACCGAGGCAGGTAATTTTTCAAACAAATTCCTAATCCCCTACCCCACCCGTGCCGGAAACCTCTAAACCCGCTAAATTTGCCTTTTCAATTCAAAATTCTCCCAAAACATGAAGCTTTCCGTTTTCATTTTTTCTTTGTTCCAAATACTGTTGTTCAGCCTACCGGGTACGGCGCCCGCACAGGGGCAAGCAGGCCACAAAATTGACGTGACCATTGACGACTACACAGGCGGAAAGGTCTATCTCGGCTACCGCCGGGCGGAAAAGGTTTACAGCAAGGACACCGTGGCGCTCACCAACGGGAAGTACATTTTCGAGGGGCCAGAGGCGTTGCCGCCGGGCATTTACCTCATCCTGATGCCGCCGGACAACAAGTTCTTCGAGTTCGTGGTGACGAAATCGGAGCAACAGTTTTCGGTCACGACAAAGGCACCGGATTTTTATCAAAACCTAAAAATCAAAGGCTCGAAGGATAACCAACTCCTACTCGAATACCAAAAATTCATGTCCGACCAAGTGGCCGAATCGAAAAAGCTGCAAGAGGCCATAACCACAGAAACAGACGAAAAGAACAAGGCCAAGCTCCAAAAACAGCTCGAAGACATCTCAAAAACGGTGCGGGATCGCCAGAACAAATACCGGAAAGACCATCCCGGCACCTACACCGCCAAGCTGATTGGCGCCTTCCAAGACCCCGAAATCCCGGAGCCGCCGAAGAAGGCAGATGGCAGCATTGACAGTACTTTTCAGTTCCGCTACTACCGCTCGCACTTTTGGGACGGGTTCGATTTTTCGGATGAAATCTTCGTGAACACGCCCTACCTCAAGGAAAAGACCGACCGCTACCTGGACAAAATGACCCTCCAGTCGCCGGACAGCGTGGGCGCATCGGCTGAGTGGCTGGTGGAGAAGTCGAGGGCAAACCTAGACGTGTTCAAGTACCTGCTGCCCTACCTCCTCAACAAATACTACACCCCCGAAATCATGGGTCTCGATGCCGTGTTCATCCGGCTGTCGGACAAGTACTACAAGTCGGGCATCGCCGATTGGGTGTCACCGGAAAACCTCAAGAAAATCACCGACGACGCCTACATGAACAAGAACGTGCTCATCGGCAACCAAGCACCCGACGTGAAGGTGCAACGCTACGACCCCGTGGAAGACAAGTTTACCAACGAACTGATCAGCCCCTACGACGTGAAGGCCGAGTACACCGTCATTTTCCTTTGGAAGCCCAACTGCGGCCACTGCAAGCACATGACCGAGGAACTGACCCCATTTTACGAAGAATGGAAAAACAAGGGCGTGGAGATTTTCTCCATCTCCTCAGCCAACCACACAGAATTGGAGGACGCCGTGAAGAACATCCACGAGAAGAAAATGCCGTGGATCATCACCGCCGACCCCTACTCCCGGGCACGGGCGCTCCAACAATTCTACGGCACCTCGCTGCCGAAATTGTACCTGTTGGACAAGAACAAGAAAATCATTGCCAACCGGGTGGGCGTGAAGCAATTGCCTGAAATCATCGGGAACCACAAGCGGGTGACGGGTGGGTCGAACAGGTGAGCAAAGTGGGATATTGGGGTATTGAGTTATTGGATACTGCACGTATAAATCATGGAGTGATTTGAGGTCTCCACAACAGAAGTTCTT
>CAZDSU010000147.1:0-2342 GCA_964508135.1 uncultured Saprospiraceae bacterium
ATTCCCGCCATTTTTCTATCTCATTTATAGGGGGACAAATCGCTGCTGCGCCCTGCTGGAAGTGTACCAGCGCCCATACGACGAAACGCACCCGGTCGTCTGCCTTGACGAGTCGCCAAAGCAATTGGTCAGCGAGGTCCGCAAGCCCTTCATGGACAGCAAGGGGGTCATGCACGAGGACTGTGAGTACAAGCGGGAAGGGGCAGCGGAAGTGTTCATGGTAGTGGAGCCCCTGGGCAAGCGCAGGGAAGTGTTCGTCGAGGAAGACCACACAGGCGTCACTTGGGCACGCATAGTGGCGTACATCGCAGAGGAGATGTACCCGGGTGCCGGGCGGGTCACCTTGATAGAAGACAACCTCTCGACCCATAAAAAGTCGAACCTTTACAAGGTTTTCGGGCCGGAGCGGGCAAGGGCAATCATCAAAAAGGTGACTTTTGTCTATACCCCAAAGCACGGTTCGTGGCTGAACGTTGCCGAGTCGGAATTGAGCGTCCTGTCGAGGCAAGCGATGAACGGGAGGGTCGAGAGCAGGGAGGAACTGGAAAAGGTGGTCAAGGCATGGGCAAAGTCCCGAAACACCGCCCAAAAGGGCGTCATCTGGCAGTTCACAACAAAAGATGCGAGGATTAAACTAAAAAAGTTGTACCCGACAGTATTAATTTGACAAACTACTAAGGCAGGGACTATAAATATAAAATGGTGCTGCTCGTTGCAAGCTGTGCTTGCATACGGGCTTTGGTGGCGGCCTCTGGCCGCTGTGGTCTATCATACTTGGTCTACGCACGGCGGCCAGAGGCCGCCACCAAAGCCCGTCAACGAGCAAAGCTCTTGACGAGCAGTGACGTTTTTTGATGGGAAGGTAGTGCACCAGCGGGGTAACATTTCCATCACATAGAAAGTGACCAATCCTTTAGAGTAATACTTGCTTCGTATGCATAACCTCCAGGTCTTGTGAATTCTATAAACATTGTTGCATAAAATGGTAACCCTTCTCCAACGTATCTGTATTTATTTTCTCCTTCTTCATATGCATCATCTCCTTTTGTCACCTCTACAAACTTTTCATGAAATTCAACTGAGTTATGAAAATCTGCAAAATCAAAAGTTTTTTTTGCATTAGTATATGCAAGGCACACGTCAAAATTTACTCTTAAAACTGTTAAAAATTCAGTTGCTCCAAAAATACTTTTCTTGAAGATAAACTGGAGAGCGGGAATTCCATCCGGTGTTACTTCATTTTTAATTTTTGAGGAAATGCGAGTATATTTCTGTATAAAATCTTCACTGTCAATATTAATATAGTCATTGAAAATTTGACCAATAAAATAACTATCGTTAAATATTTTTTCCATAAGAAACTCTAATTTTTGAAGTTACAATTTTTGAAAAACTAGTTGTGGCAAATTTGCAGCTGATCACCGCAGACAATCAGCATCTTACCGCCCAGCAGCCCAAAAGCCACCGTCCGGCAAAGCACGAAGCCGTTGTTTTTTGTGGTTCTCTCCGTAGTAAGTTGTAAAAACAGCCCTTCCAAGTCAGGCCGTCGTGTGTGAGTAAGGCAATGCCTTAATTTGGCGTGAGTAAAGTTGTTGTAACTTATTGAGAATCAACATCTTGTTCAATAACTTGCTTGCAAAACCCCTCCTTGCTTGAACCTCAAAAATCCACTTGGTTCGCCAATGTTTTTGGCCATGACTTTTGAAAACCCTTGTGCTTGTTGATGTCTCAAACTTTCAAAATAAGATTCAGGGACCAGGCATTTTTTCTTACAAGAAAATGCCTTGTTTTTCTTCCATGAAAAATAGACCTTTTGCACGGTGTATTGGAAACATTTAGCTCATTATCAGCAAGTTACAACAGATTTACTTACGCCAACTTAATAGCGGCGACAAGGTAAAAAGCAGTTTTGGAATTTTCGCATGGTGCATGGAAATATTTTGTCATTTGGTGGGGCAGCTATTTTCCATGCCTGTAATCGCTGATTTCTTGGTTGATTTCCGCTTCTGTCAGTTGAACCAAAGACGTTGTGGCGGCTATGCGGTTCACCTCATCGAACAGCTTTTTGGCTTTCACGTAATTTGTCGAAGAATTCAACATTGGAGATGAAATCAAGCGATTTCAAGATTTCCATGAGAAGCTTCGCTTTTTCAGGTTGGTTGAGCTTTATGACGATGGTATCCATGATTTGTAATTGAGCCGAGGATTTCGGGTACTAAATTTTACCTGAACAAAACTACAAAGGAAACGTCATTGTTGCTTCGTTCAGTTCTTCTTAGGAACGGTTTTAAAATAAAGTAACATATCAGGCAGCGATGCGGTACGAAAGCTCTGGGATTTTA
>CAZDSU010000148.1:0-1725 GCA_964508135.1 uncultured Saprospiraceae bacterium
CGGCTCGTATTTTAGCGAAATATTAAAAGGTAAAGAACTGAGCGTCAAGGCGTTGACCTTAACTTGAAATAGGAAATTGAGAAATTAAGAAATTGAAACACCGCCTCCTAATTTCTCAATTTCCTAATTTCCAATTTCAATCTCTTATGTGCGGAATTTGCGGCTGCGGCCAACCCGACGGTGCAGTAACCATCAGGAAAATAGACCTGAAAAAGGTTAATTTTGGAAAGGTGACACCTCTCCAAGCGGTGTCACCTTTAGGTCACCACGACCATGACCATCACCATGTTCATGCGCCTGCGATGAAGCAGGCACCGGGCAAGACGGTGCTCCAAATCGAGCAGGACATCTTGGGCAAAAACAACCTGCTGGCCGAGCGCAACCGGGGATTTTTTGAGGCGAAAAACATCCTCGCCGTGAACCTCGTCAGCTCGCCGGGCAGCGGCAAAACGGCGCTGCTGGAGCGCACCCTCCACGACCTGAAAGGTGAAATCCCCTGCTTCGTCATTGAAGGTGACCAGCAGACCAGCAACGACGCCGACCGAATCGCCGCCACGGGCGCTGAGGTCGTTCAAATCAACACCGGCAAGGGCTGCCACCTCGAAGCCGACATGGTCAATGAGGCGATGCGGCAACTAAAACCCACAGACGGCTCGCTGCTTTTCATCGAAAACGTGGGCAACCTCGTTTGCCCCGCCATGTTCGACCTCGGCGAGGGCGCACGAGTGGTCATCATCAGCGTGACCGAGGGCGACGACAAGCCGCTGAAGTACCCTGACATGTTCCACTCCTCACAGCTTTGCATCATCAACAAAATTGACCTGCTGCCCTACGTGAATTTCAGCGTGGAAAAAGTGAAGGAATATGCCAAACGGGTGAGCCATATCACGGAGTTCATTGAGCTTTCGGCGACGACGGGGGCAGGCATGGACAAGTGGTACGCCTGGCTGAAAAAGCAAAGAAATACAAGACTCGCCCTCTAACCGAGTCTTTTTTAAAAAGCAAAATGCACACCTTTCACATCCATATTGAAGGCCAAGTCCAAGGCGTTGGATTTCGCCCTTTCGTGTACCGACTGGCGAAGTCGCTCGGCATAGCTGGCACGGTGAGCAACGGGATGGATGGAGTGCATGTTTTTTTCAACGCAGAAGAAGGTCTCGCTCATTTTTTTTACCAAAAACTTGTCGCTGAAAGTCCAGTACGGGCCAGGGTTTTGAAGCACTCGATGCAACCCGTCAAAACCGCTCAATTCACTGATTTTCAAATTATTGATAGCCAAAAAACGGGCAGCGCCAACCTGCTGCTCACCCCCGACCTCGGCCTCTGCGACGATTGTCGGCGGGAAATCCACGACCCCACCAACCGACGGTTTGGCTACCCGTTCACGACCTGCATCAACTGCGGCCCACGATATTCTATCCTAAACGCCCTACCCTACGACCGGGAGCGAACGACGATGGCGCATTTCCGCATGTGCAAAACTTGCCAATCGGAGTACGATAGCCCACTCACGAGGCGGCATTTTTCACAGACCAATTCTTGCCCTGATTGTGCGGTGGAGTTGGGCTGGCAGTCCAAGTTAGGAGGCAACTTGAAGTTGCCTCCTAACTTAACCACTCAAGACTGCATCACACTGACAATCAATGCATTAGCCGGAGGCAAAATAATCGCTGTCAAAGGCATTGGCGGCTACCTGCTCATCTGCGATGCCACGAATCCGGCTGC